>NZ_JBVHJO010000002.1:0-767551 GCF_055559995.1 Streptomyces sp. NPDC023541
GGCCCGGGCACCCACCGGCCAGCCGCAGCCGACCCGCAGGGCCACGGCAGAGCCCCAGCATCACCCACCCGCCGCAGCCGAACCGCAGGGCCCGGGCACCCACCGGCCAGCCGCAGCCGACCCGCAGGGCCACGGCAGAGCCCCAGCATCACCCACCCGCCGCAGCCGAACCGCAGGGCCCGGGCACCCACCGGCCAGCCGCAGCCGACCCGCAGGGCCACGGCAGAGCCCCGGCACCACCCACCCGCCGCAGCCGAACCGCAGGGCCCGGGCACCCACCGGCCAGCCGCAGCCGACCCGCAGGGCCACGGCAGAGCCCCAGCATCACCCACCCGCCGCAGCCGAACCGCAGGGCCCGGGCACCCACCGGCCAGCCGCAGCCGACCCGCAGGGCCACGGCAGAGCCCCAGCATCACCCACCCGCCGCAGCCGAACCGCAGGGCCCGGCGGTGGGGGCCGAGCGCTACGCGGACGCGTGCCGGGTCAGGAACGCGCCCACCCGGGGGGACCGCTGGTGGGGGACGAGGGCCGCGGCCGTCCCCGCGAGCATCGACCGCACCCGCGTCGACTGCACCTCGCCCAGCAGGTCCAGCACCCGCCCGCCCGCCCAGGCGGCCTCGTCGGGCGCGTCCGCCCGGGCAAGGTCACCGGCCAGCTCGGCGGTGTACAGCGCCACGTTCCGGGCGAAGTGCGGATCCTGCAGGTCCGCCGCCCGCCGCGCGTGCCGCGCCGCACGGGCGTGCTCCCCGAGCGCCGACCAGCAGCGCGCCTCCAGCGACTCCAGCTCGGCCTCGCCGAAGAAGGACATCCATTCGGGGTCGGCCTCCGCCGGTCCCCGGGAGAACTCCCGGTGGGCCCGCGTCAGTGACTCCTCGCAGGCCTTGCGGTCGTCGAGCCCCGCCCACCCGCCGGCCTCCCGCAGGGCGAGCAGCGCCAGCAGCCGCGGCGAGCCGAGGCTGGACGCGGCGCGCCGGCCCGCCTGGGCCGCCCGTACCGCCTCGCGCGAGCGACCGGTGTCCCGGGCCAAGAAGGACATGTTGCTGAAGGCGTGCGCCTCCAGGCCCGAGTCCCTGGCCACCCGGGCCGTGGCCAGCGCCTCCGCGTAGTGCGAGCGGGCGTCGTCGAAGCGGCCGGAGTCGTGGGCCAGCCAGCCGACCGAGACGGCCAGTTCGCCGGCGCCCGAGTGCAGCCTGTCCTCGGTGGACTGCCGCGTGGCACCGGCGTCGAGCAGGGCGTAGGCGGTGCGCAGGGGTTCGGAGGCCTTGCGGTAGAGGGCGTCCGCCCCGTGCCGGTCGTCCAGCAGCCGGATCCGGCGTACGGCGTCCTCGACGGCGGCCGCCTCGGACTCGCCGGCGCGCGAGGGCGGCCGCCGTGGGTCGCCGAGCAGGGTGAGGCTGAGCGTCGCGGCCGCCACGGTCGCGGAGCCGCCCGCCATGAACGCGCGACGCAGCACGTCGCTCTCCTTGGCACTGGAAGGGGAACGGGGGACGGGCGCGGGGTGCGGGCCGCGCTGCGCCGAGCGTCCGCGGACGCTCTCGCGGGGGGAGAAGCCCAGGTCGGCCAGGGTGTGGCCGGGGAACATATGGAGGAAGACCCGCTCGTAGGCGTAGTTGGGGCAGCGGATCTCGCCCGACTCGACCCGGCCGACGTAGCGCGCGTCGCAGGAAACCGTTTCTCCGATTTCCTTCGCCGCCCGGCGCACCAGGGCCGCGAACTCGGCAGGGGAGTGCTGCCCGCGCAGCCGCCGGAACGTGGAGTTGGGTGAGTGGGGGAACGCCGCCATGGACGTGACCTCTCTGGCAAGGAACGCAGCGCCGGTGCGGTGGCTGGTGCAGTTGGGCCCGGCGCGCATGAACGTACCGCCAGCGACGGGGTGTTCACGCGATGTTTAGCTACAAAACGGATATCTCACCCGCGATCCGCCATGAACTGCCATCCTTTGCGGCGTCTTGGTGCCGCACCCGTTGACGTTCCCGTGCGTTGAACTCATGCGGATACGGATCGAGGAGGGGTTCCCCTTGGTGGAGGCCGGCATGGAGAGCACTGGAACGAGCACCGCACCCGGACCCGGCGCGGCCCCGGGCCTGGACCTTGACCTGGTGACCGTGCCCGCCCGCCAGGGGCTGGAGGCGGTGGACATCATCCGTCGCGCGGCCGGCCGGTCCGGCCCGGTGGGGCCCGTTCTGCACGACGGGTCCGGCGACACCCTCGGCTTCCTCGTCCCGCCCGGCACCGCCGACGCCTGGGACCTTCCGGGCAGCGCGTGTACGCAGTCCGACGGGCGGGGGATGCGCTTCGGCGACGCCGTCTCGCCCACCGCGGGCGCCACGGGCTGGCTGCTCCCGCCGGAGGCCGTCGGGCCGGTCACCGACCCCGAGGTGCTGCGTGCGGCGCTCGGCGAGGCGGCCCGGCTGATCGAGGCCGCGGACAACTGCCGCTGACCGCTCCCGGCCGGCCGCCCCGCACAATGGGATGGTGGCGGGCAAGGACAGGAACAAGGGCAGGCAGCGCGGGCGGGGCGGCGCGGAGGCGGTCGTCGGGCAGGTGGACGGCGGTCGGGCGGAGCTGGAGCCGGACCGCGAGCGCCCCGGCGCCTGGACCCTGCTGATCGACGGCGCCCCGCAGTCGCACGTCGACCTGGGCGATCCCGCGTACCTGGACTTCTCCTACCAGCGGCGGATCGGCCACCTCATCGATCTCGTCGCGCCCGCCCGAAGGCCCCTGAACGTGGTGCACCTGGGAGGCGGCGCCTTCACCCTCGCCCGGTACACGGCCGCGTCCCGCCCCCGCTCCGCCCAGCAGGTCGTGGAGATCGACGCCGCCCTGGTGGCCTTCGTACGGGAGCACCTGCCGCTGGATCCGCAGGCGCGGGTCCGGGTCCGGGCGGTGGACGCGCGGGCCGGTCTGGCCAAGGTGCCGGACGGCTGGGCGGACCTGGTGATCGCGGACGTGTTCAGCGGGGCGCGCACCCCGGCGCACCTGACGAGCACCGAGTTCCTGGACGACGTACGCCGGGCGCTGGCGCCCACCGGGTGGTACGTCGCGAACCTCGTGGACGGGCCGCCGCTGACGCACCTGCGCGCTCAGATCGCGACGGCGGCGTCCCGGTTCACGGAGCTGGCGCTGGCCGCGGATCCGGTGGTGTGGCGGGGGAAGCGTTTCGGCAATGCCGTGCTGGTGGCGGCCGACCGGGAGCTGCCCGTCGCGGACTTCACCCGCCGGGTCGCGAGCGACCCGCATCCGGGCCGGGTCGAGCACGGCCGGGCGCTGGCGGACTTCGCGGGCGGCGCGGCTCCGGTCGCCGACGCCTCGGCGGTGGCCTCGCCGCAGCCGCCGCCCTCCGTTTTCCGGTAGGGGCTGTCATGAGGGATCGTGCGGCCCTTCAGGGCGTTCCGCCGCCCCCCTCAGGGGTCGACGATCTCGACCATCGGCGGGTGGTCGTGCCAGGTGCAGAACACCGACACCTCACGGCCGTCCCGGGTGAAGGTGACCCGGATCCAGAAGTCCTGCTTCCACACCTGCATCCGCCAGCCGGCCGCCGGCGTCGCCGAGACCAGCTCGGCGGAGGAACCGCCGAGGGAGAAGGTGACCCTGCCGCCGGAGACCGGATACGCCTGTACCTTCCCGGAGTCCTGGCCACCCGCCTGCTGCCGGCCGTCCGGGGAGGCGGAGGGCGGCTGCGACGGCTTCTCGGGGGAGGCTGCGGCGGTCGGCGACGCGGACGGGCCGGGTGACTCCGACGGCGAGGCGGACGGGGACGGCGACGGCGACCCCTGAGGCTGCGCGCCCCGGGTCGAGGAGGACAGCGGCTGGGTGGCCAGGGGCACCGCGAGCGGCGGATCGTAGGCCGTGCCCGACATGACGGTGTGGACGCCCCACCAGCACAGCGTCACCGCCGCCCCGGTCGCGAGCATCCACGCCATGGCATGCACAAGTCCTCTTCGCATCAAGGCACATACTGCACCACGGGTCACAAGAGTGGCCCGACACCCCGTGGGGTAGCCCGAATGGACTACGGTGCGGGCCATGGCAAGTGTGCTCGTGGTCGAGGACGACCAGTTCGTACGTTCCGCCCTCATCCGGCACCTGACCGAGGCCTCGCACACCGTGCGGAGCGTCGGTACGGCCCTGGAGGCCCTGCGCGAGGTCGCGCACCACCGCTTCGACGTGGTCATCCTCGACCTCGGCCTGCCCGACCTGGACGGATCCGAGGCGCTCAAGATGCTGCGCGGCATCACCGACGTCCCCGTGATCATCGCCACCGCGCGCGACGACGAGGCGGAGATCGTCCGGCTGCTCAACGACGGCGCCGACGACTACCTGACCAAGCCCTTCTCCGTCGAACACCTCTCCGCCCGGATGGCCGCCGTCCTGCGCCGCGCCCGGGCCGCCGCCGGGGCCGAACCGCCCTCGCGCGTCCTGCGCGTCGGCGGCCTCGCCATCGACCCGCTGCGCCGCCAGGCCGAACTCGACGGGGCGGTACTGGACCTCACCCGCCGCGAGTTCGACCTGCTGGCCTTCCTCGCCGGCCGGCCGGGCGTGGTCGTGGCCCGGCGCGAACTGCTCGCCGAGGTCTGGCAGCAGTCGTACGGGGACGACCAGACCATCGACGTCCACCTGTCCTGGCTGCGCCGCAAGCTCGGCGAGACCGCCGCCCGGCCGCGGTACCTGCACACCCTGCGCGGGGTCGGCGTGAAGTTGGAGCCACCGCAGTGATGCCGCGATGAGATGGGCCCTGGTCAAGGTGTGCCTCGCCGTCACGGCCATGGTGGTGGTGGCCTTCGCCGTACCGCTCGGGCTCGTCGTCCAGGAGATGGCCAGCGACCGGGCGTTCTCCAACGCCGAGCGGCAGGCCGCCAGCATCGGGCCGACCCTGTCGATCACCACCGACCCGGCGCAGCTGCGCAAGGCGGTGGAGTCCACGCAGATGGGCGCCGCCCGGCGGATGGCCGTACACGTACCCGCGATCGGCGACAGCGTCCCCGTGAACATCGGCGAGGGCCGGGCCGGCGAGCGCGCCGTCGCGGAGACCCGTCGGATGGGGCGGGCCACGACGGCCAAGGTGTCCGGCGGAGGCTCCGCGCTGCTCCAGCCGACCGCACTGGGCTCCGGCGACATCGCCGTGGTGGAGATCTTCGTACCGGAGAGCGAGGTCAGCAACGGCGTCGCCACGGCCTGGCTGGTCCTCGCGGGCGTCGGACTGGCCCTGATCGTCGGCTCGGTCGCGGTCGCCGACCGGCTCGGCGCCCGGCTGGTCCGGCCGGCCGAGCGGCTCGCGGACGCCGCGCACCAGCTCGGTGAGGGACGGCTCGGGGCGCGGGTGCCCGAGGCCGGACCGAAGGAACTGCGCTCGGCGGCCCTCGCGTTCAACGCGATGGCCGACCAGGTCGTCGAGCTGCTCGCCAACGAACGCGAACTGGCCGCCGACCTGTCGCACCGGCTGCGCACCCCGCTGACCGTACTGCGGCTCAACACGGCCTCACTCGGGGACGGCCCGGCCGCCGAGCAGACCCGGGCGGCGGTGGAGCAGCTGGAACGCGAGGTCGACACGATCATCCGCACGGCCCGGGAGCAGCGACCGGCCACCGGCCTGGTCGGAGCGGGTGCGGGTGCGGGGGCGGGATGCGACGCCTCCGAGGTGATCCGCGACCGGATGGACTTCTGGTCGGCGCTCGCGGAGGACGAAGGCCGCGAGGTGCGGCTGGCGGGGGTGGACCGTACGGTACGGATCCCCGTGGCGCGGCCCGAACTGGCCGCCGCCCTCGACGCCATGCTCGGCAACGTCTTCCGGCACACCCCCGAGGGCACCCCCTTCGCGGTGGACGTCCACGACGCGGGCGACGCGGTGATCGTGCTCGTCTCCGACGCGGGCCCCGGCATCTCCGACCCCGACGCCGCCCTGCGCCGCGGCAACGACGGCGGCCGGGACGGGTCCACGGGCCTCGGCCTGGACATCGTGCGCCGGGTCGCGGAGTCGACCGGGGGCGACGTACGGCTGGGGCGTTCGATCCTCGGCGGCACCGAGGTCCGGGTGTGGATCGGCCTGGACGGCCGGAGCGCGGGCGGCCCCGGCGCGGGGCGGACCGGCCGAGGCCGACGCGGCAACCGACGTAACCGGGGGCGCGCCACGCCGTGACCGGGGGCGCGCCTAGCAGGCGGGATGTCCTCGTCTCGGTACGGTCCGCGGCATGGACACCCTCATCTTCGGCGGGCTCCTCGCCACGCTGATCGCCATGTACCGGGAGACGTCCCGGATGGTCGTGCTCGGGGCGTGGTGGCTCATGCTCATCGCCGTCTTCCTGCTGATGGCGCACCACATCACCAGCAGCCTGGCCCTGACGCTGAGCTACTGACCATGGCCGCGATCGAGAGCCTCATCCCGGAGACCGCGCCCGACGCCGCGCCGCCGGGCAAGGTCCAGTACTGGTTCGCCTGCCTCTTCGCCATCGGCTGGACGGGTGTGGTCTGCGTCGGCCTCTTCCAGCAGTTCAGGGCGTGGGAGCACCCGTGCCCGCTCTGCGTCGTGCAGCGGATGTTCATGCTGCTGGCGGCGATGGGAGCGGCGTACATCGTCCGGACGGGACTGCTGCGCGGCTCGGTGACGGGCCGCCACTACATGACGGGCTGGGGCCTGGCGCTGGTCGCGGCGGCCGGAGGCTCCTTCGCGTCCTGGCGGCAGACGACGCTGCACATCCTGCCGGGTGCCAAGGGGTACGGGAGCGAGGTGCTCGGCCTGCACCTGTACGTGTGGGCCCTGATCCTCTTCCAGGCCTCGGTGCTCGTCATCGGCATCGTCCTGGCCACCGCGCACACGACGGCGGACCGCAGCGTCCCGGCGACCGGGCCGGGGCTGCTGCGGACGGCGGGGCTGTTCGCGCTGTGGTTCCTGGGCGTCGTCATCGCCGTGAACATGGTGGTCGTCTTCCTGGAGGAGGGTTACCACTGGTTCCTCCCCGAACACCCGGACCGGTACCGGTTCTTCGACGAGATCGGGATGCCGGGCTGAGGCCTGTCCCGTAATCCCCGGTGGATCGGCGCGCGGCGTCGGACGCGGTGCACCGCAAGGCGGAGGAGCGTCCTGACACGGGGCCGTATCCGGGCGTTCCGCCAACGCGGCGGGGCGCCGTGGCCGTCGTCGTGCGCCCGCCGGGGATTAGGGCCCAGCGATGCCCGCCCGGGCCCCCGTACCGACCGGAAGGAAGCAGCAGATGCGCTACGCAGTCCTCGGCACCGGGATCGTCGGCCGTACGGTGGCCGCCCGGCTCGACTCCCTGGGCCACCAGGTCGTCATCGGGACCCGGGACCCCGACGCCACCCTCGGCCGCGCCGAGTACTCGGACTGGCAGGAGGTCCACCCGGAGATCGGGCTGGCCGGCTTCGCGGAGGCCGCGCGGGAGGGCGAGGTCCTGGTCAACGCCACCGGCGGGAAGGTCAGCGTCGCGGCGCTGACGGAGGCGGACGCCGCGCACCTGGACGGCAGGATCCTCATCGACATCGCGAACCCGCTGGACTTCTCCGGCGGCTTCCCGCCGGGCCTGGACCCGGTGGACGACGACAGCCTGGGCGAGCTGATCCAGCGGAGGTTCCCGGGTCTGCGGGTGGTCAAGACGCTGAACACGATGAACTGCCAGATCATGGTGGACCCGGCGCGGATCGCCGGCGAGCACCACGTGTTCATCTCGGGGGAGGACGCGGACGCCAAGAAGGTGGTGCGTGAGCTGCTGTACTCCTTCGGGTGGCCGGAGGGGAGCGTCCTCGACCTCGGCGGCATCGAGACGGCCCGGGGCACGGAGATGCTGCTGCCGGTCTGGCTCCGCCTGATGGGCGCGCTCGGCCACACGGACTTCAACTTCCACATCCAGGGCGCCTGACGGGGCGGGGCGCGGGCCGGGACCGACCGCACGGCCCGTACGGGGGCGCAAATGTTGCCGCACCCCCGGCCCGCGCCGAGTGTGGGCGTGACGGAAGGAGCCACGCATGAGGGTCATGCTCAGGGCGCACATGGACACGGTCGCCACCAACGAGTCCATCAGGACCGGCGGCCTGCCCCAGGCCATCCAGCAGCTGATGCAGCGGGTGAAGCCGGAGGCGGCCTACTTCGGTTTGCACGAGGGCGTGCGCTCCTGCTGGATCGTCTTCGACCTCCAGGACAGCTCGCTGATGCCGTCGCTGATGGAGGACCTGTTCCTGGAGTTCAACGCCGAGGTCGAGGTCGCCCCGGTCATGAACGCCGAGGACCTGGCGAAGGGCCTGGCGGCGATGCAGTCCTCGCCGTAGGCGGCGTCGAGCCAGTGGTTCGACGCGCCGGACCTTACGCTGCAGTCCCCGCCGCTTTCGCGCGGCGGGGACTGCAGACTGTCTGGCGACGTGAAGTCCGGCCATGTAGGAATTGAGGCCGAGGATTTCTGTCATGCTTTATAAGAGCCGGCCAAGAATAACAGTCACTTCGGCTCCTCTGGAACGCTTCCTCCTTGGAGGAATTTCAGCTTGCCGAGAGCCAACGCATAGGCTCCGCCCAAGATGAATGTCGCTGCGTATTGCGCCCACGTGGTGTCCTGAAGGACCCGGTTGGTCGTGACGAGAAGGACGCCCCACACGAGAGTGAATGCAATCTTGGCCATGGCGTTCCTGTCTTAGGCGAGCGCCGCGAGGCAGCCAGTGGCCCCGGCGACATCGGTCTTGGCGGCTGACTGGACCACGGGACGCGGGCCGGAGTCGGCGTGTGCGACACCTACCCCGCCGGCCATGATGACGCTGGAGGCCATGGCTACCGACAGGACACCCGAAGCGAAGTTCTTCATTTCTGAACTTCCCCGATTCGTCAATGCTTGGCGCGGAACTGGTCAGGATCCGCGCTTTAGGTCAAGGTGAATGTACCCCTCCGCCTCGTTGTGGAGACTCCCATTTGAGGAAAGCCTGAGCTTGATCCACTGGATGGTTCGAGTGGCCTTGAGTGAATTTCGCCAATCCTGCGTGATGTGGCTTGATGCTATTCATGAGGACCCGAACTTCGGTACGGGGTTCATCGTGTCCGCCTCGCCAGCCCGAACAGCGCCGTCAGGTGCGGGGCCACGGCCAGGCCGATGCCCGCGACGGCGAACGCGGCCGCCCACGGTCCGGACGCCGCGAGCAACGGCAGGGTGAGCAGCGCCTGGAGGGCGATCGTCCACCGCAACCGCACGGCTCAGGTCCGCCGAGCCGGGCCGGGCGACCGTGATGAAACGACGATCGAGCTGGTCACGGCCATGGCGGCCCGGACGAGCCCGGCCGCGCCGCGCTCGCCCGGCGACGCGGCGAGTTGACGCCCGTGTTGTCCCCGCTCCACGCGGCCCCACGCGGGCCCCCTGCGGCACGGCCATCGTGAACAGCGGTGCCAGCCCGGAGGGCCGCAGTCGTACGCCGGTGCGCGTGTCCGGGGGCGCGGCGGCCGGGCCGGGAGCTGTCGGGTGCACCGCGAACAGGGGGCGAGCCGAGCACCGCCTTGGTCCCCGCCGGCGAGCCGTGCCCAGCGTGCCTGGCGAGCGCCCGACCTGCGGGACGGTGAGACCGGCCGCGGCGGCGAGAGCCGGACGGCGGCCGGCGGCAGCCCGCCGAGGACGGCCGCGACGAGGGCGAGGAGGACGGCGGCGTTCGCGGCGCAGGCGAGGAGCAGTACGGGGCGGTGCCCGCGCAGGTCGGCGAGCCGGCCGATGACGGGGCCGCCGAGGGACTGTCCGAGCCGGAGCGCGGCGGCAACGGGGCCGCGGCGCCGATGCCGTCCCGTCCGGTGATGAGCAGGAGCGTTCCGACGGGGCACGGCGCTGCGGGGAGCCGCGCGAGGAACCGTAGAGGTGGAGCCCTGCGAAAGCCCTCCCGCGGCCCGGCGGTCAGCCCGGCTCGCCCGAGGTCAGCCGCTTGGCCTGGGTCCGTCCCACTTCGGCGGCGCGGTGCAGGTAGTCGGCGATGACGGCGAGTTCGGAGTCGGAGTAGCTCTCCAGTACGGCGCCGAAGGCGCGGCCCGGGGTGTCCCACGCCGCGCCGATGCGCCGGCGTGCCTCGGGGGAGAGGGCGACGAGGGAGCGGCGGCGGTCGTTCGGGTCGGCCTGCCGTTCGACGATGCCCGCTTTGACCATCCGGTCGACGAGGCGGGTGGCCGAGCCCGAGGTCAGGCCGGTGAGGCGGGCGATGTCGCCGGTGCTGACGGGGCCGGGCTCCATGTCGAGGAGGGCGACGCACTGCATGTCGGTGGGATGCAGGCCGACCGAGTCGGCCATGGCCTGATTGAAGAGGGAGTAGTCGGCGTAGTGCCGCTGGCTCTCGGTGACGATGCGCGCGAGCAGCTCGGCGCGGGTCCACTCATCACCCGTACGAGGGGAATCGGTTGACATCGGATTCTCCGTGCTCCAGATTTATCTGTGTGACGCAGAGGATGTGTAATGCAGAATCTGTGTCGAGTAACCATCCTAGCGTCACTCAGCACCACCACTCCAGAAAGAGGAACCAATCATGTCCATTCTTGTGACCGGCGGCCGCGGCGCCGTCGCCCGCGGTCTCGGCGGCCTGCTCGCCGCTCGCGGCGTCCCGTACCGCCTGGGCTCCCGTGAGAGGGACACCCCCGGTGCGGTTCACTGCGACCTCACCGATCCGGCGACGTTTCCCGGCGCCCTCGCCGGCATCCGTTCCGTCTTCCTCTACGCCGAGGCGTCCGGCATCGAAGCCTTCGTCAAGGAGGCCGTCACGGCAGGAGTGGAGCACGTCGTGCTCCTGTCCTCTTCCTCGGTACTCGCTCCGCACGCCGCCGACAGCCCGCTGTCGGCCTCCCACCTCGTCGTCGAGCAGGCCCTCTCGGCCTCCCCGCTGCGCACCACACTGCTGCGGCCGGGGTCCTTCGCAAGCAACGCCCGAGGCTGGGCCTGGTCGCTGAAGTCGGGCCGGGCGGTCCGCCTGCCCTACCCCGGCGCCTACTGCGACCCCGTGCACGAGGCCGACCTCGCCGAATCGGCCCTCGCGGTCCTCACCGACCCGGCCCTGGCCGGCCGCGCATACACGCTGACCGGCCCGCAGTCGCTGACCTTCGCGGCCCAGATCTCGATACTCGGCGAAGTCCTCGGCCGGTCCATACCCTTCGAGGCCGTCTCGGCCGAGCAGTGGAAGGCCGAGGTGGACGGCTACATCCCCGGCCCCTACGCCGACGCGCTCCTGAAGTACTGGGCGTCCGCCGACGGACTCCCGGTCGAGATCACCGGCGCCGTCGAGCAGCTCACCGGCCACCCGGCCCGCACGTTCAGGACCTGGGCCGAGGACCACGCCGACGTCTTCGCGTGACGCTACATGGCCCCCTTGCGGGCCAGGCGGGCGTACCAGTGGGCGCTGGAGCGCAGCGTGCGGACCTGGGTGTCGTAGTCGACGTGCACGATGCCGAAGCGCTTGCTGTATCCGTAGGACCACTCGAAGTTGTCCAGCAGCGACCAGAGGTAGTAGCCGCCCACGGGGGCGCCGTCCGCCAGCGCGCGGTGGATGGCGGCGAGGTGGGCCTCCAGGTAGGCGATGCGCTGCGGGTCGTGCAGGTCGGGGGCGTAGGCAGCGCCGTTCTCGGTGACCATCAGCGGCAGGCCGGGTGCCTCGCGGGTGAAGCGCATCAACAGGTCGTACAGGCCGGTCGGGTCGATCGACCAGCCCATGTCGGTCTGTTCGCCCGGGGGCTGGTGGAAGGCCACCGCGTCCGCGGCGGGCCAGGGGGAGTGGGAGGTGGCGCCGTGGCCGTCGGCGCGCGGGCCGTTCCCGTCCGGGGCCGCCGACACCACCGCCGGGGTGTAGTAGTTCACGCCGAGGAAGTCCAGCGGCTGGCGGATCAGCGCCTCGTCGCCGGTGCGGACGAACGACCAGTCCGTCAGGGCGGCGGTGTCCGCGAGCAGGTCCTGCGGGTAGGCGCCGTGCAGCAGGGGGCCGGTGAAGATCCGGTTGGCGAGCGCGTCGATACGGCGGGCCGCGTCCAGGTCTGCCGCCGAGTCGGTCAGCGGCCGTACCGCGCTGGGGTTGAGCGCGATACCGACCCGGGTACGGGCCGGCAGGGCCGTCGCGGCCAGGCCGTGGGCCAGGTTGAGGTGGTGGGCGGCGCGCAGCGAGTCGGCGGGCGAGGTGCGGCCGGGGGCGTGCACGCCGGAGGCGTAGCCGAGGAAGGCGCTGCACCAGGGCTCATTGAGGGTGGTCCAGAGCTCCACACGGTCGGCGAGAGCGTCCGCGACCTGCCCGGCGTACTGGGCGAAGGCGTAGGCGGTCTCCCGCTCCGGCCAGCCGCCGGCGTCCTCCAGCTCCTGCGGGAGGTCCCAGTGGTAGAGGGTCACGCAGGGCTGGATGCCGTGGGAGAGCAGCTCGTCGACCAGCGCGTCGTAGAAGCCGATCCCGCCGGCGAGGACGCGCGGCCAGGACACCGAGAACCGATAGGCGCCCAGGCCCAGTTCGGCCATGAGCGCGACGTCCTCGCGCCACAGCCGGTGGTGGTCGACCGCGACGTCGCCGGTGTGGCCGCCGTACACCTTGCCCGGGGTGCGGCAGAAGGTGTCCCAGATGGACGGGCCGCGCAGGGCGGCCGCGCCCTCGATCTGGAAGGCCGCCGTGGCCGTGCCCCACAGGAACCCGTCGGGGAAGCGGAGTTCCCCGGCCTGATCCGTCGCCTTCGGCGCGTGCGACCCGGTCGGCGTGTGCGACGTGCCCGTCTCGTGTGTCGGGGTGTCAGTCATCCCTTTACAGCTCCCTGCATGATGCCGCCGACGATCTGGCGGCCGAAGACGAGGAACACCAGCAGCAGCGGGAGCGTGCCCAGCAGCGCACCCGCCATGATCACGGACTGGTCGGGGATGTAACCCCTGCCCAGCCCGGTCAGGGCCACCTGTACCGTCGGGCTGCCGTTCTGGGTCAGCGCGACGATCGGCCAGAAGAAGTCGTTCCAGGACATGACGAAGGTCAGCATCCCCAGCACCGCCATCGCCGGCCGGGCCGCCGGGAACACCACGTGCCACACGACCCTCAGGGAGCTCGCCCCGTCCGTGCGGGCCGCCTCCACCAGTTCCGTCGGCAGCGCGTGCACCAGGTACTGGCGCATGAAGAACACCCCGAAGGCGCACACCAGGGACGGCAGCACCACCGCTTGGAGCCGGTCGGTCCACGACAGCTTCGCGATCAGCATGTACAGCGGCACCACGCTCAGCTGCGGCGGGATCAGCATCGTCCCCACCACCAGAGCCATCAGCATCCGGCGTCCGCGGAAGCGGAGTTTGGCGAAGGCGAAGCCGGCCAGCGTGGAGAACAGGACCGTCCCGACGGTGACCGTGCCCGCCACGATCACCGTGTTCAGCAGGGCCGTGCCCATGTTGGCGTCGGTCCAGGCGATCTGCAGGTTGCGTCCCAGGTTCCCGCCGAACCAGAACGGCGGCGGGGTCTGTGCCAGCCGCGTGTTGGTGCGCGAGGCCGCGATCGCCGTCCACAGGAGAGGGAAGAGCGAACCGGCGGTGAAGAGGCCGAGCACCACATAGGTGAGCCGGCCCGCGCGCAGCGTTCTCATCGCGAGTCCCCCCGTCCGCGCAGCAGCCGCGCCGCTCCGGCGATCAGCAGCAGGATCAGGAACATCGCCCAGGCGATCGCCGAGGCCCGCCCCAGGTGCAGGTTCACCCAGCCCTGCTCGTACAGGTACAGCCCGAGCGTCTGGAACTGGTGGTCCGAGCCGCCCGTCGCGCCCGCCCCACCGTTGAACAGCAGCGGCTCACCGAACAGCTGGGTCGCCCCGATCGTCGACACCACACAGGTGAAGAGGATCGTCGGCCGCAGCGAGGGCACGGTGACGTGCAGGAACTGCTGCCAGCGCGAGGCCCCGTCCAGCGCGGCCGACTCGTACAGTTCACCCGGCACGGCCTGCATGGCCGCCAGGTAGATCAGCGCGTTGTAGCCCGTCCACCGCCAGATCACGATGGTGGACACCGCCAGCTGGGAGGCGAAGGTGCCGTTCTGCCAGTCCACCGCCCCGAAACCGGCCGCCGAGAGCACCCAGTTGATCATCCCGTAGTCCCGGCCGAAGAGCAGCACGAAGACGAGGGTGGCCGCCGCCACCGAGGTGGCGTACGGAGTGAGCACGGCGACCCGGAAGAACGCCGAGCCCCGCAGCCGGTAGTTGAGCAGATGGGCCACGCCCAGCGCGATCGCCAGCTGCGGCACCGTCGAGAGCAGGCCGATGGTGACGGTGTTGCGCAGCGCGTTCCAGAAGAACTCGTCGTCCCACAGCCGGGTGAAGTTGCGCAGCCCCACCCACGTCATGCTGTCCGGATCGGTCAGCTCCACCTGGTGCAACGCCGCCCAGCCCGTGTACAGCAGCGGGAACAACCCGAAGACGGCGAAGAAGAGGAAGAAGGGTGCCACGAAGGCGTACGGGCTCCAGCGCAGGTCCCAGCGGTAGCGGCGCGAGCGCCACACCTGGCCCGGCCGGCCCCGGCCGCCCCCCTCCGCCGCCGGCCGTTCCGGGGCGGCGGCGGAGGGGGACAGGAGTGCCGTCTCGTCCGTCACCGGCGCCTCACTGGTCCAGGGCGTTGTCGATGGCCTTCACCGCGGCCTCCCAGCCCTCCTGCGGGCTGCGGCCCTTCTGGTCGACCTGCAGCATCCCGATGTCCGCCAGGTTCTGCGCGATCACGAGGTCCTTCGGGCCGACCACCGTCACCGGCACCCCCTGGGCCGCCTTCGAGAAGATCTCACCGATCGGGGCCCCGCCGAAGTACTCGTGCTTCGCCCCCGACACCGCCGGCAGCTTGTACGCGGCGCTCGCGCTCGGGAAGCTGCCCCGCTTCTCGAAGAGCTTCGCCTGCTGCTCCGGAGCCGTCAGCCAGGCCGCCAGCTTCGCGGCCTCCTCGGCGTGCTTGCCGGCCTTCGGGACCACCAGGAAGGAACCGCCCCAGTTGCTGGGCTTCGGCGCCTGCGCCACGTCCCACTTGTCCTTGCCCGACGGACCCGCCTTGTCCTGGATGTAGCCGAGCATCCAGGCCGGGCAGGAGACCGTTGCGAAGGCGCCGTTGGCGAAGCCCTGGTCCCAGCCGGGGGTGAACTGCTGGAGCTTGGCGCTGAGCCCCTCGGTGGCGAAGGACGCCGCCAGGTCGAAGGCCCCGCGCACCGCCGGGTTCGTCTTGTAGACGACCTTGCCCTGCTCGTCGTAGAACCGCTGGGCGCTGCTGCCCGTCACCGCGGCCATGACCCCCGACGCCGAGTCCACGAAGGCCTTGCCGTCACCGGCCTTCGCCTTGTACGCCTTGCCCGTCTCCAGGTACTTGTTCCAGTCGCCCGCCCACAGCGCGCCGACCGCCTCCCGGTCCGAGGGCAGCCCGGCCGCCTCGAACAGGTCCTTGCGGTAGCAGATGCCCTGCGGGCCTATGTCGGTGCCGAGGCCGACGGTGGCCCCGCCCTTCGCCGCGGGCGCTGTGCCCTGCGCCCACTTCCACGGCAGGTAAGCGGCCTTGTCCACGCCGGGCGCCTTGCCCAGGTCCACCAGCTTGTCGGACTGGGTCGCGGTGATCTCGGCGATGTTGTTGACCTCGACGGCCTGGATGTCGGCGAGCCCGCTGCCCGTCCCCAGGTGCGTGAGGAGCTGGGGGTAGTAGTTCTCGTTGCGCTCGATGGAGGTCTGCTCGATGCGGATCCCCGGGTTCTGCGCCATGTACTCGTCGTAGAGCCCCGCCTCCTGGAGACCGAAGGCCCCGAAGACGCCGACGGTCAGGGTGGTCCCTCCCTTTCGGTCGGCCGAGGAGCCCGACTTCGGGTCCGTTTCGGGGTCCTGCGCGCATCCTCCGAGCAGCAGCGCGGCGGCGCCCAGCGAGGCGACCGCCGTGACGAGGGTTCTCCGGGCCCGTGCTCGGGCCGGGGGTTGGGCTCGCATGGTTCCTCCCTGAAGGGTGGGCGACAACGTGGGGGTGTCGTGTGACACAGTGTGGGAGCGCTCCCACACTAGTCAAGGGGTAGATTCACAACCGGGAGGAAGCCATGAACGGGAACGGGCGCAGCGGGGGACGGCCGACCCTGGAAGAGGTCGCGGTGCGCGCCGGAGTCGGGCGCGGCACGGTGTCCCGGGTCATCAACGGGTCCTCCAAGGTCAGCGAGCAGACGAGGGCCGCCGTCGAGGCGGCCGTGACCGAGCTGGGGTACGTGCCGAACCGCGCGGCCCGCGCCCTCGCGGCCAACCGCAACGACGCCATCGCCCTCGTGATCCCCGAGCCCGAGGCACGGTTCTTCGCCGAGCCGTACTTCTCCGAAGTGGTCCGGGGTGTCGGGGCCGCCCTCGCGGAGACCGACATCCAGCTCGTCCTCACCCTGGCCGGCAGCGACCGTGAGCGCCGCCGCCTCGCGCAGTACCTCTCCGGGCACCGCGTCGACGGCGTGCTGCTGGTCTCCGTCCACGCCGGGGACCCGCTCCCGGAGCTGCTGGCCGAGCTGGGCATCCCGACGGTGATCAGCGGCCGCCGCTCCGCCGCCGAGACGCTGCCCTGCGTGGACTCCGACAACCTGGCGGGCGCCGCCGAGGCGGTGCGCCACCTGCTCGACCGGGGCCGCCGTACGATCGCCACGATCACCGGCCCGCTGGACGTGTACGGGGCCCACTGCCGGCTAGACGGCTACCGGCAGGCCCTGGCCGCCGCCGGCCGGCCCGTCGACGAGCGGCTGGTCGCGGTCGCCGACTTCACCGAGGAGGGCGGCCGCCGGGCCATGCGCGAGCTGCTGGAACGCAGCCCCTCGCTCGACGCGGTCTTCGCCTCCTCGGACGTGATGGCGGCCGGCGCCCGGCGGGAGCTGCGTGCCGCCGGGCGCCGCATCCCGCAGGACGTGGCACTGGTCGGCTTCGACGACTCGGTGGTGGCCCGGCACATGGACCCGCCGCTGACCAGCGTCCGCCAGCCCATCGAGGAGATGGGCCGGACCATGGCGAGGATGCTGCTGGAGCGCGTCGCGGGAAGAGGGGGGAGCAGCGGGAGCACGGGGGGGCCGGCGGTCGTCCTGCCGAACAGACTGGTGGTCCGGGAGTCGTCCTGACCTCCTCGGGCCGGGACATGCAGAAGGCCCCGGTCCGCTTCCGCGTACCGGGGCCTTCCCGCAGGGTGAGTGACGGGACTTGAACCCGCGGCCACCTGGACCACAACCAGGTGCTCTACCAACTGAGCTACACCCACCATGTCCGGTCGAAACCGACCGGCCGAAGAAAAGGGTACAGGGTCCGGGAGGGTGCTCGCTCCACCCTTTTCCGGCACCCCTCTCCGGAGGGCCCGCGCGGGCGGCTACGCGCCCGGCGCCGTGTGCTTGGCCGCGATGCTGCGCGCCGTGTCGGAGTCGGGCCCGGGCTGCGGCACGAAGACCGCCTCCCGGTAGTAGCGCAGCTCGGTGATGGAGTCCTTGATGTCCGCCAGCGCCCGGTGGTTGCCGTTCTTCGGGGGGCTGTTGAAGTACGCCCGCGGGTACCAGCGGCGTGCCAGCTCCTTGACCGAGGACACGTCCACGATCCGGTAGTGCAGGTAGCTCTCCAGCGCGGCCATGTCGCGCAGCAGGAAGCCGCGGTCGGTGCCGACCGAGTTCCCGCAGAGCGGCGCCTTGCGCGGTTCCTTCACGTGCTCCCGCACGTACGCCAGGACCTGCGCCTCGGCATCCGCGAGGGTCGTCCCGCCGGCCAGCTCGTCGAGCAGGCCGGAGGCGGTGTGCATCGCGCGCACCACATCGGGCATGGTCTCCAGCGCGGCGTCCGGCGGGCGGATCACGATGTCCACGCCCTCGCCGAGCACGTTGAGCTCCGAGTCGGTGACCAGTGCGGCCACCTCGATAAGTGCGTCGTCCGTCAACGAGAGCCCGGTCATCTCGCAGTCGATCCACACCATGCGATCGTTCATGTGTCCCACCTTATGCGGTCCCTTGCGGAGCGGACCGCACATGCGGAAGGTCCCCCGCCGGCGGTGACCGACGGAGGACCTTCGCTGCCGTACCCGTTGTGGGGTTACGCGTGTTCCCGCAGGACCCGGCCAGGGGCGTACAGCTCCGTCACCGTGGGACCCGCCGCGGCCAGGGCCGCCGCCGCCCGGTGGGGCTGCGGAGTGCGCTGGTGCGGAACCGGCCCGCTCGAGATCTCCGAGACCTGCGCCACGTCGGCCTGCGGGCGGCGTGCCCGGTAGGCGGAGCGGTACGCGGCCGGGGAGGACCCCAGCTGCCGCCGGAAGTGACCGCGCAGGGCGACCGGCGAGCGGAACCCGCAGCGTCCGGCGACCTCGTCGACCGAGTAGTCGGAGGTCTCCAGCAGCCGCTGGGCCTGGAGCACCCGCTGCGTGATCAGCCACTGGAGCGGCGCGCTGCCGGTGAGCGAACGGAACCGCCGGTCGAAGGTGCGCCTGCTCATGTAGGCGCGGGCGGCGAGGGTCTCCACGTCGAACTGCTCGTGGAGGTGTTCCAGCGCCCAGGCGACGACCTCGGCCAGCGGGTCGGCGCCGATCTCCTCCGGCAGCGACCGGTCGAGGTAGCGCTCCTGGCCGCCCGTGCGGCGCGGCGGCACGACGAGCCTGCGGGCCAGGGCCCCGGCCGCCTCGCTGCCGTGGTCGGTGCGCACGATGTGCAGGCACAGGTCGATTCCGGCCGCCGTGCCCGCGGACGTGAGCACATCGCCGTCGTCGACGAACAGTTCGCGCGGGTCGACGTGGACGGACGGGTAGCGCTTGGCCAGCGTCGGCGCGTACATCCAGTGCGTCGTCGCGGGCCGGCCGTCCAGCAGGCCTGCGGCCGCGAGCACGAAGGCCCCGGTGCACAGTCCGACGATCCGGGCCCCCTCCTCGTGCGCCAGACGCAGTGCGTCGAGCGCCTCCGGAGGCGGCGGTGAAGTGATGGAGCGCCAGGCGGGAACGACGACCGTGCCTGCCCGGGCGATCGCCTCCAACCCGTACGGCGCGGTCAGTTCGAGTCCGCCGGTGGTCCTGAGCGGACCGTCCTCACCGGCGCACACGAGCAGTCGATAGCGTGGAACTCCCGCGTCCTGCCGGTCAATGCCGAACACGGATAGTGGAATGGAGCTCTCGAAGATCGGTCCGCCGCTGAAGAGCAGCACCGCGACGATCTCCCTGCGGCGACGCCCCGCGAGCTTCCGGCCGGCGTCTGCGACGACGGCGGTGGAATCCTGGCTCATGGCGCTAAGCCCCCCTTGGGTGTCGCGACTCCTTGGTCTGGTCGCACCTGCACGTTTCCCCTCGGCCTTGCACGTGGATCCCCCGCCGTAAATACATGATCGAATCTACTGCGTCCCGTGGTGTCGGCGTGACAAGTTCAGCACGCAGCGCTATGTCGACTTCTCAACTTGGCGAAAAGCATTCGATCAGGAAGCGTTCCACTCCGCTACCCGGGTGGGAAGCGCGGATCGCGGCTGTGGCCAGTACCTGTAGGGCCAAAACGCCCCCCGGCGAATGTCGTCGCTGGTGGTGGGGGGGTCGGGGGGGCATTCCGGCAAGGAAGGCACCCTGCCGGGAAGTTGGCTGAAAACGAGCGGGTGTGGGTGTGCGAATGAGTCAGTCGTGCGGGGGTGCGGAGTCGGAGGCGCGGCAGCCCCGGCGGCCCGGGGTGCCACCGCGCGAGTGCCGTCGGCGGTGTGCGGGCGCGGGCCGCTCTTCCGCGACGCGGGCCGCGGCCCGCTCCGAGTGCCGAAGGAGGACCAGGCAGGCGGCCGTGACGACGAACAGGCCGAGGGTGGCCGCCGCGGCGCCGCCCAGGGAGGTTCCGTAGACGACGAGGACCACCGGGACGAGCAGGCAGCTGAAGGCGGCCCAGCGCACGACGTCACCCGCGGGATCGTCGTGCGGGCGGCCGGAAGGCTGCACGGACGGGTGAAGCGGCTGGCGCGCAGAAGCGGCGAAGTGCGCGCCCGGG
This sequence comes from Streptomyces sp. NPDC023541, assembly GCF_055559995.1. Classification (NCBI taxonomy): domain Bacteria; kingdom Bacillati; phylum Actinomycetota; class Actinomycetes; order Kitasatosporales; family Streptomycetaceae; genus Streptomyces; species Streptomyces sp. NPDC023541. Next base: position 19,894 of record NZ_JBVHJO010000002.1, read on the forward strand.
TCGGGGAAGTGGACGGACTGGGTCGGCTGAGCTGGCTGATCGGGGTCAACCGGATGGCCGGGCACGGCGTACTCCCTGCGGGCTCTTCCTGAACGGTCGGACGCACGTCCAACGCCGCCCGGCGGGGCTCGGTCACTGCGCGCACGGGTGGCAACTCCCCGTTCCGTCACTGGCTGTAGGGGGCAGCGGCCATTGCCAAGGCGCGCTCGCTCCGGCATGCTCCCTGGGACGCTCTCCAAGTGCGGCAAGCCCTGTGCAGGACAGGAGTGTCGCCGTACCCTGGGGGGTATGGGCTTGGGAAGATGCTTCCCGGACAGAGCTCCGTCACACTGCGTCGCCGATATCGCCCCTGTTCCTTCCTCCAAGGACCTCTTCGCCGAGACACCCATGGCCGGTCACGAATTCTCCGAACCCGCGGACCGCAAGCGCAAACGGCTCGCCGACCCCGCGTCGGCCGCCGAGCTGCGCGCGGTGGAACAGACACGCTCGCCCTGCGACCCGGCCTTCCGGCACGGCGTCGTTGTGGGATTCGACGGATCCACCTCCAGTGAGCGCGCGCTCGCCTATGCCATCGGGATGGCCCGCCGCTCCGGATCGGGTCTGATCATCGTCCATGTCGCCAACCGGCTGCCCACCACCGTGTGGGCCGGCTGCGAGCCGCCCGTCTTCGTCGACGTCCCGGACCACCGCACCGAGGTGCTCGGGCTGGAGCTCGCGTGCGCCGACTACCTGGCGGAAGTGCCGTGGATCCTGGTCGAGCGCGGCGGTGACATCTGCCACGAGCTGGAGGAAGTCGGCCGGGAGTATTCGGCCGACGCCATCGTGGTCGGCTCCACGCACGGGATCGTCGGCCGGATCTTCGGCTCGGTGGCCGGCCGCCTCGCCAAGCGGGCGCAGCGACCCGTTGTTGTCATTCCGTGACCGTCTGTTAAGGCGATTGTGCGGTTGTGCCCCCGTGTAAAGGGTAGATAAGTGCTGCTGGGACGCAGCAAACAACTGCAGATCGAAGGGAGCCCGCCGTGGACAATGGTGTCTCTGCGGGAAGCACGGCCTCGACTTCGACCCTCGGGAACATCGCCCTGGGTCTGACCCTTCTCGCATTCGGTATCGGCCACACCGGCGTCATCGACGGCGTGTCCGCTGCCGGCTCCGTGTCGCTCGCGATGTACGTCGGCGGCGCCGCCCTCTTCCTCCTCGGCCTCCTTGAGTACCGCGGCGGCAACGGATTCGAGGGCACCGCGTTCGCGGGCCTGGGCATCTTCTGGTTCACGTGGGCCAAGGGGGCCGGCGGTTCGGTCTCCGACACGGCCGCCGGAACGTTTCTTGTCCTGTTCGCCATGCTCGCGCTGACCCTCACGGTCGCCGCCGCGAGCGGCCTGTTCAGCCAGGGCGTCTACGCCCTGCTGACCCTTTCCCTCGTCCTGCTGGCCATGGCCTCCTTCATGGACAGCGGGGCTCTGGCCAAGGCGGGCGGCTGGGTCGCCGCCGTCTGCGGACTGCTGGCCTGGTACGGGGCCACCGCGGCCCTGGCCCACTGGCCGATGGCCGTCGGCAAGGCCCGGCGCAGCGGCGCGGTCGCCGCGAGCTGACCGGCACGCGGAGAGCCCCCGTGCGCGGTGCGCACGGGGGCTCTCCCGTGTCCGGTGACGGCCGGGGCTGCTACTCGACGGTGACCGACTTCGCCAGGTTGCGCGGCTTGTCGATGTCCCGGCCCATGGCCAGCGCCGTGTGGTACGCCAGCAGCTGGAGCGGGATGCCCATGAGGATCGGGTCCAGCTCGTCCTCGTTCTTCGGGACCACGATGGTGTGGTCCGCCTTCTCCTGCTCGCGGTGGGCGACGGCGAGGATCCGGCCGCTGCGGGCCTTGATCTCCTCCAGCGCCGCGCGGTTCTTCTCCAGCAGGTCGTCGTCCGGGACGATCGCGACCGTCGGCAGCGAGGGCTCGATCAGGGCCAGCGGGCCGTGCTTGAGCTCGGAGGCCGGGTAGGCCTCGGCGTGGATGTAGGAGATCTCCTTCAGCTTGAGGGAGGCCTCCAGCGCCACCGGGTAACCGCGCACCCGGCCGATGAACATCATCGACTTGGCCTCGGCGAACTCGGCCGCGAGCTTCTTGATGTCCTCTTCGCCGTCGAGGATCTCCTGGATCTGCTCGGGCAGCTTGCGCAGGCCCTCGATGATCCGCTTGCCGTCGGTGACCGACAGGTCCCGGATGCGGCCCAGGTGCACGGCGAGCAGCGCGAAGGCCACGACCGTGTTGGTGAAGCACTTGGTGGAGACGACGCAGACCTCGGGGCCGGCGTGCACGTACACGCCGCCGTCGGCCTCGCGGGCGATCGCGGAGCCGACCACGTTGACGACGCCGAGGACGCGGGCGCCCTTGCGCTTGAGCTCCTGCACCGCCGCGAGCACGTCGTAGGTCTCACCCGACTGGGAGACCGCGATGTACAGGGTGTCGGGGTCCACTACCGGGTTGCGGTAGCGGAACTCGGAGGCCGGCTCGGCGTCCGCGGGGATGCGGGCCATGCCCTCGATGAGGCCGGCGCCGATCAGGCCCGCGTGGTACGAGGTGCCGCAGCCGAGGATCTTGACGCGGCGGATGCCGCGCGCCTCGCGCGGGTCCAGGTTCAGGCCGCCCAGGTGGACCGTGTTGAAGCGGTCGTCGATCCGGCCGCGCAGCACGCGGTCGACCGCGTCGGGCTGCTCGGAGATCTCCTTGTGCATGTACGTGTCGTGGCCGCCCATGTCGTAGGAGGCGGCCTCCCACTCCACGGTCTCGGGCGTGGCGGTCGTGGTCGTCCCGCTGGTGGTGTAGGTGCGGAAGTCGTCGGCCTTCAGGGTGGCCATCTCGCCGTCGTTGAGGGTGACGACCTGGCGGGTGTGGGCGATCAGCGCGGCGACGTCGGAGGCGACGAGCATCTCCTTCTCGCCGATGCCGAGGATGACCGGAGAGCCGTTGCGGGCGACCACGATGCGGTCGGCGAAGTCGGCGTGCATCACGGCGATGCCGTAGGTGCCCTCGATGACCTTGAGCGCCTCGCGGACCTTCTCCTCGAGGGTGTCGGCCTGGGAGCGGGCGATCAGGTGGGTGATCACCTCGGTGTCGGTCTCGGAGGCGAAGACCACGCCCTCGGCCTCCAGCTTCGCGCGCAGCTCGGAGGCGTTGTCGACGATGCCGTTGTGGACGACGGCGACCTTGTTCTCGGGGTCCAGGTGCGGGTGCGAGTTCACGTCGCTCGGGGCGCCGTGCGTGGCCCAGCGGGTGTGGGCGATGCCGGTGGTGCCGGCGAAGCGCTTGGGGACGCGGGACTCCAGCTCGCGGACCCGGCCCTTGGCCTTGACCGCCTTCAGGGCGGGGGTCTTCGGGCTGTTCACGACGATGCCCGCGGAGTCGTATCCGCGGTACTCCAGCCGCTGCAGGCCCTCCAGCAGCAGCGGTGCCACGTCACGCTTGCCGATGTAACCGACGATTCCGCACATACGGTTTTGCCCCTCCTGAAGTTCGGTTCGTGTACCCGTCACCCGCCCGCGGCCGCGCCGGCCGCGGCCGGTCAGCCGTAGACGATGCGGCGCAGCTGCCGGAGCGAGAGCTCCGGGGGTGCCACGGCGCGGTGCGGCAGCTCCGCCGCGATCCGCTCGAAGATCTCCGCGTTCACGGCTCCGCCGGCCTGCAGTTCGCGGTGGCGGCGGCGGACGAAGTCCTCCGTCGTCTCGTCGAAGTAGGCGAGCACGTCGAGGACCACCCGGGCCGCTTCGCCCCGCTGCAGCGAGGTGCTGCGCACCAGGTGTTCGACGAGATCGTCATAGGACGGGCGGCGGTCGAGCACCCGTAGATATTGACTGCTCCAGCCGTCCAACGCAAAGATCCTGCCCGATTCCGGGCAGGATCTCTCTGGTCTGGACCAGTGGAATGGATGCATCCGGTCAGAATCTACGCAAAACGGCCTGCTTGGCAGCCGTGAACTCGTCGGCCGTCAGCACCCCCGTCTGGTGCAGCTCCCCCAGCTCCCGCAACCGCCGCAGCAGGGCGTCGTGGTCCTCCGCGACGCCGGCGGCCGGCGCGGCGAGCTCCTTCGGCGGGGCGTCCTCGACGGCCCGGTCCTGCGCCGGCGCCGCCGGGTGCGGCAGCCGCAGCGCCACCGCCGCGGCGACCAGCGCCATCAGCGGATCCTTCTTGAAACCGAACAGCTCCACCGTGTGCGGGTCGTACTTGGGCGCGGCCGACTGCGGGGCGCCCACCAGACCGAAGCGGAGCCAGCCGTTCTCGAGCCCCTTGGCCGGGGCCCACTCCACCGTCCGCAGGTCCGTGACCCGGAACTCGCGCGGCCCCCCGGAGCGCTTGGCCTCCTCCGTCGTCCAGTTCCACTCCAGCGCGACCCGGTCGCCGTCGAAGGTGACGGTCCCGTCGCCCGCGCCCACCGCTATCGGCACGCTGGGGCCGGGCAGCAGATAGGTCTCCGACGGACCCGGATCCACCTGCTCCAGCAACAGGGCGTTGCGCACCTCGTCCACGAAGTACTCCGCGACCCCCGTCCGGTCCGGCTCCACGCTCAGCCGGTAGGGATCGGAGGCCTCCGGCAGCCGCCCGCCCGTCACCTGGGTCAGCGGGTCGGCCCCCTCCCGCAGCCGCAGGCGCAGCCGTCCCGCCTTGCGGCCCGGCTCGTAACTGATCCCCGCGAGCGCGTGCAACGGCACGACGACTTCGCCCAGGGTCTGCCGCAGCAGGCCCACCCCCTTGTCGCGGCCGGGCACGATGCGCACCGCGTCGCCGTCGAACGTCCAGGTTCCGTCCTTCTGGATGATTTCCGCCATTCGGCGATTCTCCCACCGCGCAGGACGGGCCAGTTGGCCTATACCTGGCACATGAGAGTCCTGCGACGCGCGCTCGGCACCCTCCTCGTCCTCGGTGCCGTCTCCTGCACCGCCGCCCACGGCGGCGACGCGAGCGCCGGCGACGACCCGCCCGCGGCCCTCGCCCCCTTCGAACGGCTCCTGCCGGCCCCGGTCTCCGCGCGCGCCGAGGGCCCCGGCTACGCCTTCGGGCCCGGCACGGTCATCCGTACGGGGCCGGGCGCGGGCGAGGAGGTCCGCCGGGAGGTCCGCCGGGTGGGAGAGCTCCTCGCGGAGCAGCTGCGCGGGCCGAGCGGCCTGCCGCTGCCGGTCGTCGACGGGGCGAGGGGCGACGGGATCCGGCTCAGGATCGACGGGCGGGGCGGGGAGGCGGACGAGCTGGGCGACGAGGGCTACCGGCTGGAGTCCGGGCCCAGCGGCGTCGACCTCGTCGCACGGACTCCGGCGGGCCTGTTCCGGGCGGCCCAGACCCTGCGTCAGCTGGTGCCGGCGGCCGGGCCCGGGACGGTACCGGGCGGCACGGTCTCCGACCGGCCGCGGTTCGCCTACCGCGGCGCGATGGTCGACATCGCACGGCACTTCTTCACGGTGGAACAGGTGAAGAGGTACGTGGACCAGCTCGCCCAGTACAAGGTCAACACGCTGCACGTGCACCTCACCGACGACCAGGGCTGGCGCCTGGCGATCGACTCCTGGCCGCGGCTGGCGCAGTACGGCGGCGCGAGCGAGGTCGGCGGCGGGCCCGGCGGGCACTGGACGAAGGACGAGTACCGCGAGCTGGTGGCCTATGCGGGCGAGCGGTACGTGGACGTCGTCCCGGAGATCGACATGCCGGGGCACATGAACGCGGCGCTGGCCTCCTACGCCGAGCTGAACTGCGACGGGAAGGCCCCCCGGCGGTACACCGGGACCAAGGTGGGCTTCAGCTCCCTGTGCGTCGGCAAGGAGCGGACGTACGAGTTCGTCGACGAGGTGCTCGGGGAGCTGGCCGCGCTGACGCCCGGCCGCTACCTGCACATCGGCGGCGACGAGGCGCACGCGACGCCGGCGGCGGACTACGCGGCCTTCATGGACCGGGCGCAGGAGGTGGTGGGCCGCCACGGGAAGACGGTGGTGGCCTGGCACCAGCTGGCGTCGGCCCGGCCGGCGGCCGGCGCGGTGCTCCAGTACTGGGGCCACGACAAGACCTCCGCCGCGGACCGGTCGGCCGTGGCGGCGGCCGCGAAGGCCGGGCACCCGCTGATCCTGTCCCCGGCGGACCGGGTGTACCTGGACATGAAGTACGAGGCGGCGACGAAGCCGGGCCTGGCGTGGGCGGGCCACGTCCCGGTGGCGCGGTCCTACTCCTGGAACCCGGGGGCCTACCTGGCCGGGGTGCCGGAGTCCGCGGTGCTCGGGGTGGAGGCCCCGCTGTGGACGGAGAACGTCGCGACGCGGGCGGAGTGGGAGCTGATGGCGTTCCCGCGGGTGCTGGGCCTGGCGGAGCTGGGCTGGTCCCCGGCGGCCGCCCTTGACTGGACCTCGTACAGCCGCCGCCTGGCGGCCCAGGCCCCCCGCCTGGACGCGCAGGACATCGGCTACTTCCGGGCCCCGGACGTTCCGTGGGTGCGGTGAGCGCAAGGTCCTCGTGGAAGGTCCCCGCGCGGACGGGGCGAGGGTGTGACCGCGAAGAGGGCCGTCTGACTTCGCGGTCACGCCGTCACACCGGCGGGCGGGGCAGGTGTCGAGGGACCGTATCGACACCTGCCCCGCCCCGTGTCTCACCGTCGGGCGAAGGGCGCGACGGGGTTCTTGAGGTTGCCGATCAGCTGGAGGGCGGCGGACGGGTCGGAGAGGTCGACCATCTGCTTGTTGTTGCGCAGCTGGAGGCGGTTGAGGCAGGACAGCTGGAACTCCTCCGCGAAGAAGTCGTAGCGCTCGAACTTCTCGGCGAGGGCCGGCATGGACTCCTGGTAGTCGTGGGCGCAGTCGGCCACGGCCCGCCAGAAGGTCTCCTCCGTGCAGATGCCCTCGGTGACGAGGATGGAGGACAGGAAGCGGAAGAAGCAGTCGAAGACGTCCGTGAAGATCGACAGCAGCTTCATGTCCTCCGGGACGTCCGCCCGGATCCGCTCGACCGCGGGCGGCAGCACCGCGTCCGCGTCCATGATGACGATCTCCTCGGCGATGTCCTTGAAGATCGCGCGCTGTACGACGCCGTCCTTGATGACCAGGATGGTGTTCTCGCCGTGCGGCATGTACGCGAGGTCGTACTGGTAGAAGCAGTGCACCAGCGGCAGCAGGTAGGCCCGCAGGTAGGGCTTGAGCCACTCGGCCGGAGTGAGGCCGGACTCCTCGATCAGGGCGCCCACGAACGACTTGCCCTCGGCGTCCACGTGGAGGAGGGAGGCCATGGTGGCCAGGCGCTCGCCGTCCCCGAGGGAGTTCACGGGGGACTCGCGCCACAGGGCCGCCAGCATCTTGCGGTACGGCGAGTAGCGGTCGGTGGCGCGCTCGTACTGCAGGTGCCGGTAGCCGATCGCCGCGCGCTCGCGGATGATCGAGAAGTCGACGGACCGCAGGACCTCGTCGGACTCGATCAGCTGGTGCAGCCAGTCGTTGATGGCGGGGGTGGCTTCCATGTAGGCGGCCGAGAGGCCCCGCATGAAGCCCATGTTCAGGACGGAGATGGCCGTCTTGACGTAGTGCTTGGTCGGGGTGGTGGTGTTGAAGAACGTACGGATCGACTGCTGCGGGAGGTAGGCGTCCTCGCCCTCGCCGAGCAGCACCAGCCGGCGGTTCGCGATCTCCGCGGCGAAGGTGATCGTGGTCTTGTTCCACCACTGCCAGGGGTGGACCGGGAAGAGCAGGTAGTCCGCCGGGTCCAGGTCCAGGGTGCGCAGTTTCGCCGCGAACAGGTCGACCGCCGTGTCGCCCAGCTCGGCGCGCATGAAGCTGTCGTGCTCCAGGCCGGCGCCCGCCGTGAAGGTGGCGACGTCCTTGTGCGCGGCGGCCCAGATCAGGTGCACCGGGCTCGCGGCCTCCGGGGCGTAGGCGTGGTACTCGTGCACGCCGAAGCCGAGCCGGCCGTTGTTGGCGACGAAGCAGGGGTGGCCCTCGGTCATGCCGGTCTCGATGTCCTGGAAGGAGGACTTCGCCAGCACGTCGGCGGAGATCTGCGGCTTGGTGTACTTGAACGCCGAACCCGCCAGGGTGGAGGAGATCTCCTCCAGGTAGACCGGCAGGACCTCCGCGCTCAGCCCCAGGGTCCGCTGGAACTCGATGTGGAAGTCGAGGGCGTCCAGCGGCAGCGACTCGCCGTCGCGCAGCCGGGTGATGCCGGCCTCGTCCACCGACCAGTGGTCCAGGACCTGCCGGGTGGCTTCGAAGTGGTACTCCACCGCGCCGTCGTCGGAGACGACCGAGTAGCGGTCGCCGCCGAGGGAGACGGGGGTCAGGAGGCGCTCGTGCGCGAACTCGGCGATGGCCTTGCGGACCAGGGCGCGGTTGGCACGGGCCCACAGCTCGGGGGAGAGGTGGGAGACGGCGTCGGAAAGGCTCATATCGACACCCCCTGGGCGATGCCGGTGGCGGCCTCGAACTGCGCGCGGGTGCAGAAGCTCAGCAGCGCTTCCTTCTCCGGCTTGGTGACCTGGCGCTCCGGGACGAAGCCGACGGCCGCGTTCAGGGCGTGCACGGCGGTGTTGTCGACGTCCGGCTCGACGACGACGCGGACGGTCGCCGGGTCGGCGAAGATCGCGGCCATGACGGTGGTGATGACCGCGCGGGTGAACCCGTGCAGCGGCCGGTCGCTGGGCGCGACGAGGAAGTGCATGCCGACGTCGCCGGGCCGGGCCTCGTACAGGCCGACCAGCTCCAGCTCGCTCGGGTCGTACGTCTCCATCAGGAAGGCCGGGCGTCCGTCGTGCAGGCCGATGTAGGCCTGGTGGTGCTCGTGGGCCGTGATGCGCATGTACTCGCGCTCGACGTCCGGCAGCGAGGCGTCCTGCATCATCCAGAACGAGGCCTTGGGGTGCGTGACCCAGCCGTGGAGCAGTTCCGCGTCGGCGAAGGGGTCCAGCGGGCGGATCGCGAAGTCCCCGAGGACGGCATCCGTCCGGGAGTAGAGGGTGTCGGTGGTGCTCATGCGTGGGTGCCTTCCGGGGCGGCGAACTGCTGGAACGCGATGGACTTCTCGACCTTGTAGTACTCGCGGCCGAGCAGCTCACTGACGATGTACGCGTTGCGGTACGCGGCCATGCCCAGGTCGGGGGAGGTCAGGGAGTGGTTGTGGGTGGTGCCGTTCTGGAGGTACACCTCGCGGCCGGCGGTGTCGACGCTGTAGTTGCGGGCGGCGTCGAGGCGGCCGCGGCCGTCGAAGTTCAGGCGGTCCCGGACCGGGTTCAGGAAGTCGGGGGTGCGGTACTTGTAGCCGGTGGCGAGGACCAGGCCCTCGGTGGTGAGGGAGAAGTCCCGCTCCTGCTCCTCCTGGCGCAGCCCGAGGGTGTAGGTGCCCGTGGTGGTGTCGTAGGCCGTGCTGTTCAGCGAGGTGTTGGTCAGCAGGGTCGTCGGCACCGCGCCCGGCATGCTGATCCTCTTCTGGTAGAGCAGGTCGAAGATGGCGTTGATCAGGTCGCCGTCGATGCCCTTGAAGAGGTTCTTCTGCTGGGTCTCCAGCCGGTAGCGGGTGTCCTCCGGGAGGGCGTGGAAGTAGTCCACGTACTCGGGAGAGGTCATCTCCAGCGTCAGCTTGGTGTACTCCAGCGGGAAGAAGCGCGGGGAGCGCGTGACCCAGTTGAGCTGGTAGCCGTACACGTCGATCTCGGTGAGGAGGTCGTAGTAGATCTCCGCCGCGCTCTGGCCGGAGCCGATCAGGGTGATGGACTTCTTCTTCTGCAGCTCCGCCTTGTTCGGCATGTAGGCGGAGTTGTGCAGGAAGTCGCCGCCGAGGCCGGCGCAGGCCTCGGGGACGTACGGCGAGGTGCCGGTGCCCAGGACCAGGCGGCGGGCGCGGTGCGTCCGGCCCTTGTCGGTGCGGACCTCGTACAGGCCGGCGGCTTCGTCGTAGGCGACCTCGGTGACGGAGGTCGAGTACAGGACGTTGTCGAGCCGGTCGGCGGCCCAGCGGCAGTAGTCGTTGTACTCGGCGCGCAGCGGGTAGAAGTTCTCCCGGATGTAGAAGGAGTACAGCCGGTCCTGGTCCTTCAGGTAGTTCAGGAAGGAAAAGGGCGACGTCGGGTCGGCGAGGGTGACCAGGTCCGACATGAAGGGCGTCTGGAGGTGCGCGCCGTCCAGGAACATCCCCGCGTGCCACTCGAAGTGCGGCTTCGACTCGATGAACAGGCCGCTCAGCTCGTCGATCGGCGCGGTCAGGCAGGCCAGTCCCAGGTTGAAGGGACCGAGGCCGATGCCGATGAAGTCGTGGGGCTCAGTGGTGGACGGCAAGGGATTCTCCCAGGAACTGCTCGGCGTGTGCGGCGAGGAGGTCGAGGACGGCTGCGATGTCGGCCGTCGTGGTCTGCGGGTTGAGGAGGGTGAACTTCAGGTACTGCTTCCCGTCCACCTTGGTGCCGGCCACGACGGCCTCGCCGGAGGCGAAGAGCGCCTTGCGGGCGTGGAGCTGGGCCTCGTCGAGGAGTTCCGCGGGGACGTCGTCGCCGGGCACGAAGCGGAAGACGAGGGTGGAGATCTGCGGCTCCACGACGACCTCGAAGCGCGGGTCGGCGGTGATGACGTCGTAGCCGGCGGCGGCGAGGTCGATGACCTCGTCGAAGAGCGAGCCGACGCCGTCGGCGCCCATGATGCGCAGCGTCATCCAGAGCTTGAGGGCGTCGAAGCGGCGCGTGGTCTGGATGGACTTGTCGACCTGGTTGGGGATCCGCTCCTCGGCCATGCGCCGCGGGTTGAGGTAGTCCGCGTGGTACGTGGCGTGCTTGAGGGTGTCGCGGTCGCGGACCAGCATCGCGCTGGAGCTGACGGGCTGGAAGAACGACTTGTGGTAGTCGACCGTGACCGAGTCGGCGTGCTCGATGCCGTCGAGGAGGTGCCGGCGGGTGGGGGAGACCAGCAGTCCGCAGCCGTAGGCGGCGTCCACGTGCATCCACGCGGAGTGCTCGGCGGTCAGGCGGGCGATCTCGGGGAGCGGGTCGATGGACCCGAAGTCCGTGGTGCCGGCGGTGGCGACGACGGCCATGGGGAAGAGGCCCTCGGCGGCGCAGTTCTCCAGCTCCAGCGCGAGGACGGAGGTGTCCATGCGGCGGTTGCGGTCGACGGGTACGGAGATGACGGCCTCGTAGCCCAGGCCGAGCATGGCGGCCGACTTCTGCACGCTGAAGTGGCTGGCGTCGGAGGTGAAGATGCGCAGCTTCGGGAGGAGTTCGGCCTTGGTCAGGCCGATCCCGGCGTCCATGGCGCGCTTCATGACGGTGCGGCAGGCCTCGTCGCGGGCCAGCAGCAGGGCGTGGAAGTTGGACTGGCTTCCGCCGGAGGTGAAGATTCCGTCCGCGTTCTCCCCGAGGCCGATGCGGCGCGTGGTCCAGTCGATGAGGCGGCGCTCGATGAGCGTGCCGCCGATGGACTGGTCCCAGGTGTCGAGGGAGGAGTTGACGGCGGCCATGACGGCCTCGCCGACCACCGCGGGTATGACGACCGGGCAGTTGAGGTGGCCCAGATAGCGCGGGTGGTGGAAGTAGACGGCGTCGCGGAGGTAGACGTCCTCCAGCTCGGCCAGTGCGGCGGAGGAGTCGCCGAGCGGGGTGTCGAGGTCGATCCCGTTGATGACCGGGGCGAGTTCGTCGACGGATATGCCGGTGTGGGGCCGTTCGGTGGTGGCGAGCTTGGCGGCGACGCGGTCGACGCCCTCGGTGACAGAACGGCGGTAGATATCCGCGGTCGTCTCGTTCAGCAGATGCTGGCGCATCAACTTTCCTCCGGGCAGGGGGGGGAGAAGGGGAGAGTGGGGTGTGTGATGTTTAGGTTAGCCTAACCTAAACGGAATGCCCAAATGGAGGCGGGCCCCGGTCGACAACCAGGGCCCGCCTCGAACTGCTGTGGACCGAACGGGAGCTGACTACAGCTCGGAAGCGGGGTCCTCGCTGGGAGCCTTGCCCGCGTAGGCCTCGGTGAGGAGCTGCTCCTCGCTCGCGCCGAGCCGCCAGTAGCCGGTGAAGCGCACCGAGCGGCGGTCGACGGATCGTTCCTGCACGAAGTGGCGGCGCACCGCGCGCACCGTGCCCGCCTCGCCCGCCAGCCATACGTACGGGGCCCGCGCGGCCGGCGGCTGCGCCGAGCGGAGCGCGTCCAGCACCCGGCCGGTCCGCTCCCCGTCCTCGCCCTCGCGCACGATCCACGTGATGTCCGCGTCGGCGAGCGTGCCCAGTTCGAGCCGGTCGTCCTCGTGCGGGACCTCGAACCAGGCCCGGACCCGGGTGCCCGCGGGCAGCCGGTCCAGGATTCCGGCCGCGGCCGGCAGGGCGGTCTCGTCCGCGTACATCCAGACCGCGTCGGTGTCGGCCGGGGCCTGGAAGCGCACGGACTTGTTCTCGGCGACGGCCGGGCCGATCGCCAGGATCCGGCGGCCGGCGCTCGCGCGCCCGGCCCAACGGGAGGCGGGGGAGGAGTCCCCGTGCAGGACGAAGTCGATGTCGACCTCGACGGCTCCCCGGTCGTCACGGCGCTGCTCACGCACGGTGTAGGAGCGCATCACCGGCCGCTCCGCGTCCGGCATGGCGCGCCAGGCGGCGAACCAGGTGTCCTCGTCCGTGGACGGGAGCACCGTGTGCTCCACGCCGGACGGGGGGAGGAAGAGCGACAGGCTCTGGTCGAAGCCGCCAGAACGGAAGTCCGCGAGCGACTCACCGCCGAACGTGACGCGCAGGAACGAGCGGCCCAGACGGCGCGTGCGGAGCACTTCGAGCGTGAAGAAGCGGAAGTGCGAGGCGGCCGGGGTGTCGGACGCGGTGACGGTCATGCGGAAAGTCCCCCTGGAAGTCGGTACGGCCTGACGCCGGTCCAGGGCGTGTCCGCGTGGACACGCCCTGGGGTCGTGCGCCCGGGCTCACCGGGCGCCGCGCGAGGGTCAGGCGACCTTCTTGGCGTTCTGGACGGCCTTCGCGAGGTCCTCGAGGATCTGCGCGCACTTGTCGTACGAGAAGATCGGCTCGGTGGTGCGCGGGGTGACCTGGCCGGCCTTCACGGCGGGCATCTCGGCCCAGGTGGCCTTGGCCTTCAGCTCCTCCGGCTGCAGGGTGCCGGTGCGGTTGTCGAGCAGGACCAGGTCGGCCTTGTACTTGCCGGCGTTCTCCCAGCTGAGGCTCTCGAAGAAGCCGCCCTCGTCGAGCTTCTCGGGGGTGACGAACTCGACGCCGAGGGACTTGAAGTACTTCAGGTCGGCCGAGGTGTCCGGGGTGGAGGCGTAGAACAGGTCGGCGGAGCCGGAGCCGACCAGGACCTTGATGCCCGGGTTGGCCTTGGTGGCCTCGCGGACCTTGGCGGCGGCAGCCTCGAAGCGGGCCTTGCCGTCGACGGCGGCCTTGGCGTTCATGTCGGCGCCCAGCGACTTGGCGAGGTCCGCCGTGCGCTCCAGGGCCTTGTCCATCGAGACGTTGCCGCCGACGCCGATCGCGGCGTGCGGGGCCAGCTTCAGGATCTTGTCCTTGGAGGCCTCGGGCACGTACCAGTACGAGCCGTCCCAGGTGTTGGTGACGAGCAGGTCGGGCTGGAGGGCGGCGTACTTCTCGACGTTGAACTCGTCGTAGACGTTGCCGAGGATCTCGACCTTGGAGATGTCCATCGAGCCGGCCTGGACGTCGGGCTTGCCGTCGGCGGTCTTGGTCGGGCCGAAGACGCCCTTGACCGAGACGCCGTAGTCGTACAGCGCGGCGGCGGTGCCGGTGAACGCGACGATGTTCTTCGGCGTCGACTTGGCGCTGACGTCCTTGCCGAGGTCGTCCTTGAAGGTCCAGGGACCGGTGGACGCGGCGGCGGTGCTGCCCTTGCCGCCGTCACCCTTCGCCGAGTCGGTGCCTGCGCACGCGGCGAGCGCGGCGACGAGACCGAGGGCGCCGCCCGCGGCGACGAAGCCGCGACGGGTGAAGGAGAAGCTGCGGGACTTGGGCATAATCGATGTCCGTTTTCGTGCGTACCGGGGCGGCCACCAGCGTGCCGTTCGTGGGGAAGGTTAGCCTAACCTTGGCCGAAAACGGTAAGGGGGCCCTAACTTTTTTCGGGCCCCCTCACGCCACCCGCGCCCGCACGGGCGTCCGGACTAGCCTGCGAAGCCCAACTCGCGGGCGATCAGCATGCGCTGGACCTCGCTGGTGCCCTCGCCGATCTCCAGGATCTTGGAGTCCCGCCACATGCGCGCCACCGGATACTCGTTCATGAACCCGTAGCCGCCGTGGATCTGCGTCGCGTCACGGGCGTTGTCCACGGCCACCGTGGAGGAGTACAGCTTCGCGATCGCCGCCTCCTTCTTGAACGGCTCCCCGGCCACCAGGCGGGACGCCGCGTCGCGCCAGCCGATGCGGGCCATGTGGGCGCGCATCTCCATGTCGGCCAGCTTGAACTGGATGGCCTGGTTGTCGCCGATGGACTTGCCGAAGGCGTGACGCTCCCTGGCGTACTTCACCGACTCGTCCACACAGCCCTGCGCGAGGCCCGTGGCGAGCGCGGAGATGGCGATGCGGCCCTCGTCCAGGATCCGCAGGAACTGGGCGTATCCGCGGCCCTCCTCGCCCACCAGGTTGGCGAGCGGGACCCGTACGTCGTCGAAGGACAGCTCACGGGTGTCCGAGGAGTTCCAGCCGACCTTCGAATACGGGGCGGCCACCGTGAAGCCCGGGGTGCCGGACGGGACGATGATCGAGGAGATCTCCGGGCGGCCGTCCGCCTTGCGGCCCGTCACGGCGGTGACCGTGACCAGAGCGGTGATGTCCGTACCGGAGTTGGTGATGAAGCACTTCGAGCCGTTGATGACCCACTCGTCGCCGTCCTTGACGGCGGTCGTGCGGGTCCCGCCGGCGTCCGAGCCCGCGCCCGGCTCGGTCAGGCCGAAGGCGCCCAGCACCTCGCCGGAGCACAGCTTCGGCAGCCACTGCCTCTTCTGCTCCTCCGTGCCGAAGAGGTAGAGGGGCATGGCGCCGAGCGAGACCCCGGCCTCCAGGGTGATGGCGACCGAGGAGTCGACACGGGCCAGCTCCTCCAGGGCGATGCCGAGGGCGAGGTAGTCCCCGCCCATGCCGCCGTACTCCTCCGGGAAGGGCAGGCCGAACAGGCCCATGCGGCCCATCTCGGCGACGATCTCGTAGGGGAACTCGTGCCGCTCGTACAGGTCGCCGATCTTCGGGGCGACCACGTCGTGGGCGAACGCCTCGACGGTACGGCGGAGTTCCTCGTGCTCAGGGGTGAGCCGGTGGTCGAGGGACATGGTGTGACTACTCCTTGTGGGAGAGGGCGCGGACGGTACGGGAGGGGCTGGGGCGTCCCAGCTGTTCGGCCATCCACACGCTCGTGGCGGTGAGGGCGGCCAGGTCGACCCCGGTCTCGATGCCGAGACCGTCGAGCATCCACACCAGGTCCTCGGTCGCGAGGTTGCCGGTGGCGCTCTTCGCGTACGGGCATCCGCCGAGGCCGCCCGCGGAGGCGTCGACGGTGGTGACGCCGTGCCGGAGCGCGGCGAGGGTGTTGGACAGGGCCTGGCCGTAGGTGTCGTGGAAGTGCACGCCGATGCGGTCGGTGGTGACACCGGCCTCGTTCAACGCGGACAGCAGGGCCTGGACATGGCCCGGGGTGGCGACGCCGATCGTGTCGCCGAGGCTCAGCTCGTCACAGCCGAGGTCGAGCAGGGCCTTGGCCACGGAGACGACCTGGTGGACCGGGACGGCGCCCTCCCAGGGGTCGCCGAAGCACATGGACAGATAGCCGCGCACGTGCGCCCCGCCCTGCCTGGCCCGGGCCACGACGGGCTCGAACATGGTGAGCGACTCGGCGACGGTGCGGTTGAGGTTGCGGGAGGCGAAGGTCTCCGTGGCCGAACCGAACACCGCGATACGGGTGGCCCCGAGAGCGAGCGCGCGGTCCAGGCCGCGCTCGTTCGGCACGAGGACGGGCAGGTCGGCGTCCACGTCGGCGAGCAGCGGGAAGAGCTGCTCGGCGTCGGCGAGCTGGGGCACCCACTTGGGGTGCACGAAGCTGGTCGCCTCGATCGTGGTCAGGCCGGCGGCGGCCAGGCGGTGGACGAACTCCGCCTTGACCTCCGTGGGGACGGCCGTCTTCTCGTTCTGCAGGCCGTCGCGGGCGCCGACCTCGTGGATGCGGACCCGGGCCGGCAGGCCGGGGGCCGGGACGTTCATGGGCAGCCCGATCACGCGTCCTCCTCCTCGTCCGGGGTGACGACGGCCAGTACCTGGTCCATGGCGACGGTGGTGCCGGGCGAGACGTCCAGCTCGGTGACCGTGCCCGCGTGCGGGGCGGAGATGACGTGCTCCATCTTCATCGCCTCGACGACGAGCAGACTCTGACCGGCCGCCACCTTGTCGCCGACGGCCACCTTGACGACGGTGACGGTGCCGGGCATGGGCGCGGCGAGGGTGTCCGCGCCGCTGCGTCCGCCGCCGCTGAGGTTCGCCGCGACGGGGTCGTACGCCTGCACGTGCCAGGAGTCGCCGTCGCGGCCGAGCCAGGTCCCCTCCGGGGAAGGCGCATGGCTGAAGCGGTGTGTGACGCCGTCGAGTTCGATGGTGACGGTGCCTGGGGTGCGGCTGACGATCCGGCCGCGGGCCGGTGCGCCGGCGTCGACCGCGCCCAGCAGGATCTCCTGCTCGGCACCCAATTGCCGGGTGCGGACCTCGACCGGGTCCTGGCCGGGAAGGCGGAAGGGGTGCACCGTCCAGGCGGGCGTGCCGCCCATGCGCCAGCCGTCGGCGGCGTCGAACGGGTCGACCCACCCCGCCGACCGCGCCTCCGGCACGGCGCCCGCCAGCAGCGCGGCAGCCGCGTACACCTCCGGCGGGACACCCTCCGGCAGCAGCTCGGAAAGGTCGCGCTCGACCAGGCCGGTGTCCAGGTCTCCGGACACCACGTCCGGGTGGGCCAGCAGCCGCCGCAGGAAGCCGGCGTTGGTCTGGACGCCCAGGATCACCGTGTCGGCGAGGGCCGCCCGCAGCAGGCGCAGGGCGGCCGGGCGGTCCGGCCCGTGGACGATGACCTTCGACAGCATCGGGTCGTACGTCGACCCCACCGGCACGCCCGCCGTCAGGCCCGAGTCCGTGCGGACCGCACCGCCCGACGGCTCCGACAGGGCCAGGACCGTACCGCCGGACGGCAGGAAGCCGCGCGCCGGGTCCTCAGCGCAGACGCGGGCCTCGATCGCGTGCCCGGTCAGCCGGATGTCGTCCTGCGTGACGGGCAGCGCCTCGCCGGAGGCGACCCGCAGCTGGAGCTCCACCAGGTCCAGGCCGGTGACCAGCTCGGTCACCGGGTGCTCGACCTGGAGGCGGGTGTTCATCTCCATGAAGTAGTAGGAGGAGGGGTCGCCGCCGGGGACGATGAACTCCACCGTGCCCGCGCCGACGTACCCGCAGGAGCGGGCGGCGTCCACGGCCGCCGCGCCCATCGCCGCGCGGGTCTTCTCGTCGAGCAGGACCGAGGGGGCCTCCTCGATGACCTTCTGGTGCCGGCGCTGGAGGGAGCACTCGCGCTCGCCGAGGTGCACCACGTTGCCGTGGGAGTCCGCCAGCACCTGGATCTCGATGTGCCGGGGCCGGTCCACCCACCGCTCCACCAGGAGGGTGTCGTCACCGAAGGACGAGCGGGCCTCGCGGCGGGCGGCCGCGATCTCCTCGGCCAGCACCGCCTCGTCCCGGACGAGCCGCATGCCCTTGCCGCCGCCGCCCGCCGAGGGCTTCAGCAGGACCGGCATTCCGATCTCCGAGGCCGCCGCGACCAGTTCGGCGTCCGTGAGGCCGCTGCCCGAGGAGCCGGGGACCACGGGTACGCCCGCCGCCTTCACCGTCTCCTTCGCGCGGATCTTGTCGCCCATGAGGGAGATGGCGGTGGCGGGCGGCCCGATGAAGGCCAGTCCGGCGTCCGTGCAGGCCTGCGCGAAGGCGGCGTTCTCCGCGAGGAAGCCGTAGCCCGGGTGGACCGCCTCGGCGCCCGTCCGCTTCGCGGCATCCAACAGCCGCTCCACCGACAGGTAGCTCTCCGCGGCCGCCGCCGGACCGATGCGGACGGCGGTGTCGGCCTCCCGTACGTGGCGGGCGTCCGCGTCCGCGTCGCTGAAGACGGCCACGGAGCGGATGCCGAGCTCCCGCAGGGTGCGGATGACCCGGACCGCGATCTCGCCGCGGTTCGCGACCAGAACAGTGCTGAACATCAGTGAGGTCCTCACGTCACATACGGAAGATGCCGAAGCCCGAGTCGCCCAGCGGGGCGTTCGCGCACGCGGTCAGGGCCAGTCCCAGCACCTGCCGGGTCTCCATGGGGTCGATGACCCCGTCGTCCCACAGCCGCGCCGTGGCGTAGTAGGCGTTGCCCTGCTCCTCGTACTGGGCGCGGACCGGGGCCTTGAAGGCCTCCTCGTCCTCGGCCGGCCACTCCTGGCCGGCGCCCTCGATCTGGTCGCGCTTGACCGTCGCGAGGACCGAGGCGGCCTGCTCGCCGCCCATCACGGAGATCTTGGCGTTGGGCCACATCCACAGGAAGCGGGGTGAATAGGCCCGCCCGCACATCGAGTAGTTGCCGGCGCCGTACGAGCCGCCGACCACCACCGTCAGCTTCGGAACCCGGGCGCAGGCCACGGCCGTGACCATCTTGGCGCCGTGCTTGGCGATGCCGCCCGCCTCGTAGTCGCGGCCGACCATGAAGCCGGAGATGTTCTGGAGGAAGAGCAGCGGGATGCCGCGCTGGTCGCACAGCTCGATGAAGTGGGCGCCCTTCTGGGCGGACTCGGCGAACAGGATGCCGTTGTTCGCGATGATGCCGACCGGGTGGCCGTGGATCCGGGCGAAGCCGGTGACCAGCGTCTGGCCGAACTCGGACTTGAACTCCTGGAAGCGGGAGCCGTCCGTGATCCGCGCGATGATCTCGCGGGCGTCGTAGGGGGTGCGCGAGTCGACGGGGACCGCGCCGTACAGCCCGGCCGGGTCCACCTTCGGCTCCTCCGGAGCCTCCACCGACCAGGGCAGGGCCCCGCGCTCGGGCAGGGTCGCCACGATGTTACGTACGATCCGCAGCGCGTGCGCGTCGTCCTCCGCGAGGTGGTCGGTCACGCCGGAGACGCGGGAGTGGACCTCGCCGCCGCCGAGCTCCTCGGCCGTGACGACCTCGCCGGTGGCCGCCTTCACCAGCGGCGGGCCGCCGAGGAAGATCGTGCCCTGGTTGCGGACGATGACGGCCTCGTCGCTCATGGCCGGTACGTACGCGCCGCCCGCGGTGCAGGAGCCGAGGACGGCGGCGATCTGCGGGACGCCGGCGCCCGACATGCGCGCCTGGTTGTAGAAGATGCGGCCGAAGTGCTCCCGGTCCGGGAAGACCTCGTCCTGCATGGGCAGGAAGGCACCGCCGGAGTCGACCAGGTAGAGGCAGGGGAGACGATTCTCCAGCGCCACCTCCTGGGCGCGCAGGTGCTTCTTGACGGTCATCGGGTAGTACGTGCCGCCCTTGACGGTGGCGTCGTTCGCGACGATCACGCACTCGCGTCCGCTGACCCGGCCGATGCCGGCGATGACGCCGGCGGCGGGGGCGGAGCCCCCGTACATGCCCTCGGCGGCCAGCGGGGCCAGCTCCAGGAAGGGGGAACCCGGGTCGAGGAGGGTGTCCACGCGGTCGCGCGGGAGGAGCTTTCCGCGGGCGGTGTGGCGGGCGCGGGCCTTCTCGCCGCCGCCGAGCCGGGCCGCGTCGAGCCGGGCGCGCAGGCCCTCGGTCAGCTCGCGGTGGGCGGCCTCGTTGGTCCGCCAGGCCTCGGACGCCGGGTCCGCGGCGCTCGTCAGCACTGGTGCCTGCTGCATCGGTCGAGCTCCCTTGCTCGTTCCACTTGCTCGGTACACGTTGTTAATAAGCGTTAACGCATCTACGGCTTAGGTTAACGACCGCTAACGGCCCTGTCTAGAATGGTTTCCCATGAGCACCAGAGCGGCCGCCCCGACCCGTCGCGAGCAGATCCTCAGTGAGGCCGCCCGCCTCTTCGCCGCGCGCGGCTTCCACGGCGTAGGCGTCGACGAGATAGGGGCCGCGGTGGGCATCAGCGGCCCCGGCCTGTACCGGCACTTCGCGGGCAAGGACGCCATGCTCGCCGAGCTGCTCGTCGGCATCAGCGAACGGCTCCTCACCGGCGGCCGCCACCGGGTGGCGGAGGCGGCGGGGGACCCGGGCCGGGTCCTGTCCTCCCTCATCGACGGCCACATCGACTTCGCGCTCGACGACCGGGCGCTGATCACCGTGCACGACCGGGAGCTCGACCGGCTGCGGGAGGCCGACCGCAAGCTCGTACGGCAGCTCCAGCGCCAGTACGTGGAGCTGTGGGTGGACGTCGTACGGGAGCTGCACCCCGAGGTGGGCGAGGCGGAGGTGCGGGTCGCCGTGCACGCGGTGTTCGGCCTGCTCAACTCCACCCCGCACCTGGCGGCCCTGGGCCGGGAGGCGACGGAGTCGCTGCTGCGCCGCCTGGCCCACGGGGCGTTCGGAGCACTGTCGGCATGACCCGGGGCGTCCGCCGACCGGAATGGACGCGCCGCCTCCGGCCCGGCGGCGGCAGAATGGCCCGCATGCCGAAGCCGATAGAGACGTCCGACCGATCTATTGAAGCGCCGAGCCGCGCCGAACTCATCGACCATCTGGTCCGCACGCGGATCGCGGGGCAGGTCGCGACGCCGCGCGAGAACAACCTCTCCCACTACCGCAAGCTCGCCAACGGCGACCGGCACTACTGGCTGGGCCTGGAACTGGGAGACCGCTGGACCGACGAGCAGGACGTGCTCGCCGTGATGGCGGAGCGCTGCGGCGTCGTGGACGACCCTGAGGTCCGCCACGGCCAGGACACCATCGACCCCGAGCTGACCGTCGCCGGCCTGGACCGGCTGGCGGCGCGGCTGCGCAAGGCGGCGGCCGACCGGCAGAGCGTGCTGCTGGCCACCGGCCACCCGGGCGGCCTGCTGGACGTCCACCGGGCGACGGCGGCGGCGCTGCGCGCGGCAGGCTGCGAGATCGTGGTGATCCCGCAGGGCCTGGTGGCGGACGAGGGCTCGGTGTGGCAGTTCGCGGACGTCGCGGTCCTGGAACGGGGCGCGACCCTGTGGCACACCCATTCCCCGGCCCCGATGGCGGCGATCCTGGACGGCCTGACGGCTTCGAACCGCCCGCAGCCGGACCTGGTCGTCGCCGACCACGGCTGGGCGGGCTGCGCCGCCCAGCGCGGCCTGGACGCGGTCGGCTACGCCGACTGCAACGACCCGGCCCTCTTCCTCGGCGAAGCCGAGGGCACCCTCCAGGTCGCGATCCCCCTGGACGACCACGTCCGCGACCCCCGCTACTACGACCCGCTGGTGGCGTACCTCCTGCACGCGGCGGGCCTGGCGGGGGAGTAGCGCGGCTCCGGGCGGGAAGCCCGGGCCGACAGCTGGCCCCGCGAGGGTGAGGGTCTCACCGGCTCGTCGTCACGACCGAGCCGACGAGACCCTCACCCCTTGCGCGCGGACTGCACGGGTGTACGCGTCGGCGTTCCGGCTCTCACGGCCGGGACCCAGCCGGACGGGTCACTGCGGACGCACTTTCGCGCACTTTCTCAGTGTGCCGAGGGATCCCGTTTGTAGCGTTCTCCCATGCCGTCGTCCTGACGTAGATACATCTCCGAGTAGGGGCGCTTCCCCACCCAAAATGCATTTAGGCCGCAATGGGCTGGTTTCTCCAATCCTGTGTCGAATTTTATCCGCACGCCCGGATGCTCGTCCGGGATTGTTTCGAACACCCATGTGCCGCTTCCGGATGTTCGTGGAACCGCGTTCCGAAGATCCTCCGGGACGCAGTACGGATCCTGTGTGATGTTGCTAAACGAGACCGATCCGTCTTCCGTGAAAACGATTCGGCCACCCTTGTTGCTCTCCCAGGTGCCTGTCACATCCATTGCGGCAAGTTCCTCGGTGTCGTGCTTCGTCGACCCGCATGATGTGGTGGCGAAGCTTGCGGCAAGGAGGAATGCCAGCACTCTGGCGTGTCGAAGGAAAACGCTCACGATCGTACTCGAGGTTTCAAGGTGGAGATGTTGATTTTGAAGTAGTCTTCCTTTGCGATTTGGTCGGAGCTGGCGAATTCTCTTGCTCGAGATATAAGCGGCTCGTAGTTCTTTGATTCTAGCCACTCACCCGCGTCCTTGTGGTCCTTCTTGGCTTCTTGGCGGATGTCCTGCCCAATCGCCCTCCCGCGAACGTTGTTGTAGAGATCGGCAATGTGGTCGCGCTGTTCTTTGTACGGGAAATAGGCCTCGTGGGCTTCAGCCCATGATTCAGCCGCCTTGGCGCCAAATTCTGCCGTCATGCGACCCTGCCAAAGGGCGTGTCGATAGGCGTTGTTGTTTACGTTCGAATCTGGCTCAGAACCTGAAACGTCCCACGCCCACTCCATCACCTCCTTGACCTTCCAGCACTGCAGCGGGTTTTCGGCGCAGAGCGTCAGTTCTGCGAGATTCATGGTGGGATTGCGGCTCTCGGGGCGCGCCCACGGCTGTTTCCCCTGCGTGTGCCACGAATTGGGCCAGCGCGTGTTCAGGAAGTCCTCGCGGTCGAGGTCGTTCGCGAGTAGAACGATGTCTTCCTTGCTCAGTCGGCCGCCGCTCTTCGCTATCTGGCGGGCACTCCTGATCTGATTCCAGGTCCTGTTGGGCCTGTTGTCCCCGTAGTGGCCGTACCTCGTAGCCGCACTGACAACGCTTTGGGGCTTGGACTGGAAGCCCTGGTCGGTGTTGTGGCCCTCGAAGTACTTCAGGCCGTCGGGGTCGGAGAAAGTGAAGGGGTTGTTCGCGGCGTAGGTGTAGCCGTGGAGCTGCTGGGCGTCCTTGAGGTCCATGATCGGGTCCACCGAGATGAAGCGGCCGATCAGGGGGTCGTACTCGCGGGCTCCGATGTGGGTCAGGCCGCTGTCGTTGTCCTTCGTGCCTCCGACGAAGGACTTCTCACCGGTCCACGTCGTCGGCTGGGTTCCGCGGGTCTCGCCGAACAGGCCCGTCTTGCGGCGGGTGACCGTCTGGGTCGCGTCGGCGGTCACCTGGGTGGTGCCGGTGTTGTGGTGGTCCGCGAAGGTGAAGGTGAGCTTGCCGCCCGTGCGGACGGCGACACCGCCGTAGTAGCGGGTGCCGGTCACCGTGCCCGTCTTGTCGAGCTTCAGCTCGTTGCCGGACGGCAGGTACAGCGTGGTGCTGTCCTTCTCCTTGCGCAGGAGGCGGTTGCCGGTCGCGTCGTAGATGAACGAGTCGGTGGTCAGGCCCTGCACGAGGGACTTGAGGCGTCCCTCCGCGTCCCAGTCGAGGTACTGGGTCTCACCCGTGCCGCTCTTGCGGGTCTTGGTGTTGCCGATAGCGTCGTAGGTGAAGGTTTCGTCATGCGGGACGGTGCCGGTCTGGGTGACCTTCGGGAGGTCGTGCTTTCCGGCGGTCGGGGGCGCGTACGTGCGGACCGTGTCCGCGGTCGGGCCCGAGGCGGTCTTGTGCTTGATCTCCGTCTTGCGGTTGCCGACGGCGTCGTAGGTGTACGTGGTCCAGTACGGGTCCTCGCCACCGATGACGGTGGCCGACGGAGCGGCCGCGCAGGTCTCGCCCTTGTTGGTCCAGGCCTCGGTGATGCGGCGCAGGGAGTCGAGGTTGACGCACTGGGTGTCCGTCGTCCGGGCGGCGTCCTGGCCGTAGGCCGAGGCGATCGCCGTCACGTTGCCGGCGGCGTCGTTGGTGTACTTGGTGTCCTCGATCCGCTGGGGCGCGAGCTCCCGGTCGGTGACGGTGCGAGTGAGGGCGCCGGTGTGCTCGTCGTACTCGTTCGTCCGGTACAGGCTCTCGGTGGACGCCCCGAGTTCCTGGCGGATCGTGCGGCCGTAGTGGTCGTAGGTCATCGCCCCGACCAGGGGGGTGTTGCCTGCGCCCATGCTGTTGAGCAGGCCGGACACCGACTGGTAGGTGCTGCCGACCGTCTCGGCCGGGAGGCCGCCCATGGCAGGGTGCCTGGTCGTGCGGACCTGGCCGGCGACGTTGTAGCTGTTCGTCCACTTGTACGTTCCGGCCATCGCGCCGGTGTCAGGGGTGGACGGGATGGTGACCTGGGTTTCGAGCGGCTGGTAGAGGTCGTTGTAGGACAGGACCTCACGGTGAACCGTGACCGCGCCCGCGCGGTCAGGTCCGGGGGATGCGGACCACGCCCTCCTGGATGACCGTGATCGCCAGTCGGCCGTCCTGGGTGTAGATGCGGGCCTGGCCCAGGCCCCGGCCGCCGTGGGCCGACGGGGACTCCTGGTCGTACAGCAGCCATTCGTCCGCGCGGAAGGGCCGGTGGAACCACATCGCGTGGTCCAGCGAGGCGCCGACCACGTCGCCCACCGCCCAGCCGCCGCGCCCGTGCGCGAGCAGGACCGCGTCGAGCAGGGTCATGTCGGAGACGTAGGTGGCCAGGCAGGTGTGCAGCAGCGGGTCGTCCGCGAGCTTGCCCTGCGTGCGGAACCAGACCTGCGAGCGCGGCTCCAGCGGCTCGCCGACCGTGCCCCAGGGCGGGGTGGTCGCGTACCGCAGGTCCACCGCGCCGCGCGCCTCCAGCAGCCGCTCGACGGTGCCCGGGTCGCGGAAGGTCTCGCGGTACGGCGGCAGCGCCTCGGCGGCCGTCGGCAGGGACTCGGGGTCCGGGGCCGCAGGCATCGGGACCTGGTGCTCCAGCCCCTCCTCGTACGTCTGGAAGGACGCGGAGAGGTGGAAGATCGGCTGGCCGTGCTGGACGGCGACCACGCGCCGGGTGGTGAAGGACCGTCCGTCGCGGATCCGGTCCACGGAGTAGACGATCGGCGCGCCGGAGTCCCCGGTGCGCAGGAAGTACGAGTGCAGCGAGTGCGGCAGACGGTCCGCGGGCACCGTGCGCCCGGCCGCGACCAGGGCCTGGGCGGCCACCTGGCCGCCGAACACGCGCGGCACCAGAGAGGTGCGGCTGGTGCCGCGGAAGATGTTCTCCTCGATCTGCTCCAGGTCGAGCAGATCGAGGAGATCCGTCAGTGCCTCGTTCAAGGGGACTTACAGGCCCATCGACTTGGCGATGATCGACTTCATGATCTCGCTGGTGCCGCCGTAGATGCGGTTGACGCGGTTGTCGGCGTACAGGCGGGC
Source organism: Streptomyces sp. NPDC023541 (assembly GCF_055559995.1). NCBI lineage: Bacteria > Bacillati > Actinomycetota > Actinomycetes > Kitasatosporales > Streptomycetaceae > Streptomyces > Streptomyces sp. NPDC023541. The sequence goes on from NZ_JBVHJO010000002.1 coordinate 45,065, forward strand.
GATCGGGTACTCGTTCATGTAGCCGTAGCCGCCGTGGAGCTGCAGGCAGCGGTCGATGACGCGGTGCGCGACCTCGGTGCAGAACAGCTTCGCGGAGGCGGCCTCGGCCGGGGTCAGCTCGCCGGCGTCCAGGGCCTCCAGCGCGCGGTCGGCGACGGCCTGGGCGGCGTCCACCTCGGCCTGGCAGGCGGCCAGCTCGAACTTGGTGTTCTGGAAGTGCGCGACGGGCTTGCCGAAGACGGTGCGCTCGGTGACGTAACTCTGGGCGAACCGGACGGCCGCGGCGGCCTGGGCGTAAGCGCCGAAGGCGATGCCCCAGCGCTCGGAGGCCAGGTTGTGGCCGAGGTAGTAGAAGCCCTTGCCCTCCTCGCCGAGCAGGTCCTCGACCGGGACCTTCACGTCGACGAACGCCAGCTCGGCGGTGTCGGAGGTCTTCAGGCCCAGCTTGTCGAGCTTGCGGCCGATGGAGTAGCCCTCGGACTTGGTGTCCACGGCGAAGAGGGAGATGCCGAAGCGGCGGTCGTCCTCGCTGGGGGCGGAGGTGCGGGCGCAGACGATCACGCGGTCGGCGTGGACGCCGCCGGTGATGAAGGTCTTGGAGCCGTTGAGGACGTAGTGGGTGCCGTCCTCGGAGAGCTTGGCGGTGGTCTTCATGCCCGCGACGTCGGAGCCGGTGCCCGGCTCGGTCATGGCGAGGGCCCACATCTCCTCGCCGGAGACGAACTTCGGCAGGAAGCGCTTCTTCTGCTCGTCGTCGGCGAGCATCTTGAGGTAGGGCAGGGCGAGCAGCACGTGCACGCCGGAGCCGCCGAAGTTCACGCCCGCGCGGGAGGTCTCTTCGTAGAGGACGGCCTCGAACTTGTGCGTGTCCAGGCCCGCGCCGCCGAACTCCTCGGGCACGTTGATGCCGAAGACGCCCAGCTCGCCGAGCTTGTAGTAGAAGTCGCGCGGCGCCTGTCCGGCGGCGAACCACTCGTCGTAGACGGGGACGACCTCGGCCTCGATGAAGGCGCGGATGGTCTCGCGGAACGCCTCGTGGTCCTCGTTGAACACCGTACGGCGCACGGCCGGCTCCCTTCGTCGCGGCGGTCCGCCGCCTAAATTAAGCGCTTGCTCAGACTAAGTTACCGACGAGTTGGCCGCGCTGTCCAGACTCGGCCGCACGCGCGTACGTCACACCCGCGGCCGGATCACTCCTGGCGCAGCGCGAACCACAGCTCCATCCGCACGTCCGGGTCGTCCGGGTCCCGCTCCAGCAGGACCGCGCAGCGCGCCACGCGCTGGCGCACGGTGTTGCGGTGGACCCCCAGGGCGGCCGCCGTACGGTCCCAGCTGCCGTGGTGCGCCAGCCAGGCGCGCAGGGTCTCGCGCAGCGCGGGGGAGAGCGGACCGAGCAGGGCCTCGGCGTGGGCGCGGGCCTCGGCCTCCCCGACCAAGGCCGCGAAGCCGGCGTCCGCGTGCCGGGCCAGCGGGGTGCGGGCCGCCTCCGCGCGCTGGAGGGCCCGCTCCGCCTGGGCGTCGGCCGCGGCCAGTGCGTCGGGCGCCGCAGGTGCGCTCACCCCGAGCCGCCATCCCGGCTGCGCGCCCGGCTCCCGGTCGGTCAGCAGCCGTACGCCGCCCTCGTGCGGGGCCAGCAGTACGGTGCCCAGCGCGGCCGCGAGGGCCTGCGGAGCCCCGGTACCCCGGGCGTGGACGGCGTACCACGGCCCGGCCGTCAGGGCAGCGGCCGGATCCCCGTCGAGCAGCAGCCGGGTCAGGGCCGCGGCCTCGGCCCCGGCAGGCCGCTCGGCGGTGAGCAGGGTCAGCAGTACGGCGGCCACCGAGGCCACGGTGTGGTCGCCGGGCGCGCGCGTCGCGGTCGCGGTGCCCAGCGCGGCCCGCCCGGCCAGGGCGTAGGCGGCCAGGTGGTGTCCGCCCGCCCGGTCCGTGGCCGTGGCGGGCCCGCCCTCGCGGCCGACCCGGGCCAGCAGCGCGGACAGCGCCTCCCGGGCCGGGGCGGGCAGCTCCGGACCCGCCGTCCGGGCGCCCGGCCACAGGGCGACCGAGCCGCCCAGGCTCGCGGCGAGCCGGGCCAGCACCGCCGGGACCGGATCGGGCCGGGCCGCGGCCGCCGCCAGGGCCTGCTGGGCCTCGGTGGTCCGGCGCAGGTCCCGGGTCCGGGCCTCCGCCGTCAGCCGCCCCACCGCGCGGGCGACCGCCGAGAACGGGGTCCGCGGCGGAACCTCCAGCAGTGGCAGCCCGTGCCGGGCGCAGGCCTCGGCCAGCGCGACCGGGACCTCCTCGTGCACCGGGGCCACGCCGAAGCCGACGGCGGCCGCCCCCGCCCCGGCCAGCCGGGCCACGTACCCGTCGGGGTCCTCGGCGGGGCCCGCCCCGGCGGTCAGCAGCAGCTCCCCGCCGAGCAGGTAGGGGGAGGGGTCGGGCATCTCGGAGGCGTGCACGCCGTGCACCCCGGCAGTGGCCGGCCCGGCGAGGTGGCGCAGGCCGAGCTCCCGGTCGGCGAGCAGCGAGGCGAGGAGCACCGGCGGGGTGAGCGGCTCCCCGGCGGGTCCGTTGCCGTACTCCGGATCGCGGGGAGCGGCAGGCATGGATACTCCGTACACATCGGTAGGGCCAGATGGATGAAACGTACACTCCCCACCCTCCTGTGGCCCGCTTACGCTCGAAGGACCGCACACGTCAGGCCAGAGAAAGAGGCACAGCCATGAGCACGCAGCCGCGCGGACCCGTCGACTCCTCCCGCATCCCGCGCTACGCGGGCCCGGCCACCTTCGCCCGGCTGCCCCGCCTCGACGAGGTCGGCTCCGCCGATGTCGCCGTCGTCGGCGTGCCCTTCGACTCCGGCGTCTCCTACCGCCCCGGCGCACGCTTCGGCGGCAACGCGATCCGTGAGGCCTCGCGCCTCCTGCGCCCCTACAACCCGGCGCAGGACGCCTCCCCCTTCGCCCTCGCGCAGGTCGCGGACGCCGGTGACATCGCGGTGAACCCCTTCAACATCAACGAGGCCGTGGAGACGGTCGAGGCCGCCGCCGACGAACTCCTCGCGGGCGGCTCCCGCCTGATGACCCTCGGCGGCGACCACACCATCGCCCTCCCGCTGCTGCGTTCGGTCGCCAAGAAGCACGGCCCGGTCGCGCTGCTGCACTTCGACGCGCACCTGGACACCTGGGACACCTACTTCGGCGCCGAGTACACCCACGGCACCCCGTTCCGCCGCGCCGTCGAGGAGGGCATCCTCGACACCGAGGCCCTCTCCCACGTCGGCACCCGCGGCCCGCTGTACGGCAAGCAGGACCTCGACGACGACGCGAAGATGGGCTTCGGCATCGTCACCTCGGCCGACGTCTACCGCCGCGGCGCCGACGAGGTCGCCGACCAGCTGCGCCAGCGCATCGGCGACCGCCCGCTCTACATCTCCATCGACATCGACGTCCTGGACCCGGCGCACGCCCCCGGCACCGGCACCCCCGAGGCGGGCGGCATGACCTCCCGCGAGCTGCTGGAGATCATCCGCGGACTGTCCTCCTGCAACCTCGTTTCCGCCGACGTGGTCGAGGTGGCCCCGGCGTACGATCACGCCGAGATCACCTCGGTCGCGGCCTCGCACACCGCGTACGAGCTCACCACGATCATGAGCCGTCAGATCGCGGCGGCGAAGGCCAAGTAAGAGCCACGCAAGAAGGGCACCACACACCCGTGACGCACGACCACGACCTGGTACTCCGTCCCACCGAGGCCCAGACGGCCGCCGCCCTGGCCCCGCCGCCGGGGCGGACGGGCGGGGACCTGGTCGTGGAGACGCTGCGTTCGCTGGGCGCCACCACCGTCTTCGGACTGCCGGGGCAGCACGCCCTGGGCCTCTTCGACGCGGTGGGGCGCTCCGACCTGCGCCTCGTCACCCTCCGGGTGGAGAACAACGCGGGCTTCGCGGCGGACGCGTACGGCCGTGTCACCGGCGAGGCGGCGCCCCTGCTGCTGTCCACCGGCCCCGGCGCGCTGACCGCCCTGCCGGCCCTGGCGGAGGCGGCGGCGGCCTCCGCCCCCGTCCTCGCCATCTCGTCCCAGGTCCCGGTCGCCGGCCTCGGCGGCGGGCGCCGCGGCCACCTGCACGAGCTGCGCGACCAGGCCGCGTCCTTCCGGGACGTGGTCAAGTCCGTCCACGAGGCGCGCAGCCCCTCCCAGATCCCCTCGGTGATCGCCGAGGCCTGGGAGTCCGCGCTCACCGCTCCGCACGGCCCCGTCTGGGTGGAGATCCCGGAGGACGTCCTGCGGTCGGAGACGATCGTCCCGCAGGTCACGGGCACGGACGCGATCCCGCACGAACTCGCCCCCCGTCCCGAGCTGACCGCGGTGGCGGCCCACTGGCTCTCACACGCCTCCCGCCCGGTGATCATCGCCGGCGGCGGGGTCGTCCGCTCGGACGCGTCCGGCAAGCTCAGGCAGCTCGCGGAGCGCCTGAACGCACCCGTGGTCACCACCTTCGGCGGCAAGGGCGCCTTCCCCTGGACGCACCCGCTGTCCCTCCAGTCCTGGCTGGAGGACCGCCACATGACGGACTTCCTCGAAGACGCCGACGTGCTCCTCGTCGTCGGCTCGGGCCTGGGGGAACTGTCGTCGAACTACCACACGTTCCTCCCCACGGGCCGGGTCGTCCAGATCGACGCGGACCTCGGCAAGCTGGAGGCCAACCACCCGGCCCTGGGCATCCACGCGGACGCCCGCCTCGCCCTCCAGGCGCTGCTGGAGACGGTGTCCGAGCGGCAGGACGACCACGCCCCCGAGCGGGTCCGGATGGTCCTGGAAGACATCGCGGCCCGCCTCGCGGACCAGGACCTGGCCCTGGAGCAGTCCCTGCTGACCTCGATCCGGTCAGCGCTGCCGGCCCGCTCCCCGTCCTTCTGGGACATGACGATCCTGTCCTACTGGGCGTGGTCGGCCTTCGACCCCAAGCACCCCAACACCATGCACTCGGCCCAGGGAGCCGGCGGTCTCGGCTACGCCTTCCCGGCGGCCCTCGGCGCGTGCGTCGCCGAGCCCGGCACCCCGGTGCTCGCCGTCTCCGGGGACGGCGGGGCGATGTACTCGCTCGCGGAGCTGGCCACGGCCCGGCAGCACGACCTGGACGTCACCTGGCTGATCGTGGACGACGGCGGCTACGGCATCCTGCGCGAGTACATGACCGACGCCTTCGAGGGCCGCACCACGGGCACGGAGCTCACCCGCCCCGACTTCACCGCCCTGGCGGAGTCCTTCGGCGTTCCGGCGGCCACGACGACCCCCGAATCCCTGACGACCGACCTCAGCAAGGCCCTCGCCGCCCCGGGCCCCTCGGTCCTGGTCCTCCCGGCCACCCTCAGGATGTTCGCCCCCACCCACCTCTGACCCCCCGGGGGGCGGCGGCGTGCGACCCGGGCGGCCCAAAGGCGGGGCTCCCCGGGTGCGCCGGAGCCGAGCTGCGTACACGTTCGAATGGTTGCGGCGGGATGAAATCCGCCGGTCGGGGCGTTCCCGCTTCCGGCAGGACAGGACCGAACGGGGAGGCCTACGTGGCGGCGGCACAGACAGCGGCGGGGGAGAAACAGGGCTGGGCCAAGAGGCTGGCCGCCTACACCTGGCGGTACAAGGCCAACGTGCTGCTCGCGCTCGGCTCCTCCCTGGCGGGCATGGCCGTCATGGCGCTCGTACCCCTCGTCACCAAGGTCATCATCGACGACGTCATCGGGGACCGGACCAAGCCCATGGGCCCCTGGGCCGGGATGCTCATAGCGGCCGCCCTGCTCGTGTACGCCTTCACCTACATACGCCGGTACTACGGCGGACGCCTCGCCCTCGACGTGCAGCACGACCTGCGCACCGACATGTACGACACCATCTCCCGGCTCGACGGGCGGCGCCAGGACGAGCTGTCCACCGGGCAGGTCGTCGGACGCGCCACCACCGACCTGCAGCTCATCCAGGGCCTGCTCTTCATGCTCCCGATGACGATCGGGAACTTCCTGCTCTTCGGGATATCCCTTGGGATCATGCTGTGGCTGTCGCCGCTGCTGACCGTCGTCGCGCTGCTGATGGCCCCGGCGCTCTGGTTCATCGCCAAGCGCAGCCGCAAGAAGCTCTTCCCCGCGACCTGGTACGCGCAGGGCCAGGCCGCCGCCGTCGCGGGCGTCGTCGACGGGGCCGTGACCGGCGTACGCGTCGTCAAGGGCTTCGGGCAGGAGGAGCAGGAGACCGGCAAGCTCCGCGAGGCCGGGCGCCGGCTCTTCGCCGGACGGCTGCGGGCCATCCGGCTCAACTCCCGCTACACCCCCGCCCTCCAGGCCGTGCCCGCGCTCGCCCAGGTGGCCATGCTGGCCCTCGGCGGCTGGATGGCCACCGAGGGGCAGGTCACGCTCGGTACCTTCGTCGCCTTCTCCACCTACCTCGCGCAGCTCGTCGGCCCCGTCCGCATGCTCGCCATGGTCCTCACCGTCGCCCAGCAGGCCCGCGCCGGCGTGGAGCGGGTCTTCGAGCTCATCGACACCGAGCCCGCGATCGCGGAGGGCGAGCACGAACTGCCCGCCGACGCGCCCGCCACCGTCGAGTTCGAGGACGTCCACTTCGGCTACGACCCCCGGCGGCCCGTCCTCGACGGGTTCTCGCTCTCCGTGGCGGAGGGCGAGACCGTCGCCGTCGTCGGTGCCTCCGGCAGCGGGAAGTCCACCGTCTCGCTCCTGATGCCGCGCTTCTACGACGCCGACCGCGGCACCGTCCGCATCGGCGGCCACGACGTCCGCGAGCTGACCTACGCGTCCCTGCGCGGCGCGATCGGCCTGGTCCCCGAGGACTCCTTCCTCTTCTCCGACACCATCCGCGCCAACATCGCCTACGGGCACCCGGGCGCCACCGACGAGCAGATCGAGGCCGCCGCCCGCGCCGCCCAGGCCGACGGGTTCGTCCGGGCCCTGCCCGCCGGGTACGACACCAAGGTCGGCGAGCAGGGCCTGACCCTCTCCGGCGGCCAGCGCCAGCGCATCGCGCTGGCCCGGGCGATCCTCACCGACCCCAGGCTGCTGCTCCTCGACGACGCCACCTCCGCCGTGGACGCCCGTGTCGAGCACGAGATCCACGAGGCCCTGCGCGCGGTCATGGCCGGCCGGACCACCGTGCTGATCGCCCACCGCCGCTCCACGCTCGCGCTGGCCGACCGGATCGCCGTACTGGACCGCGGGCGGCTCGCCGAGATCGGCACGCACGAGGAGCTGGAGAAGCGCTCGCCGCTCTACCGCAGGCTGCTGACCGACCCCGACGCGCTCGGCGCCGGCTCGCCGCGGACCCCGGACGCCCTCGCGATGGCCGAGTTCGAGAGCGATCTCGACCGCGACCTCGAACGCGACATCGAGTTCGAGGCCGAGATCGACTCCGAGCCCGTCAACGCCAAGCGCAGGGTTCCCGCCGGGATCACCCCCGAGCTGTGGCGCCGCCGCGACGAGCCCGGAGCGGCCGCCGCCGCCGGCGCCCCCGCCGCCGCTGCAGGCGGGATGCCCGGAGCCGGCCACTCCATGGCCGGTGCGGTCGCCGGAATGCCCGCCACCCCCGAACTGCTCGCACAGGTGGCCGCGCTGCCGCCCGCCGACGACCGGCCCGACGTGGACGAGAGCCGCGCCGCGGCCGCCGAGGAGAGCTACGGCCTGCGCCGCCTGCTGAAGGGGTTCTGGGCGCCGCTCGCCATCAGCCTCGCGCTCGTCGCCGTGGACGCGGGCGCCGGACTGCTCCTGCCGATCCTGATCCGCCACGGCATCGACCAGGGCGTGGAGCAGGCCGTGCTCGGCGCCGTCTGGGTGGCCGCCGGCCTCGCCCTCGCGGTGGTCGTCGCCCAGTGGGCCGCGCAGGTCGCCGAGATCCGGATGACGGGCCGCACCGGCGAGCGCGTCCTGTACTCGCTGCGCGTCAAGATCTTCGCCCAGCTCCAGCGGCTCGGCCTCGACTACTACGAGCGCGAGCTGACCGGCAAGATCATGACCCGGATGACCACGGACGTGGACTCGCTGTCGACGTTCCTGCAGACCGGGCTGGTCACGGCCGTCGTCTCCGTCTTCACCTTCTTCGGGATCCTGGTCGCCCTGCTCGTCCTCGACGTCGAGCTCGCGCTGATCGTCTTCGCAACCCTGCCCGTCCTGGTCGTCGGGACGATCGTGTTCCGCCGCAAGTCCGTCGCCGCCTACGAGCTCGCACGCGACCGGGTCAGCCTGGTCAACGCCGACCTGCAGGAGTCCGTCTCCGGTCTGCGGATCGTCCAGGCCTTCCGCCGCGAGGGCTCCGGCGCCACCCGCTTCGCCGAGCGCAGCGACTCCTACCGCCAGGCCCGCATCCGCGGCCAGTGGCTGATATCGGTCTACTTCCCGTTCGTGCAGCTGCTGTCCTCGGCCGCCGCGGCCGCCGTGCTGATCGTCGGCGCGGGCCGGGTGGAGGCCGGGACGCTCACGACCGGCGCACTGGTCGCGTACCTGCTCTACATCGACCTGTTCTTCGCCCCGGTCCAGCAGCTCTCCCAGGTCTTCGACGGCTACCAGCAGGCCACCGTCTCCCTCGGCCGCATCCAGGACCTGCTGCGCGAGCCGACCACCACCCCGCGGCCCGAGGACCCGCGCGACATGCCCGCGCTGCGCGGGGAGATCGCCTTCGAGAACGTCCGCTTCCAGTACGGGACGGCCCACGAGCGCGGCGAGAACGGCGAGGCCCTGGCCGGCATCAGCCTGCGCATACCCGCGGGCCAGACCGTCGCCTTCGTCGGCGAGACCGGCGCCGGAAAGTCCACCCTGGTCAAGATGGTGGCGCGGTTCTACGACCCGACCTCCGGCCGGATCACCGTCGACGGCGCCGACCTGAGGGAGCTCGACCTGACGGCGTACCGCCACCGGCTGGGTGTCGTCCCCCAGGAGTCGTACCTCTTCCCGGGGACCGTCCGCGACGCCATCGCCTACGGGCGGCCGGAGGCGAGCGACGCCGAGGTGGAGGCCGCCGCCCGCGCGGTCGGCGCCCACGCCATGATCGCCACCCTCGACGGCGGCTACCTGCACACCGTCGCGGAGCGGGGCCGCAACCTCTCCGCGGGACAGCGCCAGTTGATCGCGCTGGCCCGCGCGGAGCTCGTCGACCCGGACGTGCTGCTGCTCGACGAGGCCACCGCCGCCCTCGACCTGGCCACCGAGGCCCAGGTCAACCAGGCGACGGACCGGCTCGCGGGCAAGCGCACCACGCTGGTGGTGGCGCACCGCCTGACCACCGCCGCGCGCGCCGACCGGGTCGTGGTCATGGACCGCGGCCGCGTCGTCGAGGACGGCTCCCACACCGAACTCCTGGCGCGCGGCGGCCGGTACGCCGAACTGTGGCGCACCTTCGTCGGGGAGGACGAGCCCGCAGCGGCCTAGCGGGCGGGCCGTGGCGGCCCCGGGGATCAGAACTCGCCGAACAGCAGGTTCCCCGGGGCGTCCTCGTCGGTGCCGGTGTAGTACTCGCGTACCGCGCCGAGCAGTTCGTCCACCGTCAGGGTGCCGTCCCCGTCCGCGTCGATCCGGCGGAACAGCGCCTCGGTGTGGGCGGGGCTCAGGTCGGTGCCGAAGGCCTCCTGCGCCCGGTGGAACTCCTCCGGGCTGATGCGCCCGTCGCCGTCGGTGTCGACGATCGTGAGGATCGCCCGCATCATCGGACGGAACGAACGGTCGTAGGCCGGCCCGCCCTGCGCGTACAGCCGGGTCATGCCCGCCTTGTACTCCTCGGGCGTGACCTTGCCGTCCCGGTCGAGGTCCAGCTCGGTGAAGAGGTCCTGCCAGAAGTCGGCCAGCCCGCCCATCACCAGGGTGGCCTTGGGTGAGTCGGCGGGCTCCGCGAGGGCGGTCAGCAGCCGCGAGCCGAGCGCGATGATGTCGTCGGCGTCGATCACCCCGCTCCGGTCGGCGTCCAGGTGCGTGAAGGCGCGCTCCAGCTTGCGGTCGAGCAGGTCGTTCGTCATGTGAGTGCCTTTCACGGCTACGTCCACGTCCGCGGGTGCGAACGCGGGTACGTTGTGCGGGCTTGCGGTCACCTAGCGTAATCTCCCGTCGGATCGCGAACTCCCCTACCCCGGGCGGGCAGTTGCGGATGCACCCGTACGAGGGAGGGGCGGCCCCCGGCGGGCGGCCGGGTCCTCGGCCGACGCAACCTTCCGGCGCGTCCGGGCGTCGTACGTGCGTGCGCACTTCGTCCGTGTGCACGACCGATCGGGGGGCTGGATGGTGCAGGGGTGGAGCGGGCGGGGCCGTCGGGCCGCGCCTCTGGGAGCGCTCACAGCGGCCCTGTGGCTCTGTGTCGGCGGACTGTTCGCCGGGTCGCCCGTCCAGGCGGCGAGCGGCGGGTGCGCGGGCCGGCTCGCGCGCACGGTGGCCTTCGGCGAGGGGGAGCTGCGCGTCTACAAGAGCCGCAACCAGGCCTGTGCGATGACCGTGGCCCGGACGTCCGGCGAGCGCCGGCGGATGGCGGTGAGCATCCAGCCGCGCGGCGGTGCGCCGGTGCGCGACGCGGGGCGATTCACCCGGTATGCCGGACCTGTCACCGTAGGGGCGATCAGCCGCTGTGTGTATGTAAAGGGGAGCTTGGGGGCCGGTTCGGCCGACTCCGGCTGGATCCTGTGCTGAGGGACAGTCCCAACTGGGTCTGTTCAGCGGCGTGTTGGCCCGGCTAGGTTCACGGCGACCGAAGTGAACTCAAGGGGAGGGCGAATGCGCAAGACGCTCGGATGGCTGCTGTCGCTCGTGGTGCTCATCGGCACCATGGGTGCGGCCGGCTCCACGGCACAAGCGGCCACCGCCGCGGAGCCGACGGCCGCCGCGGACATCAAGGACCAGATCCTCGGCATTCCCGGGATGAGCCTGATCGAGGAGAAGCCGTACCCCGGCTACCGATTCTTCGTGCTGAACTACGAGCAGCCGATCGACCACCGGCAGCCGTGGAAGGGCACCTTCAAGCAGCGCCTGACCCTGTTGCACAAGGACGTCTCGCGGCCGTCGGTTTTCTTCACCTCCGGCTACAACGTCAACACCAGCCCGCGCCGCAGCGAGCCGACGACCATCGTCGACGGCAACCAGGTGTCCATGGAGTATCGATTCTTCACTCCCTCCCGGCCCGACGCGGCCAACTGGGCCAACCTGGACATCTGGCAGGCCGCCAGTGACCAGCACCGCGTCTTCACCGCCCTGAAGAAGATCTACAAGAAGAACTGGCTGGCCACCGGCGGCAGCAAGGGCGGCATGACGGCCACGTACTACGAGCGCTTCTACCCGCGCGACATGGACGGCGTCGTCGCGTACGTCGCGCCCAACGACGTCGTCAACAAGGAGGACTCGGCCTACGACCGGTTCTTCGCCAAGGTCGGCACCAAGGAGTGCCGCGACAAGCTGAACGCGGTGCAGCGCGAGGCCCTGGTGCGCCGTGAGCCGCTGGAGGCCAAGTACGCGGCGGCCGCCGCCGAGAACGGCTGGACCTTCACCACCGTCGGCAACCTCGACAAGGCCTACGAGGCCGTCGTCCTCGACTACGTGTGGGCCTTCTGGCAGTACAGCCTGCTGGCCGACTGCGCCTCCGTCCCGGCCGCCGCCACCGCGAGCGACCAGGAGATCTGGGACTCGATCGACGCGATCTCCGGCTTCTCCGCCTACACCGACCAGGGCCTGGAGACGTACACGCCGTACTACTACCAGGCGGGGACCCAGCTCGGCTCCCCGGACATCAAGCAGCCGCACCTGGGCAACCTGAGCCGCTACGGCTACCAGCCGCCGCGCAACTTCGTGCCCCGCGACATCCCCATGGCCTTCCAGCCGGGAGCCATGGCCGACATCGACACGTGGGTGCGCGACCACGCGAACCAGATGCTGTTCGTGTACGGGCAGAACGACCCGTGGGGCGCCGAGCCGTTCCGCATCGGCTACGGGGCGCGCGACAGCTACGTGATGACCGCGCCGGGCGCCAACCACGGGGCGAACGTCGCCAAGCTCCTCGACGGCGAGAAGGCCCTCGCGACCGCCAAGATCCTCCAGTGGGCCGGGGTGGCCCCGGCCGCCGCACTCGCCGACGCGGGCCGGGCGGCCCCGCTGGCGGCCCCGGACGCCGAGCTCGACCGGCGCGACCTGGAGCGCGAGCCGCAGCTGCGCCCGTAAGGGCCTTGCGGCTGTGAGGGACGAGGGCGTGTCCGCACCCGTGCGGGCGCGCCCTCCGCCGTGTCCGCGGCCGGTCTCACGCGTCGAGCGAGAGCCCGTGCCCCAGCGAGTAGCGGCCGGGGACCGGCACGGGCAGACGGCCCGCGGGCCGCGCCGCCCCGGTCAGGACCCGGGCCGCCGCCCGCATCTCCGCGTCCCCCCACGAGTACGTCGCGAGTTCGGCCGCGCAGGCCGGCAGCCGGGCCGGGTCGTAGGGGTTGCGGAGCGCCACCAGGACCACCGGCACGCCGGTGGCGATCAGGTCCGTCACCAGGGTGCGCTGGGGGCTGTCCCCCTCGGGGACGTTGTACGTGCACACCAGCACCGCGGCGTTGCCGGCCGCCGCGGCCACCGCGCGCACAGGCGCCACCGCCGTGGCCCTGCAGCCCAGCGCGGTCAGCTCCCGGGCCAGGACGACGGTGGGCGGGCCGGTGGTGCCGCTGGGGGAGACCGGGTCCGTCCCGGTGACCAGCAGCCGCGGCGCGGCCTTGGCGTCGACCGGCACCAGGGCGGCCGGGTTCGCCAGCAGGGTCGTGGTGGCGGCCGCGATCCGGTCGGCGGCGTCGAGGTGCTCGCGCACGCCCACGACCGCGTCCACCGCCGCGGCCGAGGGGTACGCCTCGTCGAACAGCCCCCGGCGCGACTTCACTTCCAAGATCCGCAGCACCGACTCGTCGATCCGGGCCTCCGTCAGCTCGCCGGACCCGACGGCCGCCAGCACGCTGCGGTGGGCGAGCGGCAGGTCCGGCGGGTTCAACAGCTGGTCGCAGCCCGCCAGGAGGGCCAGTACGGGCACGCGGTCGTCGCCGTACTTCTGGCGGACGCCGGCCATGTCCAGGGCGTCGGTGACCACCACCCCCTGGAAGCCGAGGCGTTCGCGCAGGATGCCGGTGACGATCGGCCGGGAGAGGGTCGCCGGATCCCCCGAGGGATCGAGCGCGGGGAAGACGATGTGCGCCGTCATGACCGCGTCCACGCCGGCCTCCACCGCGGCCCGGAAGGGCGGCTCGTCCAGCTCCTCCCACTCGGCGCGGGTGTGCCGCATGACCGGCAGGCCGACGTGGCTGTCGGTCTCGGTGTCCCCGTGGCCGGGGAAGTGCTTGGCGGTCGCGGCCACCCCGGCACCCTGGTAGCCGCGCACCTGCGCGGCGGCCAGTCCCGCGACGGCGCGCGGGTCGGAGCCGAAGGAGCGTACGCCGATGACCGGATTGGCCGGGTTGACGTTGACGTCGGCCACCGGGGCGTAATCCTGCCGGATGCCCATGGCGGCCAGCTCGGAGCCCGCGATGCGGGCCGCGCGCCGGGCGTCGGCGGCGGAACCGGAGGCGCCGAGCGCCATCGCCCCCGGGAAGAGCGTGGCGGGCCTGCCGATGCGGGCCACGGCGCCGTGCTCCTGGTCGGTGGAGAGCAGCAGCGGGATCCGGGCGCCGGAGGTGAGGGCCGCCTGCTGGAGGCCGGTCGACAGCGCGGCGATCTGCTGCGGGGTGCGGGTGTTGTGGGCCCAGGCGAAGTAGACGATCCCGCCGAGGTGGTAGCGGGAGACCAGCTCGGCGGCGGTGCGCACACCGAACATGGCCTGGTTCTGTTCGGCGTCGGCCGGGTCGGGTGCGGTTGCCGAATGCCCGTACGCCCGGGAGACGAAGAGCTGCCCGACCTTCTCGGCGAGGCTCATCCGGTCCACGGCGCGCCGGAGGCCGGCCCGGTCGGGCCGGCGGCCCGGAGGCCCTTCGGGATTGAGGGCGTCGGCGATGTCGGCGGCGGCGGTGCGGGCGGTGCCCGAGGCGGCCGCGACCGCCCCCGCGGCCGTGGCGGCGGCCGCGGCGAGCAGGGTCCGGCGGGAGGCGTGGTTCGGCACGGGCCGGACCCTACCGGTGCCGTCCGGGCGCCGCCGGGCGTGTCGGGGCGTGTCGCCCCGTGGGGCCTGCCTGTCCGGGGTGCCGGGTCGCAGGTGCCGGCGGGGCCGGCCACGCGCCGGGGGGTGTCTCCTCGGGCGCCGCACGTGGCGGGGCGGTGTGCGGGGCGGTTGCGTCCGGCGCCCTGAGGGGGCACCCCCGGCACACACCCGTCCGCGTAGGGCCCGGCCCGCGGGTACCGGTGGGCGTCCGTCGCAGGACACGCCCCAGGACGTGTCCTTCGGATCTTGTCGGCCGGGCCCGCGTTGTCCGGGGCCGTGCCCCGACACGTCCTAGCTGCGTGCCGTCCAGTGGTCCTGGAGGGTGCGGACGGTTTCGGTGATGGCCGGGCGGCGGGCGGCTCCGGCGCGCCACAGGGCGTACAGCCTGCGGACGGGACCCGGTTCCAGCGGTACGGCCACGGCACCCGGCGGCAGGGTGCCCGTGCCGAGCCGGGGGACGACCGCCACTCCCAGTCCGGCCGCGACCAGGGCGACGATGGTGTGGTTCTCCTCCGCGACGTGCGCGATGTCGGGCTCGAAGCCGGCGGTGCGCAGCGTCCGCATCAGCCAGTCGTGGCAGACCCGGCCGGGCGGCTGGCACACCCAGCGCTGGCCGCCGAGGTCCGAGCGCCGGACGGTCCCGCGGGTGGTGAAGGGGTGGCCGGCCGGTACCACCAGGTCGCAGAGGTCGTCCCCGATGGGGGCCTGTTCCACTCCCTCGGGGGCGGGCAGCGGGGCGATGTCCCAGTCGTGGGCCACCGCCAGGTCGGTGACGCCGCGGGCCACCAGGTCCACCGACAGGTGCGGGTCGACCTCGGTGAGGCGTACGTCCAGTGCCGGGTGCCGGTGGGCCAGGTCGGCCAGCACTCCCGGCAGCAGCCCCCGCGCGGCCGAGGCGAACGCGGCGACCGTGAGCAGCCCGCTCGGCTGCCCGCGGCGCTCCTCCAGGGTGGTCTCGGCGCGCTCCACGATCGCCAGCAGCTCCTGGGCGGTGTCGGCCAGGTGGCGGGCCTCCTCGGTGAGGGCGACCCCGCGCCCGCGCCGCTCCAGCAGGGTGGTTCGGGTCTCCCGTTCCAGCTTGGCGATCTGCTGCGAGACCGCGGAGGGCGTGTAGCCGAGGGCGGCCGCCGCGCCCGCGACCGAGCCGTGTACGGATACGGCGTGCAGGGCGCGCAGCCGGGCGAGATCGAGCATGTCCTCATCCTATTCGTTAGCGATGCTTCATCGGTCAAGGAAGGGATTCGTGCTGGTGCTTCATGGTTCGTCGAGGTGATGCTCGGTGCATGCGTCCCGTACACACCGCCCTCGCCGTGCTCGTCGCCGCCGTCTGGGGCTTCAACTTCGTGGTGATCGAGATCGGACTCGACCATTTCCCGCCCCTGTTGCTGTCCGCGCTGCGCTTCCTCGTCGCCGCCCTGCCCGCCGTGTTCTTCGTCGGGCGGCCCAAGGTGGCCTGGAAGTGGATCGCGGGAGTGGGGATCGCCCTCGGCATCGCCAAGTTCGGCCTGCTCTTCACCGGCATGGACGCGGGGATGCCGGCCGGGCTGTCCTCCCTGGTCCTGCAGGTCCAGGCCGTCTTCACCGCCGTCCTCGCCGCCGTCGTGCTCCGCGAGCGGCCGGGCCGGGTGCGGGTGACCGGCATGGCAGTGGCGCTGGCCGGGATCGCGGTGGCCGCAGTGGACGGGGGAACCTCCGGGCCGGTGCTCGGCTTCACCCTCGTCGTGGCGGCCGCCGCCTGCTGGGGCGTCTCCAACGTCCTGACCCGCAAGGCCTCCCCGCCGGACGCGCTGAACTTCATGGTGTGGGTGTCCACGGTGCCCGTGGTGCCGCTGTTCGCACTGTCGCTGCTCCTGGAGGGCCCCGAGCGGGACCTGGCCGCGCTGCGGGCCCTGGACTGGTCCGGGGTCGGCGTCATCGCGTACGTCGCCTGGGTCTCGACCGTCTTCGGCTTCGGGGCCTGGGGCTACCTGCTGCACCGCTACCCGGCCTCGTCGGTGGCCCCCTTCAGCCTGCTGGTGCCGGTCTTCGGGATGTCCTCGGCGGCCCTGGTGCTGGGGGAACAGGTGTCGGGCCTGCGCTGGGTGGCGGCGGCGCTGCTGGTGGGCGGGGTGGCGCTGACGTCACTGGCCCCCGCGCGGCCCCGGGCCCGTACCGCGGCCGTCAGCGCCGGGAGGGCTCCTGCAGGGGCAGGCGCCAGTCCTGCCCGATGAGGGAGACCCCGTACGAGCGGTGCGGCCGTTCGGCGACCAGGGTGAACCCCGCCCGCAGGTAGAGCTCGCGGGCGGCGGTCAGCACGTCGTTGGTCCACAGCACCAGCTCGCGGTAGCCGACCGAGCGGGCGAAGGCGACGACCGTGTCGACCAGCAGGCCCCCGATGCCGCGGCCGCGCCCCTCCGGGTCGACCAGAAGCAGCCTCAGCCGGGCGGTGCCGGGTGCGCCGTCCTCCCGTACGCACATCACCGAGCCCACCGGGCGGCCGTCCAGCTCGGCGATCCACACCCGTTCCAGGTAGGGGTCGTGGTCCTCGGCGAAGTCGGCGACGATCCGGGCCACCAGGCCCTCGAACTCGGCGTTCCAGCCGTACTCGGCGGCGTACAGCGCGCCGTGCCGCTGCACGATCCAGCCCAGTTCGCCGGGCCCCGGATCGCGCAGGCGCACCGCCTTCGCCTCGGGGTCCTCAGGCGTCCGGGATGCCGTGGGCGTGTCCATGGCGCCCGAGGATAGCGCGCGGGGGCGGGGCGAGACGGCGTTGGCGACGGGCCGGCTCAGCCTGGCCGGCACCCCGGCCATCACGATCTCGTTCAGCAGCGGTCGTCACCGAGCTCGCCCAGCACGTCGTCCTGGAATGAAGATTCGCTCATGCCCGAAACGCTACTTCTGCGCCGATTCGCCGGCACCTCGGGTAGGCGTTGGGTAATGGAAACGTAAATCTGCGACTCCGGATGCAACCCTCCCGGGGGGGTCGCGGGTCGTATGGTGCGTCGGCACTTCCGGGGAGGGATCTGGGGGGATCGGGAAGTCCGACGAGGGAGGGGTAACCGTGAGGGGGTCCGGCCGTGAGGCGGGACCCCCTTCGCGCTGTCCACAGGCCTGACGGGATGTCGGCGCCGCCCGGTAGTTTCGGGTCATGGCAACGGACGGGGCACCTGCGGCGGTGCAACTGGCGGTGGTCGAGGGCGTGCTCGAGCGCATCACCTACGCCAACGAGGACAGCGGCTACACGGTCGCCCGCGTCGACACCGGCCGCGGCAGCGGCGACCTGCTCACCGTGGTCGGCTCCCTGCTCGGGGCGCAGCCCGGCGAATCGCTGCGCATGGAGGGCCGTTGGGGCTCCCACCCGCAGTACGGCCGGCAGTTCAGCGTGGAGAACTACCGCACCGTCCTGCCCGCCACCGTCCAGGGCATCCGGCGCTACCTCGGCTCCGGCCTGATCAAGGGCATCGGCCCGAAGATCGCCGACCGGATCGTGGAGCACTTCGGCACCGACACGCTCGACGTGATCGAGGCCGAGCCGAAGCGGCTCATCGAGGTGCCCGGGCTCGGCCCCAAGCGGACGAAGCTGATCGGGGCGGCCTGGGAGGAGCAGAAGGCCATCAAGGAGGTCATGGTCTTCCTGCAGGGCGTCGGCGTCTCCACCTCCATCGCGGTGCGCATCTACAAGAAGTACGCCGACGCTTCCATCTCCGTCGTCAAGAACCAGCCCTACCGGCTCGCCGCCGACGTGTGGGGCATCGGCTTCCTCACCGCCGACCGCATCGCCCAGGCCGTCGGGATACCGCACGACAGCCCCGAGCGGGTCAAGGCCGGGCTGCAGTACGCCCTGTCCCAGTCCACCGACCAGGGCCACTGCTTCCTGCCCGAGGAGAAGCTCATCGCCGACGGCGTCAAGCTGCTCCAGGTCGACACCGGGCTGGTGATCGAGTGCCTGGCCGAGCTGGCCGCCGACCCGGAAGGCGTCGTACGGGAGTCCGTGCCCGATCCGCAGGGCGGCCCCGATCCGCTGACAGCCGTGTACCTGGTCCCCTTCCACCGGGCCGAGCTGTCCCTGGTCGGGCAGGTGCGCCGGCTGCTGAACGCCGAGGACGACCGGATGCCGTCCTTCCAGGACGTGGACTGGGACAAGGCCCTCGGCTGGCTCGCCGGGCGTACGGGGGCCGCGCTCGCCCCGGAGCAGCGGGACGCGGTCAAGCTGGCGCTGACCCGCCGGGTCGCGGTCCTCACGGGCGGCCCCGGCTGCGGCAAGTCCTTCACCGTGCGCTCCATCGTCGAGCTGGCCCGGGCCAAAAAGGCCAAGGTGGTGCTGGCCGCGCCCACCGGCCGGGCGGCGAAGCGGCTTTCGGAGCTCACCGGGGCCGAGGCCTCCACGGTGCACCGGCTGCTGGAGCTCAAACCGGGCGGGGACGCGGCGTACGACCGGGACCGGCCGCTGGACGCCGACCTGGTCGTGGTCGACGAGGCCTCGATGCTGGACCTGCTGTTGGCCAACAAGCTGGTCAAGGCCGTGGCGCCGGGTGCCCACCTGCTGCTGGTGGGGGACGTGGACCAGCTGCCGTCGGTCGGCGCCGGGGAGGTGCTGCGCGACCTGCTCGCGGAGGGCGGCCCGGTGCCCGCGGTGCGCCTCACCCGGATCTTCCGGCAGGCCCAGCAGTCCGGCGTGGTCACCAACGCGCACCGGATCAACACCGGTGTCCGGCCCATCACCGACGGGTTGCCGGACTTCTTCCTCTTCCCCGAGGAGGACACCGAGGCGGCGGGTGTGCTGGCCGTGGACGTGGCGGCCCGCAGGATCCCGGCCCGGTTCGGCCTCGACCCGAGACGGGACGTCCAGGTGCTCGCCCCCATGCACCGCGGCCCGGCGGGCGCGGGGAACCTCAACGGGCTGCTCCAGCAGGCGATGACCCCGGCCCGGCCCGACCTGCCGGAGAAGCGGTTCGGCGGCCGGGTCTTCCGGGTGGGCGACAAGGTCACGCAGATCCGTAACAACTATGACAAGGGCGCGAACGGCGTCTTCAACGGCACCGTAGGTGTCGTCATCGGCCTGGACGTCGACGAACAGCGCCTGACGGTGCGGACGGAGGAGGACGAGGAGATCGGCTACGAGTTCTCCGAGCTCGACGAGCTGGCCCACGCCTACGCCGTCACCATCCACCGCTCCCAGGGGAGTGAATATCCCGCGGTGGTGATCCCGGTCACCACCGGCGCTTGGATGATGCTCCAGCGGAATTTGCTCTACACCGCGGTGACCAGGGCGAAGAAATTGGTCGTCCTCGTCGGGTCCCGGAAAGCCCTCGGCCAGGCGGTGCGTACCGTTTCCGCAGGCAGGAGGTACACGGCGGTCGCGCCACGGCTGTCCGGACGGATACCGGTGGGAAACATCACCTAGATGATCGATCATTTGGGGTTCCCGCCGCCGTGCGGAGGGGGCAGGATGAACAGGTTGGCGGCACTCAGTGCCGTCGAAAGCACCAAAGGCCGACCCCGAGTGCACTCTTCTGCGCCAAATGGGGGAAGGTAGAGGCAGTCAGGGCACCTCGAAGAAGAGGCACTACGTCGGTGAGGGATGACGTGAGCGACAACTCTGTAGTACTCCGGTACGCGGACGGCGAATACACCTACCCGGTGGTTGAGAGCACCGTCGGCGACCAGGGCTTCGACATCTCGAAGCTGCGGGCCCAGACGGGGCTCGTCACGCTGGACAGTGGCTACGGCAACACCGCCGCCTACAAGTCCGCGATCACCTACCTCGACGGTGAGCAGGGCATCCTGCGTTACCGCGGCTACCCGATCGAGCAGCTGGCGGAGCGCTCGACCTTCATCGAGGTCGCCTACCTGCTGATCAACGGTGAGCTGCCGACCGTCGACCAGCTCGCGTCGTTCCGCAACGAGATCACCCAGCACACGCTGCTGCACGAGGACGTCAAGCGCTTCTACGACGGCTTCCCGCGCGACGCCCACCCGATGGCCATGCTGTCCTCGGTGGTCAGCGCGCTGTCGACGTTCTACCAGGACAGCCACAACCCCTTCGACGAGACGCAGCGCAACCTCTCGACGATCCGGCTGCTGGCCAAGCTCCCGACGATCGCGGCCTACGCGTACAAGAAGTCGGTCGGCCACCCGGTGGTCTACCCGCGCAACGACCTCGGCTACGTCGAGAACTTCCTGCGCATGACCTTCTCCGTGCCGGCCCAGGAGTACGACCTGGACCCGGTCGTCGTCTCCGCGCTCGACAAGCTGCTGATCCTGCACGCGGACCACGAGCAGAACTGCTCGACCTCCACCGTCCGTCTGGTCGGCTCCTCGCAGGCGAACATGTTCGCCTCGATCTCCGCCGGCATCTCGGCCCTGTGGGGCCCGCTGCACGGTGGCGCCAACCAGTCCGTCCTCGAGATGCTGGAAGGCATCAAGAACGACGGCGGCGACGTCGACGCCTTCATCCGCAAGGTGAAGAACAAGGAAGACGGCGTCCGCCTCATGGGCTTCGGACACCGCGTCTACAAGAGCTTCGACCCCCGGGCGAAGATCATCAAGGCGGCGGCGCACGACGTCCTCTCGGCGCTCGGCAAGAGCGACGAGCTGCTCGACATCGCGCTCAAGCTGGAAGAGCACGCGCTGGCCGACGAGTACTTCGTCTCGCGCAACCTCTACCCGAACGTGGACTTCTACACCGGTCTGATCTACCGGGCCATGGGCTTCCCGACCGAGATGTTCACCGTGCTCTTCGCGCTCGGCCGGCTCCCCGGCTGGATCGCCCAGTGGCACGAGATGATCAAGGAGCCGGGTTCCCGCATCGGCCGCCCGCGCCAGATCTACACGGGCGAGGTCCTGCGCGACTTCGTTCCCGTCGAGGCCCGCTGACCCGAGGCTCTCGGGCGCCGCGTACGACTGCGCGGCGCCACCCAGGCGCACGAGGCGCCACCCAGGCGCACGAGGCGCCACCCGGGCACACGAGAAGCGCCCCGCCGTCGATCCCCCCACGGGTCGACGGTCGGGGCGCTTCCCATTTCCCCCCGAAACGGATTCCCCCCACGGGACCCGGATCGGGGCGTCCTTGAGCCGGGACCCGTTCGGGTCGGGAGGGCCGCTCAAAGCCTCCCGCGGGCACGTGTCCCGGCCGGCGGATGCCGCGGAAAACCCCCAAGGTTTCCGTGGAACGTCCCCCAAGACGTTCCTGGCATCGCCCCATTAGACCTGTCACGACCCCGGATGGTTACGTTGAGGTCACTGTGATCTGCGTCTCCCGTGAAGGAAGTGTGGGAACGATGCGAAGGCGATCCACTAGCGGAAGGACCGCAACCGCAGGCTATTGGTCACCACGAAGACCGAGGAGAAGGCCATCGCGGCCCCCGCGATCATCGGGTTGAGCAGGCCGGCCGCCGCGAGCGGGAGAGCCGCGACGTTGTAGCCGAAGGCCCAGAAGAGGTTGCCCTTGATGGTGGCCAGGGTCCGGCGGGAGAGCCGGATCGCGTCCGCCGCCACCCGCAGGTCGCCCCGTACGAGGGTCAGGTCGCCGGCCTCGATGGCCGCGTCGGTGCCGGTGCCCATGGCCAGCCCCAGGTCCGCCTGGGCCAGCGCGGCCGCGTCGTTGACCCCGTCGCCGACCATCGCGACCGTACGGCCCTGCGCCTGGAGGCGGCGCACGACGTCCACCTTGTCCTGCGGCAGCACCTCGGAGATCACCTCGTCGATGCCCACCGCGCGGGCCACCGTCTCGGCGACGGCCCGGTTGTCACCGGTCAGCAGCACCGGGGTCAGGCCCAGTTCCCGCAGCCGGGCGACCGCCTCGGCGCTCGTCTCCTTGACCGCGTCGGCCACGGTCAGGACCCCGCGCGCCGCGCCGTCCCACGCCACGAG
This sequence comes from Streptomyces sp. NPDC023541, assembly GCF_055559995.1. Classification (NCBI taxonomy): domain Bacteria; kingdom Bacillati; phylum Actinomycetota; class Actinomycetes; order Kitasatosporales; family Streptomycetaceae; genus Streptomyces; species Streptomyces sp. NPDC023541. Next base: position 67,013 of record NZ_JBVHJO010000002.1, read on the forward strand.
GACGGCGGTGCCGCCCTCGGCCTCGGCGGCCGCCTTGGCCCGCGCCAGCCCGGCCGGCAGGGTGATCGACCGCTCCGCCAGCAGCTGCTCGCGGCCCACCAGCACGGCGTGGCCGTCGACCACGCCCTGGACGCCGAGGCCGGCGAGGTTCTCGAAGCCCTCCGGCACGGGCATCGCGCCCGCCCGGTCGGCGGCGGCGGTGGCCACGGCCCGGGCGATCGGGTGCTCCGAGGCGTGCTCCAGCGATCCCGCCAGGCGCAGCAGTTCCAGCTCGTCGACCCCCTCGGCGGCGACGACGCCGGCGAGGGTCATCCGGCCCGTGGTGACGGTGCCGGTCTTGTCGAGGACGACGGTGTCCACGCGGCGGGTGGACTCCAGCACCTCGGGGCCCTTGATCAGGATGCCGAGCTGCGCACCCCGCCCGGTACCGACCATCAGCGCGGTCGGGGTGGCCAGGCCCAGGGCGCACGGGCAGGCGATGATCAGGACGGCGACGGCGGCGGTGAAGGCGGCCGTCGGGTCCCCGGTGACGAGCAGCCAAGTGGTCCAGGTGCCGAGCGCGAGGACCAGGACGACGGGTACGAAGACTCCGGAGATCCGGTCGGCGAGGCGCTGTACCTCGGCCTTGCCGTTCTGCGCGTCCTCCACCAGCTTGGCCATCCGGGCGAGCTGGGTGTCGGCCCCGACCCTGGTGGCCTCCACGAGCAGTCGCCCGGAGGTGTTGACGGTGGCGCCGGTGACGGCGTCGCCGGCGGAGACCTCGACCGGGACGGATTCGCCGGTCAGCATGGAGGCGTCCACGGCGGAGCTGCCCTCGACGACCGTGCCGTCGGTGGCGATCTTCTCCCCGGGGCGGACGACGAAGCGGTCGCCGACGGTGAGTGCCGCGACCGGGATGCGCACCTCCTTGCCCGCGCGCAGGACGACGACGTCCTTGGCGCCCAGCTCCAGCAGGGCCCTGAGGGCCGCGCCCGCCTTCCGCTTGGAGCGGGCCTCCAGGTAGCGGCCGAGGAGGATGAAGGTGACGACCCCGGCCGCGACCTCCAGATAGATGGCGGTGGAGCCGTCCGTACGGGAAATGCTGAGGTCGAAGCCGTGCCGCATGCCGGGCATGCCCGCGTGGCCGAAGAACAGCGCCCACAGCGACCAGGCGAAGGCGGCGAGCGTGCCGACCGAGACCAGGGTGTCCATGGTGGCGGCGCCGTGCCGGGCGTTGGTCCAGGCGGCCTTGTGGAAGGGGAAGCCGCCCCAGACCACGACGGGCGCGGCGAGGGTCAGTGAGAGCCACTGCCAGTTGTCGAACTGGAGGGCCGGGACCATCGCGAACAGGACGACGGGCAGGGCGAGCGCGGCGGAGACCAGCAGCCGCTGCCGCAGTGCGGACAGCGCCGGGTCGACAGCCGCGGGCGGCTCCTCCTCGCCCGGCGCCGGAGCGGGCGGTGCGGGCGGCGCGGGTTCCTCGGCGGTGTAACCGGTCCTGACGACGGTCGCGATCAGGTCCGCGACCCGGACGCCGTCGCCGTAGGAGACGTGGGCCTTCTCGGTGGCGTAGTTCACCGTGGCCTCGACGCCGTCCATCCGGTTGAGCTTCTTCTCGATGCGGGCCGCGCAGGAGGCGCAGGTCATCCCGCCGATCGAGAGTTCGACCGCCGTTATCGGTCCGTCGTGCACTGTGCTGGTCATGTTCCGGCTCCAGGGGGATGGCCGGGCCGTACGGGTCCAGTATGAGCTGGCCGGCACGGCCCGGCGGGGTGCTGCGATTGCCGCGGGTACTGCCGAAGCAGGGGGCGGGATGCTCAGACCTGTCCGGCGAACTCGTAGCCGGCCTCGTCCACGGCGGCGCGGACGTCCTCGTCCGCGAGCGGGGCGGCGGAGACCACGGTGACCTCGCCGGCAGCGGCGACGGCCTTGACCGAGGTGACGCCCGGCAGGGCGGCGATCTCGCTGGTCACCGCGCCCTCGCAGTGGCCGCAGGTCATGCCGGTCACCCGGTAGACGGTGGTGGTCTGGGTGTCCGTCTCGGCGGTCATGTCGTTCTCCTCTTCAGGGGTGTGTCCGGTCACCGGGAGGGGTGGCCGATGACTCCACCGTCCTCCCGACGATCCGAGACTATACCCCTAGGGGGTATAAAGCGAGCATCGGCTCCCGGTCTTTCGGAGCCGTGGGAGGGCTCAGTCCCCGCGGCGCCCCCGGTTGCCGGGCCGGCGGGCCACCCAGGCGCGGACCGTCTCGGCGTACCAGTACGGCTTGCCGCCCTCCACGTGGTCGGGCGGCGGGAGAAGGCCGTGCTTGCGGTAGGAGCGCACGGTGTCCGGCTGGACCCGGATGTGTGCAGCGATCTCCTTGTACGACCACAGCTGTCGCTCGCTCATGTCGGACACCTCCTGGTCCACGCCGCCGGGCCGGCCGGGCGGCCGTCGGGGATCCGGCGCGTGGACGCTGACGATCACTCGCGTTGTGCCCGGCGAACGACGCGGGACGAGGGCCCGGCAGGGGCTGTCGACCCCCTGTGACGGAAAACCCGCGTAACGCGGACATGCGTGACACAAGGGCGACCCCTGTGACCGGAGAGTCACAGGGGCCGGACGAGGAATGTGAGGGACGGGGTACGGGGGATCAGCGGAGGGCGGACCGGTGCAACGGATCAGCGGTACAGGGCCGGCCGCTCCGCGAGTTCCACCGCGGTCCGTACGCCGCTGCGCGCGGCCGCGAGGCCCGCCTCGGAGACGGCGGCCGCCGCGTAGCCGTCCCACGCGTCGGGCCCCGCCACCCGTCCGCGTGCGGCGGCGGCCACCCAGCGCCGCAGCTGACGGTCGTAGGCGTCGGCGAAGCGCACCGTGAAGTCCTGGTCGATCGCGCCGCCCCACCGACCCGCCGCCTGCACCACCATCGCGTGGCCGTCGCCGATCCGGGCACTGCCCGCCTCGCCGACCGCCTCGCACTGCACCTGGTAGCCGAAGCCGCAGTTGACGAAGACCTCCACGTCGACGACGGCCCCTCCGGAGGTCTCCAGCAGCACCATCCGGGGGTCGATCAGCCCCTCGGGCGCGGCCGACGTCGGCCGCGGCGACAGCACCGTCACCGCGGTGATCTCCTGCCCCAGCAGCCAGCGGGCGGCGTCCACCTCGTGCACCACGGAGTCGCTGATCAGCATGTCGCTGGTGAAGAAGGACGGCGAGGAGGCGTTGCGGTGCCGACAGTGCAGGAAGAGCGGACGGCCGATTCCGCCCGCGTCCAGCAGCTCCTTCAACTGCTCGTACTCGGCGTCGTGGCGCCGCATGAACCCCACCTGCACCAGGCGCCGCCCCAGCCGCTGTTCGGCCTCCATGACGCGCAGCGCCCCCGCCGGCTCCGGGGTCAGCGGCTTCTCGCACAGCACCGGCAGCTCCCGCGCCAGGGCCTGCAGGATCGCTTCCTCGTGGGCGGGCCCGGGGGAGGCGATCAGTACGGCCTGGACCCCCGGCGCGGCTATCGCCGCCGCCGGATCGGTGTGCGCGCTCGCGCCGTCGAGGGCGCGAGCGACCTCCTTGACCCGGTCCCCGTCCGGATCGGCCACGGCCACGACCCGGGCCCCGCCGACGGTCCGCCCGAACCGGCGCACATGGTCCGCGCCCATCTTCCCGGTGCCGATGACGGCGATGCCGAGCGTGCTGGTCATGTCGTGTTCCTCCGGAAGGTCAGCGGGCGCCGCAGGAGCGCAGGTAGGCACGGGTGCGGCGGGCGATCGGCAGCGGCCGGTCGGGCGGGCAGGGGTACATGTCCTGCTCCACGATGGCGAACAGGTCCACCCCCAGCCGCTGGGCCGCCGCCAGTACGGGCTCCAGCGCGGGCACCCCCGACGGCGGCTCGCACATCACCCCGCGGCCCACGGCCGGCCCGAAGGGCAGCTCCTGGGCGACGACTTCGGCGAGGATCCGCGGGTCCACCTGCTTGAGGTGGAGGTAGCCGATCCGCTCGCCGAAGGTCTCGACGGCCTGCACGCTGTCCCCGCCGCAGTACGCGTAGTGGCCGGTGTCCAGGCAGAGCGAGACCAGGCCGGGGTCGGTGGCGTCCAGGAAGCGGGCCACGTTCTCCGGCGTGTCGATGTGGGTGTCGGCGTGCGGATGGACGACGATCCGCAGCCCGTACCGGTCCCGCACCTCGCGGCCGAGGCGCTCGGTCTGGGAGGCCAGTTCCCGCCACTGGTCCGGGGTGAGGGTGCGGTCCTCCAGCACCTTCCCGGTCTTGTCGTCCCGCCAGAAGGAGGGGATCACGACGAGATGGGCCGCCCCCATGGCCTGGGTGAGTGCGGCGATCCGCGACACGTGCTCCCAGGTCTCCTCCCACACGGCGGGCCCGTGATGGAGTCCGGTGAAGACGGTTCCGGCCGAGACCCGCAGGCCGCGCGAGGCCGTCTCCTCGGCGAGGCGGGCGGGATCCGTGGGGAGGTAGCCGTACGGGCCGAGCTCGATCCACTCGTACCCGGCCCCGGCCACCTCGTCGAGGAAGCGCCGCCAGGGGGTCTGCTGCGGGTCGTCGGGAAACCAGACACCCCAGGAGTCCGGAGCCGAACCGATGCGGATACGGGTCAACGCGGGCGGGGAGGACGTCATAACGGCCACCTTAGGGTGGAGGACGAGTGGGAGGACTGACTGTGACCGGCACCGGCGATCCGTATCCGTTCGACCTGATCACGATGGGCCGGATCGGGGTGGATCTCTACCCGTTGACGACCGGCGTACCACTGGCCGAGGCGGAGACCTTCGGCAAGTTCCTGGGCGGCTCCCCGGCGAACGTGGCCGTCGCGGCGGCCCGTCTGGGCCGGCGGGTGGCGGTGATCAGCCGGACCGGCGCGGACCCCTTCGGTACGTATCTGCGCACCGAACTGCGGGGCTTCGGGGTGGACGACCGGTGGGTGACCGAGGTCGCCGGGCTCCCCACGCCGATCACCTTCTGCGAGATGTTCCCGCCCGACCGTTTCCCGCTGTACTTCTACCGGCTGCCGAAGGCCCCGGACCTGCAGATCGCGGCGGACGAGGTGGACCTGGAGTCGGTACGGGCGGCCCGCGTGTTCTGGATGACGGGCACGGGCCTGAGCGAAGAGCCCTCGCGGACGGCGACGCTGGCGGCGCTGGAAGCCCGCGGCAGCGACCGGTCGGCGACGACGGTGTTCGACCTCGACTGGCGGCCGATGCTGTGGCGGGAGAAACCGGAGCCGTACTACGGGCGGGCGCTCGCGCACGCCACGGTGGCCGTCGGGAACCCGGAGGAGTGCGAGATCGCCACGGGCGAGACCGACCCGTACGCGGCGGCCCGGGCGCTGCTCGCCGCCGGGGTGGAACTGGCGGTGGTCAAACGCGGCCCGGAGGGCGTGCTGGCGGTCCACCGCGACGGGACGGTGGCGCAGGCGGCGCCGGTCGCGGTGGACGTGGTCAACGGGCTCGGCGCCGGTGACGCGTTCGGCGGGGCGCTGTGCCACGGGCTGCTGGCGGGATGGGAGTTGGAGCGTGTCGTGCGGTACGCGAACGCGGCGGGGGCGATCGTGGCCTCGCGGCTGGCGTGCTCCAGCGCGATGCCGTTCTCCCACGAGGTGGAGGAGGTGCTGGGGCGTGCCGGTGGTGTCTGAGTGGGCGATGGAGTGGACCCGGCTGCGGGTGCTGGCGCTCGAGCCGGGCGAGACGTACGGGTTCGCCTGCGGCGACGCGGAATGGATCGTGCTCCCGCTGTCGGGCGGCTGCCGGGTCCGCTGCCGGGGCACTGCCCCGGCAGCGGAGCCGCAGGTGTTCGAACTGCGGGGGAGGAGCGGGGTTTTCGCCGGTCCCACCGACTTCGCGTACGTGCCGCGCGACGCGCGCGCGGAGATCACCTCGGAGCGCGGCGGCCGGTTCGCCCTCGCCGGGGCGCGCTGCGAGCGCCGGCTGCCCCCGCGGTACGGCCCGGCCGGGGACGTCCCCGTCGAGCTGCGCGGCGCGGGCCAGTGCTCGCGCCAGGTCAACAACTTCGCCGCCGCGGGCCCGACCGGCTTCGAGTGCGACCGGCTGATCGCCGTCGAGGTCCTCACCCCCGGCGGGAACTGGTCCTCGTACCCCCCGCACAAGCACGACGAGCACCACCCCGGCGAGGAGTCGCGCCTGGAGGAGATCTACTGGTTCGAGATCGCCCCCCACGGGGGCACCCCCGGCCTCGGGTACCAGCGCGTCACGCCCTCCCCGGCCGGGAAGACCGACATCCTGGCCGAGGTGCGGACCGGCGACGCCGTGCTGATCCCGGACGGCTGGCACGGTCCGTCCATGGCCGCCCCCGGGCACGACATGTACTACCTGAACGTGATGGCCGGACCGGGCGGCGGCGGGCCGCGGGAGTGGCTGATCCGCGACCACCCCGACCACGGCTGGATCCGCGGCAGCTGGGAGGGGCAGGACGTCGACCCCCGGCTGCCCTTCCCCCGAGCAGGAGCGGAGGACCACCGATGAGGCTCACCGTCGCCCAGGCGCTCGTACGCTTCCTCGCCGCCCAGTACACCGAGCGCGACGGCCGGCGCCACCGGCTGGTCGCCGCCACCTGGGGGATCTTCGGGCACGGGAACGTCGCCGGCATCGGCCAGGCCCTCCTGGAGAGCGGCCACGCCGGCCCCGACGCCATGCCCTTCCTCCAGGGCCGCAACGAGCAGGCCATGGTGCACGCCGCCGTCGGGTACGCCCGCCAGAGCGGCCGGCTGTCCACGCACGCCGTCACCACGTCCATCGGCCCCGGCGCCACCAACCTCGTCACCGGCGCCGCCCTCGCCACCATCAACCGGATCCCGGTGCTCCTGCTGCCCGGGGACACCTTCGCCACCCGCCCCGCCGATCCCGTGCTGCAGCAGCTGGAGGTGCCCCATGCGGGGGACGTCTCCGTCAACGACGCCCTGCGGCCCGTCTCCCGCCACTTCGACCGGATCATCCGCCCCGAGGCCCTGGTCCCGGCCGCCCTCCAGGCCGTACGCGTGCTCACCGACCCGGTGCAGACCGGTGCCGTCACCCTCGCGCTGCCGCAGGACGTGCAGGCGGAGGCGTACGAATGGCCCGAGGAGTTCTTCGCCGAGCGGATCTGGCACGTACGCCGCCCGCGGCCCGACCGCGCCGAGCTCGCCGCCGCCGCGGCCGCCGTACGGGGCTCCGCGCGCCCCCTGATCGTCGCCGGCGGCGGGATCCGGCACAGCGGGGCGCAGGCCGCCCTCGCCGCCCTCGCCGAGGCGACCGGGATCCCGGTCGCCGTCACGCAGGCGGGCAAGGGCGTGCTCCCGTACGGCCACCCCGCCGATGTCGGCGGGATCGGCCACACCGGTACGGCCACCGCCGACGCCCTCGCCCGGGAGGCCGACGTCGTCCTCGCCGCCGGGACCCGGCTCAGCGACTTCACCACCGCCTCGGCGACCCTGTTCCAGAACCCGGCCGTCCGGTTCGTCGGCCTCAACCTGGACCCGTACGACGCCCACAAGCTCGCCGCCCGCCCCCTGGTCGCCGACGCCCGCGAGGGCCTCGACGAGCTCCGGGAGGCGCTGGCCGGCCACCGTGTGGACGCCGCGTACGAGACGGCGTACCGGGACGGGGCCGCCCGCTGGGACGCCGTCACCGACCGGGCGTACGCCGTGTCCGCGCCCGACGAGGAGCTCCCGCCCACCCAGGCCCAGGTGCTCGGACTCCTCGACGGGCTCGTCGACGCCACCGACATCCTGGTCAACGCCGCCGGCTCGCTCCCCGGCGACCTGCACAAGCTGTGGCGGGCCCGGTCCGCGGACCAGTACCACGTGGAGTACGGCTACTCCTGCATGGGCTACGAGATTCCCGCCGCCATCGGGGTCGCGCTCGCCGCGCCCGGCCGGCCCGTGTGGGCGCTGGTCGGCGACGGGACGTACCTGATGAACCCGACCGAGATCGTCACGGCCGTCCAGGAGGGCGTCCCGATCAGGGTGGTCGTCCTGGACAACCACGGCTACGCCTCCATCGGCGGCCTCTCGGGGGCGGTGGGCGCCGAGGGCTTCGGCACCGCCTACCGCTTCCGGGCACCGGACGGGACGTACACCGGTGACCCCCTTCCGGTGGACATCGCGGCCAACGCCGCCTCCCTCGGCATGGCCGTGATCCGCGCCCGCACCGTACGTGACCTGCGGGAAGCCCTTGCCGAGGCCCGCTCGGCGACGCGTCCCACATGTGTCTACGTACAGACCCGAACGCCAGACACTGTGTCGGGCCCACCCCCGGCACAGGCGTGGTGGGATGTTCCTGTGGCCGAGACCGCGACCCGCAAGGCGGCGTCCCGGGCCCGTGAAGAGTACGACCGGCAAGCCGCGCAGCGACGTCGCCATCTGTGAAGGAGCAATAGGCATGAAGACCGTCAACCACTGGATCGGTGGCAAGACCGTCGAGGGCGCGTCGGGCAACTACGGCCCGGTCACCGACCCGGCCACCGGCGAGGTCACCACGCAGGTCGCGCTCGCGTCGGCCGAGGAGGTCGACGCCGCGGTACAGGTCGCGAAGGAGGCCTTCCTGTCCTGGGGCCAGTCCTCGCTGGCCGCACGCACCAAGGTGCTCTTCGCCTACCGGGCCCTGCTCGACGCCAACCGCGACGCCGTCGCCGAGCTGATCACCGCCGAGCACGGCAAGGTCCACTCGGACGCGCTGGGCGAGGTCGCGCGCGGCCTGGAGATCGTCGAGCTGGCCTGCGGGATCACCACGCAGCTCAAGGGCGAGCTGTCGACGTCGGTGTCCAACCGCGTCGACGTGGCCGCGATCCGCCAGCCGCTGGGCGTCGTCGCGGGCATCACGCCCTTCAACTTCCCGGCCATGGTGCCCATGTGGATGTTCCCGCTGGCCATCGCCTGCGGCAACACCTTCGTCCTCAAGCCGAGCGAGAAGGACCCGTCGGCGTCGAACAAGCTGGCCGAGCTGATGACCGAGGCCGGCCTGCCGGCGGGCGTGCTGAACGTGGTCCACGGCGACAAGGCGGCCGTCGACGCGCTGCTCGCCCACCCCGACGTCGCGGCCGTCTCCTTCGTCGGCTCCACCCCGATCGCCCGCCACATCCACACCACCGCCTCCGCCAACGGCAAGCGCGTACAGGCGCTCGGCGGCGCCAAGAACCACATGCTGGTCCTGCCCGACGCCGACCTGGACGCGGCCGCCGACGCGGCGGTCTCCGCCGCCTACGGTTCGGCCGGCGAGCGCTGCATGGCGATCTCCGCCGTCGTGGCCGTCGGCTCCATCGGCGACGCGCTCGTCGACAAGATCCGCGAGCGCGCCGAGAAGATCAAGATCGGTCCCGGCAACGACCCGACCTCCGAGATGGGCCCGCTGATCACGGCCGCCCACCGCGACAAGGTCGCCTCGTACGTCAAGGGCGCTGCCGCCCAGGGCGCCGACGTGGTCCTGGACGGCACGGGCCTGCGCGTGGAGGGCAACGAGAACGGCCACTGGATCGGGCTGTCGCTGCTCGACAACGTGCGCACCGACTCCGACGCCTACCGCGACGAGATCTTCGGCCCGGTCCTGTGCGTCCTGCGCACGCAGACCTACGAGGAGGGCGTGGCCCTCATCAACGCCTCGCCGTTCGGCAACGGCACCGCGATCTTCACCCGCGACGGCGGCGCCGCCCGCCGCTTCCAGCTGGAGATCGAGGCGGGCATGGTCGGCGTCAACGTCCCGATCCCGGTGCCGGTGGGCTACCACTCCTTCGGGGGCTGGAAGGACTCGCTCTTCGGCGACCACCACATCTACGGCAACGACGGCATCCACTTCTACACCCGGGGCAAGGTCGTGACGACCCGCTGGCCGGACCCGTCGGACGCCCCCGCCGGCGTGGACCTGGGCTTCCCCCGCAACCACTGACCTCCCGCAGGACCGGCCCGCCCCCCGCAGTCTCGGCGAGGGGGCGGGTTTCGCTCCGAGGAGGGGTCACACGCGCGACCAGACGTCGGACGCGGCCGCGGTGGCCCAGACCGCGTCGCCGTGGCCGTAGCCCGGGACCACGGTGAAGGAGACGTGCTCGTTGCCCCCCGCGCGGATCAGCTCCGCGCCGCGCGGGTGGTCGCCGCGGCCCAGCTCGGTGTTGACCCAGACCACCTCCGCGGTGATGCGGTCCCAGGCGATCCGGTACGTGGAGTCGTCGCCCGCCCAGACCGCGGCGAGATCCCGCATCAGGGCCGCCGGCAGGAGTCCGCTGCCGAGGGCCGAGGTCGCGGCGTGCCAGACGGCCGTCGGGGTGTGGGCCAGGGCGAAGCGGTCCCCGGCGGGGGTGGCGCCGAAGGTGTAGGTCCCGGCGCCGTGGCCGCGGGTGTAGATCCAGTTCGCCGGCCCCGGGAGGGCGGCCGTGCGGATCAGCGCGAAGTGGGCCAGCCCGGCGTGGGTGAAGCGCTGTGCCGGGTCCGGCGGCCAGGGCGCCGGGGAGACGCCGTCCGGGTCGGCCACCGCCTTGGCGATCAAGGCCGCGAGTCCCGGATCGACGTGGGGGACGCCCTGCGCGAGCTGGGTGGCGTACGCGTCCCGGGTGTCGGCCGCCCGCAGCGCGAGGTCCCCCGTGTACGGACCGGTCGTGTCCAGCGCCACGACCCGGCGCAGCCGCGGCGAGGTGTCGTGCGAGGCCGCGTCCAGCGCCAGGGCCGCCCCGGCCGAGTGCCCCGCATACTGGTACGGCAGCCCCAGTACGCGATCCAGCGCGCCCACCACACCGGCCAGGTCCAGGCGGTGCGACTCCAGCCCCCACTCCGCGCGGACGTCGGCCGCCGCGGCGGCGTCCTCGCGCGGGGTGACCCCGACGACGAGCAGGCCGCGGCGGCGCAGCTCGTGGGCGAGGTTGTGGTCGCTCGGGCCGCCCGGGGTGAAGAACTCCGCCGCGAAGTTCAGGCCGCCGCCGGGCAGCAGGTACGCGATGCCCCGCGGTGCCCGCGCCGTGTCCGCGATCACGTCCAGGGTGACGGGGGCCGGGCCGCCGTCGTCGAGCGGGAGGGTGAGGCGGATCCAGCCGTCGCCGGGCAGGTAGGCGGCGGTGCCGGTGCCCAGGGCACGCTCGATGCGGGTCAGCAGCCCCGTGCCCTTGGCCGCGTCGCCGTGCTGTCGTTCCCTCACAGGTGTCCCCCCTTGAGCCGGTGATGGCCGGATACCGTCACTCGGGGACACCCTCGCCGGTCAGCGCGTTCCAGCCAAGTCCAAGACGGATTCCTCCTGTTCGCTCTCGGCGCGACGGCGTCGGCGCAGCACCCGCACGGTGGCGCCCGCGCCCGCCAGGACCAGCAGCAGACCCGCGGCGGGCCAGGGCACGGCGACGAAGCGGGTCTCGGACCGGGAGACGAGATCGGGGTGGCCCGCCGCGCCCGCCGTGATCCTGACGGTCACCCGGTCCGACTGGGGGGCGTCCGGCCAGGGTTCTGTCAGCTCGATCCGCTGGCCCGGCAGCAGGGTCAGCTTCAGTTCACGTGCCGGCCGGTCCAGCACCCGGCGCCCGAACAGCCCCTCCGCGAAGATCGCCACCTTGGGCCCGACCACCACGTTGCCCCGGTTGACCAGCGCGTAGGAGACGGTGGCGCGGGCGTCCTTCACCCAGGGCAGCAGCGGGGCGGACCGGCTGACCCGCACGTCCTCCACGCTCAGCCCGGGAGCGACCGGCCCCGGCACCCGGAAGTACAGGCGGGCGCCCACCGAACGCTTCACCCCGACCTGGACCCTGCCGTCCTGCTGCACGCCCTCCACGGCGGTGCCCAGGGCCACGATCCCGCCCACGTGGTCACCGGGCGTCGCGTCCGCCGGGACCTTCACGGTGAAGGGGATGTCCTTGCGGCCCTTGGCCGCGACGGTGACGGTGCCCGCCGCCTCCGGGGCCAGCGCGATCCACGCGCCGAGGTCCTTCGGCGCCGCCTCCACCGGCAGCAGTGCGAACGCGCCGCCGGCCGGGGTGTTCACGGCGTCGGTGGCGAAGACCTGGAACGTCAGCTCCCGGTCGGAGGAGTTCAGGACGGTCACGCTGTCGGTGAGCGTGGTCCCGGCCGCGCCCTGGTGGAAGAAGTACGCGCGATCGCTCATGGCGGCGCCGGCCGCGGGCGTCGGGAACACCGCCCACGTGCCATTGTCCGCGGCCGTCGCCGGGCCGGCCGGCAGCAGGTCCGCGGACAGCGTCAGCAGGCCGAGGAGCAGACCGTACAGGAAGGTGCGGGTGCGGCTACGCGTACGGCGGCGGGTGCGCATGGGCGGTCTCCAGTCGGCGCGGAGAGGGGAAGGGGTGGTGCGGCGCCGGAGCGCCGCACCACCCTGATGGAGCGGCCGTGCGGACGTGCGGGTCAGGCGATCGAGAAGGTGACGACCGTCTGGTAGGTGTCGGCGAACATGAAGGGCGGGAGTTGGATCATCCCGGCGCCGCCGACGGCGAACTCACCGCCGGTCAGCTCGTCGCCCCCGGCGGCCTGGGAGGCCACCTTCATCGGGACGTCGGAGATCGCGCCGGGCGTGCCCGCCGTGCAGGTGCTCGGACTGTCCGGGTTGGTCACGGTGCAGGACGGCTGGATGCCGATCTGCGCCTTCGCCATCGAGTGGCCGGTGGTCTGGTTCAGGAACGGCGTACGCGTCGCCGTCACGTCCCAGCCGAGCGAGCCGCCGCGGAAGTCCTGGACGGTCGCGGCGTTGAAGACGCCGACCACCGACTGGGCCTTGCCGTTGATGGTGACCGAGCCGAAGCTGACGGCCGGCTGGCCGTCCTTCGGCCCCAGGGCCAGCGGTCCGGGAAGGACCTCGACGTCGACCGGGTTCTTCACACCGGCCTGCTCCTCCAGGAAGACGAAGGCCTTGTACGGGGTGATCGAACCGTCGATCCTGATCGTGTCGGCCTTCTTGGTGACCGTGATGTTGCAGGTGGCGGCGCCGGACGCGTCCGCCGTGCCGGTGCCGGTGTCACCGGTCGCCGCCCCGGTGAGCAGGGCGGAGCAGGTGACCGGACCGGCCGGGAAGTTGGCGCCGCCCACGACGACGGCGGTGCCCGCCGGGCCGCTGTTGGGCGTCAGCTTCGTGGTGACCGGGTCCTTGGGCAGGGCCTCCACCGCGACCGAGCCGAGCGAGGCGCTCGGGCGCGGGGCCGGGGTGCAGGTGGTGGTGAACACCGAACCGGAGAGGTCCGCGTCGGTCACCGCGAGGTCGAGGGCGACCTGGACGGTCGTGCCCTCGGTGCCGTCCGGGATCTTGATGGTGCCGGAGAAGGCCTTGGGGTCGAGGGGCTGGCCGGCCACGACGGACACGGTCTCCGGCGGGCTGGTGACCACCTGGGTGGTGGCGCCGACCTTGAGGGTGATCTTGGACGTGTTCACCGTGGTGACGGAGAACGACGGGATCAGCGGGCTCGCACCCGGGTCGATCGTGATCGGGACGACGTCACCCGCCTTGGCGCCGTCGGGCAGCGTGACCGTCCAGTTCTGGTTGCCGGAGCCGTCCGGCTGCGGCGCCGGGGCGTCGCAGTTCTCGAAGACGGCCGTCGTCCTGGTCGCGGCCTGTGCGGGGCCCGCCAGGCCCGCCACTGCGCCGGTGAGGGCCAGCGACAGGGCCCCCACCCCGGCCAGCACTCTGCGTCGATGCGTTCTCGTACTCACTGGGTCGCGACTCCTTCGTCATGACGAACCCTCCCCCCACCCGCTGTGTGGGGGAGGCCGAGCCGGTGCGGTGGCCGATATTGACGCGTCACGGTGATGAGAAGTCAATGACTTGCTTTCGCCCGAAGCACACACAAATTGATGGGCCATCAGCCTGGGGCTGATGGCCCATCGGATGCCGCCCGGTCGGGGTCGGAGCGGGCACCGGCCGGTCCGGCCGCGGTACAGGCCTTTTCCGGCCTTTTCCGGCCGTGATTACGACGGGCGGGCGGTGGTGGGCACGTGCAGCAGGCGGTTCGGGGTGCCGGCCGGAAGTCCGGTGATCCGGTCGGGTACGGCGCCGCGCACCAGCGCTTCGGACACCTGCGCCGGGGTGCGCGCCGTACCGCCGGCCAGGAGCAGCGCGGCGGCCCCCGCCACGTGCGGGGCGGCCATCGAGGTGCCGGAGGAGCGGGCCGTGCCGGTGGTGGAGTCCTTCCGGGCGGAGGTGACGGCCACGCCCGGCGCGAACAGGTCGACGCAGGAGCCGTGGTTGGAGAACGGCGCACGGCGGTCCGCGGCGTCGGTCGCGCCGACGGTGACGGCCTGCGGGACGGAGGCCGGGGATCCGCCGCAGGCGTTCCTGCCGTCGTTGCCGGCGGCCGCGACGAAGGTGATCCCGGAGGACACGATCCGCAGTACGGCGGCGTCGAGGGCGCGGCTGCGGCTGCCGCCCATGCTCATGTTCGCCACGGCCGGGGTGTCCGGGGCGCGGCCTGCGTCCTTCACCACCCAGTCGAGACCCCTGAGCATGGCCGACAGGCGCCCGTCGCCGCGGCAGTCGGCCACCTTGACGGAGACGAGGGAGACACCCTTGGCGACTCCGTACGTCGCCCCGCCCACAGTCCCCGCGACGTGCGTGCCGTGGCCGTTGCAGTCCCGGGAGCCCTCCAGGAAGACCGCGTTGTGCCCGGCCCGGGCGCGGTCGCCGAACTCCTGGTGGCGGGTGTTGACACCGGTGTCGAGGATGTAGACGGTGACGCCCTCGGCCTTCGTGGCGTACGTGTACGAGCCGTCGAGCGGGAGCTCGCGCTGGTCGATCCGGTCGAGCGACCAGGGCGCGGGGCTCTGCGGCGGCAAGGCGGTGACCGCGGAGCCCGTGTCGGCGTCGGTGCCGGTGCCGGTACCACCGCCGGTGCGGCTGTCGGTCTCGGCTCCGGTGATGTGGAAGACCGTGTCCGGTTCCACCGAGGCCACCCGGGGGTCGGCGGCCAGGGCGGCGGCCCGCGCGGCGGTGGTGCGGACGGCGAAGCCGTCGAGGGCGGCTTCGTAGACGGGGCCGACCTCGTCACCGGACTCCGCGGCCTCGGCGGCCAGGGCGCGGGCCGGGGCGCGCGGGGCGGTGTCCTTGAGGACGACGACGTACGGGGAGACGGCGTTCTCGGTGGCCGCGGCCGCGGTGGCGGTGGCGGCGGTGGCGGCGGTCTGCGGTGGCGGGGTGATGGCCGTGGCGGCCGCCGCCAGCAGCGCGGCGGCGGGGAGCAGCGGGGTGAAGGGGGTCATGCGGCCGATGCTCGGCGAGCGGCCGTACGGGCGCGCGGAGGGTGCGCCGAGTGGCGGCAGGACACGCCGCCGCGCGGGGTACATCGGCGGCCCCGCCCGGCGGATGGGCCGGAGGGTTCAGGAATCGATCGGCCAGCCGCGCATCGCGAACACGCCCTCGTCGCGGGCCCCGGCGGCGTCGTAGGTGGCCAGGGCGGCCTCGTTGTCGGTGTCGACGCCCACCCACATGCCGTAGCAGCCACGCGCCTTCGCCTCGTCCGCGAGGGCCAGGGTCAGGGCGCGGCCGATCCCGCGGCGCCGGTAGCCCTCGTCCACCGACAGCTCGTAGAGGCACATCTCCGTCCCCTTGTCGGGGTGGATCATCTCGATGCCGGAGACCATTCCGGCGGGCACGCCGTCGACGTACGCGATGAGCATCAGGTGCCCGGGGGCGGCGAGGAAGCGCTCGGACCACTCCTCGCGGGCGGGCCCGTCGAAGAGGGACTCGGCGGCCGAGAGCTCGGCGGGAGTCAGGGCCCGGCGGATGTCCATGGCGGTCACGATAGTGCGCGCCCGGCCGACGGCGGGGCGAAGCCGGGTACGGCGTGGCGGGCGGCCCGAAAACTCCCGACGGGCCGGACGCGACGCTGACCACCCTGCCCGTCGTCGAAGACTCCAGGGCCGAGGGGGAGCGCCGTGAAGAATGCCGTGGTCGCGCCGGAGGGCGACCGGATCCGCTGGGTCGAGCTGCGGGGCGAGGAGCCGGCCCGGGTGTACGTGCACGGCCCTGGGGGCCGCCTCGCCCGCCTGCTTCGCGGCGGGCGCGCCACGGCGCAGCCGTCGGAGCGTGGGTACGGACCCGCCGGTGAACCGGTCGCGCGATCAGCCCTGGGCGCGCGGAGACGGGGTGCCGTCGGTCCAGGCGTAGACCCGCTTGCCGCGCACCGCGACCTGGTACTGGTGGAAGTCGCGGCAGTCGGTGCGGACTTCGGCCCGCACGGTCCGCGGCCACCACCTGGCGTGCAGGTCCGGGGCGCCCTGCCGCTTGGGGGTGCCCGCGGTGCACCGCGGGCCGTCCAGCGGGGTCTTGCCGAGGTCGAACCGGATCAGCCGGGCCTCCCCGGTGGTGCGCACCCGTATGCGGACGTCGGTGGCGTCCTTGGGTATCCAGGAGGGCAGCGCGAACGCCGCTTCCGCCCGCGCCGGAGCGTCGGCCGCGGTGGCGAAGCGCTTGCCCTTCTCCTTGAACACCCGGTGGTCGATCGTGTCCGTCACGGGGTTCGGCGGCAGGTTGGGCAGGGCGAAGGCGGCGGTGGCCAGGACTCCCACGGTGGCGGCGGCGATGACGAGGGGACGGCGGTTCATGCCTTCCAGTCTCGGCCGGGACGACCGCCCCGCGCGTCCTTCCTCAGAACGAACCGTGTGTTGTCCGGAGGTCTCACACGGCGTCATACCTTGGGGGTGCCTCGGGGGTGTGCGGACACGGCGGGGCCACGTGCAGTAACCGGGTGGCGACCCGCCCCGTTGGCCGGGTGACCGTCCGCCCTGCTCCCGAGGACCCCATGCGCCGTCGCCGCCTCCTCCCCGCCCTCGCCACCGCCACCGCCACCGCGGTGCTCGCCCTCGCACCCGCGGCCTGGGCCGTGCCCGAGGTCCCGGCCGACAAGCCGCAGGTGCTGAGCCGCTGGACGCAACCCGGCGCCGCCAGCCACGAGGCCTGGGCCGACGCGCGCGAGCACCGTGCCGCCTGGGTCGCATACGGCTTCGACTGGTCGACCGACCAGTGCACCTCCTCCCCGGACAACCCCTTCGGCTTCCCCTTCGCGGCGGCCTGCGCCCGCCACGACTTCGGCTACCGCAACCACCGGGCGGCAGGGCTGTTCCCGGGCGCCAAGGCCCGGCTCGACGAGGCGTTCCATGCGGACCTGAAGCGGGCCTGCGCCCGCTACAAGGGCAGCCGCAAGCGCTCGTGCGACGGCACCGCGTGGACGTACTACCAGGCGGTCAGGGCCCTCGGCATCTCCTGAGGGCTGTCCCGCTGTCCCGCTGTCCCGTAATCCCCGGCGGGCGCACGACGACAGCCACGGCACCCCGCCGCGTTGTCGGAACGCCCGGATACGCCACCGGGGATCACGGGACAGCCCTCAGGGGGTTCCGAGAAGATCACAGGCAGAGGACGGCCACCCGCTGGACCTCGTTGTTGCCGAAACCGCCGCGGTTCCACGGCTGTTCGAGTGGCTGCGTGCGCCCCTCTGCGTCCGTGGCGCGGACGGCGAGGGTGTGGCGGCCGGGCGCGGCCGTCCACATACAGCTCCAGGCCTGCCAGGCCCACGCGGGCGCATGGGCCGGTGCCGCCACCTCGGCCGGGATCCAGGTCAGGCCGTCATCGGCGCTCACCTCCACCCGGACGACGGCTCCGTGACCGGACCACGCCCGCCCGTGCAGCCGTACGGGGCCGGGGTGCACGACGCGGGTGCGCGACATGAAGTCGGGGAAGCCCGGCGGGGTCATCAGGGCGCGCGGCGCGATCCGGGTGACCGGCTCGCCGGGATCGTCCGGATCGTCGGCGGACCGCCGGTAGCGGTAGGCCACGGACTGCTGGAAGCCGGTGAACGGTGCGTCGACGAGGGTGATGTCACGCAGCCATTTGACGTGCGCCATGCCGTACCAGCCGGGGACGACCAGCCGCAGCGGGTGCCCGTGCTGCGGCGGCAGGGGCAGGCCGTTCATGGCGTAGGCGATCAGCACACCGGAGTCGTCCCCGGTCGCGTACGGCAGCGGCAGGCTGCGCCGGTAGTCCTGCTCCACCCCCCGCTCCACACCGTGGTCGGCTCCGGTGAACACGGCTTCGACGGCGTCGGACCGCACCCCGGCCCCGTCCAGGACGAGGCCCAGCGGGACCCCGGTCCAGTCTGCGGTGCCCACCGCCTCGACCAGCCACGGCTGGCTGACCGGCCGGGGCGACAGGCGCGCCCGGCCGTTGCCCGCGCACTCCATGGTGACGCGGTGGGTGACGGCGGGGAACGCGCGCAGGGCGTCGAGGTCCAGCGACAGCGGCGTACGGACCCGGCCGCCCACGGTCAGGGTCCAGCCGTCCGCGTCGGTGGCGGGGATGTCGTAGTGGACCAGGACGTAGTGCAGCCCGGGCGGGGTCACCTCGTGGCGCAGGGCCTCCAGCGGCAGGCCGTGGTTGCGGGCCGCGAGCGCCAACTCCTCCTGGCCGATGCCCTCACCCGCCGGGGCGATGCGCGCCGGGCCGCTGACATCCCCCACGGACGCCTGCTCCATCCCCCCATGGTCGCGCGCCCCGGCCCGGGCGGCACGTCGTGGCGCCCCCTGGTCGTGTCGTCAAAGTCCCGCCTGGCCGGCTCCCAGGTGTCGGGTGAACCAGGCACGGGCCAGGCCGGCCACCTCCTCCAGGGCGCCCGGCTCCTCGAAGAGGTGGGTGGCGCCCTCGACGACCTCCAGCCGGTTCTCGCAGCGCAGCTCCCGCTGCGCCCGGCGGTTGAGATCGAGCACGGTGGTGTCGTCGCCGCCCACGACGAGCAGGGTCGGGGCCCGGACGGTGGCCAGCCGGGGCCCGGCGAGATCGGGCCGGCCGCCGCGCGACACCACGGCGCCGATGTCCGCTCCGGGGCCGGACGCGGCCCACAGCGCGGCCGCGGCCCCGGTGCTCGCCCCGAAGTAGCCGATCGGGAGGCGAGCGCGCCGGCGCAGCCAGGCGGTGGCGTCCGTGAGCCGCCCGGCCAGGGCCTCGATGTCGAAGACGTTGGCCCGGTCGGCCTCCTCGGCGGGCGTCAGCAGGTCGAAGAGGAGGGTGCCCAGGCCCGCCGCGTTCAGGTCCGCCGCGACCGCCCGGTTGCGCGGGCTGCGGCGGCTGCTGCCGGAGCCGTGGGCGAACATCACGACCGCCCCGGCGCCCTCCGGCAGCGCCAGGTCCCCGGCCAGGGGCAGCCCGGCGGCGTCCACCTCGACCTCGACGGTCCGCGGTGCCCGCCCGGGCGCGGGGCCGGCCGCCGCCCGCGCCAACAGGGAGACGACCTCCTCGTCGGCGGTCTGTGAGAAGTCCCGGTACCACTCCCCGACGGCCCGGAAGGCGGGTGGCGAGGAGAGGCACACCACCTCGTCGGCCGCGCCGCGCAGCCGGGCGACCGCGTCGGGCGGCGCCACCGGGACGGCCAGCACCACCCGGGCCGCGCCCTGCGCCCGTACGACCTCGCACGCGGCGGCGGCCGTGGCGCCGGTGGCGATCCCGTCGTCGACCACGATCACCGTCCGGCCGTCGAGGGCCACCCGGGGCCGGTCGCCGCGGAATGTGCGGGCCTGCCGGGCGAGCTCGGCCTCCTCGGACTGCTCGACCGCCTCCAGGTCCCGGCGCGTGACCCGGCTGCTGCGGACGATGTCGTCGCTGATGACCCGTACGCCGCCCTCGCCGATGGCGCCGAAGCCGAGCTCGCGGTGGAATGGCACACCGAGCTTGCGGACCACGATCACGTCGAGCGGCGCGCCGAGGGCCCGCGCCACGGGGAAGGCCACTGGGACGCCGCCGCGGGGCAGGCCCAGTACGACGGGATGCTCCTCCTCCAGATGGCGGACTGCTTCGGCGAGCCGTTCGCCGGCGTCCGCGCGGTCGGTGTAGAACACGGCGTTCACCCCCAGCCGGAGGGGAGACGGAAACCACGCACCCTCTTCCGACGCAACCCCACGCCGCGCTTTCCCGCAAGTCGGTCCATCCCCGTGTGTCCGTCGATGACGGAGAGTCGGTTTGGGTAGCTTTGCGTGAAATGGCGGGTCGGACAGGAGGTGCGTGCCGGTGCCGGGTCCGCAGCGCGAAACCCACGGCGGCCCGCGGCGAGCGGTGATCCGCGGGGCCGAGGCCCTGGACGCACGGCTCCCCCTGGGGGAGGCGGCCCGCGCGGTGGTGCGCAAGGTCTTCCCCGACCACTGGTCCTTCCTCCTGGGCGAGCTGGCGCTCTACAGCTTCGTGGTGCTGCTGCTGACCGGCACCTACCTCGCGCTCTTCTTCGACCCGTCGATGACCGAGACCCCCTACCGCGGCTCCTACGAGCCGCTCCGCGGCGTCCTGATGTCGCAGGCCTACCGCTCCACCCTGGAGATCAGCTTCGACGTGCGCGGCGGGCTGCTGATCCGGCAGATCCACCACTGGGCGGCGCTGCTCTTCCTGGCCGCCATCGGGGCGCACCTGCTGCGGGTGTTCCTCACCGGCGCCTTCCGCCGTCCCCGCGAGCTGAACTGGCTGATCGGCATGACGCTGTTCGTGCTGGCCCTGGTGGAGGGCTTCGCCGGGTACTCCCTCCCCGACGACCTGCTGTCGGGGACGGGTCTGCGCATCGCCCAGGGGATCATGCTGTCGGTGCCGGTCGTCGGCACGTACCTGAGCTTCCTCGTCTTCGGCGGCGAGTACCCCGGGGGCGACATCGTGCCCCGGCTCTACCCCGTGCACATCCTGCTGGTCCCCGGCCTGTTGCTGGGCCTGATCACCGTGCACGTCCTGCTGGTCTTCGCCCTGAAGCACACCCAGTGGCCGGGCCCCGGCAGGACCGGCCGCAACGTCGTCGGCCTGCCCTTCTTCCCGCAGTACGTGGCCAAGTCCGGCGGGCTGTTCCTCATCGTCTTCGGGGCGCTGGCCGCCCTCGGGGCGCTCGCCCAGATCAACCCGATCTGGGCCTACGGCCCCTACCGCGCCGACGTGGTCTCCACGGGCGCGCAGCCCGACTGGTACGTGGGCTTCCTGGAGGGGGCCCTGCGGCTGATGCCCGGGGTGGAGACCCGCCTGTGGGGACACACGATCATGTGGAACCCGCTGCTGACGGCCGTCCTGCTGCCGGGTGCGCTGTTCGCGGTGCTCTACGCCTATCCCTTCTTCGAGCGCTGGATCACCGAGGGGGCGGGTGAGCGGCACCTGTGCGACCGCCCGCGCGACCGGCCGGTCCGTACGGCTCTGGGCGCGGCGGCGCTCTCCTGCTACGCCGTACTGCTCCTCGCCGGGGCCCAGGACGTCCTCGCCTTCGTCTTCGACCTGCCCCTGCCTGCTCTGACCTGGGTGCTGCGCGCCGGGTTCCTCGTGGTGCCGGCGGGCGTCTTCTGGCTGACCAGGCGGCTGTGCCTGGCCCTGCAGTCGCGCGAGGTGCAGCTGCTGACGGCGGGGGAGGCGTCCGGCATGGTGCGCCAGCGCACCGACGGCGGCTTCCACCCGGAGCACCGGGCCCTCGCGCCGCGCGAGCGGTACGCCGTCCTCGTACGGGAGCGGCCGCGGCCCCTGGCGTACGAGGACGCGGCCGGGCCGGGGGCCGGGGCGGGAGCCGGGCGGCTGCGGACCGGGGGGGCCAGGGTGCGGGTGGCGGTCAGCCGCTGGTACTACCGCGACCGGGTTGTGTACCCGTACCCGTCGACCGCGCGGGAGCGCAGCAAGGTCGCCGATGTCACCGCGGGCCCGGACCGGCGGGAGGACCCGGACCGGCGGGAGGGCCCGGGGCGGCGGTGAGCGGCGTCAGTCCTCGTGGCCGAGGTTCTGGAAGGCGAACCCGGCGACCCCCGGCAGCAGTACGCCGAAGCCGATGAGGCACAGCCACAGGCCCTGGACCACGCCCAGGCCGATCAGCGCGGTGCCGGCGGCCGTCAGTGCGGGGAAGTGGCTGCGGGCGGGGAAGAAGCCCCGTCGGCCGCCGGCCTCCCGGATCTCGGCCCCGCCGCGGTCCTCCGGGCGGGCCCCGCCGCGCCGGTACTGGCGCCAGAGGTAGGCGGCGACCAGGCTCGCCATGACGAAGGACACGCAGAGCGCCGCGGTGCCCGCCGGCTCCCGGGAGAACCACCAGTAGACGAGCGTGGTCGCGCCGAAGAACAGGGCCGTGCCGGTGAAGAGCCAGGCCTCAGCTTTCACGGGGCACCTCCGGGTGGTGCAGGTCGAAGGCGGGGGATTCGGAGCGGATGCGGGGCAGGGAGTGGAAGTTGTGCCGGGGCGGCGGACAACTCGTCGCCCATTCCAGCGAGCGGCCCCAGCCCCAGGGGTCGTCCACGGTCACCGGTGCCGCGTACCGGTGGGTCCGCCAGACGTTGTAGAGGAAGGGCAGCGTGGACAGCCCGAGCAGGAAGGAGCCGATGGTGGAGACCGTGTTGAGGAGCGTGAACCCGTCGGCCGCCAGATAGTTGGCGTACCGGCGCGGCATGCCGGCCTCGCCGAGCCAGTGTTGGACCAGGAAGGTGGTCTGGAAGCCGGTGAACAGCGTCCAGAAGTGGATCCGGCCGAGCCGCTCGTCCAACATCCGGCCGGTGAGCTTGGGCCACCAGAAGTAGAGGCCGCCGAAGGTCGCGAAGACGATGGTGCCGAAGAGGACGTAGTGGAGGTGGGCGACGACGAAGTAGCTGTCCGTCAGATGGAAGTCCAGCGGCGGTGATGCCACGAGCACGCCCGTCAGCCCGCCGAGGAGGAAGGTGACGAGGAAGCCGACGGACCACAGCATCGGCGTCTCGAAGGAGAGCGACCCCTTCCACATCGTGCCGATCCAGTTGAAGAACTTCACCCCGGTCGGCACGGCGATCAGGAACGACAGCAGGGAGAAGAAGGGCAGCAGGACGGCCCCCGTCGCGAACATGTGGTGCGCCCACACGGTGGCGGACAGGCCCGTGATGGCGATCGTCGCCCCGATGAGGGAGACGTAGCCGAACATCGGCTTGCGGCTGAAGACGGGCACGATCTCGCTGACCACGCCGAAGAACGGCAGGGCCACGATGTAGACCTCCGGGTGGCCGAAGAACCAGAACAGGTGCTGCCACAGCAGGGCGCCGCCGTTGGCCGCGTCGAAGACGACCGTGCCGAACTTCCTGTCCGCCTCCAGGACCAGCAGCGCGGCCGTGAGGACGGGGAAGGCCAGGAGCGCCAGGATCGAGGTGAAGAGGACGTTCCAGGTGAAGATCGGCATGCGGAACAGGGTCATGCCCGGCGCGCGCAGGCAGATGATGGTGGTGACGAAGTTGACGGCCCCGAGGATCGTGCTCAGACCGGAGACGGCGAGCCCCATGGCCCACAGGTCCGGTCCCGTACCGGGGCTGTACGGTGCGCCGTTCAGCGGCGCGTACGCGAACCAGCCGAAGGCGGCCGCCCCGTCGGCGGTGAGGAACCCGGAGACGACCAGCAGGCCGCCGAAGAGGTACACCCAGTAGGTGAAGGCGTTCAGCCGGGGGAAGGCGACGTCGGGCGCGCCGATCTGCAACGGCATGATCGCATTGGCGAAACCGGTGAAGGTCGGTGTCGCGAACAGCAGCATCATGATCGTGGCGTGGATGGTGAACAGCTCGTTGTACTGGTGGTTCGAGACGATCTGGAGCCCGGGACGGGCGAGTTCGGCCCGTATGGCCAGGGCCAGCACTCCGGCGAAGAGGAAGAAGCCGAAGGCGGTCACCAGGTAGAGGTTGCCGATCACCTTGTGGTCGGTGGTCGACAGCCACCGCAGGACGGCGGAGCCCTGGCCGGCCCGGCGTTCGGTCCGGCGTGCGGCCCGCTCGTCGGGCGGTGCCTCCTCGGGTGCCTCTCGGGGCGCCTCTTCGGGTGAACGGTCCACCGACGTCATCCGTCCTCCAGTGACCCTCGCCGCGGCACCTGCACCCCTTGCCCTACAGGCCGGGCCGGGCGGCGAACCGGCGACGCGCCGGTAGGGGGCGCATTCCGGCGCGTCTGGAGCAAGGCCGCCGACCACGACCGAACCGGGCCCGAACCGCGCCCGCACGGGCCCCGGATGGGCCCGGCGCGGCCCGGGGTGGCCTCGGTCCGGCCCTGCCCCACCGCTGCGACCTGCGCGAAAGCCCTCCGCGGAGGGAGGGCTTCGGTGGTGGAGAATGTGTGCCCCCGGCAGGACTCGAACCTGCGGCCAAGTGCTTAGAAGGCACCTGCTCTATCCACTGAGCTACGGGGGCCGGAAGGTGGCCGTGGTGGGCCTGGAGCCCCTGGTGGGGGTGGGACTTCGGTCCGTACCGGGTCAAGGATAGGGCTCCGGCCGCCTTGTCCCGGTTGCTTCACTCGCGGGCCACGATGTGGAGGTTCGGTGAAGCGGTCCCGATAATCGCAGGCAGGTGCGATTCTCGCATCGCTTTTGCGCCGCGGCGCCCTGGGTGTTGTGCACTCGTTATGCCTGCGCCCCACTCGTCCTTCGTGCCCAGAATGTCCCACTGGAGTCGCGCTCGGCGCGCAGGGGGCGTATAAGCTTCAAAAATGGTCCTAAATTGGGCATTCTTCGCATGTGGTGACCTTGGATGTTCGGCCTCAGCTGCTCGATGCCCTGTCCGCCCTGCGCGACCGGGTCGCGTCCGTACGTCTGCCGTTGCCCCTGCCCGGCGCCCCACGGGCCCGCCAGACCAGAGCCGAGCTGCTCGCGCAGCTCGACGACTACCTCGTACCGCGCCTGAAGGCGCCCGAGGCGCCCCTGCTCGCCGTGGTCGGCGGGTCCACCGGGGCCGGTAAGTCCACTCTCGTCAACTCCCTCGTCGGGCGTCAGGTCAGCGAAGCCGGCGTGTTGCGCCCGACGACCCGCACGCCCGTGCTCGTCTGCCACCCCGACGACCACCACTGGTTCGCCGGAATGCGCGTACTTCCCGACCTGATGCGGGTCTGGGTGCCGCACGAGGACGACGACACGCCCCCCAAAAACACCTCCCGGGGCCGCGGCCGGGGCCGCGCCGGCACCCACGGCGGCCACGAGACCCGCGAGATGCGGATCGAGACCGCCTCCACCCTGCCGCGCGGACTCGCCATCCTCGACGCCCCCGACATCGACTCCCTCGTGGTCGAAAACCGGACCCTCGCCGCCGAACTCATCTGCGCCGCCGACGTCTGGGTGATGGTCACCACCGCCTCGCGGTACGCGGACGCCGTCCCCTGGCACCTGCTGCGCACCGCCAAGCAGTACAAGGCCACCCTCATCACCGTCCTGGACCGGGTGCCGCACCAGGTGCTCGCCGAGGTCTCCCGCCAGTACGGCGCCCTCCTCACCAAGGCCGGGCTGGGGGAGGTACCGCGCTTCACCGTCCCCGAGCTCCCCGAGTCGGCCGGCGGCGGCGGGCTGCTCCCGGCCAGCGCCGTCGCACCGCTGTTCGCCTGGCTCGCCCACCACGCCCAGGACCCCGCCGCCCGGCAGTACGCCGTCGGGCGCACCGCCCTCGGCGCCCTGGACTCCCTGCGCCGCCGGATGCCCGAACTCGCCTCCGCCGTCGCCGCCCAGCACGCCGCCGCCGTACGGCTGAGCGCGGCCGTCGAGGACGCGTACCGGCGAGAGGGCAAGAGGGTCCGGGGCCGCCTCGACCACGGGGCCGTACTGGCCGGCGACGCGCTGACCCGCTGGCGCGGCTACCCCCTCGACACCAGCGCCGAGGAACTGCTGGACTCGCTCGCCGAATCCCTCGCCGCACTGCTCCAGTGCGCCGTCGCCGCTGCCGACGAACGGATCGCCGCAGCCTGGCGGCGCGAACCGGCCTCCGGCGCGCTGGTCATCCCCGGGCCCGACAAGGAGGCGGCGGAGCGTATCGGCATGGCCGTACGCCGGTGGCGCCGCGTGCTGGAGGAATTGGCCGAGGAGGAGGTGGCCGGGCTCGACAAGCAGCCCGCCCCCGACGCCGACGCCGTCGCGGCCCTGCTCGTCGCCGCGCTGCTCGGCGGCAAACGGGCCCGGCCCGCCGGGGAGAAGCTCGCCGAGCGGATCGGCGCCCAGGCCGCCCTGCGTTTGCGCGACAAGGGCGGAGAACTGGTCGGCGACCACCTCGACGAGGTGCTGCGCGGTGAACGCGACCGCCGCCTCGCGCCGTTGGAAGCACTCGCAGTGACCCCCGAACCGCAGGCAGAACTGATCGCTGCGCTGTCCGTACTGCAGAAGGAGAGGTGACGCCGTGACCGCCCTGACCGACCGCACCGACGACCGGTGGGACGACGGGCTCATCGCGCGCTCCCGCCCCCGCCCCGCCGACGCGGGCGAGGAGGACGCCGCGGAGGCGGGCGAGGAGGGCGGCGAGGGCGACGAGGCGCTCGTACGGGCCGTCTCCGGCGCCGGCAGCGACGGCGGCAAGTCGACCGCGCCCCCGCTCAGCCCCGAGGCGCGGGCCCTGCGCCAGCGCCTCGACGCGCTGCGCCAGCTGGTCGGACTGTCCCGGACCCGGCTCGACGGCAAGACCCTCGCCGAGGCCGGACGGGTCCTGGACGAGGCCGCCGCACGCCGCGGGCTCTCGCCCCAGCACACGGTCGTCGCGATCGCCGGAGCGACCGGGAGCGGCAAGTCCACGCTCTTCAATTCACTCGCCGGAGTACAGATCTCCGAGACCGGTCTGCGTCGCCCGACCACCGCCGCGCCCATCGCGTGCAGCTGGTCGGACGGGGCCGCCGGGCTGCTGGACCGGCTGGAGATCCCGGGGCGGCTGCGGCGCCGGCCCCGCGAGACCTCCGAGGCCGAGGCCCTGCGCGGGATGGTCCTCGTCGACCTGCCGGACCTCGACTCGGCGGTCGGCGCGCACCGCGACCACGTGGACCGCGTGCTGGCGCTCGTCGATGCCGTGGTGTGGGTCGTGGACCCGGAGAAGTACGCCGACGCCGTGCTGCACGAGCGGTACCTGCGACCGCTCGCCGGGCACGCCGAGGTCACCTTCGTCGTGCTGAACCAGGTGGACCGGCTGCCCGGCGAGGCCGCCGACCTCGTACTGGACGACCTGCGCCGGCTCCTCGACGAGGACGGCATCGCACTCGGCGAACACGGCGAACCCGGCGCCACGGTGCTCGGGCTGTCCGCCCTGACCGGTGACGGCGTCGGGGAGCTGCGCGAACTCCTCGGGCAGTTCACACAGGAGAAGGGCGCCGCGACCCGGCGGATCTCGGCCGACGTGGACCGCGCGGCCGTGCGGCTGCGGCCGCTCTACGTCGCCGACGGGCACGCCGGACCCGAAATCGGGGAGACGGCACGCGCCGAGTTCGAGGACCGGCTCGCCGAGGCGGTCGGGGCCTGCGCGGCCGGGCTCGCCGCCGAACGGGCCTGGCGGCGCAACGCGGGCAAGGCGTGCGGGACCCCGTGGCTGCGGCTGTGGCGCTGGTACGAGAACCGGCGCGCGCCGCGCACCCTGGCGGGGCTGGCCGCCCTGGCGGCGATCGGCGGCCGCGGCCAGGCGGTCGTGCAGGCGCCGGTCGAGGAGGAGGTGACCGCACGTCAGCGGGTGGAACAGGCGGTACGCGTCGTCGCCGACGAAGCGGTCGCGGGCCTTCCCGAGCCGTGGGCGCAGGCCGTCCGCGAGACCGCGGTGCGCGGCGCCGACGGGCTTCCGGAGGCCTTGGACGAGATCGCGGTGACCCTCGGGGCCGCGGTCGCGGTGCCGAACGCCAAGCCGCCGCGGCCGGCGTGGTGGCCGGCGGCGGTGCTGGCCCAGGCGGCCATGACGCTGCTGCAGATCTTCGGCGGACTGTGGCTCGTCGGCCAGATCGTCGGGGTCCTCGAGCCGAAGCTGATGCCGCCGGTGCTGCTGATGGTGGCGGGCATCATCGGCGGACCCCTCGTGGAATGGGCCTGCTCGATCGCGGCCCGGGGCCCGGCACGCCGGTACGGGCAGGACGCGGAGCGCAGGCTGCGCCAGGCGGCGGCCGGGTGCGGACGGGCCCGGGTGCTCGAACCGGTCGCGGCGGAGCTGCTGCGCTACCGGGAGGTGCGGGAGCAGTACGCCACCGTTGCCGCAGGGGGGAGCCGGTTGTCCACAACCCGCCAGTAGTCCACAGGCCGCAGCGGGGGACCGGCCGCCGGGCGCAGCATGGCTCGTAGCCCGTACGGATGGTCCGTGCGGGCCGGGACGACGGGGGAGGGCGGCCGGGATGTACGACACCCAGGTGACGCTGGTGGGGTATGTGGCGACGCAGGTCGACTACAAGGAGACGGTGAACGGGCCGTCGGCGCGGTTCCGGTTCGCGGTGACGCCCCGGTACTTCGACCGGCGCACGGAAGCCTGGACGGACGGGGCCACGAGCTTCTACACGGTGTGGGCGCGGCGCACGCTCGCGGTGAACCTCGCCGGTTCCGTATCGGTCGGCGAACCGCTGGTGGTGCACGGGCGGCTGCGCGTGCGGGAGGACCCGCCCGACGGGGAGGGCAACCGGCGGTTCGGTGCGGAGATCGACGCGACCGCCGTCGGGCACGACCTGAACCGCGGCACGGCGGCGTTCAGGCGGGTGGTGAGAACCGATCATTCGCTGATGGACACTCAGAAGGGGGCGGTGGTCTGAGTGTTCGAGGCGGTTAGGATTCCCCGGTACTCACGGGCACCTGGGTCTTTGGCCCGAAGGGGAAGACTGTGTCGATTGCCGTTCCCGCATCCTCCGCTCCTGCTTCTGCTCCCGCTCATGCTGCTCCTGTTCCCGCGGTTCCCGCTGCTCCCGCACGTGCGGTTCCCGCACCCGCTCCCGCGCCGCTCGAACCCGCCACGGCCGTACGGGGCTCCGCGCGCCGGCCGCTCGCGGCCGCCCTGCTGGCCGCGGCCCTCACCGCCGCGCCCGGCGCCCGGGCCGCCGCCGACTCCGGCCCGGTGGCGCCCCGCGCACCGGAGGGCGCGAGCGCCGTGCTGGACGGGCTGAAGACGTACGGGCGGGCGGTCCTCCACGCCGGCGACGGATCGGTGCGGCACATCCCCGCCGGCCTGTACGAGATGCGGGTCGACGGCGGCGGCATGCTCCAGACCTACGGGGTCGGGGTGGCGGGCAACGCCCAGCCGCAGGCCCGGTACACCGAGAGCGGCTGGAGCGGCAGCCCGCTGGCGGGCAACGGGCAGGCGGGCCGGATCCGATGGGTGCTGGAGCACTCCTACCCGCAGCTGAACGACCTGGCCGGGCTCGCCAAGGCGGCCGGCGCCGCGGCGCTCACCGCGGAGAGCGCGGCGGCCGGGACCCAGGTGGCGATCTGGCGGCTCGCAGACGGCGTGCGGGTCGAGGCGGCGGACCCGTCCGCCGAGAAGCTGGCCGACTACCTCCAGCGGGCGGCGGGACAGATGCCGGAGCCGCCCGCCTCGCTGGGACTGGACCCGGGCGACGTGTCGGGACCCGTGGGCACCCGCCTCGGCCCGGTGACCGTGCGCACCGGAGCGCGGAGCGTGTCCGTCGTCCCGGACGCGGCAGCCGTGGCCATGGGCGTGCGGGTGGTGGACGCCCAGGGGCAGCCGCTGGCCACGGCGGTCAACGGAAGCCGGCTCTACTTCGAGGTCCCGGCGGGCACCCCCGACGGGACGGCCTCGGTCACCGTCCAGGGGGCGACCAGGGTGCCGGTCGGACGGGTCTTCACCAGTGGCGTCCCCGCCCAGGCGCAGATCGTGGCCGGCTCCAGCGAGTCCGTGACCGCTGCCACGGCGCGGGCGGCATGGCCGCCGCCCCCGCCGCCCGGGGCCGGAGCGACCCCGGCCCCGGAGCCGGGCGGGGGATCGGGCTCGGCGGCGGTCGCGCTGGGCGTGCAGTCCGCGTCCCTGCCCACGACCTCCCCGGACGAGGAGCGGCTGGCGACCAGCGGCAGCTCGGCCGCCACGCCCGTCATCGCCTCCCTGGCGGTGGGCCTGGTCGTACTGGGCGGCGTGGTCGTCCTGCTGTTGCGCAAGCGCCCGCTGGACGAGGAGGAGTAGGAAGAGGAGAAGAGGACAACCGGGAAGGGGAAGGAGGCCGGCTCGGAACGGGCCGGGGTGGAGCGCCGTGCCGGTTTCGGTACGGGATCCGGGGTAGAGGCAGGAAATGGTTGATCAGGAACTGACCTGGACCGGCGCCCTCGCACGGTGGGACCGCTGGCTGTTCGACGCCGTGGCGCGCAGGCACTGGCCCGGCGCCGACCGCGTGCTGCCGCGCCTGGGGCGGGCCGCGAACCACGGGGTGCTGTGGGGCGGGGCAGCCGCGGCCATCGCCGTCTTCGGATCGGCCGGGGCGCGCAAGGCGGCCCTGCGCGGGGCGGCCTCACTGGCGCTGGCCTCCTCGACCATCAACACCGTCGGCAAGTGGTCCGTACGCCGCCCGCGGCCGCTGCTGGAGGGCGTGCCCGCCGTGCGTCAGCCGGCCGTGCAGCCGCGGACCACATCCTTCCCCTCCGGGCACTCCGCGTCCGCGTTCGCCTTCGCCGCCGGGGTGGCGCTGGCCTCCCCGGGCTGGGGCGCCGTGTTGGCGCCGGTCGCCGCCTCCGTGGCCTTCTCGCGCGTCTACACGGGTGTGCACTACCCCTCGGACGTGGCGGCGGGCGCGGCGCTGGGAGTCGGCGCCGCCCTCGTCGTACGCCGGCTCGCGCGCGACGTGCAGGAGGCCCGGGCCGTGCCGGGCGACGAGCGGAAGGCCATCGGGGTGCCCGCGCTGCCCGACGGCGCCGGGCTGACGGTTGTGGTCAACACCGGGTCGGGTACGGCCGCGGCCGTACCCGGCGTACTGCGCGCCCGGCTCCCGAAGGCCGAGGTGATCGAGTGCGAGGGCGCGGAGCTGCTGCCCGCCTTGACGGAGGCGGCCTCGCGCGCCACCGTCCTCGGGGTGTGCGGCGGCGACGGCACCATCAACGCGGCGGCCACCGCCGCGCTGCGCGCCGACGTGCCCCTGGCGGTGTTCCCCGGCGGCACCCTCAACCACTTCGCGCTCGACCTCGGCCTCATCGGCCCAGAGGGCACCTGCGAAGCACTGGAGCACGGGGAGGCCGTCCGCGTCGGCGTGGGCCGCTTCTCCCCGGGCCCCGACGGAGAGCCCGGCTACTTCCTGAACAACTTCAGCATCGGCGCCTACCCGGAGCTGCTGCGCCACCGGCTGCGCTGGGGCCCGCGCATCGGCGGCGGCCCGGCCGCGCTGCTGGCGGCCTGGAAGGTCCTGCGCGCCGAGCGGCCCGTAAGGCTGAGCCTGGCCGGGCGGCGCCGGAGCGTGTGGCTCCTCTTCGCCGGCAACGGCACCTACCACGGCACTGGGCCCGCCCCCGGCCGCCGCGACGGCCTCGGCGAGGGCCTGCTCGACCTCCGCCTCGTCTACGGCGGCGGACGGCCCGGCCCCCGACTGCTGGCCGCCGCCTTCGCCGGCCCCCTGAGCCGGTCCCCGGTCCACGCGGCCACCCGCCTGCGCAGCCTGCGCATCGGGTCCGTCCCGGCGGGCACCCCCCTCGCCTACGACGGCGAGTACGCCGAGGCCCCGCGCGAACTCGTCCTCGACGCCCTCCCCGACGCCCTCACGGTCTACCGACCCCTCTGACCCGCCGCCGAGAGCCCGCTCCGCCGGGGCGGCCCCGTCAGGGGCCGGGCGCCAGCTCGGCCGGACCGTCCGCCACGCCTGCCACGCCCGGCACGTCCGCCACGCCAGCCACGTCCGCCACGCCCAGATCCGCCCGCATGGCGCCGAGCAGCCTCTCCCACTGGTCCCAGATCCGAGCGAAGTCCGTCCGTATCTCGTCGAACGACCCGTCAGGATCGGGCCGGCCCTCCTGCAGGCACATGATCCGCCGGTAGGTCTCCGACAACGTCCTCGTCATGTCGTTCAGCTCGGCCAGGACCCCCGCGGACGCCACCATCTGGGCTTCGGCCATGACCGAATGGTGATCGCGCCGGGCCTCTTCCACCACCTCCCTCGCCTCCTCGGTCACCGCGTCCTTGTGCACGGTCCAGAGGAAGTTCAGCAAGTGGGTCCGATAGCGGCGCAGGGCCGCGTTGACGTTCATGTAGCCCTCGCGCCGGCGGTCCAGCTCGGCGACCCGCTGCTCGCGGAGCCACTGCGCCTCGGCCACCTGCTGCTGGCGCGCGAACTGCTCCACCTGCACGCGGGCCGTCAGGCGTTGCGACAGCACGGACGCGATCAGCGTCCCCGTGACGCCCACGACCGCCGCCGCCAAGCCTATGAGTGCGCTCCCCACCGAATCCCCCCCGGCCGCCCCGTCCGACATTCCAGTGGCATCCTGCCCCAGCTCAGGGGGCCCGGACCATACGCGTTTCCCCCGAGGTATGGACGCCTGGCAAGATGGGGTGTATCTGCCCACCATCGATCTGCCGGACGGTTTCTCTTGGCTGAGTTCATCTACACCATGCGCAAGACGCGCAAGGCACACGGCGACAAGGTGATCCTTGACGACGTCTTCCTGAACTTCCTGCCCGGCGCGAAGATCGGTGTGGTGGGCCCGAACGGTGCCGGCAAGTCCACCGTTCTGAAGATCATGGCGGGCATCGAGCAGCCGTCCAACGGCGACGCCTTCCTCTCCCCCGGCTACACCGTCGGCATCCTCATGCAGGAGCCGAAGCTCGACGAGTCCAAGACCGTCCTGGAGAACGTCGAGGACGGCGTCGGCCCGATCAAGCAGAAGCTCAACCGGTTCAACGCGATCGCCGAGGAAATGGCGACGAACTACACCGACGAGCTGATGGAGGAGATGGGCAAGCTCCAGGACGACCTGGACCACGCCAACGCGTGGGACCTCGACGCCCAGCTGGAGCAGGCCATGGACGCCCTGGGCTGCCCGCCCGGCGACTGGCCCGTCACCAACCTCTCCGGTGGTGAGAAGCGCCGCGTGGCCCTCTGCAAGCTGCTGCTGGAGGCCCCCGACCTGCTGCTCCTCGACGAGCCCACCAACCACCTCGACGCCGAGTCCGTGAACTGGCTGGAGCAGCACCTGGCCCAGTACAAGGGCGCCGTCGTGGCCGTCACCCACGACCGCTACTTCCTCGACAACGTCGCCGAGTGGATCCTCGAGCTCGACCGCGGCCGCGCGCACCCCTACGAGGGCAACTACTCCACCTACCTGGAGAAGAAGTCCGAGCGCCTCAAGGTCGAGGGCAAGAAGGACGAGAAGCGCGCCAAGCGCCTCAAGGAAGAGCTGGAGTGGGTCCGCTCCAACGCCAAGGGCCGCCAGGCCAAGTCCAAGGCCCGCCTCGCCCGCTACGAGGAGATGGCGGCCGAGGCCGACAAGATGCGCAAGCTGGACTTCGAGGAGATCCAGATCCCGCCGGGCCCGCGTCTGGGCTCGATCGTGGTCGAGGTCAACAACCTCTCCAAGGCGTTCGGTGACAAGGTCCTCATCGACGACCTGTCCTTCACGCTGCCGCGCAACGGCATCGTCGGCATCATCGGCCCGAACGGCGCGGGCAAGACCACGCTCTTCAAGATGATCCAGGGCCTGGAGAAGCCGGACGCCGGCGAGATCAAGGTCGGCGAGACCGTCAAGATCAGTTACGTCGACCAGGGCCGCGCCAACATCGACCCCAAAAAGACCCTCTGGGCGGTCGTGTCGGACGAGCTGGACTACATCAACGTCGGCAACGTCGAGATGCCCTCCCGCGCGTACGTCAGCGCCTTCGGCTTCAAGGGCCCGGACCAGCAGAAGCCGGCCGGTGTGCTCTCCGGTGGTGAGCGCAACCGCCTGAACCTCGCGCTGACCCTCAAGCAGGGCGGCAACCTGCTCCTCCTCGACGAGCCCACCAACGACCTCGACGTCGAGACCCTGGGCTCGCTGGAGAACGCGCTGCTGGAGTTCCCCGGTGCGGCCGTGGTCGTCTCCCACGACCGCTGGTTCCTGGACCGGGTGGCCACGCACATCCTGGCCTACGAGGGCGACTCGAAGTGGTTCTGGTTCGAGGGCAACTTCGAGTCCTACGAGAAGAACAAGATCGAGCGGCTCGGCCCGGACGCGACCCGTCCGCACCGCGCCACCTACAAGAAGCTCACGCGAGGCTGAGGGGAGCGCTGAGGTCACGGCCATGGCCAGACACCACTACCGCTGCCCACTGCGCTGGGCGGACATGGACGCCTTCGGGCACGTCAACAACGTCGTGTTCCTCCGCTATCTGGAGGAGGCGCGGATCGACTTCATGTTCCGCCTCGCGCCGGGCGAGGGCAGCGAGTCCTTCACGGGCGGATCCGTCGTGGCCCGCCACGAGATCGACTACAAGCTGCCCCTCGTGCACCGTCACGAGCCCGTCCTCATCGAGTCCTGGGTGACCCGGATCGGCGCCGCTTCCCTGACCATCCGCTACGAGGTCAAGGACGAGGCGACCGAGGACAGGCCCGAGACGGTCTACGTGCGCGCGGAGACCGTGGTCGTGCCCTACAACCTCGCCGCCGGCCGGCCGCGCCGCATCACGGCCGAGGAGAGGCACTTCCTGGAGAAGTACCTCGACGAGCCGCGTTCCGAGGCCATCGCGGCATGATCGAGCAGCTGCGCTTCGCCGATTCCGGGGAGGCGGCGGACCTCGCCGCCTTCCTGGGCCGGCTGGTGCACTACGACCGGGCCGCCGCCGTCCGCCTGCAGGCCGGCGGGGGCGCGCTCGGCGTTTTCGGACGGCCCCCCTCCTTCGATGTCCTGGCCATCCGCACCGTGCGGCTCGACGTTCCCGTGGCGGCGCCGCTGGACGTGACCGTCTCCGCCGGAGAGCTCCTGGAATCCGTGGACGAGGCCTCGGCCGAGGCCACCGTGCCCGGACCGGTCACCGGCCCGCCGTGGACCGGGGTGCTTCCGCCCCGCGGCGGCTGGCGCCGGCTGCCGGGGCTGCCCGGCCCCGAGGCGATCGCGCAGGTCCTGGCGGCGTCCGTCGCCGAGTTCCGGGCCCGGGACGAGGCCCTGCCCGCGCAGCACCGGACCCGGTCCGAACGCGACCGCATCGGCCGCGAGATCTGGTCCCGCCCCCTGGGCGGCACCGAACTCCCGCTGCGCGTCGCGCACGCCGCACAGTCCCTGGGCTTCCTGCGGCCGGTACGGGCCACCGTGTCCGCCCCCGCCCCCGCGTCGGGCGCCGTCCCCGACCCCGTGGCGCTGCTCGCCGCCGGGAGCTGGCTGCGGCTGCGTACCCCCTACGGTTCCGTCGCCACCCGCCGCCCCGGCGCCACCGGCGGCCTCGGCGCCTTCCGGGTCAGCCCCGTCTGACCGGGTGCCCCCGGGGCCCGCCGCCCCACGGGTGCGTCCCCAGAGGGCCTCCAAGTCGTGTCGTCAAAGTCCCGCCTGGTCGCCCTTCGGGCGGGCGACGCCACTTTGACGACACTCCCTAGCCCGCAGTGTTGATCATCGACGCGGCGGCGTAGGTCAGGTACTTCCACAGCTGC
Source organism: Streptomyces sp. NPDC023541 (assembly GCF_055559995.1). NCBI lineage: Bacteria > Bacillati > Actinomycetota > Actinomycetes > Kitasatosporales > Streptomycetaceae > Streptomyces > Streptomyces sp. NPDC023541. The sequence continues at coordinate 102,157 of NZ_JBVHJO010000002.1, forward strand.
GCCTCGAGCTCCGGCGCGAGCCCGAGCTCGTCCAGCGCCACCCGCATGTGCTTCAGCCAGGCGTCGTGCGCCGCCGAGTCCACCTGGAACGGCGCGTGCCGCATCCGCAGGCGCGGGTGGCCGCGGTGCCGGCTGTAGGTGGTCGGGCCGCCCCAGTACTGCATCAGGAACAGCGCGAACCGCTCCTCGGCGGGGCCGAGGTCCTCCTCCGGGTACATCGGGCGCAGCAGCGGGTCCTCCGCGACGCCTTGGTAGAAGCGCCGCACGAGGCGACGGAAGGTGTCCTCGCCGCCCACCTGCTCGTAGAAGGTCTGCTCCTGAAGGCTGCCCCGCGGAATCTCATTCACCCGACCATCGTCTCAGACGCCCGGTACCGGCCGGGGGTCCCTTCGCGTTCGCACGTGACGGCCGGGCGCAGGACAGTGGAGGCATGGGTGCACACACCGCACACACCGCACGCTCCGAGACCCGGGACCTGCGGGAGACCGCGCACGCCGCCCAGGTGCGGGAGCTGACCGCGGCCGGCGTACTGGACGACCCGCGCTGGCGGGCGGCCTTCGCGGCCGTGCCCCGGCACGTCTTCGTCCCCTACTTCTGGACCGAACGCGGCGCCGGCCACGAACGGCTCTGGGGCGAGGACCCCGACCCCGGGCAGCGGGCCCGCTGGCTGCGCGGCGTGTACGTCGACGCGCCGCTCGCGACCCGGCTGCGCGACGGCCGGCTGGTCTCCTCCAGCAGCCAGCCCTCCCTGATGGCGAAGATGCTGGCCGCCCTCGACGTGCGCGACGGCGACGACGTCCTGGAGATCGGCGCGGGCACCGGCTACAACGCGGCCCTGCTCAGCCACCGCCTCGGCGACGAGCACGTCACCACCGTGGACCTGGACGAGGAGATCACCGAGTCCGCCCGGGCCCACCTGGCCCAGCTCGGCTACCACCCGACCGTCGTCACCGGGGACGGCGCCCGCGGCTGTCCCGCCCGGGCACCGTTCGACCGGATCCTGGTGACCTGCACCCTCCCGCTGGTCCCGCACGCCTGGCTCGGCCAGTGCCGGCCGGGGGCGCGGATCCTCGCCCCGCTGTCGACCGGGCTGATCGCCCTCACGGTGCGGGACGCCGATTTCGCGGAGGGCCGCTTCCTGCACACCGCGGCGTACTTCGTCCCGCTGCGCGGGGCCACGGCCGTACCGCCTCCCGACCGGATGGCCATGGTGCGCGGGCTCCCGTACGAGCTGGTGGAGAACGAGCGCTTCCAGTTCATGCTCGTGCTGACCGCCGGGGTACTGCACCCCCGCGAGGCCCTGGACCTGTGGCGCAGCGAGGGCCGGCCGGGCCGCGAACGCTTCGGGGTCTCGGTCGGCCCCGAGGGCCAGTGGTCGTGGCTGGACGACCCCCAGGGGCCCTACGTGTGGCCCCTGGGACAGCTGTGATCAGCCGCGGCGGATGGTGATCGTGGTCCAGGCACCCACGTGGACGCGGTCGCCGTCGGCCAGCGGGACCGGGACGTAGGGCTGGATCGGGTCCTCGCCGCCGTTGATGGTGGTGCCGTTGGTGGAGTTCTGGTCCACCACCGCCCAGCTCATGTCGGGCTGCTGCACCAGCACCGCGTGCTGGTGGGAGACGCCGGGGTCCTCCGGGGGCACCGACAGGTCGATGTCGGGGGACTCGCCCGTGGACGCGCGGCGGCGGCCGATGGTGATCTGGCCGCCGGACAGCGGGAGGTGCTGCTCCGGGGAGTACGCGGGCAGGTTGAGGCCGGTCGCCTCGGGTCCGCTGCGCTGCATCATCGCCATGAAGTACGAGCGGTCCGGGCCGATCGTCGCGCTCCAGGCGCCGCCCTGGGGCGGGTGCGGCTGGTACGGCGGCGTCTGGGGCTGCTGCCGGTACTCCTGCTGGTACTCCCGCTGGTGCTGCTGCGGGGGCTGCTGCTGGTACTGGGGCTGCGGGGGCTGCGGAGCCTGCTGGTACGCCGGCGGCGGCTCGTGTGCCGGCGGCGACAGCATCCAGTCGTCCTCGCGCTGGAGCGGCTCGGCCGGGCGGTTGACCCGGGACGGACGCGAACCCTGGTACTCGAAGTGGTCCTGCGCGTACGTGCCCGGCGCGGGCACGGGCGGCGGGGGCGGGCTCCCGGGACGCGGCCCGGCGGGGGCACCCGCACCGGCTCCGGTGCCGGGCGCCGGGGGCCCCGGGTCCGCCGCCGGGGACGCGTACGAGGTCGCGGAACGGGTCAGGTAGTTGTACCGGCACTCCTCGCAGAACGGGGCCATGGCCTCGCGCGGGGTCCGGCACTGCGGACACAGCTCGGCCTGGGCGGTCGGTTCACCGGCGGTCGGGGGGAAGCCGTAGCCGTAGGAAGGCACCGAGGGGGGTCCCTCAGGGGTACCCATGCGGTGGCCGCAGACCTCGCACCAGTCGTCGGAGGCGGACTGGTGCCCGTTCGGGCAGGTCGGCATGGCGGCTCTTCCCCCTTCTTCTCCCTGCGTCATCGCGGGAGGCTCTCAGAACTTCTTCACTCGGACGGTCTGCGTCGAACGGGTTTCGAGAGTCATCTCGTCGGCGTCGGCAACCTTCGCTTTCAGCCGCACAGTACCTGCCACCGCGTCCACCACATCCACCACCTTCGACAGGAGTCGTGCTGTGTCGGCGTTGCCGGAGACGCTCGCCAGTTGCACGGCCCGTCCGAGTTTGGCCGTAGCGCCGTCGACATCGCCCATTTTGCGGGCTTCGAGGCCCTGCTGGATAGCCTGCGCCAGCTCCGCCTGCCCCGTGTAGTGGGCGACCTGCGGGTTGATGGCGGTGGAGGCGGCCAGGTCGTTCGTCCACACCGCGCGCACCAGGCCCTGGGCCAGGACGGCCTCGGGTTCGCCGCCGGTCGCCGGCCGGACGAGCGTGACGCGGGAGGCGAGCATCTCCTGGCCGACGGCCGCCCCGGGGACGCGTACGCACACGTGGTACTCGCGGGACTCGTCGCCCCACGAACCGGTCGGATAGTCACCGGCGCGCGGGCCCGTGTCGGTGCGGCGGGCCGTCAGGTCCTGGACGGCGGGAGCGACCTGCTTGACGTACTGGATCTCCACGCCGACCGGGGTCCACAGGCGCAGCGAGACGTCCGCGACCTCCTTGCCCATGACGTTCTCCATCATGAGCGTGAAGTCCTCGGTGAGGTGGGCCGGGTCGGCCACGATGTCGGCGGAGCCGAGGAGGGCGCTGGCGACGCCGGTGACCTCCTTCACCTCCCAGTCGGTGCCCACACCGCGGGCGTCGCAGGTGAAGCGGCCCGCGCAGGCGTCGAGGGTGGCGCGCAGGACGGCCGGCTCCTCGTGCTCGTTGCGCCCGTCGGTCAGCAGGATGCCGTGGCGGATGGCGGCGGTGGAGCCGCGCAGCAGGCCGTCGGCCAGGCGCAGCCAGGTGCCGATGGCGGTGCCGCCGCCGGCGCTGAGGCCGCGCAGGGCGTCCTTGGCCCGGGCGCGGGTGGCGGGGTCGGCGACGGCGAGGCGGCCCTGGCCCGGATAGACCTCCTTGGCCACGTGAGTGCCGGCGATCACCGCGAAGGCGGTGCCGTCGCGCAGGGTGTCGATCGCCGCGGCGGTGGCCTCGCGGGCGCCGCGCATCTTCTCCGGCGGGTACTCCATGGAACCCGAGCAGTCGACCATGATCACGACGGCGGCCGTGCCGTCGGCGGGCGTCCCGCGGGTGACGCTGCCGCCGCCCGTGGCGGTGACGGTGACGATGGCGTGGACGTCCCGCCCGCCTTCGGGAAGGAACTCGTTCTGGTACACGTCCACGCTGAAGCGCGGGGCGCTCGGCTTGGCGAAATTCGCCATCGGCTGGACTCCTAGAGGGCTCGGGCAGGCGGGTCAGACCTGCGGGCGCGCTTCCACTTCCGGTTCCGGTGCTGCAGCCGGTCCGGGCTGCGGTGCCGCACCCGGTTCCCGTTCGGTCTGCGTGGCGAACGGCACGACGGCCACGGTGATGTTGTCGTGGCCGCCGCCGTCGAGGGCGTGCCCCACGAGCACCTGCGCGCTGTGCAGCGGGCGTACCGCGGCGTCGGCGGGCAGCACCTGGGTCATCTCCCGCGCGGACTCCGCGTAGTTCCACAGTCCGTCGGTGCAGACCACCACCACGCCGGGGTGGTCCGGCTTGAAGATCGCGGTGTGCGGTTCGAGGTCGTACGCGTCGGCCCCGAGCCAGCCGGTGATGGCGTGGGCGCGGACGTCCGCGTAGGCCTCGGCCTCGCCCATCAGGCCGGCGGCGACCATCTGGGCGGCCCAGGAGTCGTCCTCGGTGAGGCGGCGGGGCAGTGCGGCGCGGTCGTCGGGCACCCAGTAGGCGCGGCTGTCGCCGACCCAGCCGATGGTGAGCAGGCCGCCGCTGACGACGGCGCCGACCAGGGTGCAGGCGGGCGCGTTCTGCGCGCCCGGGACCTCCGGAGCCAGTGCGTTGACCGCCGCGGCGGCGGCCAGGATCGCCTCGTGCATGGCCTCCTGGGGGTGCGCGCCGCGGGGGAGCGCCTCCAGCAGCGCCTCGTTGGCGGCGGCGGCCGCGGCGGCCGACGCCTCGTCCGGGCGGCTCGCGGAGGACACCCCGTCGCACACGATGGCCACCGTGGCGGCGGAGCCGTCGGGCAGGGCGGTGGCCGACACGGCGAACGAGTCCTCGTTGCGGTGGTGGCGCAAGCCCCGGTCGCTGACGGCGGCGACGCTGCCGAGCTCCTCCTCGACGTGGTCGCGCTCGCGGGGCTGCGCGTGCCCGCAGTGCTCGCAGTACCCGTCGGTGTCGACGTGCCCGGCCCGGCAGGCCACGCAGGTCTTCCCGCCGGGCGCCGCGCCGGACGGGGGCGGGCTGTCGTAGCCGTTCTCGTACGGGTTCTCGTACGGGGCCTCGTGGGCGGCCTCGCCCGTGCCCCAGGGCGTGGCCCCGGGGGGCGTGCCGGGGTGGCCGGGACGGTCGCCGCCGGGACGGTCGTGCCGCGTCTCGGGGCCGTCCGCCGGACCCCTGCCGGTGCCGTACGGGTTCTCGTGGCCCGGGTACGCGGCGCCGGGCGGGCACGGCCCGGGCTCCGGCTCCTGTTCCCCCTCCCGCTCCGGTTCCTCTTCCGGCTGGTGCTGTGCCGGGGCGGTGGCCCAGTCGGCCGGGTCCCCCACCAGGGTCGGCGCGGCGGCGGCCACGCTGCCCCAGCCGGGGGCGGGTTCACCGGCGCCGGCGGAGCCGTGCGAGGCGGCCGGCGCCGGCAGCCCGTACCCGCCCGCGGGGGCGGCCCGGACCGGAGCGGGCGGTGCGGCGGGCGCCGGGGGCGCCGGTGGGATGGGCACGGTCGGGTGGTCCGTGGACGCGACCGGAGGGGAAGAGGTCAGGGCGTAGCCGCAGAGGCCGCAGAAACGGTCACCCTCTTCCAGGGGTTCCGCGCAGCTGGGGCAGCCCGACGGCCGATGCATCGACATCAATCACACCCACGTCCGGGGGCGGAAACGGTTGGCCCGCTCCACCAGTTCGATCCTCTCCTCGCCACGCCGTGCCAGCCGTGCGAGGACGCGGTACGAGCGCTCCAGTCCGAAGCGCAGGCCCCGCTCGTCCAGTTGACTGCCGAGCAGCGAGGTACGGCCGGGGTCGGCACCCCGGCTGCCCGACAGTACCCAGTCCAGGGCCGAGCCCAGAACCTCCGTCGCCAGCGACTCCTGCCGTTCCGGGTCCAGCCCGAACCTCCGCAGGGCCTCCACCTGGTCGGCGGCCGCCGAAAGATCGGCCAGCAGCGGCTCGTCCGGTGACCGGTCGCGCAGACGTGCGCGTACCGCCGCCACCCGCGCGGCGGTGTAGTGGATGGACGCCTCCGGTACGGATTCCAGCGTGCGCACCGCTGCGTCCCGGTTGCCGGCGGCCAGTTGGACCCGCGCCAGCCCGAAGGCCGCGCTGACGAATCCCGGATCGGTGATCCAGACCAGGCGGTAGTACTCGGCGGCGTTGTCCAGCTGGCCCAGCACCTCCGCGCACAGCCCGAGGGCCAGCTTCGGCGCGGGCTCGCCCGGGAAGGCGTCGTAGATCGCGTCGAAGGACAGCGCCGCTATCTCGTCGTCACCGGTGGCGAGCGAGGCGATGCCGCGGGCCCACACGACGCGCCAGTCGTCCGGGTGGCGGGCCTCCAGCTCGGCCAGGGCGTCCCCGGCCGCGGACAGTTCGCCCAGCTCCAGCCGCGCCCGCAGCTCCCGCAGCCGCAACTCGGCCGAGTCGGCGGGCGCGGAGGCCAGCGCGCCGAGCAGGTCGGCGGGTGCGGAGGCCAGCAGACCGGTCAGGAAACCGGCGTTGGGGTCGGCGGCGTCCACGAGCGGCACGGGGAGCGCCAGCGCGGTGTCACGGGCGTCGAGGGTCGTGACCGGCGCCGCCGTTGCCGCGGGGGCGGCCGGCGGGGACGCGGGCCCGGGGCCCGCCGCCGGCGCCCGCCGCGCCAGGGGCACCCCGGTCCCCGCAACATGCGTCACGCTGCTCTCCAGCCCGTCCCCGCCGGGGGCCGCGCCGCCCGCCCCGGCCAGGCCGACGCCGCCGGGCCCGCCGGAAAGGCCGGGCGCGGGTGCCCATGTCCCCGGCGTTCCGGCCAGGGGGACGCTTCGGGGCGCGCCGGATCCCGCCGGCGCGGCTGCTCCCGGCAGGCCGACGCCGCCGGGCGGGGTCCCGCCCCCGGCCACGGGCGCACCGCCGGGCGCGGGGTGCCAGGTACCGGTGGTCCCGCCCGGGGAGGCGGATCCCGGCCGGGCCCCCGGGCCGCCGGGGGCAGGGTGCCACGTGTCCGGCGTGCCGCCGGGCCCGTGCGGCTGCCCGGGCAGGCCGACGCCGGCCGGCGGGGTGGTGCCCTGCGGGCCCGACGTGCCGGTGGCCGCCGACGGGGCCGGGATCCCGGACCGGGCGGGGCCGCGGCCGACGAGGCCGAAGAGCCCGCCACCCCACCGGGAGGCGAACGGCCGGGAGGCGACCGGGCGGTGGCCCAGTCGGGAGACGATCGTGTCCGACGTGTCCGTGCCGGTGAACAGCAGGGTGTCCGGGACCCGCAGTTCCGGGCCGAAGAGGGTGGACAGCTGCGGCCGCGGACGGCCCGTCTGCAGCGCGACCACCTCCCGCAGCACGCCCGTCAGCTGGTCGGCCATCTCCTGCGCGGAGGCGAACCGCCGCCCCGGGTCCGGGTCGGTCGCCCGGACCAGCAGCCGGTAGAAGGACTCGTACCGCCGGAACACCTCGATGTGCTCCGGATCCGGCAGCGAATCCACGAACACGTTGGTGTAGCCCTGGAAGTCGAACGTCAGGACGGCCAGCGTCCGCGCCACCGTGTAGAGGTCCGAGGCCACCGACGGCCCCAGCTCCGCGACCTCCGGGGCCTGGTAGCCCACCGTGCCGTAGATGGCCGACTCCTCGTCGTCCATCCGCCGCACCGCCCCCATGTCGATCAGCTTCAGCTGGTCCTGCTGCTGGATCGCGTTGTCGACCTTGAAGTCGCAGTACAGCAGGTTCCGGCTGTGCAGGTGGCCCAGCGCCTCCAGCGCCTCGATGCCGTACGCGCAGGCCTGCTCCACCGGCAGCGGATCACGCCGGCCGTCCGGCCTGCGCCGCTCGTTCGCGATCTCCTTCAGCGACTTGCCGCCGACGTACTCCATGACGATGTACCCGTCCAGCGAACCGGTCCGCTGGTCCAGGTGCTCCACGAAGTTGTAGATCCGCACGATGTTGGAGTGCTCGATCTCCGCGAGGAAGCGCCGCTCCGAGATCGCGGCTTCCATCGCGTCCTGGTCCCCGGTGTCCAGCAGGCCCTTCAGGACCACCCACCGGTCCGCGACCGCCCGGTCCACCGCCAGGTACACCCAGCCCAGACCGCCGTGCGCGAGGCAGCCCGCCACCTCGTACTGGCCGCGCACCACTTCACCGGCGCGCAGCTTGGGCACGAAGGAGTAGGGGTGGCCGCACTTGGTGCAGAAGCCCTCGGTCCGGCCCGGCCGGTCCCCGCGGGCCCGGCCCACCGGGGCGCCGCAGTCCGAACGCGAGCAGAAGCGCTTGCGCTCCGGCACCTCCGGATTCTCCAGGACCGCCGCCGAAGGGTCCGGACGCGGCACCTCCGGCACGTTGACCAGACCTGCGCCCAGCCTGCTGCGCCCCGAGGAGGAGGCGGCCGAGCCCGAACTGCGCACCGACACCGAACGGGTGGAGCCCTGCCCCGTGAGCGACCGCGAGAGCCGCCCCGACACCGAACGGCGGGACGAGGAGGACCGGGAGGAGCGCGCCGACGCCGAGGAGCGCGCCGAGCCGTGGGACCCCTGCGAGCCCGGCGATCCGTGGGAGCCCCGGGACCCGCCGGATCCCAGCGAGCCGCGGGCCGCGCTCGTCATCCCCGTCGGCGGCGACACCAGTTCCTCGGCACCCGCCGCGATCGAACCGACAGGAGCCAGTCCGCAGGTGTCGCAGTACAGCTCGCCGCCGCCCATGTCCTCGTACGATCCCGGGCAGCCGGGGCGAACGCACGCTGCTCCGATCATGCTCATGCGTCCTCCGTCCCCGGCCCCTCGGGCCGGATCGTCTGCTCGGGCCGGTGCCGCGGCACCAGCGACTCGGCGGCCGCCTGCTGGTAGCGCAGGACGGCCTGTTCGGCGGCCCGCAGATCGCAGGGCGCGCTCCACAGCATCCGCCGGGCCACGTCGTACCTCTCGATCAGCAGGGGGTCCTCCGCCAGCCCGTGCCGGGCCACCTTCGCCTTGTAGGCGTCGAGACGCCCGCGCAGCTCGGCCCGCACGGCCAGCGGGGCCGTCACCGCGGTCAACGATTCACGGGCCCGGCGCAGTTCCTCCTCGGCCCTTTCCTCCAGGGATTCCAGCAGCGGCGAGAGCCGGTGCCAGCGTGCGTGGCGCCGGTGCTCGGCAGCCGCCGCGAGCTGCTCCTGGAGCACCGTCGGGGGGCCGCTGACCACGGGCACCTCGGACGCGGCGATCTTCGCCAGCACCTCGCCGCGCGCCGTCCGCGCCTCCGCCAGGGTCCGGTCGGCCCGCGAGAGCACGTCGCGCAGGCTGATCAGCCGCTGCTCGGCGTCCTGCCGTACGGCCAGCACCGCCTCGACCTCCCGGCGGACGTCCTCCAGCGCGAGCGCGGCCCGGTCGTAGCGGGCGGTGTCCGGCCGTCCGCCGCCGGGCGCGGAACTGCCCGCGGTGGAACGCCAGAAGGCCAGCGGGTCCGCGATCACCTGGGTGCGCAGCTCCGTGAGCTCGGCGGTGATGTACTCCAGGTCGTCGCCCGAGGGGTGCTCGCCCGGGCGCACGCCCACGGAGTGGGCCAGCGAACGGGTGCGGTGCAGTTCGGCGGCGAGCAGGTCGATCCGGGCGGGCAGCGCCGACCACACGGCGTCGGCGGCGACCACCACGTCCAGCGAACGCGCGTAGAGGTCGTTCATCCGGGTCACGAGCTCGGCGAGGGAGAGCCGTTCCGCCAGTGCGGCGCCCTCCGTGGCGGCCCCGGCGATCAGGACGCCGGGCCCGCGCAGCCGCTCGGTCAGCTCGACCAGGTCCTCGCGGTGGGGCCAGCGGCGCCGCTCACGGATCTCCCGGGCGGCGGTCAGCGCGCCGCTGTAGGCGTCGAAGTACCTCCACAGGCGCGTGATGTCCGCGTCGGCCGCCGCCCACCGCTCCTTGGTGAGCCCGGTCAGCTCGGCGCCCTCCAGCAGCCGGCGTCCCGCGTGGTCCTGGAGGGCGAGCAGCGAGGTCTCGACGGCCTCGTGCTCCGCGCCCAGCCGGGCCAGGGCCCGGTCGACGCCGTCCCGGTCCATCACTGCCGACCCCGTCTCCACCGACCGTGCCTCCGCTTCCGCCGCCTCCGTGTTCGCTTCCCCGCCGCCCTCCGCGTCCGCTCTCGTGCCCGGAATCGCCACCGGCCTCAGCCGTCCCGGTACTTGGGCGCGGGCGGGGCGCTCACGCCGGGCAGCACGGGCTGGAGGTGCTTGAGGTAGGCCCTCATCCACGGGCTGTCGTTGCCGCCCGCGCGGTAGTTCTCCAGCACCTTGTTGACCCGGCGGACCAGGTCGGGGGCGTCCTTGTTCATCGCGACCCCGTAGAACTCGCGGGTGAAGGGCGAGCCCACCAGCCGCACCGAGGGATCTTGCGCGGCCTGGCCGGCGGCGAGGGCGTTGTCCGTGATGATGCCGTCGACCTCGTGCAGCTGGAGCCGGACCAGGCAGTCCAGCTGGTTGGCGACGGTGACCGGCCGGGATCCGTACGACTGGGCCTTGAGCGCGCTCTCCGCCGTGGAACCGGCCGCGACGCAGATCCGCTTGTCCTTCAGCGAGGGGTCGTACCCGGTGATCGGCGAGCCCTTGGGGGCCAGCACCTGCTGTCCGGCCTCGAAGTAGGCCGTCGAGAAGGCGACGTCCTCCAGCCGCTTGCAGTTGATGGTCATGGTCCGCACGACGATGTCGACGCGGCCCTCCTGGAGGGCGGGGACGCGCTGGCTGGTCGGGATGGCCCGGTAGATGACCGCGTTCTCGTCGCCCAGGATGTCCTTGGCGATGGCCTTGACCAGGTCGATGTCGAAGCCGTCGAGGCGGCCGCCCTCCGCGGTCTGGTTGCGGTAACCCCAGCGGAAGCTGTTCTGGTCCACGCCCGCGACGAGCTTGCCCGCCGCCTTGATCCGCGCGATGGCCGCCCCGTCCACGTCGGACGGGCGCAGGCTGGCCTCGGGGTCCTGGCAGGTGTCCGTGAGGACCCAGGGCGCCGCCGGAGCCGCCACCGCCGAGGCAGGACGGCGGGGGACACCGGGTGCGGTGTCCGTGGTCGCGTGGGCCAGCGGCAGCAGCACCGTCGCGGCCGTCACGGCGCAGGCGACGGCCATCGCGCTCACGCCGCCCCAGCCGCGCAGCCGGCCCGCGGCCCGCCGGACGCCGGACCGTGCGCCGGGGGCACGTGTGCGGCCCTCGTGCTCCTCGTACTCCTCATGGCCCTCGGCGGCCCGCCGCGCCCGTATCCGCATCGCTCTCACCTGTACTCCGAAAGCCTGCGCCCGATACCGAGCAGGGCCGCTGTCGCGCCGATGACCGCCAGTACCGCCGAGCCCGTCACCAGACCGCCGAGCGCCCCGATCCCGTCCTGGGCCGCTCGGGTGAACTCCCGCTGCTCGTGGGCGACGGCACGTTCCAGGGAGGCGTCCACGGTGTCGAAGGCGGCGCCGCTGCTCTCCTTGTGCTGCTCGTCCCCGACGACCTGGGGCAGTGCGGATTCGTAGTCGCCCTTCAAGTCCGCCTCCCGGGCCGCCGCGTGCCGCTGCTTCCACTGCTCCACGCCGTCCACGGCACGGCTCACGGGCGTCCGGCCGTCTTCGTCGTCGGCCAGCCGCAGCGCGGTCGCGAGCCCCGCGTCCAGCTGCTTCATGTTGTTCGTGAAGTCCACGTCGTACTTGTCGGACTTCTTGTCCTCGGCCAGTACGGCGCCCCGCGCGATCAGTGTCAGGTTCTCACTCGCCCGGGCCTGGAGGGAGGCGATCCGCGCGTCGTTGAGCACCTTCATCGACTCCTGCCCGTCCGTGCGGGCTTCACTCAGCGAAGAACGCGCCACCGTGTGGCCGACGGACAGCCAGAGCAGCACCACCACGGAGGCGGCGGTCGCCGCCACCAGGCCGTGGTTGAAGACCCGGTTCGTGTGCCGGTAGTTGCGCCGCTGCGCCCACACCAGGGCGGCCACGGCGAGCAGGCCGAGGCCCAGCGAGCCCAGCGGCCAGGCCCGGGCGTCGTCGTCGTCGGTGTGCAGCCGCCGGGTCTCCGCCTCGTAGAGCCGCTGGGCGGCGGGCAGCAGCTGGGTGGTCATCTGTTCGTTGGCGTAGCGGAGGTAGGCGCCGCCCAGCGGCAGGCCCTGCCGGTTGGTGGCGCGGGCCTGCTCGATCAGGCCGGTGTAGCGCGGCAGCTGTTCGCTCAGCAGGGCGATCTGCTCGCGTGACTCCTCGCTGCCGCCGGTGTTGGCGGCGGCGCTCACCAGCAGGCGGGAGGCGTTGGCGATGTCCTTCTCGTAGCGCTGGCGGACCTCGCGCGGCTCCTGCGCGCCGAGGAGGAAACCGCTGGAGGAGGTGGTGTCGGCGTCGGCCAGGGAGCGGTAGATACTGGCCGCGTCCGCGCTCAGCGGCTGGCTGCGGCCCACCACGTCGTCGGCGGCGGTGGCCCGGCCGGAGATCTCCCACACGCTGACCATGCCGAACAGCATGATCAGAGCGGCCAGTACCGCGCCGATGATCCGCAGCCGGCCCGGCTCGGTGGTGGCCTCCTCGCGCAGCCGCTGCACTCCCTCCGACCAGGCGGTGCGCCGCCCGGGTGGCCCGGCGGGCGGCGACGCCGACGCGCCGGCGGGCGGCGCGGAGGCACCACCCCCGGGCGCGGGCGCGCGTGATGTGATCGCCACCGTGACCTCCCCCTCGGTCCTGTCGTCCCCCAGCCGGCGCCGGGGAGTCCCCCCTGCGCAGCAGCAGTATGGCCGTAGTGCCGGTGGACCACAGCACCCGGTGCCGGGTCCGGGGCGATCCGCCCCCGCGGGCGCCTTTCGTCACCCCTTCACCGTCAATACGTCCTTACGGCCGTAACGGTTGCAGACCGGACGCATTCCCGGGCGGGTTCAACCGAAATGGGCACGGAGTTTTCCGTGGGCCTCCGCCGGGGCCCCTGCCGCGTCCAGGCCCAGCAGCCCGGCGCCCAGCACCGGGGGCGCCGTGACCACGGTGACGCGGGCGTGCGGGGCGCGTTCGGCGAGGCCGGCCGCGATCCGCTCGTCGAGCCGCGGGTGCCGGGCAGCCAGCACCCCGCCGCCCAGCACCACCGGGACCTCCTCGGCCAGCAGGCCCAGGCGGGCCAGGGCCACCACGGCCATGGCCACGACCTCGTCCGCCTGACGGTCCACCAGCGAGAGCGCCACCGCGTCCCCGGCGGCGGCCACCTCGAACAGCACCGGGGTCAGTTCGTGCCGCCGCCCGGCGGGCACGTCCCCGAGGTGCATCGCCTCGATCAGCGAGGCCATCGAGCCGTGGCCGAGGCGTGCGGGCAGCGCCCGGGCCAGCTCCGTCGCCCCGCCCCGCCCGTCCTCCGCCCGGGCCGCGAACCACAGGGCCTCCTCGACCAGTCCGCCCCCGCCGCCCCAGTCGCCCGAGATCCGCCCGACCGCGGGGAAGCGCGCGGTCCGCCCGTCCGGGGCCATCCCGACGCAGTTGATGCCCGCCCCGCACACCACCGCGACACCGCGCGGTTCGGCGCCCGTGGGCAGTCCGGCGCGCAGCAGCGCGAAGGTGTCGTTGTGCACCGCGGTGGTGCGCCCCCAGCCGCGGCGCTCGATCTCCCGCGCCAGCCGGCGCTCCTCCACCGGGAAGTCGGCGTTCGCGAGGCACGCCGACACGTGCGCCGCGACGGGCCCGCCCCCGACGCCGGGGTGCACCCCGGCGCGGGCCAGGGCCTCGGCCAGTACGTCCACGGCCGCGGCCACCCCGGTCCGCGGCGGCTGGAAGCCACCGGCCTGCCCGGTGGCCAGCACGGACCCGTCGGGGCCGAGGAGCGCGACGTCCGTCTTGCTGTTGCCCGCGTCGATCGCCAGGACCGGAGGGAGGGTCACGCCCATGGCAGATGCTCCTTGTTGTGCGCGAGGAGCCGGTCGGTCAGCCCTTCGGCCAAGTCGTACTGGCCGACCAGCGGGTGCGCCAGCAGCGCCTTGAACACCCGCTCGCGGCCGCCCCGCAGGGCGGCGTCCAGCGCGAGCTCCTCGTACGCCGCCACGTGTGAGATCAGCCCGGTGAACAGCGGGTCCAGGCGCGGCACCGGCAGCGGTACGGGGCCGGCGCCGCCGACGGTGCGGACGCGCGCCTGGACCTCGACGACGGCGTCGTCCGGCAGGAAGGGCAGCGTGCCGTTGTTGTACGTGTTGACCACCTGAACGTCCGTGCCGCCGTCGCCCAGCAGCGCGGCCGCCAGGTCCACGGCCGCCTCCGAGTAGAAGGCGCCGCCCCGCTTCCCCAGCAGCGCGGGCTTCTCGTCGAGCGCCGGATCCGCGTAGAGGGCGAGGAGCTCGCGCTCCATCGCGGCGACCTCGGCGGCCCGCGAGGGCCTGGTGCCCAGCTCCCGCACGACCTCGTCGTGGGAGTAGAAGTAGCGCAGGTAGTACGAGGGGACGGCGCCGAGCCGGTCCAGCACCGCCCGCGGCAGCCGCAGGTCGGACGCCACGGCCTCCCCGTGCGCGGCGAGCAGCCCGGGCAGCAGGTCCTCGCCGTCCGGGCCGCCCCGGCGCACGCCCAGCTCCCAGGTGAGGTGGTTGAGGCCCACGTGGTCCAGGTGGACGTCGCGGGGGGCGAGATCCAGCAGGGCCGCGAACTTGCGCTGGAGGCCGATGGCGACGTTGCACAGTCCGACGGCCTTGTGGCCGGCCCGCAGGAGGGCCCGGGTGACGATCCCGACCGGGTTGGTGAAGTCGATGATCCAGGCGTCGGGGCTGGCCCGCCGGACCCGCTCGGCGATGTCCAGGACCACCGGAACGGTGCGCAGGGCCTTGGCGAGCCCGCCCGCTCCGGTGGTCTCCTGCCCGACGCAGCCGCACTCCAGGGGCCAGGTCTCGTCCTGGAGCCGGGCGGCCTGTCCGCCGACGCGCAGCTGCAGGAGGACCGCGTCGGCCCCGGCGACGCCCGCGTCGAGGTCCGTGGTCGTCGTGACCTTGCCGGCGTGGCCCTGCCGGGCGAAGATCCGGCGGGCCAGGGCGCCGATCAGCTCCAGCCGCTCGGTGGCCGGGTCGATCAGCACGAGTTCGCTCACCGGCAGGGTGCCGCGCAGCCGTGCGAAGCCGTCGATCAGTTCGGGGGTGTAGGTGGAACCGCCGCCCACCACTGCGAGTTTCAACGTCGTCAGCCTTTCACGCCGGTCAGGGTGACTCCCTCGACGAACGCCTTCTGGGCGAAGAAGAAGAGGACGATCACCGGGGCCATGACCAGCACGGTCGCGGCCATGGTCAGGTTCCAGTTGGTGTGGTGCGCCCCCTTGAAGGACTCCAGTCCGTAACTGAGGGTCCAGGCGGCGGGGTTGTCGGAGGCGTAGATCTGCGGGCCGAAGTAGTCGTTCCAGGCGCAGAAGAACTGGAAGAGGGCGACGGCGGCGATCCCGGGCCGGGCCATCGGCAGCACCACCCGCAGCAGGGTGCGCACCTCGCCGCAGCCGTCCACGCGGGCCGCGTCCAGGTACTCGTCGGGGATGGTCAGCAGGAACTGGCGGAGCAGGAAGATGGAGAACGCGTCACCGAAGGCCATCGGGACGATCAGCGGCCACAGGGTGCCCGAGAGGTCGAGCTGCCTGGCCCAGAACAGGTACATGGGGATGACCACCACCTGCGGCGGCAGCATCATCGTGGCGATCACGAGCAGCAGCGCGAGCCGCCGGCCGCGGAAGCGGAACCTGGCGAGCGCGTACGCGACGGGCACGGAGGAGACCACGGTCAACAGGGTGCCCAGTCCCGCGTACAGGAGCGTGTTGCGCCACCAGGTCAGGAAGCCCGGGGTGTGCCACACCTTCGCGTAGTTGTCCCACTCCCACGTGTCGGGCCACAGGTCGCGGGTCAGCGCCTGCCGGTCGCCCATCAGGGAGGTGAGCAGGAGGAAGACGAAGGGGAGGACGAAGAACAGGGCGGCCGCCACGCCGAGCGCGTGCACCCCGATCCAGTGGAGGGCCGCCGAGGAGTGGCGCCTCGGGCCGTGCGCGCTGCTCATCCACCTGCTCCGATCAGACCGCCACGGCGCCGCATCATGAGTGCGGTGAAGGCCATGGAGAGGGCGAACAGGACCAGCGCGACGACGCAGGCCGCGCCGTAGTCGAAGCGCTGGAACCCGAGGTTGTGGACGAGCTGGGGCAGGGTCAGCGTCGACTTGTCGGGGTATCCCGGCTCGAACTGCTGGCCCGAGCCGCCGATCACGCCGGCCGCGACCTTGCCGGCCACCAGCGGCTGGGCGTAGTACTGCATGGCCTGGATGATTCCGGTGACCACGGCGAACATGACGATCGGCGCGATGTTGGGCAGTGTGATGTGCCGGAAGCGCGCCCAGGGGCCCGCCCCGTCGAGCTCGGCCGCCTCGTACTGCTCCTTCGGTACGTCGAGCAGCGCGGCCATGAAGATCACCATCAGGTCGCCCACCCCCCACAGCGCGAGGGCGGTGAGGGCCGGCTTGGACCAGTCGGCGTCGGTGAACCAGCCGGGGGCGGGCAGTCCCACCGCGTCCAGCAGGGTGTTGACGGGGCCGGTGCCGGGGTTGAGCAGGAAGACGAAGGCCAGGGTCGCGGCGACCGGCGGGGCCAGGTAGGGCAGGTAGAACAGGGTCCGGAAGATCCCTGCCCCGGTCTTGATCTTCGTGATGAGCAGCCCGATGCCCAGGCCGAAGACGACCCGGCAGGTCACCATCACCAGGACCAGCCAGAGCGTGTTGCGCATCGCGGGCCAGAACAGCGGATAGTCCGTGAAGACGTACCTCCAGTTGTCCAGGCCGCTCGGGACCGGCTGCCGGAAGCCGTCGTACCGGGTGAAGGAGAAGTACAGGGTGGACAGCAGCGGGTAGACGAAGAAGACCGAGAAGCCGATCAGCCAGGGCGACATGAAGGCCGCGGTCCGCAGGGCGCCGCGGCGCCGCTTCGCCCGCAGGGCGGGGGAGGCGGTCATCGGCCTACTCCGCCTTCGCGATGTCCGTGTCGATCTGCCGGTCGGTCCTGGCGAGACCGGCCGGGATGTCGGCGACGTCGCCCTTCTCGACGGCGTACGCGAAGTCCGTGAAGGTCAGCTGGTAGGTCCCGCCGTCGGCCTTGGCGGGGGTGGTGCCGGACTTCGGGTGCCGGGCGATGTCGAGGAAGGTCTTGAACTGGGGGGTCACCTTGAGGGCCGGCGACTCCAGCGCGGCGAGCGTGGACGGCACGTTGTGGATGGCGTTGGCGAAGGCCACCACCGCGTCGGTGTCGGTGGTCATGTACTTGACCAGCTCCCAGGCGGCGTTCTGCTTCCTGCTGCCCGAGGCGATGCCCATGACCGTGCCGGAGAGGTAGCCCTTGCCGTAGTCGCCGGCCTGGTCGTCGGGGACGGGCAGCGGTGCGGTGGCGATCTCGAAGCCGACGCCGGCCTCCTGGGCCATCGGGGCGCGCCACTCGCCGTCGATCTGCATGGCCACCTTGCCGGTGTGGAAGGGGTGTTCGGCGCTCCACTCGTCGCCGAAGGTACTGCGGAACCGCTCCAGCCTCTCGTAGCCGCCGAGCGCCGCCACCAGGTCCTTCTGCGCGGTCAGCATCTTCGCGAAGGCCGGGTCCCGGGCGAGGTTGGAGCTGCCGTCGGCGGCGAAGTAGGTGGGGCTCCACTGGGCGGCGAGCCGCATGGGGGTGGTCTCGTAGCCGTGGAAGGTGGGCATGAGGCCGACCCGTTCGTACGCGTCGCCCGACGGGTCCGCCTTGGTCAGCTTTAGGGCGACCTCGACGAACCGGCTCCACGTCTTCGGTGGTTCGGTGATGCCGGCGGCGTCGAAGGCGGTCTTGTTGTAGACGAGGCCGTACGCGTCGTTCAGCAGCGGCAGCGTGCACTGGTTGCCGTTGAACTGCGTGTACTCCAGCAGGGTCTTGGGGAAGACCTTGGCCTTGTCCACTCCGGACTTCTCCAGGAACGGGTTCAGGTCGGCGAAGGCGCGGGAGTTGCAGAACTTGCCCACGCTGTCGGTGGTGAAGGAGGACACCACGTCGGGGGCCTTGTCCCCGCCCGCGCGCAGCGCCTGGTTGATCTTGTCGTCGGTCATGTTGCCGGTGACCTTGACCTTGATGTTCGGATGCGCCTGCTCGAACCGGGCGATGTTGTCCTCGATCGCCCTGGTCTCGCCCGGCGCGGACCAGCCGTGCCAGAAGTTGAGGGTGACGTCCGCCCTCGGATCGTCGGAGGCGGTGTCCGGGCCCTGGCCGGTGCACGCGGTGGCGAGGGCGGATATCGAGGCGAGGAGGGCGGTCGCGGTGGTCAGGCGTCCGGTTCTGGGCATGGCGGGGCTCGCTCTCTGCGGGAGGGAACTTCCGGTGGGGGCCAGGGGGTGCCGGGCGGAGCGTGGCGCGTGCGGTGGAGGGGAGGGGGAGGGAGGGTGTGGGGGTCAGCGGGAGGTGTCGAAGACCTCGTCCCGAGTGGCGGCCAGTGCGCTCTCCAGCGCGCCGCGCAGGACGGGCCGCTCCAGGACCTCGCCGGGGACCAGCCGGGGGCGGGAGGGGGCCAGTTCGGCGAGCTCGGCCTCCAGCAACTCGCGCAGAGGTTCGCCGCCCGCGCTGATCGCGGCCCCGGCCAGGACCACGATCTCCGGGTCCAGTACGGCGACCAGCGAGGCGAGCCCGGTGGCCAGGGCGGTGGCGTAGTCCTGGAGGAAGCGCAGGTGCGCCCCCTCGGGCGCGGCGGCGGCCCGCGCGAGCAGCGCGACGGCGGCGGCGACCTCCGGGCCGTGCGGCCCGGCGTCCGGGTGGTCCTGCGAGTACGCGGCCGGGCCGGAGACGGTCTCGACACCCAGCTCCGCGGCGAGCCGGGGCAGCCCTTCCACACCGGCCAGCTCCTGGTAGCCGCCGGAGTTCGCCCGGGTGACCTGCCGGACCAGGGGGCGGCCCGGCACGGGCAGGAAGCCCACCTCGCCCGCGCCCCCGGTCCACCCGCGGTGCAGCCGGCCGCCGAACACCAGCGCGGCGCCGAGCCCCTCCTCGTTCCACAGCAGGACGAAGTCCCCGTGCCCGCGGGCGGCGCCGAGGCGCTGCTCGGCGACGGCGGCGAGGTTGACGTCGTTCTCGTACTCGACGGGCATCGGCAGGGCCGCCGCCAGGTCGTCGAGGAGGGTGGGGGAGTGCCACCCCGGGAGGTGGCTGGCGTAGCGCAGCCGACCCGTCTGCGGGTCGAAGGCGCCGGGCGTGCCGATGACCACCCGGTGCAGGTCGCAGCGGTGCAGCCCGGCGGCCTTGACGGCCCCGCCGAGGGCCTCGGTCACCTGGTCGACGGCGTCCGCGCCCTCCGTGTACGGGACTTCGTGGGTGGCGGTCACCGTGCCGGTCAGGTCGGCGACCGCCGCCAGGACGCGCCCCGGGGTGACGTCGATGCCGCCGACGTGGGCGGCCTTCGGGTTGATCGCGTACAGCTGGGCGCTGGGGCCGGGGCGGCCGCCGTCGGTTCCGGTGGCCACGACGAGTCCGGCGGCCTCCAGCCGGGCCAGCAGCTGTGAGGCGGTGGGCTTGGACAGCCCGGTCAGGTGCCCGATGCGGGTCCGGGACAGCGGGCCGTGCGCCAGCAGGAGGTCGAGTGCGGCCCGGTCGTTCATGGCGCGCAACAGGCTGGGCGTTCCGGGCGTGGCGGCGGGCATGCGGCGGCTCTCCCTCACCGAGGTGATCTGTTAGGTAAGTTTCCTATCACCCTTCGAGTCGTGTCAATGGCGCTGCCCCGCAGGCCGTGTCCTTGCGGACGGCCCGCGGGGCAGCGGGGGTGCCGGTGTGGTGCTCCCGTGTGGTGCTACTTGGTGATCCGCGGGCCGGACGGCGACGGGATCGGGGCGGTGGCCAGGGACTGCGGGGAGGCGGGGTTCGCCAGGGCGGACGGCGCGGCGACGGCGGCCGTCGGGTCCGCCGGGACCTCGTCCTCCTCGTCCCCGGCCGGCAGGCCGCCGATGATCCGGATGCCCGCGGCGTCGAAGGCCTCCTTGATCCGCCAGCGCAGCTCCCGCTCCACCGCGAACTGCTGGCCCGGCATCGTCTTCGCCGACACCTTCACCGTCATCGAGGCGAGCAGCACCTCGTCCAGGCCCAGCACCTCCACCGGACCCCACAGGCGCTCGTCCCAGGGGGACTCCTTCGCCATCGCGTCGGCGACCTGCTGGACCACCTCGCGGATCCGCGTCAGGTTCTCCGTCGGCTTGACCTGCACGTCCACGCCCGCGGTCGCCCAGCCCTGGCTGAGGTTGCCGATCCGCTTGATCTCGCCGTTGCGGACGTACCAGATCTCGCCGTTGTCCCCGCGCAGCTTCGTCACCCGCAGGCCGACCTCGATGACCTCGCCCGAGGCCACTCCGGCGTCGATCTTGTCGCCGACGCCGTACTGGTCCTCCATGATCATGAAGACGCCGGAGAGGAAGTCCGTCACCAGGTTGCGGGCACCGAAACCGATGGCGACACCGGCCACACCGGCACTCGCCAGCAGCGGGGCCAGGTCGATCTTCAGGGCGGCCAGGACCATCAGCGCGGCCGTGCCGAGGATCAGGAAGGACGCCACCGACCGCAGAACGGAACCGATCGCCTCCGACCGCTGGCGGCGCCGCTCGGCGTTGACCAGCAGCCCGCCGAGCGCGGTGCCCTCGACCGCCTCGGCGCTGGTGTTCATCCGGTTTATGAGCTTGGTCAGCGCCTTGCGGACGGCCGAGCGGATGACGGCGGCTATCACCACGATCAGCAGGATCCGCAAGCCGATGCTCAGCCAGGTGGCCCAGTTCTGCTCGATGAAGCTCGCGGCCTCGGTGACGCTCTCCTGCGCCTCCTTGACCGAAGCGGGCGCGTCCGGGACATCGGCTGCCAGCGGCAGCAGAGCGGCGGGCCAGGGCACGACAGGAACCTCCAGATGTAGCGGTCTGCCCGCCGGGGTTCTCGCGGACGGAGTCCGCGAGCGGATGTGCGGGGCAGACCATCCACACTAACGGGGCAATCCCTTCACCTTGGTGCCGTGTTCGAGGGAGAGACCAGACTCACCTGGGGATGACTGACTGTGGTTGAAAACACCTCGGACCCGTTACGGGCGAGTGGTGGCGCTTCTACCAGCCGTAAGGAGAGACTGGAGAGCAGATCGTCCCGGCGCGAGCCACGCGCCGCCGGCGTACAAGGAGGCAGTCCGTGCCGCACGTCCTGGTCCTCAACGCGTCGTACGAGCCCCTCGGCGTCGTACCGCTCCGCCGCGCGCTCGTCCTCGTCCTGGAGAACAAAGCGGTCTCCCTGGAGGAATCCGGCGCCTATCTGCACAGCGCGACAAGAGTCGTCCCCGCGCCCAGCGTGGTACGGCTCAAGCGCTTCGTGCGGGTCCCCTACAGGGGGCCCGTTCCACTCACCCGGCGCGCCCTGTTCGCGCGGGACGGGGGCCGCTGCATGTACTGCGGCGCCGTCGCCACGAGCGTCGACCACGTCATTCCGCGCAGCCGGGGCGGACAGCACGCCTGGGACAACGTCGTCGCGGCGTGCCGGCGCTGCAACCACGTCAAAGCCGACCGGCACCTGCTGGAGCTGGGCTGGCGCCTGCGTCACCAGCCGGCCCCTCCCTCGGGTCTGGCCTGGCGCATCATCGGCACCGGTCACCGGGACCCGAGGTGGATGCCGTACCTCCAGCCGTACGGGGCCGACGACGCGCTGGAACGGATCGGGATCGGCGTGGCGGCCTCCTGACCGGCCCCTGCCGGGGCTGGGGCGTGTCCTTCGGATCTTGCCGGGCGGCGCGGGCCACGCAAGAGCCGAAGGACACGCCCCAGGCCGCATCCACCGGGCCGCAGGCCGTCGTCAGGCCCGCGGCCCGGCTTCCCGGGGCCCCGCCCCGGACCCGGCGCCCCCGAACGCCCGCGGGTCCGGCGGCAGGCAGGCTACGGCGTGACCGCGTAGGCCTCCGCCGACCACAGCGAGCAGCCGTAGCGCGTCGCGCGGCGCTCGCACGTCACCCGCAGGAACCGGGTGTCCGGCGCCGGCGCGTCCAGACGGAGCGACTCATGGCCGCCGCGGGAGTTCGTGACGGCCGCGGCCGGCCGCCAGGTCACCCCGTCGGCGGAGGTCTCCACCCGGTAGGCCGAGGGGTACGCGTCCTGCCAGTACAGCTCCAGCCGTCCGACCCGGGCCGGGGCGGGCAACTCCGCCTGCCACCAGGCGCCGTCCACGGCCGGTGAGGACCAACGGGTGGACGGGGAGCCGTCCACGGCCGCCGAGGCCGGGAACGAGGCGGTCTCGTTCGCCGAAGCGCTCGCCCGCGCGGTACGCAGCAGATCCGGTCCGCCGGTCCGGGGCACCGCCCGCACCGTCAGGGTGCGGGTCTCCCCGTCGAAGGCCACCGGGATCCGGTAACTGCCCGGCGGGGTGTTCGCGGCGACGACGACCTCCAGCGGGATCGACGCCTGTCCGCCCCGCGGGACCACCGCGGTCTGCGGCAGCCGGACCTCTATGCCCGCCGGCGGCTGCGCCGTCAGCGGCCCGCGGACCTCGCCGGGGCCCAGGGCGGACAGCTGCGCCGTGACGCGCTGCGGCGCGCCGCCGATCTCGGCGTCGGCCCGGCCGCCGTCCGCCAGCTCGAAGCGGGTCCGGGGGCCGTCCCCGAACCACGGGACCACCTGGTGCACCGCGGGCGCGTCCCCGGCCCAGGCCAGGCGTACCGCGTCCGCGGGCACCCCGGCCGTGTCGACCTGGGTCCAGCCCGCAGCCGCCGCGTCGGCGACCTTGCGCCAGCCCTCGCCCGGTAGGTGGACCTCCACCACGGCGCCCCGCGTGCCCGCCCCGAGCGGGTCCGTCATCACCGTCACCGCCGAGACGGGGCGCGCGGCGTCCAGCCTGACCGTCCAGGACTGCGCGTCCTTCGCCACCGTGCCGGTCGTGCGGCCGACACCGGTCCAGGCGTCGGCCTCCGCCGCCGCCCTCTTCAGGAACGGGTCCAGGACGGCCTTGTCCACCTGGGCCGGCCCCGGCTCGGCCAGCGCCCGGCGCGCTTCGGCGAGGGCCCGGGAGGCCTGCCAGGCAGCCGCCCCGTCGCCGCGGGCCTGGGCCCGCAGAACGTCCACGGCCAGCTCGCCGGCCGCTCCGTAGCGCGAGAGCCGCTCCATCCAGGGGCCGGCCTCGTCCGACAGGGCGGTCAGCCGGGCGGGGGTCTCGCGCATCACCGTGAACGCCTTGCGCAGCTCGGTCCCGGCCGCCGGATCACCCGCGGCCCGGGCCTTCCAGAACTGCTCGACCAGCGGCTTCAGATACCCCGACTCCTCCTGCTTGAGCCCGGACGAGACGGTGTTCCCGGCCAGCGCCGCCACCGCCTCGCGCTCCCGGGGGTCGGAGCCCGAGAGGTCGCGCACCGCCGCCTGCCAGGACTCGCCGGCCCGGTAGCCGCGCGGGTTCCAGGCGAAGTCGGCCGCCGTGAAGAGCGGGATGCGCGACAGGACGGGCTGCTGCATCGCGTTGGCCAGCAGCGCCGCCGAGCCGCCCGCCACCGCCGGTTCGCGGCCCGCGTACGGGCCGAGGAAGATGCGGCCGGGATCCCAGTCGTTCACCGGGTAGTTGTCCATGGTGATCAGGGGCTGCTGCCCCAGGGCGGAGCGCGCCCCGGCCAGTTCCCTGCCCGTGATCGTGCGCGGCACCACGCCGACGCCCGTCCAGGCCACCTCCACCCGCGTGTCCAGCGCGCGGGCCAGGGCCGTCCGGTAGGCGGTGGCGCCCTCCTGGTAGTACTCGGTCGGCAGCAGTGACAGCGCGGGCGCCCCCGGGTACCGGGCGGCCAGGTGCGCGGCCAGCTCGTTCGCGACCTCCGCGTGCGCCTTCGCGGCGGCCTCCGGGCCCTTCCCGTACCGCTCCCGGTCCGCGCGGCAGCCCCATTCCGTGTAGCTGACGTCCTGGAACTGCACCTGGAAGGCGCGGAATCCCAGGTCCCACATGGCGTCCACCTTGCGCCCGAGCGCTGCCCGGTCGGCCGACGACGACAGGCACATGGACTGCCCGGGGGTGACCGCCCAGGCCAGGACGACCCGGTTGGCGCGGGCCCGCTCGGCCAGCGCGCGGAACTCCTCCTGCCGCTCCCGCGGGTAGTCCTCGCGCCAGCCCGTCGTGCGGTACGGGTCGTCGCCGGGCGCGATCAGCAGCCGGTTCTGTTTGGTGCGGCCCATGAAGTCCAGCTGGGCCAGGCGCTGCTGCTGGGTCCACGGCTGTCCGTAGAACCCCTCGGTGATCCCGCGGACCGGCGCGGCAGGCCAGTCCCGCACCAGGACGCCGGGCACCTTCCCGCGGCCCGCTCCGAGCAGCTGACGCAGCGTCTGCGCCGCGTGGAAGAGCCCTTCCTCGCCCACGCCGGCCAGTGCGACCGTGTCCCGTCCGCCGGGCCGTCCCACGGCCAGCCGGTAACCGCCGTGGGGCAGGTCCGTGGCCGCGGTCGCGCCCAGCGCCAGCAGCGCCTCCTGCGCGCCCGCGTCCTGCAGCCGTACGAGGGTGCCCCGCTCGGGCAGCGGCGCCCCCGGCTCGGGCTCGTGCAGGGTCTTCACGCCGGCCCTGCGCAGGGCATCGCGCACCACCTGGACGGCGTACGGGTCGGCGTCGGCCGGAGCCACCAGCACGGCCTCCGTGCCCAGCGCCAGCTCACGCGTCTGATCGGCGGCCATCGACTGCGGCCGGGGCCACACGGCGGGCCCCTCCGAGGCGGCCCGGGGGGTGTCCGCGCCGGGGTCGAGCGCGGGACCGACGGCGCCGGCCGCGCCCACGCCGCCGGCACCCGCGGCGCCTGCCGCGGGGGTCGGTACGTCCGGAACGGTGGGACCCGCGAGGAACCCGGGTGGCGCGGAGGCCACGGCGCCGCCGAGCAGCGACCCGATGACCGCAATGGCCGCGGCCGTCGACCGTTTCCTGCCGCTGAGCTGCACAGAGCCTCCTCGTCGCGAGACGTCCCCCACTCGTACGAATGAGCCCGAGCCCACCACCCGTGCGGCTGGAGTGTCAATGCGGGTGGGTGATCTGCCCCGGATGTGGCAGGAATGCGATCCCTCCGAGTGGGTATGGCTGCGGTGTTCCCCGGCGGCGTCCCGCTTCTGTGCTCCACGCTTCTGACCCACCCTCATCCCCTTCTGTCCGCACGCACGAAGGAGCGCCCGTCCATGGACGACCTGGCCCGGCTCGCCGCCCTGCACGGCATCGCCACCGCCTACCGGCCCGCAGCGGACGTCACCGTCCCGATCCCCGAGGCCACCGTCAGAACCGTCCTCGGCCTGCTCGGTGTCGTCACGGACGACGCCGAGAGCATCCGGGTGGTCGCCGAGGAGGGCACCAGGGCGGCGGCCGCCCGGCTGTTGCCGCCGACGGTGGTGCTCTGGCAGGGGGAGCCCGTCGCGCCGCTGCCCGCCGGGCTCCCGCCGGGCAGCCAGGTCCTGGTGGTGGCGGAGGGGTCCGGCGAGGAGCTCCCCTGGGGCGACGGACTTCCCCTCGGCATCCACCGGATCACCGCGGAGGCCCCCGACGGGCGCAACGGCGAGGCCACCCTGGTCGTGGCCCCCGAACGGGCCCCCGCCGCACCCGAACGCGCCCACGGGCTGCTCGTCCAGCTCTACTCACTGCTCTCCGAGCACTCCTGGGGCATGGGCGACCTCGGGGACCTCGCCGAACTGGCCCGCTGGGCCGCCCGGACCCACGGCACGGACTTCATCCAGGTCAACCCCCTGCACGCGGCGCTGTCGGGGGCACCGACCGACCCCTCCCCGTACCGGCCGTCCTCGCGCCGCTTCCCCGACCCCGTCCACCTGCGGATCGAGGACGTCCCCGAGTACGCCGACTGCCCCGAGCGGGAGGCCCTCGCCGAACTGGCCTCCCGCGGCGCGGCGCTGCGCCACGAGGTGCTGGAGAAGGGCGCGCTGATCGACCGGGACGCCGTCTGGGACCTCAAGCGGCAGGCGCTCGAGCTGCTGTACGCGGTCCCGCGGACCGCCGAACGAGAAGCGGAGTACCGCGCGTTCTGCGAGGACGGGGGCGCCATGCTGGACCTCCACGCGGGCTGGCAGGCCTCGCGCGCCGGGGACGGCCCGGGGGCGGGAGCCGACTTCCACCGCTGGGCCGTCTGGCTGACGGACGGGCAGCTCGTCGCGGCCCAGCGGGCCGCCCGCGAGGCCGGCATGACCGTAGGCATCGTGCACGACCTGGCCGTCGGGGTGCATCCGGGCGGTTCGGACGCCTCCGAGCCGGGCCTCTACGCCCGCCACATGAGCGTCGGTGCCCCGCCGGACGCCTTCAACGCGCGGGGCCAGGACTGGGGGCTGCCGCCGTGGCGCCCGGACCGGCTCGCCGGCATGCGCTACGAACCCCTGAGGTCCCTGCTGCGCGGGGTGTTCCGCTACGCCGGAGCCCTGCGCATCGACCACGTCATGGGCCTCTTCCGACTCTGGTGGATCCCGGAGGGCGCTGCGCCCGCCGAGGGCACCTACGTAGGCTACGACGGCGAGGCCATGCTGGCGGTGCTGGTGCTGGAGGCGCACCGGGCCGGCGCCCCCGTCATCGGCGAGGACCTCGGGACGGTGGAGCCGCACGTGCGCCGGGCGCTGGCCCGGCGCGGGGTGCTCGGCACGTCGGTGCTGTGGTTCGAGCGGGACTGGGCGGGCGACGGCGGCCCGCTCGCCCCGCAGGCATGGAGGGCGGACTGCCTGGCCACCGTGACCACCCACGACCTGCCGCCCACGGCCGCCAAGCTCGCCGGCGGCCACGTGGAACTGCGCGACCGCCTGGGCCTGCTGACCCGTCCGGCCGAACGGGAACGGGCCGAGGACGCCGCCGACACCGCCGAGTGGCTGGCGCTGCTGGACGGGCTGGGCCTGGACACCAAGGGCGAGGAAGCCGCCGTGCAGGCCCTGTACGGCTTCCTGCTGCGCACCCCCGCGCGCCTGGTGGGCGTGTGGCTGCCGGACGCGGTGGGCGACCGGCGGCCGCAGAACCTGCCGGGCACCTGGGACCAGTACCCCAACTGGCGGCTGCCGCTCGCCGATGCCTCGGGCAGGCCCCTGACGCTGGAGGAGCTGATGGCCTCGCCCCGGGCGAACGCGCTGCTCAGCGCGGTGCGGGAGGGGGCGGGTCCCCGTACGGCACCCCCGGGCGCGCGCGGCGTTTAGGTGTTCGCTACGTTTGCACCGTGGACAAGAAGAACGCTCTGCGCGCCGGCGCCGTCTCGGCCGGAACGACGCTGATGATGCTGCTGATGACGTCTCCCGCTCTCGCGCTGACCCGCGACGACGGCGACGACCCGGGCCCGGGCCTGAGCATCGGCGAGACGCTCGGCCTGTACGTGGCCCTGCCGCTCGTCATCTTCCTGGTCATCGTGGGCCTCGTGATGGCCCTCGACAAGTCGGACAGGCCGAAGAAGAAGCAGGCCTGACCCGGTCCGGCCCCGTGGGGGGCCGGAGCCGCGTGACCTTCCCGGGCGCCGGGGGTCCGCACCGCCGATCCGTACCGGCCGTGCGTCGACCCCCGGCGCCTCGTCATGTCCTCAGACGCCGGCGAGCAGTTTGCGGAGCAGTCCGGTGAGCTGCGCGACCTCCTCGTCGGTCAGCCCCGTGAGCGCGGCGCGCTGAACCTCCAGGCCGGCGCCGACGGCCTCGTCGATGAGCGCGAGGCCGCGGTCGGTGATCGTCACCTGGAGCCCCCGCCGGTCGTGCGGATCGGGCTTGCGGCAGAGCAGCCCGGCCTTCTCCAGCTTGTCCAGCCGCCCGGTCATGCCGCCCGTGGTGAGCATGAGCGTGGCCGAGAGCTGACGGGGCGAGAGCGTGTACGGGGCGCCCGAACGGCGCAGCGTGGCGACGACGTCGAATTCCCCGCGCGAGATGCCGAAGCGCTGGTAGCACTCCTCCATCGCGTCGCCCATCGCCTTGGCGATCCGGTAGATGCGCCCGAAGACGGCCATGGGGGCCGTGTCCAGCTCGGGGCGCACGGCGAACCATTGGGCCGTGATCGCGTCGACCGCGTCCTTGTCCTCACTCATGAGCGCAGTATTCCGGTTCGCTCGGATCGTTCGCAAGAAAGTTGCTTGACCGTAAGTAGCTTAGCGGTAAGCTACTTACGAGCAACCGATCGGGGGAGAGGCCGTCATGGCGGTGTTCAGGAACAAGACGTCCAAAGCCGGGGAGGCGAAGGTCGCGGGGGAGCGGTCGCTGCTCCTCGGCATCGGTATCAGCGCGATCGGGACCGGCATGTACGTCCCCTTCTCGCTCGTCTTCTTCCACCACGTCACCGGCCTCTCCTTCACCCTCGTCGGCCTGGTCATGACGGTCACCGGCGTGGCCGGGCTGGCCTTCATGCCCCTGGCCGGCTCGGCCGTCGACCGGTTCGGCGCCAAGCGGGTCAACCTGGTGCTCTACGGGATCCGGGCGCTGGGCTTCGCCCTCTACCCGTTCGCGAGCTCCCTGCCCGCCTTCGCGGCCGTCGCCCTCGTCACCGCGCTCGCCGACCGCTCCTTCTCCGTCGTGCAGCAGTCCCTGATCGGGGAAGTGGCGCGCGGCGCCGCCCGCGACCGGCTCCAGGCGTCCACCCGGGCCCTGCAGAACGCCGGAATGGGCGCGGGCGCCCTCCTCGTCTCCGGAGTGCTCGCGCTGGGGGGCACCGGCGGGTTCGCCTACACCGCCTGGGCCAACTCCCTGGCCTTCGCCCTCGCCGGACTCCTCGTCGGCAGGGTCCGCCCGGTCCCGGCCGGGGCGGACGGCCCCGCCGCCGGGAGGCCGGCCGCCGGCTACCGGACGGTCCTGCACGACCGCCCCTTCCTCGGCCTCACCGCGGCCAACTTCCTCACCGCGCTCGGCTACGCCGCCCTGTCCGTCCTCTTCCCGCTCTACCTCTCCACCTGGCTGGCGGCCCCCGACTCCCTCACCGGAGCGGCCTTCACCCTCAACACCGCCCTGTGCGCAGGGATCGGCGTACTCGTCGCGGGCCGGATCCGCCGCTCCGGCGCCCGCCGCACCCGCTCGGCCGCCCTCGGCGCGGTGCTCTTCGC
Source organism: Streptomyces sp. NPDC023541 (assembly GCF_055559995.1). Lineage (NCBI taxonomy): Bacteria > Bacillati > Actinomycetota > Actinomycetes > Kitasatosporales > Streptomycetaceae > Streptomyces > Streptomyces sp. NPDC023541. The sequence goes on from NZ_JBVHJO010000002.1 coordinate 130,868, forward strand.
CGCCGCCTTCGCCGGCCAGATCGTCCTCGGCACACTGCGCCCCGGTCAGAGCGCCACCCTGGTCGCCCTGCTCGCCATCGTCGTCGTCTACACCCTCGGCGAGCTGGTGCACAGCCCCTCCGGCGGCGCCCTCTCGGTCTCCGCCGCCCCCGAGCCGGTCCGCGGCCGCTACCTGGCCACCTACCAGCTGTCCTACTCGCTGGCCACCGCTCTCGCCCCCTCCCTCTTCACCGCCCTGCTCGCCGTGGACGGCCGCCTGCCCTGGGCCGTCCTCACCGCCGCCGCGCTCGGCGCCGCCCTGGCGCTGCTGCGGCTGGAGCGGCACCTGCCGGCCGAGGCCGTGCACGCCGAGCCCCCGGCCGCGGCCCCCGCCGCCCGCCGGCCGGCCGGCGCCGCCGCCTGAGCCGCCCGCCCGGTCCCGCGTCCCTCTTCCTCACCCGTACGAGGAGTCATCCGCCATGAAGCGTCTCGCCACCGTCGCCCTGACCGCCCTCGCCCCCATCTCGTGGGGCTCGACCTACGCGGTCGCCTCCGAACTGCTGCCGCCCGACCGGCCGCTGTTCACGGGCGTCATGCGGGCCCTGCCCGCGGGGCTGCTGCTGACCGCCCTCGCCCGCACCCTGCCCAAGGGCGCGTGGTGGTGGAAGTCCGCCGTCCTCGGCACCCTCAACATCGGCGCCTTCTTCCCGCTCCTGTTCCTCTCCGCCTACCGGCTGCCCGGGGGGGTCGCGGCCGTGCTCGGCTCCGCCGGCCCCCTGTTCGTCGTGGGGCTGGCCGCCCTCGTCCTCGGGGAGCGCGCGAGCCTGCGTACGGTATTAGCCGCCGTCGTGGGGGCGTTCGGCGTGAGCATGGTCGTCCTCACGGCCGACGCCGCACTCGACCTCGTCGGTGTCGTCGCCGGTGTGGTCTCCTCCGCCTCCATGGCCGCGGGCACCGTCATGACCAAGCGCTGGGGCCGCCCGGCAGGCGTCGGGCCGCTGGCCATGACCGGCTGGCAGCTCACCGCCGGCGGACTGGTCATCATCCCGGTCGCCGCACTCGTCGAGGGTGCCCCGCCCGCGCTCGACGGCGAGGCCCTCCTCGGGTACGGCTACATGATGCTGATCAACACCGGCATCGCGTACTGGCTCTGGTTCCGCGGGATCGGGCAGCTCAGCGCCACCTCGGTCACCCTGCTCGGACCGCTCTCCCCGCTCACCGCGGCCGTCATCGGCTGGGCGGCCTTGGGCCAGGCGCTCACGCCCGTGCAGCTCGTCGGCATGGCGATCGCCTTCGGGGCCACCGTCGCCGGACAGCTGGCGCTGGCCCGCACCCCGCAACCGTTCAGTTCTTCTGAAGAGAACGATCGGAACATTTCGATGGACCTGACCGATGGGCGGGTGCGACGGTAGGTCCCTCGACACAGGACCGACCCCGAGGGGGAGACACACAGTGGCCGTCACGGACCGCGCCCGCGCCGTTTCGCACGCCGAACCCGGCAGCCCCCGCAAGAAGGGGGCCGCCGGGTTCGGCGTGCTCCTCGCCCTCCTCGCGACGGTCGTCTGGTCCGGCAGCTTCGTCGCCACCCGGGGCATGGCCGAGACGGTCCCGCCCGTCCAGGCGGTCTTCTGGCGCTGGATCATCGCCCTGCTCGCCGTCGCCCCCTTCGCCGCCCGGCAGGCCTGGCAGCAACGGGCCCTGATCCGGCGCCACCTGGGCTTCATCGCCCTCGCCTCGCTGTTCGGCGTCGCCCTCTACAACACGCTCGTGCACCAGGCCGGCCTGACCACCTCGGCCTCCAACATGGGCATGATCATGGCCGCCTCGCCCGTCATCATGGCGCTCTACGCCCGCCTCGGCGGCGAACGCCTCGGCGTCCGCCGCACCTTCGGCATGCTGCTCGCCGCCTTCGGAGTGCTGCTGCTCGTCGGGGACGGCTCGATCGGCTTCGACTTCGGCACCGGCGACCTGTGGATGTTCGCCGCCGCCCTCTCCTTCGCCACGTACAGCGCCCTGCTCAAGCGCAAGCCCGCCGAACTCGGCGGACTGGCCTTCCTGATCACCACCTTCGTGCTCGGCGCGCTGATGCTGGCCCCGGCCTACGCCGTCTCCCTCCACGTCCAAGGCGGCTTCGAGGTGACGGCCGGCACCGTCGGGCCGCTGCTGTACGTCGGGGTGTTCTCCTCGGCCGTCGCCTTCTTCGCCTGGAACAAGGCCGTCTCGACGATCGGCGCGGCCCGCGCGGGAGTCGTCTACTACCTCCAGCCGGTGTGCGTCGCGGGCCTGGGGCTCCTGCTGCTGGGCGAGCCGACCGGACCGGCGCAGCTGCTCTGCATGGCGCTGATCCTCGGCGGGGTCGGGCTGGGCAGTGCCCGCCGGTAGGTTCGGGCCCATGACCGAGTGGGACATCAAGAAGCTGCGGATCCTGCGGACCCTCGCCGAACAGGGGACCGTGACCCGGGCGGCCGAGGCGCTGCACATGACGCCCTCGGCCGTCTCGCAGCAGCTGACGAACCTCGCCCGGCAGCTGGGGGTGGTGCTGCTGGAGGCGCAGGGCCGCCGCGTCCGCCTCACCGACGCCGCCCACCTCGTCCTGCGGCACGCGGAGGCGGTCTTCGCACAGCTGGAGCGAGCCGACGCGGAACTGGCGGGATACCTCGCCGGGGACGCGGGGGAGGTACGCGTCGGCGCGTTCTCCACCGCCGTTCCCGCGCTGGTGGTCCCGGCGGTGGCGGAACTGCGCAGGGCCCACCCCGGGGTGGAGGTCCGGGTCCGGGAGACCGAGGCCGCGGAATCGTACGAGCTGCTGTCGGCCGGGGGCGTGGACCTGGCGCTGTCGCTGGCCGCCCACGCGCCGACCGCGCGGGACCGGCGGTTCACGCGCGTCACGCTGATGGAGGACCCGCTGGACGTGGCGCTCCCTCCGGGGCACCCCCTGCGGGACGCGGCGGAACTGAGGCTGGCGGACCTGTCCGGGGACCCGTGGATCTACGGGGGCAGCGGCCCGTGGTCGGAGATCGCCCGGGGCGCGTGCGAGGCGGCGGGCTTCGTCCCCGAACAGGCCCACTCGGCATCGGGCTGGACGGCCATCCTGGCCATGGTCGAGGCGGGCATGGGCGTGGCCCTGGTCCCGCGGATGGTGTCGAGCCGCGCCTCGGGCGTGGCCGTACGGGTGCTCTCGCGGGACCGGCCCACGCGGCACGTGATCGCTGCGGTCCGCCGCGGCGCCGAGTCCGCTCCCGCGGTGGCGCACGTCCTCACCGCCCTGCGGACCGTCGCCGCCAGGCCCTGACGCAGGCTGCGGGACGCCGCTGCGCGGAGCCGTCTCCCCGCCCCGCCCCTTCTCCGTTTCCCGGCTCTGCCCGAACCCGGTCCCCAAACGCCGGACGGCTGGAAAAACCAGCCCCGCCGGCGTTTGAGGCGCGGGGTCCGGACGCGAGCCCCGGGAGCTCGGCGGTCCTCAGACCTGAGCGGCAGCGGAAGCGGCGGCGTCGGCCGCCTGCGCCTTCAGCGCGCGCTCCACGCCCGCGCGGGACTCCGACACCAGCCGCCGCAGCGCGGCGTTCGGTTCGGCCGAGGCCAGCCAGGCGTCCGTCGCGTCCAGGGTCTCCCGCGAGACCTGGAGGGCCGGGTACAGGCCCACCGCGATCTGCTGGGCGATCTCGTGGCTGCGGGTCTCCCAGACCTCCTTGACCGCCGCGAAGTACTTCTCGGTGTAGGGGGCCAGCAGCTCGCGCTGGTCGGTCTGGACGAAGCCGCCGATCACCGCCTCCTGCACCGCGTTCGGCAGGTCGCCGGACTCCACCACCGAGGCCCACGCCCCGGCCTTGGCCTCCGCCGTCGGGCGGGCCGCCCGCGCCGTCGCCGCGTGGCGCTCGCCGGCCGCCGTCGCGTCCCGCTCCAGCTCCGCCGCGATGGCCGGCTCGTCGGCGACGCCCGTCGCGGCGAGCCGCTCCAGGAACGCCCACCGCAGCTCGGTGTCGACGGCCAGGCCCTCGATGACGGCCGAGCCGTCCAGCAGCGCCGACAGGTACGCCAGCTGCTCCTCGGTACGGGCGGTCGCCGCGAAGGCCCGCGCCCACGCCAGCTGGTGGTCGCCGGCCGGCTCCGCCGCGCGCAGGTGCTCCAGGGTGGCCGCGGTCCAGGCCGCCAGTCCCTCCTCCCGCCAGGCCGGGTCGGCGTACAGGTCGATGGCCAGCTTCACCTGCCGGTGCAGCGACTGCACGACGCCGATGTCGGACTCCTTGCCGATGCCCGAGAGCACCAGCGAGAGGTAGTCGCGGGTGGCGAGCTCCCCGTCACGGGTCATGTCCCAGGCCGAGGCCCAGCACAGGGCGCGCGGGAGGGACTCCGTGAAGTCGCCGATGTGCGCGGTGACCGCGGCGAGGGACTCCTCGTCGAGGCGGACCTTCGCGTACGACAGGTCGTCGTCGTTCAGCAGGACGACCGCCGGGCGGGCGCGGCCCACGAGCTCCGGCACCGACGTCAGGGCGCCGTCGATGTCGAGCTCGATCCGGTCGGTGCGCACGAGCGCGCCGTCCTGGAGCTCGTACAGGCCCACCGCGATGCGGTGCGGGCGCAGGGTGGACTCGCCCTGGGCCCCGGCGGGCAGCGGCGGCGCCTCCTGGCGAATGCCGAAGGTGGTGATCACACCGTCGGCGTCGGTGGTGATCTCGGGGCGCAGGACGTTGATGCCGGCCGTCTCCAGCCACGCCTTCGACCAGGCGGTCAGGTCGCGGCCGGAGGTCTCCTCCAGGGCGCCCAGCAGGTCCGAAAGGCGCGTGTTGCCGAAGGCGTGTGCCTTGAAGTACGCCTGCACGCCCTTGAAGAAGGCGTCCATGCCGACGTAGGCGACGAGCTGCTTGAGCACCGAGGCGCCCTTGGCGTACGTGATGCCGTCGAAGTTGACCATGACGTCGTCGAGGTCACGGATGTCCGCCATGATCGGGTGCGTGGACGGCAGCTGGTCCTGCCGGTACGCCCAGGTCTTCATGGAGTTGGCGAAGGTGGTCCACGCGTGCGGCCACTTCGAGCCCTCCGCGTACGCCTGGCACGCGATGGACGTGTAGGTGGCGAACGACTCGTTCAGCCACAGGTCGTTCCACCACTCCATGGTGACGAGGTCGCCGAACCACATGTGGGCGAGCTCGTGGAGGATGGTCTCCGCGCGCACCTCGTACGCCGCGTCCGTCACCTTCGAGCGGAAGACGTACTGGTCGCGGATGGTGACCGCGCCCGCGTTCTCCATCGCGCCGGCGTTGAACTCCGGGACGAAGAGCTGGTCGTACTTGGCGAAGGGGTAGTCGTAGGCGAACTTCTCCTGGAACCAGTCGAAGCCCTGCCGGGTCACGTCGAAGATCGCGTCCGCGTCGAGGAACTCGGCGAGCGAGGGCCGGCAGTAGATGCCGAGCGGCACGCTCTGGCCGTCAGGGCCCTCGTAGGAGCTGTGCACCGCGTGGTACGGGCCGACGATGAGCGCCGTGATGTACGAGGAGATGCGCGGGGTCGGCTCGAAGCGCCAGACGTTGTCCTTGACGTCCGCGGCCTCCGGCGTCGGGGAGTTCGAGATGACCGTCCAGCCCTCGGGGGCCGTCACGGTGAACTGGAACGTGGCCTTCAGGTCGGGCTGCTCGAAGCTGGCGAAGACCCGCCGCGCGTCCGGCACCTCGAACTGGGTGTAGAGGTAGGCCTGCTGGTCGACCGGGTCGACGAAGCGGTGGAGTCCCTCACCGGTGTTGGTGTACGCGCAGTCCGCGACGACCCGCAGCTCGTTGGCCCCGGCCGCGAGGTGCGTCAGGGCGATCCGCGAGTCGCGGAAGACGGCCGCGACGTCGAGCGACTTGCCGTTGAGGACGACCTCGTGCACCGCGGGGGCGACCAGGTCGATGAAGGTCTCCGCCCCGGCCTCGGCCGACTGGAAGCGCACGGTGGTCGTGGACGGGTAGGTCCCGCCCTCCTGCGCACCGCTGAGATCGAGTTCGATCTCGTACGAGTCGACGGTGAGCAGCTTCGCACGCTGCTGAGCCTCTTCACGGGTGAGATTCGTGCCTGGCACGCGGTCATCTCCTTCGATGGTGACGTTGCCCCGACATCCTTCCATGGGGGGAGGGCCACCGCCTCGGAGTAATCCACGGGCGAACGCGACGTCGCGAACCTGCCGGACAGCGGCCGCCGTCCTCGGCAGGCTGGTGGCCATGACCAGCAGATACCGGGCGAGGCCCATCGAGGAGACGGCGCTCTTGGAGCTCCGCGTACGCGACGACGCGGGACGCGACTGCGTCCCCCGCGCCGACACCGAGGGCGGGGCACCGCTGCGGTGCTGCCTACGGGCCAGCGCGGCGGGGGAGCGGATCGCGCTCGTCTCGTACGCGCCGCTGCGCCGCTGGGCGGCGCGGACCGGGGCCGATCCGGGCGCCTACGACGAGCAGGGGCCGGTCTTCATCCACGCGGGCGCCTGCGCGGGGCCGGCCGGGGGCGGCGGGTACCCCTTCGCCCGGGCCGGGGTGCGGCGCACCGCCCGGCGCTACGACTCCCGCGGGCACATCCTCGGGGGGCGGGTCCTGGATCTCGGGGAGGATCCCGACGGGGTGATCGAGCGGGCCCTGGCCGACGCCTTCGCCGAGCCCGAAGTGGCCCTGGTACACGTCCGCGCCGCCGAGTTCGGCTGCTTCCAGTTCGAGGTGCGCAGGCCCTGACGTGCCGGGAGGGCGGACGCCGTGCGGCGCCCGCCCTCCCTTCGTGCCGGCGGCGGGGTCAGCCGCGCAGCTCGTCGGCCACGAGCTCGGCGATCTGGACCGCGTTCAGCGCGGCGCCCTTGCGGAGGTTGTCGTTCGACACGAAGAGCGCGAGGCCGTTCTCCACCGTCTCGTCGACGCGGATGCGGCCCACGTACGAGGCGTCCTTGCCGGCGGCCTGGAGGGGGGTCGGGATCTCGGAGAGCTCCACGCCCGCGGCGTCCTTCAGTAGCTCGTAGGCCCGCTCGACGCTGATCGGGCGGTCGAAGCGGGCGTTGATCTGGAGGGAGTGGCCGGAGAAGACCGGCACGCGCACGCAGGTGCCCGACACCTTGAGCTCCGGGAGCTCCAGGATCTTGCGGGACTCGTTGCGGAGCTTCTGCTCCTCGTCGGTCTCGAAGGAGCCGTCGTCGACGATCGAGCCCGCGAGCGGGAGCACGTTGAAGGCGATCGGGCGCTTGTAGACGCCGGGCTCGGGGAAGTCGACGGCCCCGCCGTCGTGGACCAGCCCGGTCGCATCCTCGGAGACGGCCTTGACCTGGCCGTCGAGCTCGGCGACACCGGCCAGGCCCGAGCCGGAGACGGCCTGGTAGGTGGTGGCGATCAGCGCGGACAGGCCGGCCTCGTCGTGCAGCGGGCGCAGCACCGGCATGGCCGCCATGGTGGTGCAGTTCGGGTTCGCGATGATGCCCTTGGGCCGGTTCTTGATCGCGTGCGGGTTGACCTCGGAGACGACGAGGGGGACCTCGGGGTCCTTGCGCCAGGCGGAGGAGTTGTCGATGACGACGGCGCCCTGCGAGGCGACCTTCTCGGCCAGGGCCTTCGAGGTGGCGCCGCCCGCCGAGAAGAGCACGATGTCGAGGCCGGAGTAGTCGGCCGTGGAGGCGTCCTCGACGGTGATCTCGCGGCCCTCCCACTCGATCGTCGAGCCGGCGGACCGGGCCGAGGCGAACAGGCGCAGCTCGTCCACCGGGAACTTGCGCTCGGCGAGGATGCTGCGCATGACTGCGCCGACCTGACCGGTGGCTCCGACGATTCCGACCCTCACGTTGACTCCTCTTGATTCATACGTCGCGTGCGCGCGTGAGGCCATCATGCGTTCGACCCCACGAGCCTTGTCCAATCCATTGTCCGAGGACCGGACGGTGTTCTGTATGTGAACACCTGTGACGCGTGCGCGGCGGCCTTGTTTCACGGCCCCCGGGCGACCGTTTTGCCTGGTCGGGGCCGATTAACGCCCGGTCTGTCGCGTCCGCTATCCGGACATGATCGACCGAAGGCCGGAACCCGCTCCGAGGGAGCTCAGCCACTGCTCGGCGACGGCCCGAAGAACCTGGAGCCCAAGGCCTTCGGCACCAACCCCGACGTGGTCGCGCAGGCGGTGGGCACGTACGCCGAGTCGCCGCGCAGGCTCGGCAGGCCGCAGCCGGCCGGGGGAGAACGGCCCGAGGGGGCGGTGCTCGTCAGAGCGCCGCCCCCTCGGGTTCCGTTGCGGAAGGTGCTGAAGGTGCTACGGGAGGACCTTCTCGATCTGCACGCTGCCGGTGCCGGCGGCGGTGCCGCGGGCGTTGAGCAGCTCGACCTGGCCGAAGAACTGGCGGCCCTCGGGGGCCGCGCTGGTGACCAGGACGTTCGCCGAGACCTGCGCGGTGGCGCCGGTGGCGAGGTTCACCGCGGCGGCCTCGTCGACCTGGACGGAGCCCAGGGCGGCCGAGAAGAACACGTCGCGGTAGTCGTAGGTGGTGGAACCGGACGGGATCGCGTAGCCGATCACCTTGACGGTGTAGGTGCCCGCGGCCGGGTTGACCAGGCTCACGGCCTCCTCGGAGTCGCCGTCGGCGGCGGAGCCCACCTTGACGCCGTCCTTGTAGACCTCGAGGTCGAGGTCCGCGGCGGTGTCGGACACCTTGCCGATGGCGACGTCGAGGCGCGAGGTGCCCGCGGGCACCGCGATCTCGGTGGTGTGGGTCTCACCGTTGGCGAGGGTCGGCTTGGCGACCTTCGCGGAACCGAGCGGGCCGCCCTTGAGCTTGCCGCCGGTGATGGCCGCGCCGGCGTTCTTGACGCTCCACTGGACCTGGGCCGGGGTGCCCTGCTTCACCTCGGGCAGGACCTTGACCGCGGGGTCGAAGGCCGCGCCGAGCACGGAGACGTCCAGCTTGAACGGGTTGTCCAGGACCGGCGACGTACGACGGGCCTCGACCTCGATCTCCCAGACGCCCGGAGTCGGCTCGGGGTACGAGCGCACGTCGGGGCGGCAGGTGTTCGCCGGGTTGTCGTAGTTCGGGTAGCAGTTGGTCGTGGCCGTCGGGTCGACCGGCACGCCGTACGGGTGGATCGCGATGAAGCGCGTCTGGGCGCCCGCCGCGAGACCGCCGAGGGCGACCTCAAGGCTCTTGGCGCCCGGCGGCACGGTCACGAAGTACGACGTGTGCGAGTTGCGCTGCACGGAGGAGGACTGCGACAGGGAGAACGACGGCGCGGCCAGGGGGGCGGAAGCCACGACGGTCGTCAGGATCTGCTTGTCGATGCCCTCGGTGGTCTCGTCGTCCAGCTGCAGGATGCCGCTGTGGACGCCGGCGGTCTTGGCGTTGGCCTCGACCTTGATGGTGACGGGCTTGTTCAGCGGCAGGGTGACGTAGTCGTAGCCGCCGATGACCTTGAAGGTGCCGTCGTTGTTGCGCCAGCTGAGGTCGTGACGGGTGCCGTACTTGACGCCCGTGGTGCGGGTGACGACGACGTTGTAGACCTTCTTCTGGCCGACCTTGAGGCCGCCCTCGCGGTCGTACAGGCCGGTGCCGAAGCCCGGGGTCTTCAGGAACTGGTCGATCGCGGTGTCGACCGGGGCCTTGACGGTGAACTCGTTGGCCTTGGCGTCGCGCTGGATGGACTCCCACGCGCCGCCCACGTCGATCAGACCCGAACCCTGCGCGTGCGCCGGGACGTCGTCGATCTTCTTCGCGGAGCTGGTGAGCGCGACCCGCAGCGAGGCCGGGGTCAGCTTGATGTTGTGCTGCTTCGCGGCGGAGATCAGCAGGGCGCCGGCGCCGGCGGCCTGCGGGGAGGCCATCGAGGTGCCCTGGAGCATGCCGTAACCGGCCGGCAGGGTGTAGCCCGCCTCCTTCACCGGTGCGCCGGGCAGCCAGGTCTGGATGGTGTTGATGGCCGCGCCGGGGGCGCTGATGGTCGGCGTGAAGCCGCCGTCCTCACGCGGACCGCGCGAGGAGAAGGGGAACATGTTGTACTTCGTGCTCACGGCGGAGCCGTAGTTGGCGGCCCACGTCTCCTTGGAGACCGAGGCGCCCACGGAGATGACCTTGTCTGCGAGGGCCGGGTCGCCGATGGTGTTGACACCGGGGCCGGAGTTGCCGGCCGAGATGACCAGCTGGACGCCGTAGGTGTCGACGAGGTTGCGGTAGAGCTCGGCGCGCGCGTTGTTGCCGTCGTTCAGCGCGGGCAGGCCGCCGATGGACATGTTGACGATGTCCACGCCGCGGTTGACGACGAGGTCGATCATGCCCTCGGTCAGCGCGATGTTGGTGCAGCCGCCGGACCAGGAGCAGGCGCGCGAGGAGACGAGCTTCGCGCCGGGTGCCTCGCCGTTCATCTTGCCGCCGAAGAGGCTGTTGGCGGCGGTGATGCCGGCGACGTGCGTGCCGTGCTCGGACTCGATGATGCCGATGTTGACGAAGTCGGCCTTCTTGCCGACCCAGTCCCCGCCCAGCGGGTCCATCGGGACGTCCTTGCGGATCTCGATCACGAACGGGATCCGCTCGGCGACCTCGGTCGCCGGGTTGTCCGTGCCGAAGTAGCCGATCTGGTAGCCGTCCTTGTACGGCTTCATCGGCTCGTTGTCCGTGAAGTCGCCGTCCTGGTCGGTGTCGACGCGGACGGTGCCGGCGGCGGCGTCGTAGAGCATGCCGAACCGGTCGGTGGTGTCACCGTCGCGGTTGACGTCGCCCGCCATGTCGCCGGTGGCGGTGATCGACTCGCTGAACCGGCTCCACTGGAAGCTGCCCTCGGGCGCCTTCCAGCTCTGGCCGCCCGCGGTGAAGGTGCCGCCCGCGGAGGTGACCGGGGTGATCTGCGCGCGCCAGGTGCCGTCGTTGTCGGTGATCGGGTCGGTGGCCGTCACCCAGTCGACGATCTTGCGCTCGCCGGTGGTGGTCTTCTGCAGGGCCGGGTGGCCGAGGTCGACACCCGAGTCCATGATGCCGATGGTCACGCCACGGCCGTCGGCCTGCGGGTTGTTCGCGACGAAGTCGACCGCGCCGGTCTCGAAGGACGGGTTGTACGGGTTCTTCGCCGGGGTGTTCCCGTCCGGCGCCGCGTACGTCTCGGCCGCGGTCCGCTGGACCGTGCCGGTCTCCCGGCCGGCGTCGGGACGCGGGTCCGGCAGCTGGATCTCGTGGCGCAGGTCGATGCCGTGCACCGAGGACAGCTTGGCGGCCGCCTTCAGCGCGGCCTCCGCCTGGCCGGTCGGCAGGGTGGCGCGCACGTAACCGAGGTTGTCGTACGTCCGGCCGACCGAGGCGCCCTGGACGGCATCCAGCTGGTCGGCGACCTGCTTGGTCTGGCCCGGGGCGGTCGCGACCATGACGGTGACGTTCGCGTCACCCTTGGCCTTGGCCTCCTGGAGGAGCTCGACGTCGGCCGAACCGAGCTTCTGATCGGCGGACTTGACCGCAGGCGAGGTGCCCGGGGTGTCCGCGCCGGTCGCCGCGAACACGGGCGCGGCGCCGGTCGCCGCGAGCGCGGCGACCAGGCCGGCCGCGGCCGCGACGCGCGCGACGCGTCTGGCCCCGGGTATGGAGCTGGGGGATTCGAGGGTCATCAGCATCCCTGGTAAGTGAAAGATACGGTCCGGATTTCGGTGCCGGATGACCGGTCAGCTTTCCTCAAGCGACAGGTCTTTGGGGAGGGATGTCATCGACCGAGACCTACGGTGGCGGAGACTCGCCAGCGTGGAACATCCGCCAGCGGGGCCGTATCCGGGCACAGTGGTGCGAACCGCTAAGGTCGAAGAGTTGATTTATCGACTTAGCGGCCCCAAGTCCGCACGCGGGCCGGGTCGTGCGCCGGTGGGGGTGTGACAGATTTCGAGCGGTCAGCGCTCGCGCGTGCGCGCGTAGTGGCGCGAGGCCTTCGCCCGGTTTCCGCAGGCGGACATCGAGCACCAGCGCCGGGTGCCGTTGCGCGAGGTGTCGTGGAAGTGCAGGACGCAGGTCTCGGAGGCGCACTTGCGGATCCGCTCGGGCGCGGAGCCCAGCAGCTCCAGGTAGTTCCGGGCGGCCGTCCAGGCCGGACCCCACGTGGGGTCGTCGAACTCGGCGCGCTCTCCCGGCCCTTCGGCGGTCAGGGTGGCGCGGATGCGGCCGTGCTCGAGTACGGCGTCGACCAGCGCGCGGGCACTCTCGTCGGCCGGGTCGGCCACCGCGCGGGCCAGTGCCTCGCGCGCGGTCATCAGATGGACGAGGGTCGAGGCGTCGGCCCGGAAGCGGCCGGCCAGTCCGGCGGACTCCAGCCAGACCGCGAGCCCTTCGACCCGGCTCAGCCCGAAGGCCCCCGCGAAGAGGTCGACGGGTTCCCCCTCCTGCATCCAGCGGGTGTTCAGCAGATCGAGGGCGATCGGCTCCCCGGTCAGGGGCCGTGCGTCCGCCGTCGTCATGGCCGTCTCCTTGCTCGCTAACCCCTCAAGGGTACGTGAACGGTTGACGCCAGCCGCACTAACCCCTAAATTGGATTTGAAAGGTTAGAACTCGTGGAACGGCCTCTGGGGAAGGACCCGTCATGACCACCGTCATCAGCAAGCTCCGTACCGGGCACGTCGGCCTGAACGTCACCGATCTCGAGCGCTCGCTCGCCTTCTACCGGGACGCCCTCGACTTCCAGGTGCTCGGCGAGGGCAAGGAGGAGGACCGCCGCTTCGCCTTCCTCGGCCGGGACGGCGAACTCGTCCTCACGCTCTGGCAGCAGGCCGACGGCGCCTACGCGCCGGCCGCGGCCGGACTGCACCACCTGGCGTTCTCGGCCGACGCCGTCGAGGAGGTGCGCGCGTACGAGGAGCGGCTGCGCGGCCTGGGCGTCGCGTTCGCCTACGAGGGCGTCGTCGCGCACGGCGAGGGCGCGGCCTCCGGCGGCATCTTCTTCCACGACCCCGACGGCACCCGCCTGGAGATCTCCGTACCGACCGGCGCCGAGGACGCGCCCGCCCCCACCACGGGGGCGCCGACCTGTGGGTTCTTCTAATGGGCGGCGTCTACCACTGGGGGTCGCTGGCGGTGCAGGAGCGGGTCGGCGTGCGCGGGCCGGCCGAACACGTCGGCCGCTCGATCGGTACGGGCATCCGCGAGGTCGCCGCGGCCTTCCTGGAGCTCCAGCCGCACCTGGTCGTCGGGGCCGCCGACGGCGCCGGCCGGATGTGGGCCTCGCTGCTCACCGGCCCGCCCGGCTTCGTACGGGCCACCGGCCCGCACCGGATCGCCGTCGCGGGAGGGGTGCCGGCCGGGGACCCGCTCGCCGAGGCGCTGGCCGCCGACGGGACCCGGATCGGGACCATCGCGCTCGATCCGCGCACCCGGCGCCGGATGCGGCTGAACGGAACGCTCGCGGCGACGCCGCGGGGCTTCGCCGTCGAGGCCGAGCAGGTCTTCGCCAACTGCCCCAAGTACCTGCAGAAGCGTCAGCCGCTGGAACTGGTCGCGGAGGGGGTCGGCGTGGTGCGCCGCGGAGGCGCGCTGACCCCCGGCCAGGTGCGTGCCGTCCGGCGCGCCGACACCTTCTTCGTCGCCACCACGGCGGAGGCGGACGGGGCCGACGCCAGCCACCGCGGCGGCCTGCCGGGATTCGTGGAGGTGCTCTCCCCGGTCGAGCTGGCCTGGCCGGACTACGCGGGGAACGCGATGTTCCTGACCCTGGGGAACCTGACGGCCGACCCGCGGGCCGGACTGCTCTTCCCGGACTGGGAGAGCGGGGCCGTCCTCCAGCTCAGCGGCCGGGCCCGGACGGAGTTCGCGGCCGACGGAGGCCGCCGCACCCGCTTCCGGGTGGAGTCGGTGGTGGAGGGCGTGCATCCGGGGCGGCTGCTGTGGAGCACCCCGGAGTACTCGCCTCACCTGGGCAGTACCACCAGGTAGGCGGCGGTCTCACGCCCGTCGGCGGCCGTCAGGGCGGTCCGGATGACCGCGGCCTGCTGCTCGGGCCAGTCACGGAGCTTGCGCGGGGTGATGTGGACGACGGTCACCCCGAGCCGCTCCAGGGTCTCCCGCTTGCGCACGCACTCGGACCACTCCTCGTCCTCCTCCTGGCGCGGGGTCCGGGTGTCGATCTCCACGGCCACGGAGTGCTCGGGCCAGTACGCGTCGACCCCGCCGAGGTGCGGGCCGCCGGGGATCCGAAGGTCCACGTTCCAGACGGGGGCGGGCAGCTCGTAGCCGCGTACGAGGTGGTACAGCCGGTCCTCGGCCCTGGCCCGGCCCTCCGCGAGGAGGGCCTCGACGGCGTCCACCACATGGGGCCGGCTCAGCAGCCGGGCCACCGTCAGCTCCCGCACGATCGCGGCCGGTTCGCAGTGGCCGCTGCGAACGGCCTCGCTGAGCAGCCGGCGGACGGCGCCGGCGTCGGACAGCTGCGCGACGGCGTCGGCGACGGCCCGCGCGACGGGTGCCACGGGCAGACCGGTGACCTCCTGGGACCGGGGCGCGGTGCGCGCGCGCACGATCCGCACGTCGCCGGTGGACCGCAGCCGCCGGGTGCCCGGCACCAGCACGTCGATGTGCGACAGGGCGAGCAGCGGGGGCGCGGAGGCGAAGCGGTACAGGGCCAGCGCCGCCAGCCCGGTGATCATGACCTCGCCCCCGCCGCGCCGTCCCGCGTACAGCAGCGCGGCGTGCAGCCGCTCCTCACTGGTGGGCGGTCCGGAGTGGAGCAGGAACACGCCGGGGAGGATCTGCCGCCAGGGCCGCTCGGCGGCCTCGGATGCGCTCACGCCGTGCTCGCGCAGCTGTGCGAGGGTCAGCACGCGGGGGCGGTTGCCGGTGAGGTGGGCGAGGGGGAGGGGTGCGTTGTGGTTCATGGCGCGGTGATTCCCTGAGGCCATGGCCCTGCTAACCCCTGTTACACGCCTGTCGACAAATACGGACAAGCTGGGGCTAAAGTACGGGCGTTCGACTGCCGATGAGGTGCGCCCGTACGGGGGACCCGGTGCGCGCCGCCGGTACTGGGGCTTCGCCCCAGAGCCCGCGCCTCAAACGCCGGCCAGGCTGGATCTTTCAGCCCGTCCGGCGTTTGAGGACCGGGGTTCGTGGGCGGAGCCCCGGCGGCGGCGCTTCGGGCTAGTTGCCTGCCGCCGCGTCGCACCGCTGCGCGGCAAGGGCCCTGGCCAGGTCGTCGCGGGACTCCAGCACCAGGCGGCGCAGCGCCGGCGGAGCCGAGGCATGGGCCGCCAGCCAGGCGTCCGTGGCGTCCAGCGTGGCGGCGTCGCCCTGGAGCGAGGGGTAGAGCCCCTTCACGACGTCCATCGCGATCTGGATCGACCGGTCCGACCACACCCGCTCGATCACCTCGAAGTAGCGCCCGGCGTGGGCTGCCAGCAGGCCCCGCTGCGAGGGCTGCTGCATGCCCGCGATCGTCGCCTCCACCAGCGCGTTGGACAGCGCGTCCGACTCGACGACCGCCGCCCACGCCTGGTCCTTCACCGCCTGCGAGGGGCGCGCCGCGAGACAGCGCACCTGGTGCCGCTTGCCCGACGCGGTGTCGTCGCGCGCCAGTTCGGCGGCGAGGACGCCCTCGTCCACCGCCCCGTGCGCGGCCAGCGGCAGCAGGAAGTCCCAGCGCAGCTCCTGGTCCACCTCCAGCCCGTCGATCCGCGCCGACCCCTCCAGCAGCCCCAGCAGCAGCTGGAAGTCGCCCTCCGTCGCCGCGCTCGCCGCGAAGAAGCGCGCCCAGGTCAGCTGGTGCTCCGACCCCGGCTCCGCCACCCGCAGCTCGTGCAGCGCGCCCGCCGCCAGGTCCCGGCCGCTCAGCTCGCGCCGGTCCGGAGCCGCGTAGTGCGTGACCGCCGTCTGCGTCTGCGCGTGCAGCATCTGCAGGACGCCGACGTCCGTCTCCCGGCCCGCGTGCGCCAGTACCAGCGAGACGAAGTCGCGCGCCGGCATCAGGCCGTCCCGCGTCAGGTTCCACAGCGCCGACCAGCTCAGCGCCCGCGCCAGCGGATCCGTCAGGTCACCCAGGTGCGCCCGCAGGGTGGCCAGCGAACCCTCGTCGAAGCGGATCTTGCAGTAGGTGAGGTCCTCGTCGTTGACCAGGATCAGGTCGGGCCGGTCCTGCCCGACCAGCTCCCCGATCACCGACCGGGCGCCGGCGACGTCCGCCTCGGCCCGCGCGTAGCGGACCAGCGCGCCGTCCGGCTCCAGCCGGTACAGGCCGACGCCGGCCCGGTGCGGACGCAGTTCGTCGCCCTCCTGGACGACCGCGAGCTCGGTGATCCGCCCCGCGGCGTCGTAGGTCACCATCGGGGTCAGCGCGTTCACGCCGGCCGTCTGGAGCCAGGCCCGCGACCACTCGGTCATGTCCCGTCCGGACACCTCGCCGAGTACCGACAGCAGGTCGTCCAGGGTGGTGTTCCCGTACGCGTTCGCCTTGAAGTAGCGGCGCGCGCCCTCCAGGAACGCCTCCCGGCCGACGTAGGCGACCAACTGCTTGAGCACGGCCGCGCCCTTGGCGTAGGTGATGCCGTCGAAGTTCAGCTTCGCGTCCTCCAGGTCACGGATGTCGGCCGTGATCGGGTGGGTGGACGGCAGCTGGTCGGCGCGGTAGGCCCACGACTTGCGGCTGTTGGCGAAGGTCACCCACGCCTGGTCGAAGCGGGTGGCCTCGACGAGCCCGAAGGAGCCCATGAAGTCCGCGAAGGACTCCTTCAGCCACAGGTCGTCCCACCACTTCATGGTGACCAGGTCGCCGAACCACATGTGCGCCATCTCGTGCAGGATGACGTTCGCGCGCCGCTCGTACGAGGCCTGCGTGACCTTGCCGCGGAAGATGTACTCCTCCCGGAAGGTCACCATCCCCGGGTTCTCCATGGCGCCCAGGTTGTACTCCGGCACGAAGGCCTGGTCGTACTTCCCGAAGGGGTAGGGGTAGTCGAAGATCTCGTGGAAGAGGTCGAAGCCCTGCTTGGTGACGAGGAAGACGTCGTCCGCGTCGAAGTGCTTGGCCAGGCCCTTGCGGCACATCGCGCCCAGCGGGATGGTCAGGTCCCCGCGCGTGTAGGTGTCCGTCACGTAGTGGTAGGGGCCCGCCACCACGCAGGTGATGTACGTGGAGATCGGCGGGGTCTCGGCGAAGCGGCGGGTCTGCCCCTCGCGGGACTCCTCGGCGCCGTTGCTCCACACCTGCCAGCCCTCGGGCGCGGTCACCTCGAATCGGTAGGGCGCCTTCAGGTCGGGCTGCTCGAAGTTCGCGTACACCCGCCGGGCGTCGGCCGGCTCGTACTGCGTGTAGAGGTAGACCTCGCCGTCCTCCGGGTCGACGAAGCGGTGCAGGCCCTCGCCCGTGCGGCTGTACGCGCAGTTCGCGTCCACCACCAGGACGTTCTCGGAGGCCAGGTCGTCCAGGGCGATCCGGGCCCCGTCGAAGGCGGCGGCCACGTCCAGCGCCCGCCCGTTCAGGGTCACGGAGTTGACCGAAGGGGCGATCAGGTCCGCGAAGGTGGCAGCGCCCGGGACCGCGGCGCGGAAGCGGATCGTCGTCACCGAGCGGAAGGTCCGCGGGCCGTCGGCCGGCTCGGCCTCGTCCACCGCCGACCGGATGTCGAGGACGACCTCGTACGCGTCGACGGACAGCAGCTCGGCCCGCTCGCGGGCCTCCTCGCGGGACAGATTCTCTCCGGGCACCTGCACTCCTTCGTGCGTGATCGCGTTCTTGGGCCGAATCCTCGCACGACGGGAATGCATGCGACGGCGTCCCGGTTGGCCACGGAGGACATGCGCCGTTGATGCCTTTTTCCGCCTGAGACCGACACCGAGGAGAGACATGACCGAGACCCAGGTGCGCGAGAAGACTCCGGTCGACTTCTGGTTCGACCCGCTCTGCCCTTGGGCCTGGATGACGTCCCGTTGGATGCTGGAGGTCGAGAAGGTCCGCGACGTCGAGGTGCGCTGGCACGTGATGAGCCTCGCCGTCCTCAACGAGAACAAGCTCGACGAGCTGCCCGAGGTCTACCGCGAGCTGCTCGGCCCCAAGGGCTGGGCCCCCGTGCGCGTGGTGACGGCCGCGCAGCAGAAGCACGGCGACGAGGTCACCGGCAAGCTCTACACCGCGCTCGGCACCCGCATCCACAACGAGGACAAGGGCCCGACCCGCGAGGTCATAGCCGAGGCGCTGGCCGAGGTCGGCCTGCCGGCCGAGCTGCTCGCGTACGCCGACTCCGACGAGTACGACGAGGTGCTGCGCGCCTCCCACAACAACGGCATCGACCGGGTCGGCCAGGAGGTCGGCACCCCGGTGATCTCCGTTCCGGGCGCCGACGGCGAGGGCGACGTCGCCTTCTTCGGCCCGGTCGTCACCCCGACCCCGCGCGGCGAGGCCGCGGCACGGCTGTGGGACGGCACCCTGCTCGTCGCCTCCACCCCCGGCTTCTACGAGATCAAGCGGACCCGCACCAAGGGTCCGTCCTTCGAGTAGTCCACAGGCCGCACCGGACACAGAAGACCCCCGTGAGTCACGTCCTCACGGGGGTCTTCTGCTGGACACGCCCGCCGGTGAAGGTTGAGAAGACGATCACGAGGCGGACGGGTTCTATGGGTGCGATCAGCCCTTGGCAGGGATCAGCAGCGGGGTGTTCGCCCTGGCGTCGGCGTAGCGCTTGGACACGTCCTGCCAGTTGACGACGTTCCACATCGCCTCGATGAAGTCCACCTTCTGGTTCTTGTACTGCAGGTAGAAGGCGTGCTCCCAGGCGTCGAAGACCAGGATCGGGGTGCTGGCCACGCCGACGTTGCCCTGGTGGTCGTAGACCTGCTCGACGACCAGACGGCCGCTGACGGGCTCGTACGCGAGCACGCCCCAGCCGGAGCCCTGGGTCGCGGAGGAGGCGAAGGTCAGCTGCTTCTTGAACTTCGCGAAGGAGCCGAAGGACTCGGTGATCGCGTCGGCCAGGTCGCCCAGGCCGTCGGCCGCGGTGGGCTCGCCGCCGCCCTCACCGGTCTTCGGGCTCGCCATGTTGTGCCAGTAGATGCTGTGCAGGATGTGGCCGGAGAGGTGGAACGCGAGGTTCTTCTCAAGGCCGTTGAGCGCGCCCCAGTTCTCCTTGTCGCGCGCCTCCGCCAGCTGCTCCAGCGTGTTGTTGGCGCCCGTGACGTAGGCCGCGTGGTGCTTGTCGTGGTGCAGCTCGATGATCTGCGGGTTGATCACCGGCTCCAGCGCCGCGTAGTCGTACGGAAGCTCAGGAAGCGTGTAGATGGCCATGCGTGTTGTCCGGTCCCCTCGGCGTGCCAATCGCTAATTGCAATTAATGCGCAACTGCACTGTAGCGGCATCTATTCCACCTCGCACGTAAGGGTCACCTCTCTGAAACGCAGGTGGGCCCCGTGCGAACGCACGGGGCCCACCTGCGGTCCAGGGGCTGTCAGCGGGCGGCGGCGGCCGCCCGCCGCTGCATCACGCAGCCGGTCAGGGCGAGGGCGGCGGTGAGCCCGCCGGTGAAGACCACCTGGAGCCGGGTGTCCTCGCCCAGCGCCATCAGCACCAGGACCGCGGCCACCCCGGCCAGCGCCACCCAGGTCAGGTACGGGAAGCCCCACATCCGCACCACCAGCTTCCCGGGCGCCTCGCGCTCCAGCCGGCGGCGCAGCACGAACTGCGAGACGGCGATGAAGCCCCAGACGATCAGGATGACCCCGCCGACCATGTTCAGCAGCCAGGCGAACAGGGTGTCCGGGTACCAGTAGGAGAGCAGCACGGTGACGAAGCCGAAGGCGCAGGAGGCGAGCACCGCGCGGCGGGGCACCCGGCCGGTGAGCTTGCCCAGCGCCTTCGGGCCCTGCCCGCGGGAGACGAGGGAGTAGGCCATGCGCGAGGCGCCGTAGATGTTGGCGTTCATCGCGGACAGCAGGGCGATCAGGATGACCACGTTCATGATCTCGCCGGCCGCCGGGATGCCCAGGTGCTCCAGGGTGGCCGCGTACGGACCCTGCTCGCTGACCTTCGGGTCGTTCCACGGCAGCAGGGTGACGATGACCAGCATGGAGCCGACGTAGACGACGGCGATGCGCCACATGGTGGTCCGCACGGCCTTGGCCACGCCCTTGACCGGGTCCTCCGACTCGGCGGCCGCGATGGTGACCGTCTCCAGTCCGCCGTACGCGACGACCGACGCCAGCAGCCCGACCAGCAGGCCGTCGACGCCGTTCGGCAGGAAGCCGCCGTCGTGGAGCAGGTTGGCGGTGCCGGGGGCGCCGGTGCCGGGCAGCAGGCCGAGGACGGCCAGCACGCCCAGTCCGAGGAAGAGGCCGATGGCGCCGATCTTGAGGGCGGAGAACCAGAACTCGAACTCGCCGAAGTTCGAGACCGCGGCCAGGTTGGAGCCGCAGAACAGCGCCATGAAGGCCAGCACCCACATCCAGGACGGGGTGCCCGGGAACCAGCCCGTCATGATGTGCGCCGCGCCGATGGCCTCGATGGCCACGCCCACGCACAGCAGCGTCCAGAACATCCAGCCCGCGGTGAAACCGGCCCACGGGCCGATCGCCCGCTCGGCGTGCACCGAGAAGGAGCCGGAGGCGGGGTTGGCGGCGGACATCTCGCCGAGCATCCGCATCACGAACATCACGAGCAGTCCGGACGCGGCGTAGGCGAGCACGATCGAGGGGCCTGCGGCCGCGATGCCGGCCCCGGAGCCGACGAAGAGTCCGGCGCCGATGACACCGCCGAGGGCGATCATCGAGAGGTGGCGCTGCTTGAGTCCGTTGCCGAGAGGGGAACCGGAGTCGGTCCGCGGCGGCTCGGGAGGTGCGGCGGTGATGCTGTGGGTCATGGGGTGCATGCCTGTCGGTGCGGGGGTGGAGCAGGCCCCAGTGTGCCGAGCGTCCGGTCACCGGACGTTCACAGTCCGATATTCGGACAGCCGGATGACGGGCCGTGATCATCCCCGTACGCTGCCGACAGGACGCGGGTGACGCCATGACAGGGGGACAGGTGGACGACCGAAAGGACCACGGCATAAGGGAATTGGCCGCCACGGGCCGGGGGGTGCTCGTCACCGGGGCCTCCCGGGGGATCGGGCGGGCCATCGCCACCGCCTTCGCCGAGCAGGGGGACCGGGTCGCGGTGCACTGCACGGCCCGGCGGGCGGACGCGGAGCGCACCCTCGCGGACCTGCCGGGCGACGGGCACGTCCTCGTCAGTGGAGACCTCGGCGATCCGGCCCGCGTGGAGGCTCTCGCCGCCGAGACCGAGGAGGCGCTCGGCGGCATCGACGTCCTCGTGAACAACGCCGCCGTGATGCTCGCGCACCCGCTGCCCACCACCTCCTACGCCGACTGGCAGGAGGCCTGGCGGCAGACGGCCGCCGTCAACCTCTTCGCCCCGGCCAACCTCACCCACCGCGTCGCCCGCCGCATGATCGACGGCCGGCGGGAGGGCCGCGTCGTCAACATCGGCTCGCGCGGGGCGTTCCGGGGCGAGCCCGACCACCCCGCCTACGGTGCCACCAAGGCGGCCCTGCACGCGCTCGGCCAGTCCCTCGCCGTCTCCCTGGCCCCGCACGGCATCGCCGTGGCCTCCGTGGCCCCCGGTTTCGTGGCCACGGAACGGGTCGCCGGGCGGCTCGAAGGGGAGGAGGGCGAGCGGATCCGGGCGCAGAGCCCCTTCGGCCGGGTCGGCACGCCGCAGGAGGTCGCCGCCGCCGTGCTGCACCTGGCCTCGCCCGCGGCGCGCTGGAGCTCGGGCACCGTGCTCGACGTCAACGGAGCCTCTTACCTGCGCACCTGACGCGCGGAAGGCCCCCGCGCCGGGTGCGCGGGGGCCTTCGCGCGGAGCGTGGCCCTGGCCCTGGCCGTGGACCGGCGGGCGGTCAGGACTTCGGGGTCCGCCGCTCACGCGCGAAGGCGACCACGAGGACCAGCAGGGCCGCGCCCGTCGACCACAGCAGCTGCGGCCGCGCGGAGTCGTCGAACAGCATCAGGACCAGGACCGCCGCCATCCCGGCCAGCGCGGCCCAGGTGGCGTACGGGAACAGCCACATCGGCAGGGTCAGCCGCTCGGGCATGTCCCGCTCGATCCGGCGGCGCAGCTTCAGCTGTGAGACGGCGATCAGCGCCCACACGAACAGCAGGACGGCGCCGACCGCGTTGAGCATGTAGAGGAAGATCGTGTCCGGCCACAGCAGGTTGAGCACCACCGAGACGAAGCCGAAGGCCACCGACGCGAACACCGCCCGGCGCGGCACCCCGCCGCCCGAGACCTTCAGCAGCCCCCTCGGCGCCTCGCCGCGCTCGGCCAGCGAGAACACCATGCGCGAGGACCCGTACAGGTTCGCGTTGAGCGCCGACAGCAGGGCCACGAACACCACGATGTTCATGATCTGGCCGGCCGCCGGGATGCCGATGGAGTCGAGGACGGCGACGTACGGGCTCTGACCCGGCTCCAGCGAGTCCCACGGCAGCAGGGTCACGATGACCACCATCGAGCCCACGTAGAAGAAGAGGATGCGCCACACGGCGCTGCGCACCGCGCGGGACACCGACCGGGCCGGGTCGTCGGACTCGGCGGCCGCGATGGTGACGACCTCCAGGCCGCCGAAGGCGAAGATGACGGCGAGCATGCCGGCGACCACGCCGCCGAGGCCCTCGGGGAAGAAGCCGCCGTGCCCGGTGAGGTTGGCCGTGCCGACCGGATCCGTGTCCGGGAGCACGCCGAAGATCGCGAGGGTGCCGAGGATCAGGAAGAGCACGATCGCGCCGACCTTGAGGGCGGCGAACCAGAACTCGAACTCGCCGAAGTTCTTCACCGCGGCCAGGTTGCTCACGGTGAAGACCACCATGAACAGCAGCACCCAGATCCACTGGTCGACCGCGGGCAGCCAGCCGTTCGCGATCTTCGCGGCGCCGGTGGCCTCCACCGCCAGCACCACGACCAGCAGGAACCAGTACAGCCAGCCCGCCGAGAATCCGGCCCAGCGGCCGAGGGCCCGCTCCGCGTAGACGGAGAAGGAGCCCGAGGCGGGCATCGCGGCCGACATCTCGCCGAGCGCGCGCATCACCAGCATCGCGAGGACGCCGGCGAGGAGGTAGGAGCAGATGATCGCGGGACCGGCGATGCCGATGCCGGCGCCGGAGCCGACGAAGAGGCCGGCGCCGATCACGCCGCCGAGCCCCAGCATGGTCAGGTGGCGCTGCTTGAGGCTGTGGCTGAGGGGTTCCGAGGGCAGGTCACCCATCGGGGGAGGTGCTTCTGACAGGCGCTCACGCATGAGGAGTGCTCGTACTCTCGTTCGGCCCAGCGGTGGTGGGGACTCCGCCTTGCCTTGGCGGGATCCAACAGTCTTGCTGAGCGGCGGCCGTCCGTGCAAAACGGACGTGTTGTCGGATGTTGCTCGTGACGAGGATCACGTCGAGCGGGTCGAGGGAGTGGGCTTTGTTCGATCCCCACCAACGCAGGGAGCGGGGCTTTGTTCCGGGCGGCGGTGGGGCGGCCCCGGGCCGCGCACTAACGTCGGTGATCGTCCCCACCCCCACCACCTCGCGGAGCCCCCTCATGAGCACTGCTTCCGTCTCCCTCCGGCCCGGCGCCGTCCTCGCCGACCTGCTGCCCGCGAGCCGCGTGCGCGACATCGCGCTC
The DNA here is from genome assembly GCF_055559995.1 of Streptomyces sp. NPDC023541. Classification (NCBI taxonomy): domain Bacteria; kingdom Bacillati; phylum Actinomycetota; class Actinomycetes; order Kitasatosporales; family Streptomycetaceae; genus Streptomyces; species Streptomyces sp. NPDC023541. The sequence continues at coordinate 154,417 of NZ_JBVHJO010000002.1, forward strand.
GTCGTCGGCGGTGCCGCCCTGACCGGGATCGCCGCGCAGATCGCGGTGCCCGTCCCCGGCTCCCCGGTCCCCGTCACGGGCCAGACCTTCGCCGCGCTGCTCGTCGGCACCGCCTTCGGCGCCCGCCGCGGCTTCCTCGCGCTGGCGCTGTACGCCCTGGTCGGCATGGCCGGCGTGCCGTGGTTCGCGGGCGGCACCTCCGGCGCCGGCGGCGCCTCCTTCGGGTACGTGCTCGGCATGCTGCTCGCCGCCACCGTCGTCGGCGCCCTCGCGCGGCGCGGCGCCGACCGCTCGGTCCTGCGTACGGCGGGCACGATGGCGCTCGGCTCCGCGGTGATCTACGCGGTGGGCGTGCCGTACCTCATGGCCGCCACCGGGATGTCCCTGGGCGCCGCCGTCGCGGCGGGCCTGACCCCGTTCCTGATCGGCGACGCCCTCAAGGCGGCCCTCGCGATGGGCGCCCTGCCGGCTGCCTGGAAGCTGCTGGGCCGCCGCGGCTGACGCCCGCCCCCGTATCGGCCGGAGCCCGGCCCGCCTGACGAGGCGGGCCGGGCTCCGGCGTACGTACGGGACTTCTCCGGGGCGGTCAGCCCTGGACGGCGGCCCGCTTGCGGCGGAAGTCCAGGACCACACCGACGGCCACGACCGCGCCGGCGACGAGGGTGGACAGGGTGACCACCTCGCGGTTGGCGTCGTCCACGAACATGTAGCCGATCACGAACATGATCAGAGCGGCGGTGGCCCAGGTCAGCCACGGGAAGAGCCACATCTTCACGGTCAGCTTCTCCGGGGCCTCGCGGACCAGGATCCCGCGCATCTTCAGCTGGGTGAAGCAGATCACCAGCCACACGAAGAGCGCGATGGCGCCGGAGGAGTTCAGGAGGAAGTTGAAGACCGTGTCCTTGAACGCGTAGTTGAAGTAGACGGCGACGAAGCCGAAGACCGTGGAGCCCAGGATCGCGGCGACCGGCACACCGTTCTTGTTGACCTTGGCGAACGCCTTGGGGGCGTCGCCGCGCTCACCGAGCGAGAAGGCCATGCGGGAGGCGGTGTAGAGGCCCGAGTTCAGGCAGGACAGCACGGCGGTCAGGACGATGACCTCCATGATCGTGCCGGCGTGCGCGATGCCGATCGAGTCGAGGGCGGCGACGTACGAGCCCTTCTCGGTGATCGACTTGTCGTTCCAGGGGAGCAGCGTCAGCACGATGAAGATCGAGCCGAGGTAGAAGACGCCGATGCGCCAGATGACGGAGTTGGTGGCCTGCGTGACCGCCTTGCGGGGGTTCTCCGACTCGCCGGCGGCGAGGGTGACGATCTCGCTGCCCATGAAGGAGAAGACGACCATCAGCACACCGGTGAGGACGGCGCCGTAGCCGTTGGGGAAGAAGCCGCCGGCGTCGGTCAGGTGGGCAAAGCCCGCACCCGGGTTGTCGGAGCCCGGCAGGACGCCGAAGACGGCCAGCATGCCGATGACGACGAAGGCGCCGATGGCGACGACCTTGATGCCCGCGAACCAGAACTCGAACTCACCGTAGGAGGCGACCGAGCCGAGGTTGGTGGCGGTCAGCACCGCCATCACGATCAGCGCCCAGGCCCACTGCGGAACGGCCGGTATCCAGCTCTCCAGGATGGCGGCACCGGCGGTGGCCTCCACGGCGAGGACGACGACCCAGAAGAACCAGTAGAGCCAGCCGATGGAGAAGCCGGCCCAGCGGCCGAGCGCCCGGTCGGCGTAGGCGGAGAACGAGCCCGAGTTCGGGCTGGCGGCAGCCATCTCGCCGAGCATGCGCATCACGAAGACGACCATCGCGCCGACCAGCGCGTAGGAGATCAGGATGGCGGGGCCGGCCTTGGCGATGCCGCCACCGGAGCCGACGAAGAGACCGGCTCCGATGACGCCGCCGATGGCGATCATGGACAGGTGGCGGTTCTTGAGACCGGCCTTCAGACCGTCGGAGGGCAGACCTTCACCGGAGTTGCCGGTGGGGTCGCCTGCCTTCTGAAGGGTCGTCGTGGAACTCATGGACGGATCCTTAGGTTCTCGGGTTGCGAGCCCCGGCATTCAAACCTGAGATGAACGCAGGACGGAAGACCTCAATCCGGATCGTTGCCTTGGGGCGAACGTCCAGGATCCGCGTCCTGCCGTGTCCCATCTGCGTTCTTTGGGTTTACTTGAGCTTTAGAAGTGACTTACGCGACACCCGCTGCGGGTCGTCGGGGCTCCCCGTGCCACACTCGTCACATGCGCGTGTACCTCGGATCCGACCATGCCGGCTTTGAGCTCAAGAACCACCTCGTGGACTGGCTCAAGAACAACGGCCACGAGCCCGTCGACTGTGGCCCCCACATCTACGACGCCGTGGACGACTACCCGCCCTTCTGCCTCCGCGCCGCGGAGCGGACCGCCGCGGACGAGGGCAGCCTCGGCATCGTGATCGGCGGCTCCGGCAACGGCGAGCAGATCGCCGCGAACAAGGTCAAGGGCGTCCGCGCCATCCTGGCCTGGAGCGTCCAGACCGCCCAGCTCGGCCGTGAGCACAACAACGCCAACGTCATCTCCGTCGGCGGCCGCATGCACACGCAGGACGAGGCCGTCAGCTTCATCGAGGCCTTCCTGGCGACCCCGTACTCCGACGAGGAGCGCCACACCCGCCGCATCGACATGCTCTCCGCCTACGAGCAGACCGGCGAGCTCCCCCCGATCCCTGCCCACCACCCGCAGGGCTGATCCGCTTCCGGCCGTGCCGCTCCCTCACGGGGGCGGCATGGCCGTTTTCATTCTCCCCAGGAGTTCGCCGTGCCCGAGGGGCATACGATCCACCGCCTCGCCGAGGACCACCTGGAGCGGTTCGCCGGGTGGCCGGTCGCCGTCAGCAGCCCCCAGGGCAGGTTCGCCGAGAGCGCCGCCCTTCTCGACGGGCGCGTCCTCGACGGCGTCGACGCCCACGGCAAGCACCTCTTCCTGGGGTTCGAGGCGAGCGGGTGGATCCACATCCACCTCGGACTCTTCGGCAAGTACGCGGTCGGCCCCGCGCCCGCCCCGCCGGCCACCGACACCGTCCGGCTGCGCCTGGCCAACGACCGGTACTTCTCCGACCTGCGCGGCCCGACCACCTGCGCGTGGATCACCGACGCGGAGAAGGGCGCGATAAGCGCACGGCTCGGCCCGGACCCGCTGCGCCCGGCCGACGACCCCGACCGCGCGTGGGCCCGTATCTCCCGCTCCCGCACCACCGTCGCCGCGCTCCTCATGGACCAGAAGGTCGTCGCGGGCGTCGGCAACGTCTACCGCGCCGAGGTCCTCTTCCGGCACGGCATCGACCCGTACCGCCCGGGCAAGGACCTCACCCGCGCCGAGTGGGACGCCGTGTGGGCCGACCTGGCCGCCCTGATGCGCCAAGGCGTGCGCCACAACCGCATCGACACCGTCCGCGACGAGCACCTCCCCGAAGCGATGGGCCGGCCGCCACGGGTGGACGACCACGGCGGCGAGGTGTACGTCTACCGGAGGGCGAACATGCCCTGCCACATCTGCGGTGGCGAGATCCGCACCGCCGGTCTCGCCGCCCGCAACCTCTTCTGGTGCCCCACCTGCCAGGCCCGCTAGGGAGTGCCGCGGCCGCGATCCGCCGGCGGCCGACCCCGCCGAACGCCAGTTCCGGATGATCGACCAGGTATCACGCTCGTCTTGGTACAAAGGGCGCATATCAAGATCCGTACCACCATTCCCACCCGGCCTTTGCGTCGCACTCGAAGGGTTTTCGGGCGCCGCCGGGCCCCGGGTCCGGGGGTACCCCTGCGCATTGACAGCCAGGATGGATAGGGTCCCGAAGCAATGGCCGGAGCACGCGTGGAGACCCTTCTGGCCCGGATGCGCATGCGGTCGCACCGGGGCCGCACCGCCCTGCGCAAATCCGCCGTCGACTACTTCCGCGGCGACGCCTCCGACTGGCTCGCCTTCATCGGGCTGCTGCTCACCGTCCCCGCCATAGCCTGCGGCACGCTGATGCTGCCGGTCTGGTTCTCGCCGTCCGCGCTCGTCCTGCCGATCGTCGCCGGCGGCCTCCTGCTGCGCCCCGCCAGCCTCCTCGCCCTGTACGCCGCCTCCGCGGCCGCACTGATCGTCGAGGCCCTCGTACTCGGCCCGTACACCCAGGGTCCGGCCCGCGTCACCCCCGGCACCGTGCTGGTCGTCGCGGCCTGCGGGTTCTTCGGACTGGTCATCGCACAGTTCCGCAGCCGCGTCGGCGTGCCCTGGCGGCGCGGCGGCACCATGCTCTTCGACCTGCGCGAACGCATCCGCGTGCAGAGCAAACTGCCCGGCCTGCCGCGCGGCTGGCACCGCGAGATGGCCCTGCGCCCCGCGGGCGGCCAGTCCTTCTCCGGTGACTTCGTCGTCGCCGCGCGCACCAACGGCGGCCGGACCCTGGAGATCGTCCTGACCGACGTCTCCGGCAAGGGCATGGAAGCGGGCTCCCGGGCCCTGCTGCTGTCCGGCGCCTTCGGCGGACTGCTCGGCGCGCTGCCACCGCACGGCTTCCTGCCCGCCGCCAACGGCTACCTGCTCCGCCAGGACTGGGACGAGGGCTTCGCCACCTCCATCCACCTCGTCCTGGACCTGGAGACCGGCGACTACGAACTCCTCTCGGCCGGCCACCTCCCCGCCCTCCAGCTCTGCGCCGGTACCGGCCGCTGGCAGGAGAAGTCCGGCGAAGGCCCGCTGCTCGGCGTCTACGACGGCGCCGAGTTCACCCCCGCCCGTGGCAGTCTCCGCCGCGGCGACGTCCTGATGCTCTTCACCGACGGCCTCGTCGAGACCGCCGACCGGGAGATCAGCGAAGGCATCGACCGCCTCACCGGCGAAGCCGACCGCTACGTCTCCGCCGGCTGGGACGGCGCGGCCTGGCACCTGATCGAGAAGGTCGCCAAGGACGTCAACGACGACCGCGCCCTCCTCCTCATCCGCCGCTCCCCCTGACGGTGTCCTGCCCCCCCCCGCGGACGCCACGCTCCATGGCCGCTGCCCCACCGTGATCTGTGGCGTCGCAGCCACGATCAGGACGGCGGCGAGAGGCGTCACACCATGGCACTGTGCTGGGACTGCGGCGACGGCGCGGGCGCGTGGACGCCAACACTCCCGGCGGGGGAGCGGCCCGCCGACGCCCCGACCGCCGCCCTCGACTCCCTGGGCGCCGCCATCGTCATGGTCACCCACGCCCCGGCCGCCGCCGCCCATGCCGACCAGGTCCTCTTCCTCGCCGAGGGCCGGATCTCGGACCGCTTGCCCCGCAGCTCCGCCACGACCGTGGCCGCCCGCATGACGTCCCTCCCGGCCCGCGGCACCGCCGCGAGCCCGGCCTGACCGGAGAGACACCCATGGGTGTGCCCGGCGGAGCCCCTAGTCGAAGCGGATGTGCCGTACGCCGACCACCGCGCGGCGGATCCGGCCCCGGAGCGGGCCGTCCGTGTCCGGAGCGAGGTCCAGGCCGGCCGAGGCGGCCACTCTGCCCGCCACCTGGGACACGGTCAGCCGGTCGGTGGCCAGGTGCTGCGCGAACTCCGGCGCACGCAGCGCCTCCAGGCACCCGTCGAGGCGGGACACCGCGAAGCTCTCCCGCTTCGGTCCACGCCCCAGCCCCCGCTCGCGCAGCCGCCGCAGTACAGTCGCCCGCTCCGCCAGCAGCGCGAAGTGCCGTACGTCGTGGCCCCGTTCCCGCAGTCGCCCCACGGTCTCCGCGAAATAGGCCGGCTCCGTGACGGTCATCGGCACCAGCAGCACCCCCGGATGCCGCCGGGCCGCGAGGTCCAGTACCTCGAACACGCCCTGGCGCCACGCCGCCAGGTCCTGGAAGTCACCGCGGAGGGCGGGCGGCAGCATCCGGTGCAGCCCGAACCCGATGTGCTCCGGATCGCACACGACGCTTCCCGGCAGCCGGCGGCGCAACTCGTAGGCCGTCTGGGTCTTGCCGCCGCCGAACGGCCCGTTGAGCCAGACGATCACCGGGTGACCGCCGTCCACGGGCCGATCCCGAGTTTCCCCGTGTTCCCGAGGTCGAACGGCCGGGCGAGCCGCAGCCACAGCCGGGGCGCTCCGGGCCGGGGCTCGATCTCCATGACCGCGACCGTCGTGGCCGGCACCGTCGAGTCGGTGACGAGGTTGCGCCACACCACCGACCACGCCGCCGCCTGCCCGGGCGCCAGCGTCACCCGCTGCGGCGCCGCCTCGATGTCCGGCACCCCCGTGGTGATCCCAGCCGTGCCGTGCACCACCGCGACCTCCACCGGATCGTTGCGGCCGTCCCGCAGCGACACCCCCGGGTAGCCCTCCAGCACGTACGCCTGCATACCGCAGTTGACCAGCTGGAAGCCCTCCACCCGCAGACCCATCGCCGCGTCCCCGCCCGTCTCGACCAGCCGTACCCCGCCCTCGGGACACGCCCGGTCCGGCGTCGTCCCGGGCACGGGCGCGCCGCGGTTCGGCGCCGCTCCCGTGCCGGGCGTCGCGTCCGGCTCCGTACCCGGCTGGGCGGAGCGGCCGTGCGGCCCGGAGGTCGGCCCGGGCGCGGCGGGCGGCGCCGGCGGCATACCGCAGCCCGCGGCCCCCGCGAGCATCCCCAAGGCCAGTACGCCCCCGACGACGCCCCGCACCCACTGAGCCCGCCGCGCCCCGTGCGCCTGCCGCATCCCGTGCGCCCGTTGAACCGGCCGCGCCCCGTGCACCTGCCGCGCCGCCCCGTGCACCTGCCGCACCCCTCGCGCCCGCTGAACCCGCCGCGCCCGCTGCATCCACCGCACCTGCCGTAGCCCCCGCTCCGCGATCATCCGCCGAGCCTACGACGTCCCCTACGGGGCGCGGGCGGGCCACTCGCCCCCGATTGGCTGGCCCGCGCGGGCCCGCGCGGGCCCTACCGTGCCCCCATGGACCGCACGCTCGCCGCCGACCTCGCACGGCTCCCCGACCTGCTCGACGCCACCCGCCGCGCCGCCGCCGAAGCGCTCGCCACCCTCGACGAACGCGCCGTCGTACCGGATATGGCGAAGCCGGCCGACCCCGAACCCCTACCGGAGCGGGGCCGCGGCGCGGAGGCCGCCCTCGCGGCGTTCCGCGCCCGCTGGGAGCCGCGGCTCTCCGCCTCCGCCGGCCCCCGCTACTTCGGCTTCGTCACCGGCGGCGCCACTCCCGCGGCGCTCGCCGGGGACTGGCTCACCGCCGCCCACGACCAGAACTCCAACTCCTCCATGGACCGCGCCGGCCAGGACCTCGAACGCGAGACCGTGGGCTGGCTGCGCGAGCTGTTCGGCCTCTCCGACGCCCACACCGGCACCTTCGTCAGCGGCGCCACCATGTCCAACACCACCGGCCTCGCCATCGCCCGCGAGTGGCTCGGCGAACGCCTCGGCGTGTCCCCGGCCGACGACGGCGCCGGCGCCCTCGGCCCGGTCCGCGTCCTCTCCGGAGCCCCGCACTCCTCCATCGCCAAGGCCCTCTCCGTCCTCGGCCTCGGCCGCAACTCCCTCGTGCGCGTCCCGACCCTGCCCGGCCGCGAGGCCGTGGACCCCGCCGCCCTGGACCGGGCACTGGCCGACACCCCCGGACCGGCGGTCGTCGTCGCCAACGCGGGCACCGTCGACACCGTCGACTTCGACGACGTCCCCGCCATCGCCGCCCTCCGCGCCCGCCACGACTTCTGGCTGCACACCGACGCCGCCTTCGGCGCCTTCGCCGCGCTCTCCCCGGACCACGCGCACCTCGCCGTAGGGCTCGATGCCTCCGATTCCCTCTGCGTCGACCTCCACAAATGGCTCAACGTCCCCTACGACAGCGCCGTCCAGTTCACCCGCCGACGCGACCTGCAGGCTCGCGTGTTCCAGAACGCCGCCGCCTACCTCGGCCCCCTCGGCGAGCACCCCGACCTCGTCCACCTCACCCCGGAGAACTCCCATCGGCTGCGCGCCCTCGCCGCCTGGTTCACGCTGCGCGCCTACGGCCGCCAGGGCCACCGGGAGATCGTCGAGCGCAACATCACCGGCGCCCGCTCCCTCGGCGCGGCCCTGGCGGAGGACCCCGCCTTCACCCTCCTCGCCCCGGTCCGCCTCAACGTCGTCTGCTTCACCCTCACCGACAACCCCGATCCGGCCCGTCTGACCGCCCTGCGCGAGGCGGTGGCCGCCGAGGTGTTCGTCACCCCCACCGTCCACGAGGGAACCGCCGGACTGCGCGCAGCGTTCTCCAACTGGCGTACGACGCACGCGGACGTCCAGCGGGCCGCCCGGGCCCTGCGCACGGCAGCGAGGGAGATCGCATGACGAGCAGTCCCCTGACCCTCCTGGAGGTCGAGGCCCTGGCGCGCGATGCGCACGAGGGCCAGACAGACAAGGCCGGGAGGCCGTATGCCGAGCACCTCGCGGCCGTCGCCGAGGGCGTGCGCGTACGCGGCGGAACCCCCGAACAGCAGGCGGCGGCCTGGCTGCACGACGCGATCGAGGACGAGGCGCTCAGCCTCACGTGGCTGGATTCCGCCGCTCTCCCGCAGTCCGTGAAGGACATGGTCCTCGCCGTCACCAAGCGCCCCGGCGAGCCGGTCGAGCAGTACGCGGCCCGCATCCTGGCCACGCCGGGCGCCCTGCTGGTCAAGGAAGCCGACCTCGCGCACAACGCCGACCCCGTACGCCTCTCCGTACTGGACACTCCCACCCGCGACCGGCTGTCCGCGAAGTATGCGTATGTCCGTTCCCTCTTGGGCCTTTCGGCCCCCTGAACCCCGTCGCCCGCGACGGTTGGCGAAAACGGAACCATGGCCTTTCGTCACGGGGCGTATGACCGTGGCCCGTTGGTGGGAGGATGGTCCATGTGGGGGCATTCTCGGCCGTGCGCCCCCGGCCGACCAGGGGACGACCGAAGGTGTGATCAGTAGTGGCCATTTCGCTGTCAGTGGTGGTTCTGTTGGCGGTCATCCTGGTGGTGCTGATCCGCGGCAACCACATCAAGACGGGCCCCGCCATCGTCGCGGCCCTCTTCGGCTTCTTCCTGGCGTCCAGCTCGATCGCGGACGACGTGAACCGTTTCCTCAACTCCCTTGCGACGATGATTGCGAACATCAAGCTCTGAGCGTCCCGCCCGCCGCCCGGGCCCGGTTGATGCGGCTGATGGCGCATGCGCCGGCCTGGCGGCACGAGCGGTGACTCCGACGGCCCGAACCACCCCGCCGACCAGGCGAGGCGCCTGGCAAACGACGAGCCGAGGACGCGCTCCGCGAGGGCCCCGGCGCATTGCCGCCCACCACATGGTCCAAAACCGGCCTACGCGCTCACCGACGCGCCGGACGACCTCGCCGACCTCCTCTTCGGCCACCACACGGGCACGGACGGGTGGCGGAAAGCGGCTGCCCCGCCGCCCGCTGGTCCGGCACGAGCCCGGACGAGCCGTCCTCAAGGTCAACGCCCGCGTCGAAGTGCAGGTGGTGCCCGTCCCGTACGCCGGAGCCGGCGAGCTCCGACAACCGTTCCGCGAGGACGCGAAGCCGTTCCGCGTCGGCCTTGACGTGAGCCTCGCCGACGGAGCTCTGCACCTTGATCAGCGGTTCGTTCATGCCGCCACGCCAACCGCCCGCCCGCGCACCCCGGGAACGACCAAGGGCCAGGTCGAGGAGATGTCCTCTGACCTGGCCCTTCGGCACTGAGAGCGGGCGACGGGAATCGAACCCGCGTAGCTAGTTTGGAAGACTAGGGCTCTACCATTGAGCTACGCCCGCATTGCGTGCGCCGCAGGTCCGGGGACCGTGGCACGGACAGCATCCTAGCGGGTCGTTCCGGCCGTGCGCACACCACATTCCGTGTCCGCGCCGCCCTCCGTCCGAAACGGCTCGGGAAACACCGCGCATCAGAGGGTCTCCGGGCATGTACCCTACGTGTCGCACCGACGGGGTGTGGCGCAGCTTGGTAGCGCGTCCGCTTTGGGAGCGGAAGGTCGTCGGTTCGAATCCGGCCACCCCGACCACTGGCGGCCCACCGCAAGATCGCGTTGTGGGCTGATTGCCGCTTGCGGCTACTATGCAAGCTGCGTGCCCGTGTGTCTGATGTACCGGGCCGAAGTCCGCCGGGCCGCTGATTCCAGCGAGACGGCAGATCCCCAAGCAGTCAGCCACAAGGAGACCGAACCGTGAAGAGCGCCGTTGAGACCCTGAACCCGACGCGGGTTCGGCTCACTGTTGAGGTGCCCTTCGAGGAGCTCAAGGACAGCCTCGACGCGGCGTACAAGAAGATCAACCAGCAGGTCACGGTGAAGGGCTTCCGCAAGGGCAAGATCCCGGCCCGCGTCATCGACCAGCGCTTCGGCCGCGGTGCGGTGCTGGAGGAGGCCGTCAACGACGCCCTCCCGAAGTTCTACACCGAGGCCGTCAACGAGGCCGACCTGAACCCGCTGGGCCAGCCCGAGGTCGACATCACCGAGCTGAAGGACGGCGAGCTGCTGGCCTTCACCGCCGAGGTCGACGTGCGCCCCGAGATCGAGATCCCGGACTACTCCGGCATCGAGGTCGAGGTCGACGCCATCGAGGTCTCCGACGAGGACATCGAGAAGTCGGTCGAGCAGCTGCGCAACCGCTTCGCGTCCACCAAGGACGTCGAGCGCGCCGCCGCCGAGGGTGACGTCGTCACCATCGACCTCGAGGCCAAGGTCGACGGCGAGGTGCTGCCCGACGGCGTCGCCTCCGACGTCTCCTACACCATCGGCTCGGGCGAGCTGCTCGAGGGCATCGACGAGGCCGTCACCGGCCTCGAGGCCGGCGGCGAGGCCACCTTCACCTCGCAGCTGAAGGGCGGCTCCGCCGAGGGCAAGGACGCCGAGGTCACCGTCAAGGTCACCAAGGTCTCCGCCAAGGAGCTCCCGGAGCTGGACGACGAGTTCGCCCAGATGGCCAGCGAGTTCGACACCCTCGAGGAGCTCAAGGCCGACAGCCGCAAGCGCCTCGAGAACATGAAGCAGTACGACCAGGCCACGCAGGCCCAGGAGCGCGTCCTGGAGAAGCTGCTGGAGCTCGTCGAGGTGCCGATCCCCGAGAAGCTCCTCGAGGACGAGGTCAACACCCGCAAGCACAACCTGGAGCACCACCAGCTCGGCCAGATGGGCCTGGACCTGGCGAAGTACCTGGAGTTCCAGGGCAAGACGGTCGAGGAGTTCGACGCCGAGACCAAGGAGCAGGCGATCAAGGGCATCAAGACCCAGTTCGTCCTGGACGCCCTGGTCAACAAGGAGAAGCTGGGCGTCAACCAGGAGGAGCTCACCGAGCACCTCATGCGCCGTGCCCAGTCCTCCGGCATGTCCCCCGACCAGTTCGCCCAGGCGGTCGTCGAGGGCGGCCAGGTCCCGATGCTGGTCGGCGAGGTCGCGCGCGGCAAGGCCCTCGCGGTCGTCGTCGAGGCCGCCAAGGTCGTCGACACCAACGGTGAGGTCGTCGACCTCTCCGACGACGAGGACGAGGTCGAGACGGCTGCCGAGGCCGTCGAGGCCGCCGTTGACGGCGACGACGAGGTCAAGGCCGACGAGGCCAAGTAACACCTCGGGCGAGGCCGGGTGACATCCCGGGCCGAGCCCGCCGAGGAGTGCCCCGAAGGGCCCGGACGCAGCCGCGTCCGGGCCCTTCGGCATGGCCGCGGCACGGTCCCCGCACGGCCCCCGGAGCTTGCGCTCCGAGCGAACAGTTCGGGAAGCGGGATGGCGTTGTCCGACCTGCGCGTTAGGGTCCATGAATACGAGGGCACGTGAGTACCCGGGCGCCGGCGGACCCGTCCGCTCCGGCCGGACCGCGCCCCAGAACGAGACGCTGAGACGGCACATGGCCGTCGGAGACGAGCAGGTGGATACGTGACGAATCTGAAGCCTTACGCCGCGGGTGAGCCGTCCATCGGTGGCGGCCTCGGCGACCATGTCTACAACCGGCTGCTCGGCGAGCGAATCATCTTCCTCGGTCAGCAGGTCGACGACGACATCGCGAACAAGATCACCGCGCAGCTCCTGCTCCTGGCCGCCGAGCCGGAGAAGGACATCTACCTCTACATCAACAGCCCCGGTGGCTCGGTGACGGCCGGCATGGCCGTCTACGACACCATGCAGTACATCCCCAACGACGTCGTGACCATCGGCATGGGCATGGCGGCCTCGATGGGGCAGTTCCTCCTCACCGGTGGCGCCAAGGGCAAGCGCTTCGCCCTGCCGAACACCGACATCCTGATGCACCAGGGCTCCGCCGGCATCGGTGGCACCGCGTCGGACATCAAGATCCAGGCCCAGTACCTGCTGCGCACCAAGCAGCGGATGGCCGAGATCACCGCGTTCCACTCGGGCCAGACCGTCGAGGCGATCATCCGCGACGGTGACCGCGACCGCTGGTTCACCTCCGAGGAGGCCAAGGAGTACGGCCTCATCGACGAGATCATCTCGGCCGCGTCCAACGTTCCGGGCGGCGGCGGCACCGGGGCCTGATCCCGGTAACCACCGCCAGTACCCAGCAGTCGACAGCCCGCAGAACGCCACCAGGATGGTGAACACCCAGATGCAGAACAACTTCTCCGCGAGCGGCCTCTACTCCGGCCCGCAGGTGGACAACCGCTACGTCATCCCGCGCTTCGTCGAGCGCACCTCGCAGGGCGTGCGCGAGTACGACCCGTACGCGAAGCTCTTCGAAGAGCGCGTGATCTTCCTCGGCGTTCAGATCGACGACGCCTCGGCCAACGACGTCATGGCGCAGCTGCTGTGCCTGGAGTCGATGGACCCGGACCGCGACATCTCGATCTACATCAACAGCCCCGGCGGCTCGTTCACCGCGCTGACGGCGATCTACGACACGATGCAGTTCGTGAAGCCGGACATCCAGACGGTCTGCATGGGCCAGGCGGCCTCCGCCGCCGCCGTGCTGCTCGCCGCCGGCACCCCCGGCAAGCGCATGGCCCTGCCGAACGCCCGCGTGCTGATCCACCAGCCCTCCGGCGGCACCGGCCGTGAGCAGCTCTCCGACCTGGAGATCGCCGCGAACGAGATCCTGCGCATGCGCGACCAGCTGGAGACCATGCTGGCCAAGCACTCGACGACGCCGATCGAGAAGATCCGCGACGACATCGAGCGCGACAAGATCCTCACGGCCGAGGACGCCCTCGCGTACGGCCTGATCGACCAGATCATCTCCACCCGCAAGAGCAGCAATTTCTGATCCTTGCCGCCAGTTGGCGGGGACACACCACCGGATTCCGGGATGTGAACCACGTCAAGGGGGCCCCGCACGGGGCCCCCGGCAAGGTACCGTCGGATATGAGGCACCAGGAGCGCTGAACCAGGCGTCTCCCAGGCGAAGGGGAAGCACCTCGTGGCACGCATCGGTGACGGCGGCGACCTGCTCAAGTGCTCGTTCTGCGGAAAGAGCCAGAAGCAGGTGAAGAAGCTCATCGCAGGACCCGGTGTGTACATCTGCGACGAGTGCATCGACCTCTGCAACGAGATCATCGAGGAGGAGCTCGCGGAGACCTCCGAGGTCCGGTGGGAGGAACTCCCCAAGCCCCGTGAGATCTACGAGTTCCTGGAGAGCTACGTCGTCGGCCAGGAGCCGGCGAAGAAGGCGCTCTCGGTAGCGGTGTACAACCACTACAAGCGGGTCCAGGCCGGCGAGAACGGCGGCGCGCAGGGCCGCGACGACGCGATCGAGCTCGCGAAGTCCAACATCCTGCTGCTGGGCCCCACGGGCTCCGGCAAGACGCTGCTGGCGCAGACCCTGGCCCGCATGCTGAACGTCCCGTTCGCCATCGCCGACGCGACGGCGCTGACGGAGGCCGGGTACGTCGGCGAGGACGTCGAGAACATCCTGCTGAAGCTGATCCAGGCCGCCGACTACGACGTCAAGAAGGCCGAGACCGGGATCATCTACATCGACGAGATCGACAAGGTCGCCCGCAAGAGCGAGAACCCGTCGATCACGCGCGACGTGAGCGGCGAGGGCGTGCAGCAGGCCCTCCTGAAGATCCTGGAAGGCACGACGGCTTCGGTCCCCCCGCAGGGCGGCCGCAAGCACCCGCACCAGGAGTTCATCCAGATCGACACGACGAACGTGCTCTTCATCGTGGGCGGTGCCTTCGCCGGCCTGGAGAAGATCATCGAGTCGCGCGCGGGCGCCAAGGGCATCGGCTTCGGGGCGACGATCCGCTCGAAGCGCGAGATCGAGGCCAGCGACCAGTTCCAGGAGGTCATGCCGGAGGACCTGGTGAAGTTCGGGATGATCCCCGAGTTCATCGGCCGCCTCCCCGTCCTTACCTCGGTGCACAACCTGGACCGCGAGGCCCTGCTCCAGATCCTGATCGAGCCGCGCAACGCGCTGGTGAAGCAGTACCAGCGCCTGTTCGAGCTCGATGGCGTGGAGCTGGACTTCGAGCGCGAGGCGCTGGAGGCCATCGCGGACCAGGCGATCCTGCGCCAGACGGGCGCGCGCGGCCTGCGCGCCATCATGGAAGAGGTCCTGATGTCGGTGATGTACGAGGTCCCGTCCCGCAAGGACGTGGCCCGCGTGGTCATCACGGCGGACGTCGTCCGCTCCAACGTCAACCCGACGCTGGTCCCCCGCATCGTCCCGAAGGACCAGGGCCCGCACGAGAAGTCGGCCTAGCCGCAGGGCAGTAGACCGGTACGCGAAAGGGGCGCCCCCACCGGGGGCGCCCCTTCTTGCATTCAGGACTCAGGCGCGTGACAACAGGCCAAGTGTTCGATGAAGCCTGAATTGGCGGCATTTTTCTTGATCAACTTCGAGTTGGGAAGTGGTCTCCGCGGAGGGATGAAGAATGAAGAAGAAGCGTACGCTCGGCGTTCTCGCAGCTGTGTTCGCTGCTGCCGCCCTGCCCGTTGTTGCAGCTTCACCGGCGTCGGCCTCGTCGGCTGACTGTCAGGTCTACCTGCGCAATTTGGGATACAACGTGGGCTCGCAGGTGCAGGCCGCATGCAATCACGCCGCTGCATGGGACATGTCGGGGATGAACCGGCATGGCTGCTACGTGACTCTGGTGAACCTCGGGGTGAAGGTCAGCGACGCTTCGACGGCGTGCTACCAGCTCGCCTGACAGTGGCCCGGTCGGCGCACGGGGCTCCCCCTGCGCCGACCGCTGCACCGATCATGACTTGACGCGGGAAGTGTTGTAGAGCTTTGCGGCGAGTTCCGCGGCCTGCTCCTGGGTGTAACCCGGCTTGCCGGCCAGGATCGACGCCACGTCGGAGGCGCTGACCATGGCGACGGTGCTGTAGTCACCCCAGACGCAGAAGGGGAGCGTGGCCTCCTTGGGCCCCTTGGTGCTCGTGTCCTTCGACGTGAACTTGATGTCCTGACACTTCATGACGGCGCCCTTGAAGTTGGGCGGGGACATCGTCTTCGGGCTGCCGAGGAGCTGCACTTCGGACTTGCCGTCCTTGGCGGACTGCATCCTGATCTTGGCGAAGTACCCGTCCACCGACTTCTCCGGGTCGGCGACCTCGCCGTAGACGCCCGAGAACTTGAGGCCCTTCGCCGTCAGCGGGTTCTTCGGGTCGCCGGCCAGGTAGTCCATGCCCACCTGGGTCGGGTTCTTGATGCCCGCCGCCTCGGCTTCCTTCTTGTCCTCGTCGGAGAAGGACGGCTCCTTGTACTTGGGGTCCTTCTTGAAGTCGTCCACCGATTCCGCGGCGACGAGCTTGTAGCCCTTGGTGTCGTCGGACACGCTGCCCTCGCCGCCGCCCAGGAGGTACCAGCCGCCGCCCGCGATCACCGCGACCGCCACGACCACGCCTATGATCACCCCGGCCTTGGACTTCTTCGGGGGCTGCCCGCCGTACGGGGCCTGCTGGGGGTAGCCGTAGGCCGGGGTCGGCGGCTGCTGGGGGTAGCCCTGCGGCGGGACGCCCGGCTGCTGTGGGTAGCCGTAGCCCGGCTGCGGGGGCGCGGGCTGGCCGTACGGGCCCGGTTGCGCGGGCTGGCCGTACGGTCCGGGCGGCGGAGGCTGTTGTCCGTACGGTCCGGGCTGCTGAGGCTGCTGTCCGTAAGGCCCCGGCTGGTTGTAGCTCATCCCGCGTCCCCCTCTGAGGTTGCTTATACGTTCCTCACATCCTGTCGGAAGCCGAAGCCCGCCAGGGCGCCGGGCCCCTCTCCAACCGGTTTCATGACTGGACTGTTACGGCCCTAAACTGAGCCCCGTGACCGAGAACACGCAAACACCCAGCAGCCCCGACTCCGAACTGCCGACCGCCTACACGCCGGCCGATGTAGAGGGGAAGCTCTACGAGCGCTGGGTAGAGCGTGGGTACTTCACGGCAGATCCCGCGAGTGAGAAGCCCCCGTACACCATCGTCATCCCGCCGCCGAACGTCACCGGCTCCCTGCACCTGGGCCACGCCTTCCAGCACACGCTCATGGACGCCCTGACCCGGCGTAAGCGCATGCAGGGCTACGAGTCGCTGTGGCTGCCCGGCATGGACCACGCCGGCATCGCCACCCAGAACAAGGTCGAGCAGCAGCTCGCCGAGGAGGGCAAGTCCCGCCACGACCTGGGCCGCGAGGCGTTCGTCGAGCGCGTCTGGCAGTGGAAGGAAGAGTACGGCGGCAAGATCCTCGGCCAGATGCGCCGCCTCGGCGACGGCGTCGACTGGTCCCGTGAGCGCTTCACCATGGACGAGGGCCTGTCCAAGGCCGTCCAGACCATCTTCAAGAAGCTCTTCGACGACGGCCTGATCTACCGCGCCGAGCGCATCATCAACTGGTGCCCCCGCTGTCTGACGGCCATTTCCGACATCGAGGTGGAGTATCAGGAGGACGCGGGCGAGCTCGTCTCCATCCAGTACGGGGAGGGCGAGGACACTCTCGTCGTCGCCACCACCCGCGCCGAGACGATGCTCGGCGACACCGCCATCGCCGTCCACCCCGACGACGAGCGCTACAAGCACCTGGTCGGCAAGCTCATCAAGCTCCCGCTGACCGACCGCTCGATCCCCGTCGTCGCGGACACCCACGTCGACCCGGAGTTCGGCACGGGCTGCGTCAAGGTGACCCCGGCGCACGACCCGAACGACTTCGCCATCGGGCAGCGCCACAACCTGCCCAACATGACGATCATGGACGAGCACGGTGTCATCACCGTCCACGGCCCCTTCATCGGCCTGGACCGCTACGAGGCCCGTTCCGCGGTCGTCGGCGCGCTGCGCCAGCAGGGCCGGATCGTCGCGGAGAAGCGCCCGTACCTGCACTCCGTCGGGCACTGCTCGCGCTGCAGCACCACCGTCGAGCCGCGCCTGTCCCTCCAGTGGTGGGTCAAGGTCGAGACCCTCGCCAAGGCCGCCGGTGACGCGGTCCGCGACGGCCGCGTCGCGATCCACCCGGTGGAGATGGAGAAGCGCTACTTCGACTGGGTCGACAACCTCAACGACTGGTGCATCTCGCGCCAGCTGTGGTGGGGCCACCGCATCCCCGTCTGGTACGGCCCGGACGGCGAGATCGTCTGCCTCGGCCCGGACGACGAGGCGCCGACCGGCGAGGGCTGGACGCAGGACACCGACGTCCTCGACACCTGGTTCTCCTCCGGCCTGTGGCCGTTCTCCACGCTCGGCTGGCCGGAGAAGACCCCGGACCTGGCGAAGTTCTACTCCACCGACGTCCTGGTCACCGGCCACGACATCATCTTCTTCTGGGTCGCCCGGATGATGATGTTCGGCCTGTACGCCATGGACGGCGAGGTCCCGTTCAAGACGATCGCGCTCACCGGCCTGGTCCGCGACGAGCGCGGCAAGAAGATGTCGAAGTCCTTCGGCAACGTCGTCGACCCGCTGGACTGGATGGACAAGTACGGCTCCGACGCCGTCCGCTTCACCCTGGCCAAGGGCGCCAACCCCGGCACCGACGTCCCGATCGGCGAGGACTGGGTCCAGGCGTCCAGCAAGTTCGCCAACAAGATCTGGAACGCCACGCGCTTCGCGCTGATGAACGGCGCCACGATCGAGGGCGAGCTGCCGTCGGCCGAGCAGCTGTCGGCCACCGACCGCTGGATCCTCTCCCGCCTGAACAAGACGATCGCGCAGGTCGACGCGTACTACGAGGACTTCCAGTTCTCGAAGCTCAGCGAGGCGCTCTACCACTTCGCGTGGGACGAGGTCTTCGACTGGTACGTCGAGCTGTCGAAGACGACGTTCTTCGCCGGCGGCGAGCAGGCCAAGGTCTCCGCCCGGGTCCTCGGTGAGGTCCTCGACGTCATGCTGCGCCTGCTGCACCCGGTGGTCCCGTTCGTCACCGAGACCCTGTGGACCACCCTCACCGGGCGCGAGTCGCTGGTCATCGCCGACTGGCCGAAGGCTGTGGCGGTTCCTGGGGCTGACGCCCCGGGCGGCTTCCGCGACGACGCCGCCGAGGCCGAGATCGGCAGCGTCCAGACGCTGACCAAGGAGGTCCGCCGCTTCCGCAAGGAGCAGGGCCTCGACGACAAGCAGAAGGTCCCGGCCCGCCTGGACCTGACCGGCACCGTGCTGGCCGCCCACGAGGCCGCCATCCGCCAGGTGCTGCGGCTCCAGCCCGAAGGCGACTCCTTCAGCGCCACCGCGACCCTTCCGGTCGCCGGCGCCACGGTCGCGCTGGACCTGTCCGGCACCATCGACGTCGAGGCCGAGCGCAAGCGCCTGACCAAGGACCTCGGCGCGGCCGAGAAGGAGAAGGCGCAGGCCGAGGCGAAGCTGGGGAACGAGGCCTTCCTGGCCAAGGCCCCCGACAACGTCGTGGACAAGATCAAGGGCCGGCTGGCCAAGGCCGAGGCGGACATCGCCCGGATCCAGGCCCAGCTGGAGACGCTGCCCGCCGCGTAGCCCCTCGTACGACGCCGAAGGCCCCCGCACCGGACCGGTGCGGGGGCCTTCGCCGTACGCCGTCTGATGGCGACCTGGCAGGTGGCGCCGCCGATGTCCACGACCATGGAGCCGAGCGGTTCCGCCGCGGGCAGTCCGGCCCCGATCGCCGCGGCCATCGGCTCCTCGATCAGGTGAACGGCGGTGGTGGTGCCCGCCTTGACGGCGCGACCACGGACGGCTCATTGAGGACGATCCCGTGCCCCCGCGCGTGGACGAGGGTGTCGGCTGTCCGCAGGTCGTCCCTATGCCGCGGCCGGAAGCGGTCTTGTTGGTGCTGGCCTGCGGCATTTGCTCGGCTGTCTGCTGCTCGCACGGCTGCATGACGATCAGGTCACTTCCGGCGCCGAAGGTCCCGAAACGGCCGGGCCGGAAGTCCTCCCGGTGGCCGTCCGTAGACTGGCCCTGTGAGTGACCAGCAGCCCGAGAGCCACGACCGCCACGACGACGAAGACCTCGCCGGTGCGTTCGACGAATTCGACCAGATCGTGGCGGAAGAGTCCGACCGCGACCCCGACCTGGCGGTGATCGAGGCCGGCAGCCGTACCCTGCGCGCCCAGGCCGGCCCGCCCCAGGGGGACCCGGTGCCCGCCCGGCCCGTCGACCCGGAGGTCGCCAAGGCGCTGCTGGAGGTGGAGCAGGAGCTTTCCACCCGCTGGGGCGAGACCAAGCTGGAGCCCTCGGTGTCGCGGATCGCGGCGCTGATGGACGTACTGGGCGAGCCGCAGCGCGCTTACCCCTCCATCCACATCACCGGGACCAACGGCAAGACCAGCACGGCCCGCATGATCGAGGCCCTGCTGAACGCCTTCGAGCTGCGCACCGGCCGCTACACGAGCCCGCACGTGCAGTCGATCACCGAGCGGATCAGCCTCGACGGGGCGCCGATCGAGGCCGAGCGGTTCGTGGAGACGTACCACGACGTGAAGCCGTACGTGGAGATGGTCGACGCCGCCGAGGAGTTCCGGCTGTCCTTCTTCGAGGTGCTCACCGGGATGGCCTACGCGGCTTTCGCGGACGCCCCGGTGGACGTGGCCGTGGTCGAGGTCGGCATGGGCGGCAGCTGGGACGCGACCAACGTGATCGACGGCTCCGTCGCCGTGGTCACCCCGATCAGCCTGGACCACACCGACCGGCTCGGCTCCACGCCCGGTGAGATCGCGGTGGAGAAGGGCGGCATCATCAAACAGGACGCGACCGTCATCCTGGCGCAGCAGCCGGTGGACGCGGCCCAGGTGCTGCTGAAGAAGGCCGTCGAGGTGGACGCGACGGTGGCCCGCGAGGGCATGGAGTTCGGCGTCGTCTCGCGCGAGGTCGCGGTCGGCGGGCAGCAGCTGACGCTGCGCGGTGTGGGCGGCGAGTACGACGGCATCTTCCTGCCGCTGTACGGCGCCCACATGGCGCACAACGCGGCGGTGGCGCTCGCCGCGGTCGAGGCCTTCTTCGGGGTCGGCGGGCAGCACGCCCGGGTGCTGGACGTGGACACGGTACGCAAGGCCTTCGCGTCGGTGACCTCGCCGGGCCGCATGGAGGTCGTGCGGCGCAGCCCGACGGTGATCCTGGACGCGGCCCACAACCCGGCGGGCGCGGCGGTCACCGCGGAGGCGGTGACCGAGGCGTTCGGCTTCAGCCGGCTCATCGGCGTCGTGGCCGCGAGCGAGGACAAGGACGTGCGCGGGGTGCTGGAGGCCTTCGAGCCGATCTTCGCGGAGGTCGTGGTCACGCAGAACTCCAGCCACCGGTCGATGGGCGCGGACGATCTGGCGGCCGTCGCCGTCGAGGTCTTCGGCGTGGACCGGGTGCAGGTGGAGCCGCGGCTGGACGACGCCCTGGAGGCGGCGATCACCCTGGCCGAGGAAGAGGCCGAGTACGGAGGGGCCGGGGTCCTGGTGACCGGTTCCGTGATCACGGTGGGCGAGGCCCGCCTGCTGCTGAAGAGGGGCTGAGGATGCGCACGCTGTGTGCGAGCACGCTGATCGGCGAGTTCTTCGTGATCGGCTTCGCGGGACTGGTCGCCATGAAGGACCCGGACCTGACCCAGGCCACGGTCTGGACGGTGTGCGGGGTCGCGATGCTGCTGTCGGTGCTGCTGTGCGGGATGCTGTCGCGGCCCGGGGCCGTCCAGCTGGGCTGGGCCCTGCAGATCGGGCTCGTCGCGAGCGGGTTCGTCGTCCCGACGATGTTCTTCCTCGGCGCGGTCTTCGCGGGCCTGTGGTGGTGCTCCGTGCACTACGGCCGGAGGATCGACTCGATCAAGGAGCGCTGGGCCGCCGCGCAGGAGGCGCCGGCGGCGCCCGCGGCGTCCGACACCGCCTGACGGAGCTCCGGGCCGCCCGGCCCCCGGCCCCGGCCCCGGCCCTCGGCCCCGGCCCCCGGGCGGCCGGACCTCCCCGGACGGCCCTGTAGATTCGTCCCACCGCACCCGTATGCCGCAAGGAGCCGCAACATGACCCAGCGCACCCTCGTCCTGCTCAAGCCCGACGCCGTCCGTCGTGGCCTGGTCGGCGAGATCATCGGCCGCATCGAGCGGAAGGCCGGCTGGACCATCCCCGCCCTGGAGCTGCGCACGCTCGACCAGGAGACCCTGGAGGCGCACTACGGCGAGCACAAGGGCAAGCCGTTCTACGAGCCGCTGATGGGCTTCATGTCCAGCGGCCCGGTCGTGGCCCTGGTCGTCGAAGGGGAACGCGTCATCGAGGGCGTCCGCCAGCTGGCCGGACCCACCGACCCGATCGCCGCGGCGCCCGGCTCCATCCGGGGCGACTTCGGCACCGTCACCCGGGAGAACCTGATCCACGCCTCGGACTCCGAGGAATCGGCCGAGCGCGAGCTGAAGCTCTTCTTCCCCGCGCTCTGATCAGTCCTTCCTGACGAGACATCAGCCGAATAGCGCTCACGACCTGGGGCGACCGAAGTAATTTCGGTCGCCCCCAGGTAATTCCGGGCGTGAGCGGGAACGCCTGGGCAGGACACGTCGTCACCACTGAGGGGGCGGGTATCCGTTCCGGCGGGATTGCCGGAGTCCCGTCGCGCGGTGTCCGTACCCCGGCACTACGATGGGGCCTCCACCCACACACCCACCTCGCCGACCTGACAGCAGCCGCTTTCAACTGGAAGGCCAGACGCTCCTCATGGGGAACAAGGGGAACAACATGTCGTTCATCGGCCGTGACATGGCGATCGACCTCGGGACCGCCAACACGCTGGTGTACGTGAGGGGCCGGGGGATCGTCCTGAACGAGCCGTCCGTGGTCGCCATCAACACGAACACCGGCGGCATCCTGGCGGTCGGCTCCGAGGCGAAGAAGATGATCGGGCGCACGCCCGGCAACATCGTCGCCGTGAGGCCCCTCAAGGACGGCGTGATCGCCGACTTCGAGATCACCGAGCGTATGCTCCGGTACTTCATCCTCAAGATCCACAAGCGTCGCTACCTGGCTCGCCCGCGCGTCGTGGTCTGCGTTCCCTCCGGCATCACGGGAGTGGAGCGCCGCGCGGTCATCGAGGCGTCCACGCAGGCCGGCGCCCGCCAGGTGCACATCATCGAAGAGCCCATGGCTGCCGCCATCGGCTCGGGCCTGCCCGTCCACGAGGCCACCGGCAACATGGTCGTGGACATCGGCGGCGGCACCACCGAGGTCGCCGTCATCTCCCTGGGCGGAATCGTCACGGCACAGTCCATCCGGGTGGCCGGCGACGAGCTCGACAACGCGATCATCCAGCACATCAAGAAGGAGTACTCGCTCCTCCTCGGTGAGCGGACCGCCGAGCAGATCAAGATCACCATCGGCTCGGCGTACGACCTCGACAAGGACGAGCACACCGAGATCCGCGGCCGGGACCTGGTCTCGGGCCTGCCCAAGACGGTCGTCATCTCGGCCGCCGAGGTCCGCAAGGCCATCGAGGAGCCGGTCAACTCCATCGTCGACGCGGTCAAGACGACGCTCGACAAGTGCCCGCCGGAGCTCTCGGGCGACATCATGGACCGCGGCATCGTCCTGACCGGCGGCGGCGCCCTGCTCCGCGGCCTCGACGAGCGGCTGCGCCGCGAGACCGGCATGCCGATCCACATCGCCGAGGACCCCCTCGACTCCGTCGCGCTCGGCTCCGGCAAGTGCGTCGAGGAGTTCGAGGCCCTCCAGCAGGTCCTGGACGCTCAGCCCCGTCGCTGACAACGCCCCTCCCTGCCGGAGGGGGTAAGCGGAACACAAGGATCCGCCGTACGGGTGCTACCGGGCCCGTGCGGCGGATCGTTGATATACAGGCAAAGAGAATTCCGACGAGGAAGGCACGGCCGCCGCACGTGAGGGACACACGAGAAAGCCGGCTGCTCCTGGTGCTTCTGATCGCCATCGCGTTCGCGTTGATCACGGTGGACATCAGGGCAGGCGAGGAGTCACCGGTCGACGGTGCCCGGCAGGCCGCCGCAGCGGTCTTCGGGCCGGTCGAGGAAGGTGTGGCGACCGCGGTCGATCCGGTCGCCAACGCCATAGGGGCCGTACGGGACTCCGGGGAGCGCCACAACCGCATCGCCACGCTGGAGCGCGAGAACGCCGCCCTCAAGGCCAAGCTGGGCAGCGAGGACCAGACCCGCAGCCGCATCCACGAGCTCGACGAGATGCTCAAGCGGGCCGGCGCCGGACAGTACGGCATCAAGGGCGCCGAGGTCATCGCCATAGGAGCGGCCCAGGGCTTCTCCTGGACCGTCACCATCGACGCCGGCAGCAAGGACGGCATCGAGCGCGACATGACCGTCCTCAACGGCGACGGGCTCGTCGGCCGGGTCACCACGGTGGGCCCCGACACCTCCACCGTCGTCCTGGCCAACGACCCCGACTTCACGGTCGGCACGCGCCTGGAGAAGACCGGCGAACTCGGCTTCGCCACCGGCCAGGGAGACCGCGCCCTGTCCGTCCAGATGCTCAACGGCAAGGCCAAGGTCAGCCCCGGCGACCGGCTCGTCACCTTCGGCTCGCGCGGCAACAAGCCCTTCGTGCCCGGCGTCCCGATCGGCGAGGTCGTCAAGGTCGACCCCTCCCGCGGCGACCTGACCCGCACCGTATGGGTGCGTCCGTTCGTCGGCTTCTCGCGCCTCGACATCGTGGGCGTCGTCGTGATGCCGCCGCGCGAGGACCCGCGCGACGCCGTTCTGCCGCCCAAGCCCGAGGCCCCCAAGCCCACCCCGACGGTCACCGTCACGGTCACTCCGTCCGGGTCCGCCAGCCTGGCGGCCCAGCCGGCCGACGACTAGGAGCCGACCCCGTATGCGCTTCAACCGGATCCTGCTCTCGGCCACGCTCGTCGTGGTCGCCCTCGTCATCCAGGTCACCGTCCTGGGCCGGCTCCAACTGCCCGGCGCGGTACCCGACCTGCTCCTCCTCACCGTCGTGTCCCTCGCACTCGTGTACGGGCACGTCAGTGGTGCGCTCATCGGCTTCGGCGCCGGACTCCTCGCCGACCTGGCGCCGCCCGCCGACCACGCGGCCGGGCGGTACGCGCTCGTTCTGTGCGTCATCGGCTACGTCGCCGGCCTGGTCCGCCCCGACGGCGGGCGGTTCCGCTCCGCCTGGGGCCCGATGCTGACCGTCGTCGCCGCCGCGATCGGCTCCACCCTGCTCTACGCGGGCGTGGGCGCCCTGGTCGGCGACACCGCCGCCCGCCACGTCGGCCTGACCGGGCTGGTGTTCACCGCCACCCTCTACGACCTGCTGCTCGCGCCGTTCACCGTGCCGTGGATCATGGCGCTCGCCCGCCGGGCCGAGAACGACCCGATGGCCGTCGAGGCCGGCGGCGGCCCCGCCAACAAGGCCGCCGACGTTTCCGCCGGCTGGCTGGCCGGCGGCACCGGCCTGCGCATCGGCAGCCAGCGCGGCGGCCTGCGCCTGAAGACCGCGCGGGTCCGCGCCAACAAGGCCGTCCGTATAAAGGGCGTCAAGCCGGCCAAGGGTGTGAAGAGCGTCAAGAAGCTGTGAGGGAGGAGCAGACGTGACCAACGTCCCGGAGACCGGCCGTACCTCCCGGGTGCAGATCAGGCTCGTCATCATGCAGGTCCTCGTCTTCTCCATGCTCATCACCCTCGGCGGCCGGCTCTGGTTCCTCCAGATCCGCAACGGCGCGGAGTACTACCACGAGGCCAAGAGCAACCACGTCCAGCGGGTCGTCCAGCCCGCCGTGCGCGGCTCGATCCTCGACGCCCGCGGGGTCCCCCTCGCCGACAACGAGACCCGCCTGGTCGTCTCCGCCAGCCGCACCGCGCTCATGAAGATGAAGGACAAGGGCAAGGGCGTCATGACCCGCCTCGCCGCCGTCCTGGACATGACCCCCAAGGAGGTCATGGACAAGGTCCGGCTCTGCGACTCCCAGACGCCCAAGCCCTGCTGGAACGGTTCCCCCTACCAGCCGATCCCGGTCACCCTCGAAGCCACCACCCAGCAGGCGCTCCAGCTGCGCGAACGCCCGGAGGAGTTCCCCGGCATCACCGCGGAGCCCACCGCCGTCCGCCGCTACCCGGCCCCCGGAGGAGCCCGCACCTCCCAGGTGCTCGGCTACCTCTCGCCCGTCACCGACGACGAGATCCAGAAGGCCAAGGACACCGACTCCCCGCACCTGCGGTCCGACCAGGTCGGCCGCTCCGGCATCGAACGCACCTACGACCGGCAGCTGCGCGGCAAGGCGGAGGTCACCTCGTACGAGGTCGACAACCTCGGCCGGGTCATGGGCCAGACCAAGTCCGACCCCGGAATCGCCGGGTCCACCCTCGTCACCAGCATCGACGCCCGGGTCCAGGCCGTTGCCGAGTACGAGCTCCAGCAGGCGATGAAGGTCGTCCGCAACGAGACCGACAACATCACCGGCCGCAAGTACGAGGCCGACTCGGGCGCCGTCGTCGTCATGGAGGCCAAGACCGGCCGCATCGTCGCGATGGCCTCCCAGCCCGACTACGACCCCAACGCCTGGGTCGGCGGCATCTCCGGCGCGGACTACGCCAAACTCACCAGCAAGGGCTCCAACTACCCGCTGCTCAACCGGGCCATCCAGGGCATGGCCCCCGCCGGCTCCATCTTCAAGGTGGTCTCCGCGAGCGCCGCCGTCCGGGCCGGCTACAAGTTCAACGACAAGTACAACTGCAGCAGCTCCTACAGCCTCGGCGGCCGGAGCTTCGCGAACTTCGAGTCCAAGGGACACGGCCCCATCACCCTCGCCGAGGCCCTCAAGTTCTCCTGCAACACCGTCTTCTACGCCCTCGGGCACAAGGAGTGGCAGCGCGACGGCGGCCTCAGCCCCAAGAAGGACGCCCACGACTGGTTCTACCGGACCGCCCGGGAGTTCGGACTCGGCTCGGAGACCGGGATCGACCTGCCCAACGAGGTCAAGGGCCGCATCCCCGACCGCCGGTGGAAGCAGAGCTTCTGGGCGGCCAACAAGAACTCCTGGTGCAAGCAGGGCAAGCGGGGCGGCACCTACGTCGAGCAGATCGCCTACGAGAGCTGCCTCGAAGGCAACCAGCTCAAGGCCTACGACAGCATCAACTTCGCCATCGGCCAGGGCGACGTCCTCGTCACCCCCATCCAGATGGCCACCGCCTATTCGGCCATCAGCAACGGCGGCACCCTGTACAACCCCACCGTCGGCAAGGCCGTGATCAGCCCCGACGGCAAACACGTAGAGATGATCGAGCCCCAGTCCCACGGCAGGCTCCCCATCGACACCCAGACCGTCGCGGACCTGGACAGGGGGCTGCGCATGGTCGTCGAACCCGGCGGCACCGCCGCGTGGCGCTTCGGCGGCTGGCCCCAGGACAAGATCCCGATGCACGCCAAGACCGGTACCGCCCAGGTCTACGGCAAGCAGACCACGTCCTGGCTGGCGACCTACACCAAGGACTTCACGATCGTCATGACGATCTCCCAGGGCGGCACCGGCTCCGGCGCCTCCGGCCCCGCCGTGCGCAACCTCTACAACGCCCTCTACGGTCTGACCATGGACGGGAAGCAGGACCCGAAGAGGGCCCTGCTGCCGGCCCCGGAGACGAAACTGCCCAGGATCAACCCCGACGGCTCCATCGAATCCCCCGAGATCCGGCCGTACGTACCGCCGTCCCCGGAGGACCTGGAACCGCCGGCACTCGCCGGGCCACCCCCGACACGGCACGACTGAGGACCCCATACCGACATGCCAACCGCCAACAAGTTCTCCGTCTCGCGGTACGCGCCCGAGCGCGGCCCGATGGCCAAACTCACGGCCCGCGACTCCGTGCTGCGCCGGCTCGACTGGCCGATCCTGTTCTCCTCGCTCGCCCTGTCCCTCCTCGGCGCCCTGCTCGTGTGGTCGGCGACCCGCAACAGGACCAGCCTGAACCAGGGCGACCCCTACTACTTCCTCGCCCGGCACGCCCTGAACACCGGCATCGGCCTGGTGCTGATGATCGGCACCGTCTGGCTGGGCCATCGCACCCTGCGCGGAGCCGTGCCGGTCCTCTACGGGCTCTCGCTGGTGCTGATCCTCGCCGTGCTGACCCCCCTCGGCGCCACCATCAACGGCGCCCACGCGTGGATCGTGATCGGCGGCGGATTCTCCCTCCAGCCGTCCGAGTTCGTGAAGATCACGATCATCCTGGTCATGGCGATGCTGCTCGCCACCCGGGTGGACGCGGGCGACCTCGCCCATCCGGACCACCGCACGGTCGTCAAGGCGCTCTGCCTGGCCGCCGCCCCGATGGGCATCGTCATGCTGATGCCCGACCTCGGGTCCGTCATGGTCATGGTCGTCATCGTGCTCGGCGTGCTGCTCGCCTCCGGGGCCTCCAACCGCTGGGTGATCGGCCTCCTCGGCTCCGGCGTGGGCGGGGCCGTCCTGATATGGCAGCTCGGCGTCCTCGACGAGTACCAGATCAACCGCTTCGCTGCCTTCGCCAACCCCGAGCTCGACCCCGCCGGCGTCGGCTACAACACCAACCAGGCGCGCATCGCCATCGGCTCCGGCGGCCTGACCGGCTCAGGGCTCTTCAAGGGCTCGCAGACCACCGGCCAGTTCGTGCCCGAGCAGCAGACGGACTTCGTCTTCACCGTGGCCGGCGAGGAGCTCGGCTTCCTCGGAGCGGGCCTGATCCTGCTGCTGCTCGGCGTCATCCTCTGGCGGGCCTGCGTGATCGCCCGGGAGACCACCGAGCTCTACGGGACGATCGTGTGCGCCGGCATCATCGCCTGGTTCGCCTTCCAGTCCTTCGAGAACATCGGGATGACCCTCGGCATCATGCCGGTGGCCGGGCTGCCCCTGCCGTTCGTGTCCTACGGAGGGTCGTCGATGTTCGCCGTGTGGATAGCGGTCGGACTCCTCCAGTCGATCAAGGTTCAACGGCCATTGTCAGCCTGATGTTCCCTTCATCATGCAGACGTGTTCCGTTCAGGACTAAGTTCGGTACATGGCGGACACAAAGCGCGAGATCGAGCGGAAATTCGAGTTCTCCACGGCCGAAGCTGCCCGGCGCGGGGTGCCGGACCTGACGGGGACGGCCGCCATCGCGGCCGTCACCGACCAGGGCACCGTCGACCTCGACGCCGTCTACTACGACACCCCCGACCGGCGGCTCGCCGCCGACGGTCTCACCCTGCGGCGCAGAACGGGCGGCCAGGACGAGGGCTGGCACCTCAAACTGCCCGTCTCCCCAGGGGTGCGCGACGAGGTCGGGGCCGCGCTCAGCGACACGGTACCCCCGGCCCTCGCCGCCCTCGTCCGCTCCCGCGTCCGCGACGCCGGACTCGGACCACAGGTCCGACTGGTCTCCTCGCGCCACGTCAGCCACCTCCTCGACGCCGACGGGGCACTCCTCGCGGAACTGAGCACCGACGAGGTCGTGGCCGAGCGCGGCGAAACGACCGCCGGCTGGACCGAGGTCGAGGTGGAACTCGCCGACGGCGTCGACCCCGACCTCCTCGACGCCGTCGAGACGACCTTCCGCAAAGCCGGCCTCCGGGTCTGCGGCGCCCCCTCGAAACTCGCCCGGGCCCTCGCGGAGACCGACGCCGAGCCCCCGGCCCGCCCCTCCGGCGGCGCAGGACCCGAAGGCACCGCCGGCGCGCACGTCGTCGCGTACCTGACCGAGCAGCGCGACACCCTCATCGCCCATGACCCGGCCGTACGACGCAACCTCCCCGACTCCGTCCACCAGATGCGGGTCGCCACCCGCCGACTGCGCAGCACCTTCAAGACCTACCGCAAGGTCCTGGACCGCGAGGTCACCGACCCCATCGGGGAGGAGCTGCGGTGGCTGGCCGCCGAACTCGGCGTCGACCGAGACCAGGAGGTCCTGATGGAGCGGCTCCGGTCCCACCTCGCCGCACTGCCCCCCACCCTCCTCGCCGGCCCGGCCCGCGACCGGCTGCAGACCTGGAACACCAGCCGGCGCTCCGCATCGCGTCGCAGGGCCCTGGCCGCACTCGACAGCGACCGCTACGTCAACCTCCTCGACGCCCTCGACGCCCTGCTGGACGCGCCCCCGCTGCTCGACGGCGCCGCCAAGTCCCCGGGGAAGGTCCTCCCCAAGGCGGTGCTCCGCGACTACGCCCGCCTCGCCACCCGCATCGACGCCGCGCTCGCCCTCGACGAGGGCCGGGAACGGGACCTGGCCCTCCACGAGGCCCGCAAGGCGGCCAAACGCGTCCGGTACGCGGCGGACTCGGCCGTGCCCGAGCTCGGCAAACCGGCCAAACGCCTGGCCAAGGCCGTGAAGAAGGTGCAGAGCCTGCTCGGCGACCACCAGGACAGCGTGGTGGCCCGTGAGGCCCTGCGCGGCCTCGCGGACCAGGCTGCCGACGCGGGGGAGTCCGCCTTCACCTGGGGTGTGCTCTACGGCCGCGAGGAGGCCCTGGCCGAGCGGAGCGAACGGGAGCTTCCCGGCATCTGGGCGAAGGCCTCCGCCCCCGCCCTGCGGACGGCCTTGAAGTGATCACGCGGTGGGGGCGGCTGAGCCATCGGGGTACGCTAGATAGCTGCCCCCTGCCCGCTTCACGAAAGTCGCGTGATGACCGAGTCGGTCTTCCCTCAGCTTGAGGCCCTGCTTCCGCACGTGCAGAAGCCCATCCAGTACGTCGGTGGCGAACTCAACTCCACGGTCAAGCCGTGGGAGAGCTGCGACGTCCGCTGGGCCCTCATGTACCCGGACGCGTACGAAGTCGGGCTGCCCAACCAGGGCGTCATGATCCTGTACGAGGTGCTCAACGAGCGCGAGGGCGTCCTCGCCGAGCGCACCTACAGCGTGTGGCCCGACCTCGAAGAGCTGATGCGCGAGCACAACGTGCCGCAGTTCACCGTGGACAGCCACCGCCCGGTCTCCGCCTTCGACGTGTTCGGCCTGTCCTTCTCCACGGAGCTGGGCTACACCAACATGCTCACGGCGCTGGACCTCGCCGGCATCCCGCTGGAGGCCCGCAACCGCACCGTCGACCACCCGATCGTCCTCGCGGGCGGCCACGCGGCCTTCAACCCGGAGCCGATCGCGGAGTTCATCGACTGCGCGGTCATCGGCGACGGCGAACAGGCCGTCCTCGACATGACCGAGATCATCCGCACGTGGAAGGCCGAGGGCAGGCCCGGCGGGCGCGAAGAGGTCCTGCTGCGCCTCGCCAAGACGGGCAACGTCTACGTGCCGGGCTTCTACGACGTCGAGTACCTGCCGGACGGCCGCATCGGCCGCGTCGTCCCCAACCGCTCCGGCGTGCCGTGGCGCGTGTCCAAGCACACCGTCATGGACCTCGACGAGTGGCCGTACCCCAAGCAGCCCCTGGTCCCGCTCGCCGAGACCGTCCACGAGCGCATGTCCGTGGAGATCTTCCGCGGCTGCACCCGCGGCTGCCGTTTCTGCCAGGCCGGCATGATCACGCGCCCCGTGCGGGAGCGAAGCATCACCGGCATCGGCGAGATGGTGGAGAAGGGTCTCAAGGCGACCGGCTTCGAGGAGGTCGGCCTGCTCTCGCTGTCGTCCGCGGACCACACCGAGATCGCCGACATCGCCAAGGGCCTCGCCGACCGCTACTCGGACGACAAGGTGGGCCTGTCCCTCCCGTCGACCCGCGTGGACGCCTTCAACGTGGACCTGGCCAACGAGCTGACCCGCAACGGCCGCCGCTCCGGCCTGACCTTCGCCCCCGAGGGCGGCTCCGAGCGCATGCGCAAGGTCATCAACAAGATGGTCTCGGAGGAG
Organism: Streptomyces sp. NPDC023541; assembly: GCF_055559995.1. Classification (NCBI taxonomy): domain Bacteria; kingdom Bacillati; phylum Actinomycetota; class Actinomycetes; order Kitasatosporales; family Streptomycetaceae; genus Streptomyces; species Streptomyces sp. NPDC023541. The sequence continues at coordinate 185,499 of NZ_JBVHJO010000002.1, forward strand.
GACCTGATCCGGACCGTCGCCACCGCCTACGGCAACGGCTGGCGCCAGGTGAAGCTGTACTTCATGTGCGGCCTGCCCACCGAGACCGACGAGGACGTGCTCCAGATCGGCGACATGGCGGTCAACGTCATCGCCAAGGGCCGCGAGGTCTCCGGTCAGAACGACATCCGCTGCACGGTGTCGATCGGCGGGTTCGTGCCCAAGCCGCACACCCCGTTCCAGTGGGCGCCGCAGCTGTCGGCCGAGGAGACGGACGCCCGCCTGGGCAAGCTCCGCGACAAGATCCGCGGCGACAAGAAGTACGGCCGTTCCATCGGCTTCCGCTACCACGACGGCAAGCCGGGCATCGTCGAGGGGCTCCTCTCCCGCGGCGACCGCCGCATCGGCGACGTCATCCGCGCCGTGTACGAGTCGGGCGGCCGCTTCGACGGCTGGCGCGAGCACTTCAGCTACGACCGCTGGATGCAGGCCGCGGAGAAGACGCTGCCCGCCTACGGCGTCGACGTGGCCTGGTACACCACGCGCGAGCGCACCTACGAGGAGGTCCTGCCCTGGGACCACCTGGACTCCGGTCTCGACAAGGACTGGCTCTGGGAGGACTGGCAGGACGCCCTCGACGAGACCGAGGTCGACGACTGCCGCTGGACCCCGTGCTTCGACTGTGGCGTGTGTCCTCAGATGCAGACCGAGATCCAGATCGGCCCGACCGGCAAGAAGCTGCTGCCGCTGTCGGTCGTGAAGTAACCCTTGGGTCACGAGAGGCCCCCGCCCGCAACGGGTGGGGGCCTTCGCCGTGTCCTCCACTGCATGGAAATGGACAAACGGCCTCCCGCCGGCGGCGGTGACGGGTGCCTGGTGGGCGTCATCAGGATTCCCGTGAAGATCGTCGCCGTACTCGTCGTACTGCCCGTACGGGTGGTCTGGGAACTGCTGGTCGCCGCGGGCCGCGCCGCGCACCGGCACGTCCTCGGACCGCTGTACGTCCATGTCCTCCAGCCGCTGCTCCGTGCGCTGGGGTGGCTGCTGACCACCCTGCTCAAGCTGGTATTCGTCTGGCCGTGGGTCGGGCTCTGGCGGTACGTGCTCACCCCGATCGGCCAGGGGCTGGCGTGGCTGGGCCGCGGCGCCTATGACCACCTGCTCGCGCCGGCCGGGCGGATCCTGGGCATGTACGTGCTGCGTCCGCTCGGGGAGGCGCTGGCCTGGATCGGCCGGGGCGGCATGCGCTACCTGCTCGCGCCCCTCGCCAAGGGCGTGACCCGGATCGGCTGGGTCCTCGGCATGGCGCTGTTCGTGTGGCCGTGGGTCGCGCTGTGGCGGTACGTGCTCGCGCCCGTCGGCCGCGGGATCGCCCGGCTGGCCGTGGCGGTCCACCGGTACGTCCTCGCCCCCGTCGGGCACGGGATCGTATGGCTCGCCGTCGCCGTATTCCGGTACCTGCTGCGGCCCGTCGGGCTCGGCGTGGCGTGGCTGGCCGCCGCCCTGTACCGGTACGTCCTCACGCCGGTCGGGCGGGTCCTCCTCTGGGCCTGGCACGTGGCCGGGCGGATCACCGCCGCCCTGTGGCGCGGGCTCAAGTGGGTGGGCCGGGTGCTGGTCGGCTGGCCCGCCTCCATGGTCTACCGGCACGTGCTCACCCCCGTCGGACACGCCGCGCGGGAGGTCTGGCGCACCGGCCGCGCAGCCGTCCGCGAGGCACGGGCCACCGTGCGCCGTGCGCTGTTCGGTACTCCTCCCGTGGAACCGGCGAGGTCACGGGCGCGTACTCTGGGTAGTACGACAGCCGCCGACGCGGCACCCGCAGACGAGATCTCCCTGCCCCGACGGCGGGGGTGAGCCGGAGCGGGTCGACAGACCTCAGGGCGAAGCGCGAGCCGCGGAGCCCCGCACAAGGAGAAGAACCACTGGGCAAGCGACAGCCCGAAGGCCCGCCTCCCGCACCGGTGGTGCAGCGCATCCGACTGCGCTACACCAAACGCGGCCGCCTCCGGTTCACCAGCCACCGAGACTTCCAGCGCGCCTTCGAGCGGGCCCTGCGCCGCGCCGAGGTGCCCATGGCGTACTCGGCGGGTTTCACCCCGCACCCGCGCGTCTCGTACGCGAACGCCGCTCCGACCGGGACCGGCAGCGAGGCCGAATACCTGGAGATCGGCCTCGCCGCGCCGCGCGACCCCGAGAAGCTCCGCGAGCTGCTCGACGAGTCGATGCCGGCCGGACTCGACATCATCGACGCCGTCGAGGCCCGTACCTCCGGCCTGGCGGACCGGCTGACCGCCTCCGTGTGGGAGCTGCGCCTGGACGGCGTGGAGCTCGCCGAGGCCCAGCGGGCGGTGGAGGTCTTCCTCGCCGCCGAGAACGTCGAGGTGCAGCGCAAGACCAAGAACGGCGTGCGGACCTTCGACACCCGCGGCGCGGTCGTCAGCCTCGAAGCGCTTCCCGCGCCGGCTGATAGGCCGCTGGACAATGCTTGTGCGATACTGCGGCTGGTTGTTCGGCATCTGACACCTGCCGTGCGACCCGACGACGTCCTGTCCGGTCTCCGAGCTGTGGCCGACCTGGCGCCGCCGGTCCCCTCTGCGGTGACCAGGCTGGCGCAGGGGCTCTTCGACGAGGAGTCCGGCACGGTGACCGACCCGCTCGCGCCCGACCGCGAGGCAGACACGGCCGCCCCACCCACGGTCGCCGTGACCGCCGACGCGAAGGCGCCGGAAGGTCCCGCCGCGTAGGGATCGTCGTCGTCGCGCAGCCCTGGCACTCGGGAGCCACCTGGGTCGGGCCGCGTACAGACCTGAAGACTTCCGCCAGGCCGTACGGACAAACACGTACGGAACCGGCGGCCATGGACTACAGCTCCCGTGTGGCGAACGCGCCCCGGAGGCCGGCTCCGCGTCATCGCGCGGAACCGAGCCGGACCGGAAGTCAGCCGCGGCGCCCGGGAGCGTGACGGGAGAACCGCCCGCAATGCTCAACAACGAAAACGACACCACCACCCCCGCCGGCGCCGACAGCGGCAGCCCCAGCGACAACCTGCCCCCGCGCAGGCGTCGCCGCGCCGCCTCGCGACCGGCCGGTCCGCCCGGCGGCGTCGCAGCCGCCGAGGTGACCCCGGTGGCGGAGCCCGCCCCCGTGGAGGAGGCCGCTCCGGCCGCCGCCCCCGCCCGTGCCCGCCGTCGCGCGACCCGCGCCGTGGCCGCTCCGAAGACGCAGGCCGCCGAGGCCGTCGTCGAGCCCGCCGCCGAAGCCCCGGCCGCCGAGGCCGTGGCCGCTCCGGTCGTCGAGGAGGCCGCGGCCGCTCCGGCTCCGCGTGCCCGTCGTCGTGCGACCCGTGCCGTGGCCGCTCCGGCCGCTGAGGCCGCCGAGGTTCCGGTTGCGGAGGCTCCGGCTGCTGCCGAGGCCGTCGCCGCTCCGGTCGTCGAGGAGGCCGCGGCCGCTCCGGCTCCGCGTGCCCGTCGTCGTGCGACCCGTGCCGTGGCCGCTCCGGCCGCTGAGGCCGCCGAGGTTCCGGTTGCGGAGGCTCCGGCTGCTGCCGAGGCCGTCGCCGCTCCGGTCGTCGAGGAGGCCGCGGCCGCTCCGGCTCCGCGTGCCCGTCGTCGTGCCACCCGCGCCGTCGCCGCTCCGGCCGCCGAGACCCCGGCCGCCGAGACCGTCGCCGAGCCCGCCCCCGCCGCCGTGGAGGAGGCCCCCAAGGCCGCCGCCCGCGCCGTGACCGTCGCCGACGCCGTGGACGCCCCGAAGCGCGGCCGCCGCCGCGCCACCCGTTCCACGACCGCGGCCGCCGCCCCGCAGCAGCCCGCCGCCGCCGAGCCCGAGGCCGCCGAGGCGCCCGCCGCGCCGGCCCGTGGCCGCCGCGCGGTGCGTCCCGCCGTGGCCGTCTTCCAGGCGCCGGTCTTCACCGAGCCGATGTTCCAGACCCCCGAGACCGCCGCCATGGCCGCCGCGGCCGCCGCCGCGAGCGAGGCCGAGGAGGTCGAGGAGGAAGAGGAGGCCGAGGCCGCCGCTCCGGTCGAGCCGGCGCAGCCCGCCGGCCGTCGCCGTCGCCGTGGCCGTGGCTCCGCCGAGACCGCGCCGGTCTCGCTGCCCGAGGTGCTCGCCGAGGAGGAGCCGGAGGCCGAGGCCGCCGAGCTCGAAGACGAGTCCGCCGAGGCCGCGGACTTCGAGGAGGGCGACGAGTCGGGCGAGCGCCCCTCGCGCCGCCGCCGCCGCGGTGGCCGTCGCCGCCGTCGCGGTGAGGCCGCCGACCTCGACGAGTCCGCCGAGGAGGAGGCCGAGGCCGAGGCCGCCGAGCAGGAGGCCGAGACCGACGACGAGGGCGCCGAGGGCGCCGAGTACGACGAGGGCGAGGAGGCCCTTGGCTCCGCCTCCAGCCGCCGTCGCCGCCGCCGTCGTCGCCGTAGCGGCGACACGGGTGCCGAGGTCGCCGAAGCGGGTGACGAGGACGGTGTGCGCACCGTCGTCAAGGTCCGCGAGCCGCGCCCGGCGCGCGAGAAGGCCGAGCCGTCCGACGAGGTCCAGTCCATCAAGGGCTCGACCCGCTTGGAGGCGAAGAAGCAGCGCCGCCGCGAGGGCCGCGAGCAGGGCCGCCGCCGCGTCCCGATCATCACCGAGGCCGAGTTCCTGGCCCGCCGTGAGGCCGTCGAGCGCGTCATGGTCGTCCGCCAGTCCGGCGAGCGCACCCAGATCGGCGTCCTCGAGGACAACGTGCTCGTCGAGCACTACGTCAACAAGGAAGAGGCCACCTCGTACGTCGGCAACGTCTACCTGGGCAAGGTCCAGAACGTGCTGCCGTCGATGGAGGCCGCGTTCATCGACATCGGCAAGGGCCGCAACGCCGTCCTGTACGCCGGTGAGGTCAACTTCGAGGCGCTGGGCATGGCCAACGGGCCGCGCCGCATCGAGTCCGCCCTCAAGTCCGGCCAGTCGGTCCTGGTGCAGGTCACCAAGGACCCGATCGGCCACAAGGGCGCCCGCCTGACCAGCCAGGTCTCGCTGCCCGGCCGCTACCTGGTCTACGTGCCCGAGGGCTCGATGACCGGCATCAGCCGCAAGCTGCCCGACACCGAGCGCGCGCGTCTGAAGGCCATCCTCAAGAAGATCGTTCCCGAGGACGCGGGCGTCATCGTGCGCACCGCCGCCGAGGGTGCGAGCGAGGACGAGCTGCGCCGCGACGTCGAGCGCCTGCAGGCCCAGTGGGAGGACATCCAGAAGAAGTCGAAGCAGATCACGACCTCTTCGCCGTCCCTGCTGTACGGCGAGCCGGACATGACCGTCCGTGTCGTGCGCGACATCTTCAACGAGGACTTCTCGAAGGTCATCGTCAGCGGCGACGGCGCCTGGGAGACCATCCACGGCTACGTCTCGCACGTGGCCCCGGACCTGGCCGACCGGCTCCAGCGCTGGACCTCCGAGGTCGACGTCTTCGCGACGTACCGGATCGACGAGCAGCTCGCCAAGGCGCTCGACCGCAAGGTGTGGCTGCCCTCGGGCGGCTCGCTTGTGATCGACAAGACCGAGGCGATGATCGTCATCGACGTCAACACCGGCAAGTTCACCGGTCAGGGCGGCAACCTCGAGGAGACCGTCACCAGGAACAACCTGGAGGCGGCCGAGGAGATCGTGCGCCAGCTGCGGCTGCGCGACCTCGGCGGCATCGTCGTCATCGACTTCATCGACATGGTCCTGGAGTCCAACCGCGATCTGGTCCTGCGGCGCATGCTGGAGTGCCTGGGCCGTGACCGTACGAAGCACCAGGTCGCCGAGGTCACCTCGCTGGGCCTGGTCCAGATGACCCGCAAGCGGGTCGGCCAGGGTCTGCTGGAGTCCTTCTCCGAGACCTGCGTCCACTGCAACGGCCGCGGTGTCATCGTCCACATGGAGACGCCGGCCGCGCTCGGCGGCGGTGGCAACGGCAAGCGCTCGAAGCGCCGTGGCGGCCGCGCCGAGTTCGACCAGCACGACCACGAGATCGAGACCGTAGAGGCCGTTGAGACCCCGGAGGCCGAGGCCTTCGAGTCCGAGGCCGAGGTCGCCGCCGAGCTCGCCGCGCCGAAGGCGCTGCCCGAGCCGGAGTTCGCCGCGGGCGAGGAGCTCTACGGCTCCGCGGCCGAGGCGGAGGCCGCGGCGGGTCTGAGCGGGCGCCGCAACCGGCGCCGTGCCACCCGCAAGGCGACCGCTCCCGCGGGTGCCCCGCGGCGTGAGGCCGCTCCGGCCCCGGCCCCCGTGGCCGAGGTCGTCGCCGAGCCGGTGACCGAGCCGGCCGACACGGTCCTGGAGCCGGTCGCCGAGGTCGTCAACGAGGCCGTGGAGGCCGCGGAGTCGGTCGAGGCCGTCCCGGTCGCCCCGGTCGAGGAGGCCGCGCCGAGGGGCCGTACCCGTCGCCGTGCGACCCGTAAGGCCACCGCGCCGACGCCCGCCGCCGAGTCGGCCCCGGAGCCGGCCGTCGCAGCCGAGCCGGAGCCGGCCCCCGAGCCGGTCGTCGTCCCGGAGCCCGAGCCCGTCGTCGAGCCCGAGCCGGCCCCTGCGGCCGAGGAGGCCCCGGCGGTGGAGGCCGCGCCGGCCCGTCCGCGCCGTCGTGCCACCCGTAAGGCCACCGCACCCGCCGGTTCCCCGGCAGGCGCGGCAGAGGCCGCCGTGGTGGTCGTCGAGGCCCCGGTGACCGAGCCGGCCGCCCCGGCTGAGGAGGCCGCGGCCGAGGAGGCCGCCCCGGCTGAGGAGCCGGAGGCCGCCCCGGCCAAGAAGGCCGCCAAGAAGGCTCCGGCCAAGAAGGCGACCGCGGCGAAGAAGGCCCCGGCCAAGAAGGCGGCGGCCGCCAAGAAGACCGTGGCCAAGAAGGCGGCCACGACCAAGAAGACCGCGACGAAGCGGGCGACGAAGAAGACCGCGGCGGCGGAGCAGCAGGCTGCCCCGTCCGTCTCGGCTCCGGCCGAAGCCTGATCCGTCCCGTGACCGTGGGCCCCGCCGAGCGGCGGGGCCCACGGCCGTGCGGAGCCCGGTTTGACCCTCCGGAACCGGCCCCGTAACCTAGACCGTCGGCGTGTCCTGTACGAATCCGTTCAGCGCGCGTCGAGTTCCTGAGCACCTTCCTCCGGCTTCCGGCGCGCAAGCGCTGTGCGGGAGAGGCCGCTCGTCCATTCCGGATCAGCGTGGGCCCCGGCCCGCCTGAGCGGCTGGCTTCAGGAGCATCCGTCCCGAGTGAGAGAGAGATCCGCGTGTACGCCATCGTGCGCAGCGGTGGTCGCCAGCACAAGGTTGCTGTCGGCGACATCGTTGAGGTTGACAAGATTTCCACTGCCAAGGTTGGCGACACGGTCGAGCTCTCGACCCTGCTCGTTGTCGACGGCGACGCCGTGACCAGCGACCCGTGGGTCCTGGCGGGCATCAAGGTCACGGCTGAGGTCGTGGACCACCACAAGGGCGCCAAGATCGACATCCTGCGCTACAAGAACAAGACCGGCTACCGCCGTCGCCAGGGTCACCGCCAGCAGTACACGGCGATCAAGGTCACCGGTATCCCCGCGGCTGCGAAGTAAGAGGGACTGAGACATGGCACACAAGAAGGGCGCATCGTCCACCCGGAACGGGCGCGACTCCAATGCCCAGCGGCTCGGCGTGAAGCGCTTCGGCGGTCAGGTCGTCTCCGCCGGCGAGATCCTCGTCCGCCAGCGCGGCACCCACTTCCACCCGGGCTCGGGTGTCGGTCGTGGTGGCGACGACACGCTGTTCGCGCTGCAGGCCGGTGCCGTTCAGTTCGGCACGCACCGTGGCCGCAAGGTCGTCAACATCGTTCCGGCCGCCTGATCCAGCTTCGGCTGATCAAGCGTTCGTAACTTCCCGAGGGCGGATCTCAGCTCTTCCCGGCTCAGGCCGGGAAGAGAGGTCCGCCCTCGGCGCGTTGTCACATAGACACGTTTAATGGGCAGCAAGGCCTGCCACCGGATTTTCCGGACGATCCCGCTGTATCTGGAGGAACAACCATGACCACCTTCGTGGACCGCGTCGAGCTGCACGTCGCCGCGGGTAACGGGGGCCACGGCTGCGCCTCCGTTCACCGGGAGAAGTTCAAGCCGCTCGGCGGCCCCGACGGCGGCAACGGCGGCCGTGGCGGCGACGTCATCCTGGTGGTGGAGCAGGCGATCACCACCCTGCTGGACTACCACCACAGCCCCCACCGCAAGGCCACCAACGGCAAGCCCGGCGAGGGCGGCAACCGTTCCGGCAAGGACGGCCAGGACCTGATCCTGCCCGTGCCGGACGGCACCGTCGTCCTGGACAAGGCCGGCAACGTCCTCGCCGACCTCGTCGGCCAAGGCACCACCTACGTGGCCGCCGAGGGCGGCCGCGGCGGCCTCGGCAACGCGGCGCTGGCCTCGGCCCGCCGCAAGGCGCCCGGCTTCGCGCTCCTCGGCGTCCCCGGCACCACCGGCGACATCGTCCTGGAGCTCAAGACCGTGGCCGACGTGGCACTGGTCGGCTTCCCGAGCGCCGGCAAGTCCTCGCTGATCTCGGTGCTCTCCTCCGCCAAGCCGAAGATCGCGGACTACCCCTTCACCACCCTCGTCCCGAACCTGGGCGTCGTCACCGCCGGCTCCACCGTCTACACGATCGCCGACGTCCCCGGCCTGATCCCCGGCGCCAGCCAGGGCCGTGGCCTGGGCCTGGAGTTCCTGCGCCACGTCGAGCGCTGCTCGGTGCTGGTGCACGTCCTGGACACGGCCACCCTGGAGACCGACCGCGACCCGATCGCCGACCTCGACGTCATCGAGGAGGAGCTCAAGCTCTACGGCGGCGGCCTGGAGAAGCGCCCCCGCCTCGTCGTCCTGAACAAGGTCGACATCCCGGACGGCCAGGAGCTCGCCGACATGGTGCGCCCCGACCTGGAGGCCCGCGGCTACAAGGTCTTCGAGGTGTCCGCGGTCGCCCGTACGGGCCTGAAGGAGCTCTCCTACTTCCTCGCCGAGGTCATCGCCAAGGCCCGTGCCCGCAAGCCGAAGGAGGAGGCGACCCGTATCGTCATCCGTCCGAAGGCCGTGGACGACGCCGGCTTCACCGTCGCCTACGACGAGGCCGAGGACGTGTACGTGGTGCGCGGCGAGAAGCCGGAACGCTGGGTCCGCCAGACCGACTTCAACAACGACGAGGCCGTCGGCTACCTGGCCGACCGCCTCAACCGCCTCGGTGTCGAGGAGGCGCTGAAGAAGGCCGGCGCCCGCGCCGGCGACGGCGTGGCGATCGGCTCCGACGACAACGCGGTCGTCTTCGACTGGGAGCCGACCGTGATGGCCGGCGCCGAGATGCTGGGCCGCCGCGGCGAGGACCACCGTCTGGACGCCCCGCGTCCGGCCACCACCCGCCGCAAGGACAAGGAAGCCCAGCGCGGGGACTCGGCGCAGAAGGAATACGACGAATTCCGGCCGTTCTAGTCCACTCCCGAGGGACCGGGCCCCGGAGGGTTTGAAGGCGCCTTTATCTCGGTCGCCTAGGATCCTCCGGGTGAACAGCAGCAAACTCCCCACTGTTTCCGTCGTGGTGATCGCGTACAACGACGCCGGGCTCGTGGGCGAGGCCGTCTCCTCGGCCCTCGCCCAGGGCCCGGTGGTCACCGAGGTCATCGCGGTGAACGACGCCTCGTCCGACGGCACAGCGCGGGTGCTGGACGAACTGGCCTCGGTCCACCCCCGCCTCAAGGTCGTGCACCGGACGGAGAACAGCGGCGGGTGCGGTACCCCGCGCAACGACGGGATCGCCGTGGCGTCCGGCCGGTACGTGCTCTTCCTCGACAGCGACGACATCCTGCCACCGGGCGCGGCGGACGCCCTGGTGCGCACCGCCGAGGAGCACCGCGCCCCGGTCACCGTCGGCGCGGCCGTGCGGCGCGAGCTGCCCCAGCACCACGACGTGCCGTGGATGCCCGGCCTCTACACCCCCGGCGACGTCATCGAGCGCCCGGCGGACCGGCCCGAGCTCGTCCGCGACACCCTCTGCGTCAACAAGCTCTACGAGCGCGCCTTCCTGCAGGAGCACGGCCTGCGCTTCCCCGACGGGCGGTTCGTCTACGAGGACTTCGCCTTCACGGCCCGCGTCCTCGCCGCTGCCCCCCGCATCGCCGTCACCGGCGACCTCGTCTACGTGTGGCACGTGCGCCGCAGCGCTGCCCAGGTGTCGATCTCCCTGGACCGCAAGGACGTCGGGAACTGGCGTTCGCGCATCGCGGCCCACCGCACGGCCGCCCGGACCCTCGCCGCGGCCTCCCCGGTCCTGGGCAGCGCCTGCCACGTGAAGTTCCTCGAGTACGACCTGCGCATGTACCTGCGCGAGCTCGGCAGCGATCCCGACTACCGGGCCGCCTGGTGGACCCTCACCCGCGAGTACCTCGACACCTTCGCCGAGGCGGACGTCGAGGCCGCCGCGGCCCACGCCCGCTGGATCGTCCGGGTGCTGCGTGCCACCGCGACGCCGCCCGCCGACATCGAGCGGCTGACCCGGCTGGCCGCCGAACCGCCGCGCCTGCTGCCCCCGTACGCGGTCGGCGCCTCCGGCGAGCCGGTGTGGAGCGAGGAGCTCCCCGTCGAGCTGGACGGCCTGCCGGCCCTGCCGGTCGAGGAGCTGCCCCTCACCGTCGACGCCGAGCCGGCCGGCCGCGGCGCCGTCAGGATCCGCGTGCACGACCTCTACGGGCGCCTCGCCGAGGCCGGTCCGCAGACCGCGCGCCTGAGCTTCATGCCCCGCGCGGGCGGCGAGCCGGTCCTCGCGCGCCCCGTCGAACTGCTGCCCGACCGGGCCGGCGGCTGGCTGGCCGTACTGCCCTTCCGCCTGGCCGATCTGGCCGTCACCGGACGCCGCCAGGGACTGCGCAGGATGCAGGCCTGGAACGTCGGGGTGGGCGTGCAGTGTGCCGACGGGAGCTCGGTGTTCACCTCCCTGCGCCCCCAGGGCCGGCTGCTCCGCCGTCGGGCCCTGCCCAGCAGCCGGTACGGTGTTCTGCTGGCGCAGCCCTACCGGACGGGGGCCGGAGCCCTCGCGCTGCGCCTCGCGCCGGGCGCCGAGGGAGCCCTGTACCTCGTACGCAACCGCATCCACCGGGCCCGGGCGGCCCGGGGGGCGAGCTGAACCCGATGCGCCCCGCTGCGCTTTCCCCACCGAAGTCGGACAGGACCAAGGAGATACACATGACGTTTCTGATCACCGGTGGCGCCGGTTACATCGGCGCGCACGTCGTCCGCGCGATGGTGCTCGCGGGGGAGAAGGTCGTCGTCCTCGACGACCTCTCCACGGGCAACGAGGACCGTGTCCCGGAGGGCGTCCCGCTGGTGGTCGGCTCGGTCCTGGACCGGCTGGTGCTGGAGAAGACCATCCGCGAGCACAAGATCACGGGCGTGGTGCACCTGGCGGGCAAGAAGCAGGTCGGCGAGTCCGTCGAGAAGCCGCTGTACTACTACCACGAGAACGTGCAGGGCCTCACGGTCCTGCTCCAGGCCGTGGCCGACGCGGGCGTGCGCAACTTCCTCTTCTCCTCCTCCGCCTCCGTGTACGGCATGCCCGACGTGGACCTGGTCACGGAGGACACCCCGTGCGCGCCGCTGAGCCCGTACGGCGAGACGAAGCTGGCCGGCGAGTGGCTGGTCCGCGCCGCGGGCAAGGCGCACGGCATCTCCACCGCCTGCCTGCGCTACTTCAACGTGGCGGGCGCCGCGTCCCCGGAGCTCGCGGACACCGGCGTCTTCAACCTGGTCCCGATGGTCTTCGAGCGGTACGACGCCGGCCAGGGCGCCAAGATCTTCGGTGACGACTACCCGACACCGGACGGCACCTGCATCCGCGACTACATCCACGTCGAGGACCTGGCGGAGGCCCACGTGGCGGCCGCCCGCAAGCTGGCCGAGTGGGCCGCGGCCGAGGACTACAAGGACCTCACCGTCAACATCGGGCGCGGCGAGGGCGTCTCGGTCGCCGAGATGGTCGAGCTGCTGAACAAGGGCACCGGGCACGACTACGCCCCGGTCGTCAGCCCGCGCCGCCCCGGCGACCCGGCGAAGGTCGTGGCCTCCGCCGACAAGATCAACACAGTGCTGGGCTGGAAGGCCCGCCACGACGTCCGCGAGATGGTCACCTCCGCCTGGGCGGGCTGGGAGGCCAACAAGGTGGCCCGCAAGGACGCGCACCGCGACGTCCACAAGGCCTGACGGGCACCCCGGTCGCATGAGAGAGCCGCCCGCCCCGGACACCTCCGGGGCGGGCGGCTCCGTCATGCCGCGTGCGGTCGTGCCGTCAGCGCTCCAGGAAGGAGAACAGCTCCTCCCACCGGTCGGTGATCTCGGCGCTGGAGTAGCGCTTCACCGCGTGGAAGGCGTTGTCGCCGAGCCGGTCGCGCAGCTCGCCGTCGGACATCAGCACGTGCAGGTGTCCGGCGAGTTCCATCGTGTTGCCCAGCCGGGCGAGCAGCCCGTCCTCGCCGTGCTCGACGATCTCCCGCACGCCCGGCGCGCAGTCGAAGGCGGCCACCGGCACGCCCGCCGCCATCGCCTCCAGCAGCGTGATCGGGAAGCCCTCGGCGCGCGAGGCCTGTGCGAAGACCGAGGCGCCGCGCAGCGCGCCCAGCACGTCGTCGGTGCTGCCCATCCACTCGACGGAGTCGTCGATCCCCAGGCTGGTGCAGTGCGCCCGCAGGGCCGCCTCCTCCGAGCCCGCGCCGTAGATCCGCAGGACCCAGTCGGGGTGGTGCGGCACCGCGTCCGCCCAGGCGTCGAGCAGCAGGTCGACGCCCTTCTCGAAGGCGAGGCGGCCGACGCTGGCCACGACCTTGGAGGAGCGCGGAGCGGGGGTGTCGGGCATGAAGGGGATCGGGTTGGGCATGCTGGCGACGTTCTCCATGCCCGCCCGGATCCACAGGTCCGCGTCCTCGGCGGTCAGCACCAGCAGCCGGTCGACCTCCCGGTAGTACCGGCGGACCCGCTCGCCGCGGGTCGACTTCTGGCTGGCTTCGAACGACTCGTGGCTCATGCCGACGACGGACAGCCCCTTGGTGTCGGCGAGCGCCACCCACTCCATCGCCCAGACCTGGGTGACGATGACGACCCCGCCCGGACGGGCTCCGCGCAGCAACTCGCTCAGCTGGTCGGCCTTGACCCGCATCTGCGCCCGCCGGGCCGCCTGGCGGCGGCGCTCGGGGGCGTTCAGCCGGCCCTTGATGCCGCGCAGCCGGCGCGCCGCCGGCGGGTGGGCCCCGTAGAGCGTGGTCATCTCGTACGGCAGGTCCTGCGGCAGCTTGTGCCGGATCTCCTCGGCGACGGGGGCGATGCCGACGATGTGCACCCGGTGGCCGCGTTCGCTGAACAGCCGGGCCATCTGGTGCGACCAGGTGGTCACGCCGCCGATCTCGTCGACGCTGTTGGAGACGATGAAGATGTCCCGGCTCACTTGCCGCTCCCGGTGAAGAACTTCTCGACGATCTGGCGGGCCGCGTCCCCGCGGTCGTACTCGCCGAACTCGGTGAGGAAACGCTGCCGCGCCTCCGCGTACTTGGCGTCCGCCTCCTCGAAGGCCGCAAGCGCCTGCAGGAGTTCGTCCGCGGTGGCCACCACCGGGCCCGGGGCCTTCTCCTTGAGGTCGAAGTACGTGCCGCGGATGTCGGTGGCGTACTTCTCGTAGTCGTACGCGAAGAACACCATCGGCCGGTCCAGGACCGCGTAGTCGAACATCACGGACGAGTAGTCGGTGATCAGCCCGTCGGCGAGGGCCAGCAGCGGGGTGATGTCGTGGTGCCGGGAGACGTCGACGACCCGGCCGGCCACCGACGGCGGCAGCGAGACGCTGTTGAGGTAGTGGGTCCGCACCAGCAGCGTGAAGCGGTCGCCGAGCCGGTCCGCGAACTCCTCCACGTCGAAGGGGAAGGTGAAGCCCTCCACCGCGCCGTCCGCGCCCGCCCGGAAGGTCGGCGCGTACAGCAGCACCTTCTTGTCCGGGTCGATGCCGAGCTCGGCGGCGAGGGCGCCGCGGACCCGCTCGCCGCTGTCCGCCTCGGCCCGGTGGGCCTCGACGAGGGCGTCGTTGCGCGGGTAGCCCGTGCGCAGCAGTACCTCGTCGCGCAGCCGGAAGCCCTTGGCGAGGGTGCGGGCGTCGTGCTCGGAGCGGATCAGGAAGTGGTCGAAACGGTCGACGGCCGCCTGGAAGCGGGCCTGTCCGGCCCGCCCCTGCGCCTTGGTGCGGGGCTCGTGGAAGCCCATCCGCTTGAGCGCGGAGCCGTGCCAGGTCTGGATGTACGTGGTGCCGGGGCGCTTGGCCAGGGCGAGCGGGAAGCCCTGGTTGTCGACCCAGTACTCGGCCTGGGCCAGGGCGCGCAGGTACTGCCAGCTCCACCGCTTGACCAGGGTGGCCTCCTTCGGGAAGCCGGTGGGCCTGGCGCCCGCGTAGGACCAGATCGCCTCGAACGGCACGCCCTGGCGGACCATCTCCTCGTAGATGGCCTTGGGGCTGTCGCTGTACTGCTTGCCCATGTGGCTCTCGAAGACGACCGTGCCCTTCTTGACGGGCAGCTTCGAGAAGACCTCGTGGTAGATCTTCACCTTCTGCTCGCCGGAGCCCAGGTTCCGGCGGGCCCGCAGGGCCTTGCGTAGACCCCGCTTGACCACGCCGGCCGCCTTGCCCTGTATGGCGTTGTTGATCAGCGACTGGGTGCGGACGGCGGCGGCGCCCTCCGCGGTCAGGACGTAGGAGAGGTTGCCCTTCTTGGTCATCTCCGCGGTGAAGCGGTCGGAGACCAGGCGGGTAAGCCGCGGCCGGACGCGCAGCCGGGCCGCCGAGTCCAGGTCGAGGCCGCCGACCGAGACGCGGGTGATGATCCGCTCGCCCCCGGCGGTCAGCTTGAGGCGGACGTCCCAGACGGCGTCGATGATGCCGAGGGGGCGCACGGTGCCGCCGATGTCGGCGGTGGTGCGCCACTCGATCGTGTCACCGGCGTGGCGCACGGTTGCCACCGGGAAGCTGAAGGAGCGCACGCCGACCTGCCGGCGGGCCCGCAGCTCCAGCGTGGCCTTCAGCTCCGCGTCGGCGTCGATGCGGCCCAGCGGGTTCACGACGGTGCCGGACAGCGTGACGGTGCCGCGGCCGTCGTCCTCGTAGGAGGTGAGGCGGTTGCCCAGGGTGAGGGACGGCAGCGGGGTGGTGTGGAAACCCTGCTCGGTGACGTCCAGTATCCGGCGGGCCTCGGCGGCGTCGGGGCCGTCGATGTGCTGCGCGCACCAGTAGACGCGGCCGTCGCGCTCGGCGAGCGGGGAGGTCAGCCGACCCTTGTTGATCATGGCGTCGGCGGCCGGGAGCAGGTTGTCCCAGTCCTCCTTGCCCAGCAGGTACGCGCAGATCGCCTGGAGGTGGGTGACGTGCTCGTACGCCTCCGGGTCGATGCCGGCGAGGTAGCCGTTGGCGAGGCCCGCGAACTCCTGGCGGTACTCGTCGCTCAGTAGCGGCAGGTCGCGCAGGTGCAGGACCAGGTCGTGCTTGAGGAACTTGGCGTCCTTCGCGGACTTGATGTCCGTGTGGCCCTTGGCCGCCAGCAGCTCGTCGACGCGCCGGTGGATCTCCATCCGGTGGACGAAGTTGGCGATCTCGTGGCGCCGGTTGCTGATCGACTTGGCCGCGGCCTTCTCGACCACGTTCCAGAAGTACACGTGGTTGGGGATCAGCGTGATGCGCCGGGCCGCCACGTACGCCTGTGCGGAGAACAGCAGGTCCTCGTAGTGGATGCCGACCGGGAACTCCAGGCCCTGCTCCAGCAGGAACGCGCGCCGGTAGCACTTGTTCGTGGAGAGGGTGTCGTAGACCAGCAGGTCCGGGAACTCGGTGATCGACTCCAGCGTGCGCGTGCGCGAGTAGATCCACGGGTACCACTCGGTGGTCTTGCCCCACCGGTTGTCGAGGTGCACGCGTACGCACATGCCCGAGACCAGGTCGGAGCCGGTCCGCTCGGCGGCGGCCAGCATGTTCCGGCAGGCGTTGCGCTCCAGCACGTCGTCGCTGTCGAGGAACATCACGTACGTACCCGTGGCCTGCTGGATGCCGTGGTTGCGCGGCGCCCCGCAGCCGCCGCTGTTCTGCGGAAGCTGGAAGGCGCGCACCCTCCCCGGATGCGCCGACTCGAGTTCCTGGGCGACCGCGAAGGAGCGGTCCTTGCTGCAGTCGTCGACGATCACGACCTCGACACCCTGGAGTGTCTGGTCGAGAACCGACTGGACTGCTGTCGACAGACGCTCTGCGTCGTTGTAGACGATGACGACCACGGAGACGTCGGGCACGTGCACCTCGATCCCTTCGTTTCGTTCCGCTCATTCCGCTTATCCCGTCAAAGCTACCGTGTGCCGCCCTCGGCTCAGGCAGGGCGACTCTCGGTGGTTCCTCGCCGTGCATACTTCTAAGGAAGAGGTGAGAGGCGGGTCCGGTCGCCGACAATCACCCGTTCGGATCCAGCAGGAAGTGTTCATGACCAAGCTGTCCGTAGTTGTCCCTTGCTACAACGAAGAAGCCGTCATCGACAGCTTCGACGTCGAGATCCGCAGGGTCCTGGACGCCCTGCCCGTCGAGTACGAGGTCTGCTACGTCGACGACGGCAGCCGTGACGGCACTCTCGGCAAGCTCCGGAAGATCGCCGCTGAACACGGCGAACAGACCCGCTACGTCTCCTTCAGCCGCAACTTCGGCAAAGAGGCCGGCATGCTCGCCGGCCTGCGCGAGGCCACCGGCGACGCCGTAGTGATCATGGACGCCGACCTCCAGCACCCGCCGGAGCTCATCGCGACCATGCTGGAGCACTACCGGCAGGGCCACGACCAGATCATCGCCCGCCGCACCCGCGAGGGCGACAAGAAGGTGCGCTCCGCGCTCAGCCGCCTCTACTACCGGGGCGTCAACCGCTGGGTCGACGTGGAGCTGACCGACGGCGTCGGCGACTTCCGGATGCTGTCGCGCCCGGCCGTGGACGCGCTGCTGGCCCTGCCGGAGTACAACCGCTTCTCCAAGGGCCTGTTCTCCTGGATCGGCTTCGACACCGTCCACTTCGACTACCGCAACGCGCAGCGCGAGGCCGGCGAGACCAAGTGGAAGTTCGGCGCCCTGCTGAACTACGGCATGGACGGCCTGATCTCCTTCAACAACCGGCCGCTGCGGATCGGCATCTGGTTCGGCGTGTCGCTGGTCGCGCTGACCGGCCTCTACGCGTTGTGGATCACCGCCATGGCGATCACCAACGGCGTGGACTCACCGGGCTACGTCACCCTTGTGGCCATCATCACGGGCCTGGGCGGCGTACAGCTGATCATGCTGGGCCTCGTCGGCGAGTACATCGGCCGCATCTACTACGAGACCAAGCGCCGGCCGCACTTCCTGGTGAAGGAGTCGCACGGCTCCGAAGCCCTCCCGAGGACCGCGGGCACCACCCCGGCGGCGGAGCCGACGATCGTGGAGCGCAGCACCCGATGAGCCGCCGGGAACAGCTCGGCCAGGTATTCCGCTTCGCCCTGGTGGGCGGGGTCAACACCGGCACCTTCTTCGGCATCTACCTCCTCCTGCACCCCTGGATGCCGTACTTCGCCGCCTACTCGCTCGCCTTCGTGCTGGCGATGGTCGGCTCGTTCTTCATGAACACCTATTTCACCTACCGCACCCGGCCGACCTGGAAGAAGTTCCTCCTCTTCCCGCTGACGAACGTGACCAACTACGTCATCCAGTCCGCCGGCCTCTACGCCTTGGTGACCTGGACCGGGATGGACACCCGGATCGCCCCGCTGGTCGCGGCGGTCGTGGCCATCCCGTTCACCTTCCTGCTCTCCCGCAAGATCCTCGTCCCCGGCGGCCGCCGGGCCGCCGAGTTGGAGGAGAGCCAGGGGCAGGCCAGGACCTCGTCCACGGTCTGAAACCCCCGAGCGGCCCCCGCCGGCCACCCCGTAGATTGAGGTGGCAGGCATTGACGGCAAGGGGCAAGGGGAAAACGTGTCAGCGGCTAGGCAAGGTGTCGTGGACGCCCGCAGGATCGTGGTCAAGGTCGGCTCCTCCTCCCTGACCACGGCGGCCGGCGGGCTCGACGCCGACCGGGTGGACGCGCTCGTCGACGTCCTGGCCAAGGCCCGCAGCGGCGGTGAGAAGGAGATCGTCCTTGTCTCCAGCGGAGCCATCGCCGCCGGGCTCTCCCCGCTCGGCCTGCGCCGCCGGCCCAAGGACCTGGCCCGCCAGCAGGCCGCCGCCAGCGTCGGACAGGGCCTCCTCGTCGCCCGCTACACCGCCTCCTTCGCGCGGTACGGCGTGCGCGTCGGCCAGGTGCTGCTCACCACCGACGACACCAGCCGGCGCGCCCACTACCGCAACGCGTACCGGACCCTGGACCAGCTGCTGGCCATGGGCGCCCTCCCCGTCGTCAACGAGAACGACACCGTCGCCACGGACGAGATCCGCTTCGGCGACAACGACCGGCTCGCCGCCCTCGTCGCCCACCTCGTCCGCGCGGACCTCCTCGTCCTGCTCTCCGACGTCGACGGCCTCTACGACGGCGACCCGTCCCAGCCCGGCACCACCCGCATCGAGGAGGTCCGCGGGCCCGAGGACATCGCGCACGTCTCCATCGGCAGCGCCGGCAAGGCGGGCGTGGGCACCGGCGGCATGGTCACCAAGGTCGAGGCGGCACGGATCGCGGCAGCCGCCGGCGTCCCGGTGGTGCTCACCTCCGCGAGCCAGGCCGCCGACGCCCTGGCCGGACGGGGGACCGGCACGCTCTTCCACGCCACCGGACGCCGTAGCGCGGACCGGCTGCTCTGGCTCCAGCACGCCTCCACCCCGCAGGGCCACCTCGTCCTGGACGAGGGCGCCGTCCGAGCGGTCACCGAGCGGGGCAGCTCGCTGCTGCCCGCCGGCATCGCGGCGGTCGAGGGCGACTTCGTCGCGGGCGACCCGGTGGAGCTGCGAGCGGCGGACGGCCGCGCCGTCGCCCGGGGTCTGGTCAACTTCGACGCCAAGGAGCTCCCGCAGCTGCTCGGCCGCTCCACTCGCGAGCTCGCGCGGGAACTCGGACCCGCGTACGAGCGGGAGGTCGTCCACCGTGACGATCTGGTCCTGCTCCAGGGCTGAGGTTCGGCAAAACCGCAGCGCGGCCGCCCGGGGACTGGTCAACTGTGAAGGGCAGAGCAGGCGGACACGCGTAGCGAGACAGGAGGCGGCTGGTGAGACGAGCGCTGACCAGCGTCGGTACGGGGGACGGTGACGGCGGCGGGTACGAGCAGGACCAGGCCTCGCGCCTGTGGCACGTGACCCTGAGCGTCTCCGGCAAGCCGGCCCCGCTCTCCGAGGTGCGGCGGGGGCTGGAGCAACTGGCACACGACCACCCGTTCCTGCTGACCAGCCGGTACGCCGACGACCACGCGGAGATCCGGTACTGGGAAGAGGCCCGGGACCTCCACGACGCGGCGGCCGTCGCGCTGCGCCTGTGGGGCGAGCACCGCTCCTCGGCACAGCTGCCGCCCTGGGAGATCGTCGGCCTGGAGGTCATCGACCGGGCCACCTACCACCTGCGCGTGGCGGAGGGCTACGGCCCACCCCCGGCCCACCCGGTGGGCGTACACCCGTACTGATCGATGTACCGGAAGTCCTGGCTCCTCCACCCCCTCCGGCGTTCGAGGCGCAGGGCTCCGGGGCGGAGCCCCCGGCTCCTTCCGCCGCTCCGGCGTTCGAGGAGCGGGGCCGGGCAGAGCCCGGGAAACGGAGAAAGGGCGGGGCGGGGGAGAGGCTCCGCGCAGCGGCAGCCACGGGCCCCGTCTCGCGGGATGGAAGCCCACCGAAGACGCGTCCCCGGCGCACTACCCTGGTCGGCATGACCTCGCTCGACGACGCCACCGTCACCTCGCCCGTCCTCGCCACGGCGCACCGCGCCCGGACCGCCGCCGCGGCCATCGCCCCACTCCCGCGGTCCGCCAAGGACGCGGCCCTCCTGGCGATCGCGGACGCGCTGGAGGCCCGCACCGCCGAGATCATCACGGCCAACGCCGTGGACACGGACAAGGCGCGCGCCGCCGGCACCAGCGAGACCGTCATCGACCGCCTCACCCTGACCCGGGAGCGGGTCGCCGCCATCGCCTCCGACGTCCGCGACGTCGCCGCCCTCCCCGACCCCGTCGGCGAGGTCGTCCGCGGCAACACCCTCCCCAACGGCATCGACATCCGCCAGATCCGGGTCCCCCTCGGCGTCGTCGGCATCATCTACGAGGCCCGACCCAACGTCACCGTCGACGCGGCCGCCCTCTGCCTCAAGTCCGGCAACGCCGTCCTCCTGCGCGGCAGCTCCTCCGCCTACGCCTCCAACACCGCGCTCGTCGCCATCCTCCGCGACGCCGCCCTGAGCGCCGGCCTGCCCGCCGACGCGATCCAGCTCGTCCCCGGCGAGTCCCGCGACTCCGTCCGCGAGCTGATGCGCGCCCGAGGCCTCGTCGACGTGCTCATCCCGCGCGGCGGTGCCTCCCTCATCAAGACCGTGGTCGAGGAGTCCACCGTCCCGGTCATCGAGACCGGTACCGGCAACTGCCACGTCTACGTCGACGCCCAGGCCGACCTCGACATGGCCGTGGACATCCTCATCAACTCCAAGGCCCAGCGGCCCTCCGTCTGCAACGCCGCCGAGACCCTCCTCGTCCACCGTGACATCGCCGGCGCCTTCCTGCCGCGCGCCCTCGACGCGCTCGCCGACGCCGGCGTCACCGTCCACGGCGACGAGGCCGTCCTCGCCGCCGCCGAGGGCACCAAGGCCACCGCCCTGCCCGCCACGGACGAGGACTGGGCCGCCGAGTACCTCTCCTACGACATCGCCGCGGCGGTCGTGGACTCCCTCGACGACGCCGTCACCCACATCCGCCGCTGGACCTCCGGGCACACCGAGGCGATCGTCACCACCTCGCAGGCCGCCGCCCGCCGCTTCACCCAGCTGGTCGACTCCACCACCGTCGCCGTAAATGCATCCACCCGGTTCACCGACGGTGGTCAGTTCGGCTTCGGCGCCGAGATCGGCATCTCCACGCAGAAGCTGCACGCCCGGGGCCCGATGGGGCTTCCGGAGCTCACCTCCACCAAGTACATCGTCACCGGCGACGGTCACGTTCGGTAGTCGAAGTGCCCGCCGGGTGTGGCGGGAATCGGGCGGACACCCTGCCCAAAGGCTCCCCTCAGGTCTAGTCTGTTCCCGTGCCGGACGACGTGGGGGGCAAGCCGTTCCCGGACGACGGGGAGCCCGACGACGACCGCGGAGGCGCGGAAGAGGACTTCGCCTCCGTGGTGTTCGACGAGGACTTCGTCCGGAACGCCGAGATCCATGAACCGAGCGCCGCCGAGCGCCAGCGGGCGGCCGACCGGGCGCGCGCGGAGGCGGAAGCCGCCCGGGCCGTCGCGGGCGGCTGGACGGGCGACGACGACCACGACGGCTACGGCTACGGCCGTTCCGACGGGTACGACGCCGACGAGTACGGCTGGGACCACGGCGGCGACCACGAGCGGGGCCACGGCCACCCCGACGGTCCGTACGGGGCCTACGGCGGCAGCCTGCGCCCCTACCGGGGCCGCGCCCCGTGGCTGCGCCCGGTCGCCTGGGTGCTCGCCTTCGTGATGGGCCTCGGCATGGTCGCGCTCGCCTTCAGTGCCGTCTACCGCAGCGCCTCGGGCGAAGCGGACCCCGCTCCGGCGCCCGCCAGCACCCCCAGGCGTGAAGTCACCGGCGTCGGCGCGTTTACGTACCCCTCAGTACGCCAACCCTGAAGGTACGACCCCGCTCGCGTTCGCCGGAGCTGGGGGCTTCTCTGAAGCGGGGACAGCGGGGAGAAGCGATGGCCGTACCAGGAGACCCACCCAACGGCACCCCCGACGGCACCGCCGGGGGCGACGACGAATTCCGGTCGGACGAGTACGGATCGGTGGTGTTCGACGAGGACTTCGTCCGGGCTGCCCGGCTCCAGGAGTACTCCGCCCAGGAACGCATGGGCGAGCACGCCCGGGCCGTCCGCAGCCGGTCCATGTGGTCGGGCTCCGCGCCCCGGACCAGCACCCCCGGCCGCGCCGCCCGGCAGGGCATGCTGCTCGTGCTCCTCATCGCCACGGCCTTCTCCGTCGCCGTCTACATGGGCCTGCGCAACCCCTACGTGCCCCCTTCCGGGGGGCCCGCCCAGCCGCTCACCAGCACCGTGGTCCCGCTCGCGCCGACCACCGCCGTGCCCGGCGGGCTGCCGCCCGAGCTGTTCGCGCAGAGCCCCGCCGCCGACTACCGGGTCGGGGCGGCCGGGATCAGCCTGCCCGCCGTGCGCCGCACGCACCACTTCACCGACGTCCAGGTCGTCACCGCGCTGTCCATCGCCAAGGACTACCTGGTGCAGTCCTCGCTGGACCCCGACGTCCTGGCTGGGTCCGCCGTCCGGCCCGTGCGCGTCCTGCTCGACCCCGACCAGTTGGAGCAGTTCGACCGCAGCATGACCTCGCCCGCCGGCGACGGCCGGCACGCCGCCACCGGCTGGCTGGTCCGCTTCGACCCGGCAGCCGCCGTCATGGCCGACCCCCGGGTCCGGGTGAGCGGCAGTCTCACCTACGAGGAGGTGGCCCAGGACGTGCTGGAGGTCACGACCGATCACACCTTCGTGTACGCGGTACGGCCGGCCACCGGAGCCCCGGCCGCGGCCGACGGCGCGTCGCTCTTCACCGTCCGGCGCGAGCTGCGGCTGCGCTTCGACCGCGACGACCTGAGCACCCGGCGGCTGGAGCTGGCATCGGCCTACGTGATGGCCGGGCCGCAGGACTGCTCCGCCGACCCGGCCGGAGGCTTCCGCCCGCTCCTGGCCGGGGCCGGCCCCACCACCGTGGGCCCGGCCGCGAGCGACCCGTACGCCGGCGGCCACCCGAGGCGCACGGCCGGGCTGTGCGGCGTACTGGCTCCCGCGGCGACTCCTGGCGCCCCCGTCAGCCCTGTCCCGTAGCCCCGCCCTTGCCTCCGGAGCCGGTGTCCGCGCCGGCGCCGGTTCCGGCGCCGGTGAACTTGTCACGCAGCCTGCCGCCCATGTCGGCCGCGCCGCCCGCGATGTCGCCCACCAGCTTGAACAGCGGGTCCTTGCTGGTGCGCACCGAATCGGCGTAGTGCGCGGCCGACTCCCGGAAGGAGTCCGAGACCGAGGCGTCCTTGTCCTCCTCGCGGCGCGGGTAGTGGCCGTCCATGATCCGCTGGTGGTCCCGGCTCTCCGACCACTTCTTCAGCTCGGCCGCCCGGACCGTGGTGAAGGGGTGCGTGCGCGGCAGCATGTTGAGGATCTTCAGCACGGAATCCCGCAGGTCGCCGCCCTTCTCGTACTCGTCGGCCTGCTCCAGGAAGGCATCCACGTTCATCTCGTGCAGGTGGTTGCCGCCCGCCAGCTTCATCAGGCCGCGCATGGAGGCCGTCACGTCCTGCCCCACCAGCAGCCCCGCCCGGTCGGCCGAGAGCTCCGACTTGCGGAACCACTCCCGCAGCGCGGTCACCAGCGTCATGACCGCCACATTGCCCAGCGGGATCCACGCGACCTTCAGCGCCAGGTTCGTCAGGAACAGCAGGATCGTGCGGTACACCGAGTGCCCCGACAGCGCGTGGCCCACTTCGTGGCCGACCACCGCCCGCATCTCCTCCTCGTCGAGCAGCTCGACGAGGCTCGTGGTCACCACGATGATCGGCTCGTCCAGCCCGATGCACATGGCGTTGGGCCGCGGGTCCTGCTGCACGTACATCTGCGGGACCTTCTCCAGGTCCAGGATGTAACAGGCGTCGCGGAGCATCGCGTACAGGTGCGGGAACTGCGTCTCGCCCACCCGCACCGAGTCCGACAGGAACAGCAGGCGCAGGCTCCGCTCCGGGAGGAGCCCGCTCAGGGCCTTGAAGACCGTGTCGAAGCCGCTCAGCCTGCGCAGCGCCACCAGGGCCGAGCGGTCCGCGGGATGCTCGTACGCACGCGAGGAGATGCCGGGGAACCTCCTGCGGTCCCGCGCCGGCGTCTTCTCGAATCCCGTCTCAGTCATTGCGCCCTCCCCTGATTGACCTGCTCCACCATGCGTCTATCCTCTCCAACGCCTGAGTCGGCGCGAGCGTGCCCCGGGCGCCCGCATACGATGTGAGCGAAGTCTCCGACAGCTCCCCGACTCGATAGGTACCTGCCTGATGAGCCTCTCCTCCACCGCCCACAACCTGGTCGTCCTCGCCTCGGAGGGGGCCGAACAGCACGGCGGCAACCACGACAGCCTCAACCCGTACCTGACCGGCGGCGCCGCCTTCGTGATCCTCATGCTGATGCTCTGGGTCACCACGCGCCTGAACCGCGACCGCTAGCCGACCCGGTCCGCCGGGCCAGTAGGCTCTGCGCTCATGGGAGAGCAGGAGATGCCTACCGGTCCGGTCAAGCGCCGGCTCGGCGTGATGGGCGGGACATTCGACCCGATCCACCACGGACACTTGGTGGCCGCCAGCGAGGTGGCCGCCCTCTTCCACCTCGACGAGGTGGTGTTCGTGCCGACCGGTGAGCCGTGGCAGAAGTCCCAGCGGGCCGTCTCGCCCGCCGAGGACCGCTACCTTATGACGGTCATCGCCACGGCCTCGAACCCGCAGTTCTCGGTGAGCCGCATCGACATCGACCGCGGCGGGCCGACGTACACGATCGACACCCTGCGGGACCTGAAGGCGCTGAACGACGACGCCGACCTGTTCTTCATCACGGGTGCCGACGCGCTCGCGCAGATCCTGACCTGGCGGAACGCCGACGAGCTCTTCTCGCTCTCCCATTTCATCGGAGTCACCCGGCCGGGCCACGTGCTCTCCGACGACGGGCTGCCCGAGGGCGGGGTCTCCCTGGTCGAGGTGCCCGCGTTGGCGATCTCGTCGACGGACTGCCGCGCGCGGGTCGCCCAGGGGGATCCCGTCTGGTACCTGGTGCCGGACGGCGTGGTGCGCTACATCGACAAGCGTGAGCTGTACCGGGGAGCCTGAGCTTCCGGAGAGAGGGGCCCCGCGGTGAACGACCGACAGGATCCGTACGACCCGTATGCCGCGCACGAGCAGCAGCTCATCGGCTACGACGCGTACGGGCGGCCGGTGTACGGCCAGGCGCCCGCGCAGCCCGCCGCCCCCCAGTACGAGCAGCAGGGCTACGGCTACGACTACCAGGGCTACGGCCAGCAGCAGCCGCAGCAGTACTATCCGCAGCAGCCCGCGCCCCAGGACTACGGGCAGCAGGAGTACACCCAGGCCCCCTCCTACGGGTACGACGCCCAGCAGGCCGGGCCCCAGGCCCCGCAGCAGACCCAGCAACAGGCCCAGCAGCAGGCCCAGCAGCAGGCCCAGCAGTGGATCCCGCAGCAGGCGGCGCCCGAGCCCCCGGCCGCCGAGCGGCCCCAAGCCCCGGCGGAGCGGCCGGTCGCCCAGGTCCCCGAGCCGCGTCGGCCCGAGGGCGGCTCCGAGGCGGGCCGGGACTACCGCACCGAGATGTTCGCCTTCATCGACCAGCCGGACGAGGACTCCGAGGACGTCATCGACTGGCTCAAGTTCACCGAGAGCCGCACCGAACGCCGCGAGGAGGCCCGCCGCCGCGGCCGTAACCGGGTCGTCGCGCTGATCGTCGTCCTGGCCTTGTTCGTCGTCGGAGGCGCCGGCTACCTCTGGTACCAGGGCAAGCTGCCCTTCCTCGGCGGTCCCGGCGGCGAGAAGACCGCCACCACCGCGGACGCCGCGGCACAGAAGCGCGACATGATCGTCATGCACCTGCACAACACCAAGAAGGGCGGCACCTCCTCGGCGCTGCTCGTCGACAACGTCACCACCAAGCAGGGCGCCACCGTCCTGCTGCCCAACGCCCTCGCCGTGACCGGCCAGGACGGCACCGCAAAGGGCCTCGGCAAGGCGGTCGAAGAGGGCGGCCTCGGCACCCGCGAGGCCCTCGACTCCGTGCTCGGCACCCACATCGGCGGCACCTGGCGCCTGGACACCCCCTTCCTGGAGAACCTGGTCGAGCTGGTCGGCGGCATCGAGGTCGACACCGACACCGCGGTCCCGGCCGACGACGCCGCCAAGGCCCCGGCCGTGGCCCAGGGCCAGAAGCAGAGCCTGAGCGGCCCGATGGCCGTCGCGTACGCCACGTACCGCGCGCAGGGCGAACCGGAGGCCAAGCAGCTGGAGCGCACGGGCAAGGTGCTCCACGCGGTCCTGCGCAAGGTCCCCAGCGACCCGAAGGCCGCGGCCGTCACGGTCGAGAGCATCGGCCAGATCCTCGATCCCGCGCTCAACGCGCAGACCCTCGGAGCCCTGCTGTCCAAGCTCGGCGCGCACGCCAAGGCGGGCGCCTACCGCACCGACCTCATCGCGGTGAAGCCGGACGGGACGCTCACGGACGAGGCCAACAGGAAGGTCGTCAAGGAGGTGCTCGGCGGTTCCGCCGAAGCGGCGCAGCCCGGCGCCATCCCGCGCGTCGGCCTGAAGGACGCCACCGGCGACGACAAGACGCAGGTCGCGGCGAAGGCGGCGCTGATGAACGGCGGCTACACCTTCGTGGACGGCGGCAAGGCCGACAAGACGGCGGCCGCCTCGCAGATCACCTATCAGGACGACGCCCAGCGCGACCGCGCGATCGAGGTGGCCAAGACGCTGGGGCTGCCCGAGACGGTCGTGAAGAAGGCCGAGAACATCGTGAACGCCGAGGTCGTGGTGATCCTCGGGAAGGACTACAAGGCGTCCTGACCGGGCCGCGGTCCGGCCGGGAGGGGCGCTCGCGCCCGTGCGGAACGCTACGCGCGGGCGCCGTCGGCGGTACATGAGACCCTTGTAAGGATCTGCCCGCCAACCCGAAAGCATGGCCAGTGACCGCCACGGACCGCTCCATCGAACTCATCACCACCGCTGCCCAGGCCGCGGCCGACCGGCTCGCGCACGACATCATCGCGTACGACGTCAGCGACGTGCTGTCGATCACCGACGCCTTCCTGCTCGCCTCGGCGCCCAACGACCGCCAGGTCAAGTCGATCGTCGACGAGATCGAGGAGCGCCTGCAGAAGGAGCTCGGCGCCAAGCCGGTGCGCCGCGAGGGCGACCGCGACGCCCGCTGGATCCTGCTCGACTACGTCGACATCGTCGTCCACGTCCAGCACAGCGAGGAGCGGGTCTTCTACGCGCTGGAGCGCCTGTGGAAGGACTGCCCCGAGATCGAGCTCCCCGAGGACGCGAAGCTCACCCTCGGCAAGGCCGAGGAGCACGCCAAGCTGCGCGAGGCGGCGGGCGACGAGGACCTGGACGGTGATCTGTTCTGAGCGCGACGCACGCGGCCGAGCCGGCCAGATCCAACAGGAAGATCGTCCTCTGGCGGCACGGCCAGACCTCCTGGAACCTGGAGCGGCGCTTCCAGGGCTCCACGGACATCGAGCTGACCGAGACGGGGCTGGCGCAGGCGCGCCGTTCCGCGCGGCTGCTCGCCTCGCTGAAGCCGGACGCCATCGTCGCCTCGGACCTGCGGCGCGCCGCGGACACGGCGGCCGAGCTGGCCGCCGTCACCGGGCTGCCGGTGACGCACACCGAGGCGCTGCGCGAGACGTACGCCGGTGAGTGGCAGGGTCTGACGCACGAGGAGATCCTCGGCAAGTACGGCGAGCAGTACGCGGCGTGGAAGCGCGGCGAACCGGTTCGCCGCGGCGGCGGTGAGCTGGAGACCGAGGTCGCCGACCGCGCGGCGCCCGTGGTGCTGGAGCACGCCGACGGGCTGACGCAGAACGGCACGCTCGTCGTGGTCAGCCACGGCGGCACCATCCGTACGACGATCGGGCGCCTGCTGGGCCTGGAGCCGTACCACTGGGAGGGCCTGGGCGGGCTCTCCAACTGCTGCTGGTCCGTCCTCGGCGAGGGCGCCCGCGGCTGGCGTCTGCTGGAGCACAACGCCGGCACGCTGCCGGAACCGGTGCTCGGCGACGACGACTGAGCGGCTCCCTGCCGCTTCCCACCGGGGCTCCGACCCGGATTTCACTTTCCGGCTGGTCACAGGCTAGAGTTCTTCTTGTTCGCAGCGAAGAACACCGGAGACGGGGGAAGCGCAGCGGAGAGCGGGGCTATAGCTCAGTTGGTAGAGCGCCTGCATGGCATGCAGGAGGTCAGGAGTTCAATTCTCCTTAGCTCCACAATCAGGATCCCGTCCCCAAGTGGGGGCGGGATCCTTGTTTTTGTACCCTTTGCGTTTGCTGACCTGGCCCGCACCGGCGTGGCAGAATCGGACAGCCGGAGGGGGAGTCGACGGCCCGACGCGGGAGGGAGTCGCGAACGGATGGGTGCACACCGGCGCCGGTGCGACTGGTGCAACAACGGGACGCCGATCGTGCGGGACATGGACCCGGTCAACCCCGACTACCAGTATTGGTGCGAGGAATGCGCGCGGGCGCTGATCATAAAAGGCGACCCGATCGAGACGTACCGGGAGCTGGAAGGGGAGCCGATCTACGGTCGGCTGCTCGATGAGCACTGCACGCTCAAGCGCTTCTACCAGTTCGCAAGAGCGTGACAGAGTAGTGCAAAACGGACATGGCCCTTGGTTGGTGGAAACCGATTTTTGGACCAGGGCCATGACCGTGTAATGTTTGGGACGTCGCCGAGGGGAACCGGCAAGGGAAACCGAAGCGGCAAGCAGGGCAAGGGGCTATAGCTCAGTTGGTAGAGCGCCTGCATGGCATGCAGGAGGTCAGGAGTTCAATTCTCCTTAGCTCCACAGTGAAGAAGCGGGCCACCCGGATCGGGTGGCCCGCTTCTCGTTGTGTCGCCGGGTGGAACGGCCGAGCGTCGGCGGGGGCCGCTGCGGTACCCTGACGCCATGCGTGCCGTACGCCTCCTGCTTACCGAGCCGCGCTGATCAGTACCGACACCTTCGAAACGGTGGTCGGCATCGGCGCGGCGTCCCCTCCTGTGCGAGGGGTTTTTTCGTTTGGGCAGGCAGAGACGGCAGAGACGATCGATGGAGCTTCAGAAATCATGAGCGAGACGAACACCCCGGCCCCCGAGGCGGCCGAGGCGCACCGCTACACGGCTGCCATGGCCGCCGACATCGAGGCACGCTGGCAGGACGTATGGGACGCGCAGGGCACCTACGAGGCCCCGAACCCGACCGGTGACCTGGCCGGGGACCCCGCGGTCGCCGCGCGGCCCAAGAAGTTCATCATGGACATGTTCCCGTACCCGTCCGGTGCGGGCCTGCACGTCGGTCACCCGCTCGGGTACATCGCCACCGACGTCTACGCCCGCCACCAGCGGATGACCGGCCACAACGTCCTGCACACCCTGGGATTCGACGCCTTCGGCCTGCCGGCCGAGCAGTACGCCGTGCAGACCGGCACGCACCCGCGCGTGTCGACCGAGGCGAACATCGAGAACATGAAGGTCCAGCTGCGCCGGCTGGGCCTGGGCCACGACAAGCGCCGGTCGTTCGCCACCATCGACCCGGACTACTACAAGTGGACCCAGTGGATCTTCCTGCAGATCTACAACTCCTGGTACGACGCGGACGCGAAGAAGGCCCGGCCGATCGCCGAGCTGGTCGCCGCCTTCGAGGACGGCTCCCGCGAGGTCCCGGGCGGCCGCCCCTGGGCCGCGCTGACCGCCGCGGAGCGGGCCGACGTACTGAACGGCCACCGGCTGGCGTACTCCTCGGACGCGCCCGTCAACTGGTGCCCCGGGCTGGGCACCGTACTGGCCAACGAGGAGGTCACCGCCGACGGTCGCTCCGAGCGCGGCAACTTCCCGGTCTTCAAGTCCAAGCTGAGCCAGTGGAACATGCGGATCACCGCGTACGCCGACCGGCTGCTGGACGACCTGGACGCGCTGGACTGGCCCGAGGCGATCAAGCTGCAGCAGCGCAACTGGATCGGCCGCAGCGAGGGCGCGCGCGTCGACTTCGCCCTGGGCGACGAGGCCATCACCGTCTTCACCACCCGCCCGGACACGCTGTTCGGCGCCACCTACATGGTGCTGGCGCCCGAGCACCCGCTGGTGGAGAAGTTCATCCCGGCCGCCTGGCCCGAGGGCACCCACGACGTGTGGACGGGCGGGCACGCCACCCCGGCCGAGGCCGTCACCGCCTACCGCAAGCAGGCCGCCTCGAAGTCGGACGTCGAGCGCCAGGCCGAGGCCAAGGACAAGACCGGCGTCTTCACCGGTGAGTACGCGATCAACCCGGTGAGCGGTGACAAGGTCCCGGTCTTCATCGCCGACTACGTCCTGATGGGCTACGGCACCGGCGCGATCATGGCCGTTCCGGCGCACGACAGCCGGGACTTCGAGTTCGCGCGCGCCTTCGAGCTGCCGATGCGCTGCGTCGTGCAGCCCTCCGACGGCCGCGGCACCGACCCGGCCGAGTGGGACGACGCCTTCGCCTCGTACGACGCGAAGCTGGTCAACTCCACCGGCGAGGGCATCTCGCTGGACGGCCTGGGCGTCGTCGAGGCGAAGGCCGCGATCACCGAATGGCTGGCCGAGCGCGGCATCGGCGAGGGCACGGTCAACTTCCGCCTGCGCGACTGGCTGTTCAGCCGTCAGCGGTACTGGGGCGAGCCCTTCCCGATCGTCTACGACGAGGACGGCGTCGCGCACTCCCTGCCCGAGTCGATGCTGCCGCTGGAGCTGCCGGAGGTCGAGGACTACTCGCCGCGCACCTTCGAGCCGGACGACGCGGACTCCCAGCCGGAGACCCCGCTGTCGCGCAAGGCCGACTGGGTCAACGTCGAGCTGGACCTGGGCGACGGCGTGAAGTCCTACCGGCGCGAGACCAACACCATGCCCAACTGGGCCGGTTCCTGCTGGTACGAGCTGCGCTACCTGGACCCGAACAACGCCTCCGCGCTGGTCGACCCGGAGATCGAGCAGTACTGGATGGGTCCGCGCGAGGGCGCCCCGCACGGCGGTGTCGACCTGTACGTGGGCGGCGCCGAGCACGCGGTGCTGCACCTGCTGTACGCCCGCTTCTGGTCGAAGGTGCTGTTCGACCTGGGCCACGTGTCGTCGGCGGAGCCGTTCCACAAGCTCTTCAACCAGGGCATGATCCAGGCGTACGCCTACACCGACGAGCGCGGTGTGTACGTCCCGGCGGCCGAGGTCGAGGAGCGCGACGGCGCGTACTTCTACGAGGGCAAGCAGGTCAAGCGCGAGCACGGCAAGATGGGCAAGTCCCTGAAGAACGCCGTCACGCCAGACGAGATCTGCGAGGAGTACGGCGCCGACACGCTGCGCCTGTACGAGATGGCGATGGGTCCGCTGGACGTCTCGCGTCCGTGGGACACGCGAGCCGTGGTCGGCCAGTACCGCCTGCTGCAGCGCCTGTGGCGCAACATCGTGGACGAGGAGACCGGCGCGGTGACGGTCGTCGACGCCGAGCCCGGCGAGGACACGCTGCGCGCCCTGCACAAGGCGATCGACGGGGCCGGCGCGGACATGGCGGGGCTGCGGTTCAACACCGCCATCGCCAAGATCACCGAGCTGAACAACGCCCTGACGAAGGCGGGCCGCCCGCTGGAGCGCTCGGTCGCCGAGCGGCTGGTCCTGCTGGTCGCCCCGCTGGCCCCGCACATCGCGGAGGAGCTGTGGCACCGTCTGGGCCACAGCGGGTCCGTGGTCCACCAGGACTTCCCGGTCGCGGACCCGGCGTACGTCGTGGACGAGAGCGTCACCTGCGTGGTGCAGGTCAAGGGCAAGGTCAAGGCGCGGCTGGAGGTGTCGCCGTCGATCACGGACGCCGAGCTGGAGCAGCTGGCCGTGAACGACGCCGGTGTCGTGGCGGCGCTGGGCGGCGCGGAGATCCGCAAGGTGATCGTGCGCGCGCCGAAGCTGGTGAACATCGTCATCTGAGGGCGCACCCCCGCGTAGGGGGGATCCCGTACGGGCAGGTTGGGGGTTCGATGGGAACCCCTGGCCTGCCCGTGGCGTTTACGGTGGAGGGGATAGCCGACGCCTGGGGAAAGGGGCCGTCATGGAGGCCGCGTTGATCATCTTCGCGTTGATGTTGCTGGCCGTCGTCGGCCTCGGCGCGTATCTCACGGTCAAGGCGGTGGGCGCGGCCAAGCGGGGTGTGGAGCGCACCGTCGTGCAGGCCCGGCGCACGGTGGAGGACACCACCCTGCGGGCCAAGAGTTTCGGCCAGGTCGGAGTGGTGGGAGCGCTCGCGCAGGTGCGGCTGGACCTGCGGACGTCGATGCGCGCCACCCAGCAGGCACTGGCCGAGGGGGTCCAGGCGGACGCCTCGCTGCGCGAGTCCCTCGGGCTGTTCGAGCGGCTGAGTGCGCACGGGCACGAGCTCGACGGGGAACTGAAGCGCTTGGAGCAGGAGCCCGACCGGCGGCGCACCGCCGAGCTCCTGCCGGATCTGCGGGAGCGCGCGGCCAAGATCATCCAGGCGGCGGACTCGCTGCGGTGGGCCGCCCGCGACCGGGCCCGGCGCTTCGCGGAGGACGACCTGTCCCTGCTGTCGGACCAGATCGAGATGGAATCGGGCGCGCTGCGCGACTGGTCCCGCGAACCGGTGGACGACCTGGCGGCGGCAGCCGCCGAATGGGACGCCGCCCAGTCCGCCCAGGCCCCTCAGACCACCCGGTCCACCCAGACCCCGAGGCCGGCAACCACGCCTCCGCCGGCGGCATTGAACCCGCCCACGCCGACGATGCAGTACCCGTGGCAGAAGACCCCCCGCCCGGAGAGCGCCGGCTGAGCGAGGCCTGCGACCGGCCCTCGGCCGACGGGGCGCCGGGGCGAGCCCGGGCGGCGGCTGTCCGGGGGCTGGTGCTCCGGGGTCCGAGGGGCGCAACCCCTAGGGTGTCCGGCGGGGTGTCCGGGGCAGGGCCCCGGCAGCGGGGTCTCGGGGCGGAGCCCCGAGTTTCGGGAAGGGGCGGGTTGGGGCAGAGCCCCGCAGGGCGCCCGACGCCACCCCCGCCGCACGACCCGTAGGCTCGGCCCGACCCACCCCCGGCGGAAGCCGACGCAACCCCGCCCCCGACCCGTCCGGGGCCCCGGCTGCCGTACCGCCCCTACGAGCGGTAACCTCCGCCTCATGTCCCGCCATGTCGCCATCGTCACCGATTCCACGGCCTACCTGCCCCGACCGGCCATGGCGCGGCACGGAATCACCGCCGTCCCCCTCACCGTGGTGCTCGGCGGAGAGGCCCTGGAGGAGGGCACCGAGATCTCGGCGCGCAGCCTGGCCCTGGCCCTGCAGAAGCGCCGCTCGGTCACCACCTCCCGCCCCAGCCCGGAGGAGTTCGTGCGGGCCTACCAGGCGGCCGCCGACGCCGGGGCGAGCGGCGTCGTCAGCCTGCACCTGTCCGCCGAGTTCTCCGGGACCTACGACGCCGCCGTGGTGGCCGCCAGGACCGCCCCCGTGCCCGTGCGCGTCGTGGACACCGGCATGGTCGCCATGGCCCTCGGGTTCTGCGCGCTCGCCGCGGCCGAGGTCGCCGAAGCGGGCGGCTCCGTGGACGAGGCCGTGGCGGCCGCCGAGAAGCGGGCGGCGGACATGGCCGCGTACTTCTACGTCGACACCCTGGACTACCTGCGCCGCGGCGGCCGGATCGGTGCCGCGCAGGCCCTGCTCGGCTCGGCCCTGGCGGTGAAGCCGCTGCTGACCCTGGACGGCGGGCGGATCGAGATGCTGGAGAAGGTGCGTACGGCTTCCAAGGCCATCGCCCGCCTGGAGGAGCTGGCCGTCGAGCGCGCCGGCTCCGCCGACGTGGACGTGGCGGTGCATCACCTGGCGGCGCCGGAGCGGGCCGAGAAGCTCGCCCAGCGGCTCCGCGAGCGGATTCCCGGCCTGGTCGAGCTGCACGTCAGCGAGGTCGGAGCGGTGATCGGGGCGCACACCGGGCCGGGGCTGCTGGCGGCGGTGGTCTCGCCCCGCTGATCACCGGAACGAGTGGCGCGGTTATCCACAACGGGGCTGCCGTCCACCGGAATTGAAGCCTCAGAACGGCTGTCGGGATCTGCCCCTACGGTCGTGACATGACTCTTCGAACGCGTACTCCGTATCCGTCGGGCGCCACCAGCGGCCCGGGCCGTTCCCGTCTTTCCGACGGCCGCCTCCGGCACGGCCGTGGCCGCCGCGACAGGCGCCGCCACGGCCTCCGTGCCGCTCCCGCACATCTTCCGCATCCCGATCCCGACACCGATCCCGATCCGTATGCCGACCCCGACCCCGGCCCCGGCCCCGCCCCCGGCCCGGGACAGGATCGGGATCGGGATCGGGGCACGGACGCGGTCCGGCGGAGGGCGGAGGCCCTGTTCGGCGGCGCCGGCCCGCCGCAGGCGCCGCCGCAGGTCGCGGACGAGCCTGCGGCACCGCCCGGGGAGGCGGATGCCCTGCCCACCGGTACCGCGCGGAGGCTGGCGGTGCGGGAGCGGCTGCCGGTGTGGCTGCAGGCCCGGTGCGCGGTGGAGCCGCGCACGGTGGCCGCGGTAGGGGTGGTGCTGGTCGCCGCCGTCGGCTTCGCCGGGCAGCAGTACTGGTCGGCCCGGCCGCGGGAGGTGACCGCCCCCGCACTGGCCGCCCCCGCGGTGGTGCCGGCGGGGGCCACCGCGTCCGCAGGGGCACCGGCCTCCGCAGGCGGCGGCGCGGGGCCCGCGCGGATCGTCGTCGACGTCGGCGGCAAGGTCCGGGATCCGGGGGTCCGGCGGCTGCCCGCCGGTTCCCGGGTCGAGGACGCGCTGGCCGCCGCCGGGGGAGTGCGGCCGGGCACGGACACCACCGGACTGAACCGGGCGCGGGTGCTGGTGGACGGCGAACAGGTGCTGGTGGGCGTGAACGCGACGGCCCAGCCGCCGCCCGGAGGCGCCGCGGGCGGGCCGCCCGCCGGGCCGCTCAGCCTGGGTTCGGCCACCGTCGAGCAGCTGGACGGTCTGCCGGGGGTGGGGCCGGTCCT
Source organism: Streptomyces sp. NPDC023541 (assembly GCF_055559995.1). Taxonomy (NCBI): domain Bacteria; kingdom Bacillati; phylum Actinomycetota; class Actinomycetes; order Kitasatosporales; family Streptomycetaceae; genus Streptomyces; species Streptomyces sp. NPDC023541. Next base: position 220,425 of record NZ_JBVHJO010000002.1, read on the forward strand.
CGCTCAGCACATCGTCGACTTCCGCACCGCCCGCGGCGGCTTCCGTTCCGTGGAGGAGCTCCGCCAGGTCAACGGCATCGGCGAGCGGCGCTTCGCCGACCTGCGCACGCTGGTGCGGCCGTGAACCGCCCGGAGGGGGCGGGCCCGACGGATCTGCGTCTCGCGGTGCCCGCCGTGGCCGCCTGGGCGGCGGCCGCCCTCGCACTCGGCGCACCCGTCGGGCGGACCGCCCTCGGCGTGGGTCTGGCCGTGGCCGCCGCGGGGCTGCTGATGCTGGTGCAGGCAAGGCGCCCAGGGGCGCTGTGGAGGGTCGCCCCGGCCGTGGCGACGGCCCTGCTGTCCGCAGCCGCCGGAGCGGGCGTCGCGGGGCTCCAGCTGGCCGAGGCGCGGGCCGGGCCGGTCGCCGGGCTGGCGAGCCGGCACGCCCGGGTACACGCCGAGCTGACCGTCGGCTCCGATCCCAGGACCGCGCGGAGCGGGAGCGGCCCGCCGGTGGTGGTGCTGGACGCGGTGGTGACCCGGGTGACCGGGCCCGACGGGGCGAGCACCCGGGTCGAGACCCCGGTGCGGGTGCTGGCCGGGCACGCGGGATGGACCCGGCTCCTGCCCTCCACGCGGGTGGCGGTGGTCGCCCGGCTGGCCCCCGCGCAGGGCGGGGAGCGGGCCGTGGCACTGCTCCGCCCGGCCGGTGACACACCGCCGGAGGTGACCGGCGGCCCGGACACCGCCCAGCGGCTGGCGGGACGGCTGCGGTCCGGGCTGCGCGAAGCCACCGACGGGCTCGCACCGGATGCGCGGGCCCTGCTGCCGGGACTGGTCGTCGGGGACACCTCCAGGGTTCCGCCCGACCTGCACGAGGCCTTCCGGGCCACTGATCTGCTCCATCTGCTGGCCGTCTCCGGGTCGAACCTGACCGTGGTGCTGTTCCTGCTGATCGGCCCCCCGGGCCGCGCGCAGCAGGCCGAGCGGCGTGGGCTGGCACCCCGCCTCGGGCTCTCCCTGCGGACGACGGCCCTGTGCGGGACGGCCCTGACACTGGCGTTCGTGGTGGTGTGCCGGCCGGAGCCGAGCGTGTTGCGGGCCGCGGCCTGCGGGGCGGTCACCCTGCTGGCCATCGCCACCGGCCGGCGCAGGTCCCTGATCCCCGCCCTGGGGTCCGCGGTGCTGCTGCTGGTGCTCTACGACCCGTGGCTGGCCCGCAGTTACGGCTTCCTGCTCTCGGTCCTGGCCACGGGGGCGCTGCTGACCCTCGCTCCCCGGTGGAGCGGGGCCCTGCAACGGCGCGGGATGGGGCCCCGGCTCGCCGAGGCGGTGGGCGCAGCCGCTGCCGCCCAGGCGGTGTGCGCGCCCGTGGTCGCGGTGCTCGCGGCCCGGGTCAGCCTGGTGGCGGTGCCGTGCAATCTGCTGGCCGAGCTGGCGGCCGGTCCGGCGACCGTGCTCGGTTTCGCCGCGCTGGCGGCGGCCCCGCTGTGGATGCCCGCCGCCGAGGTGCTCGCCCGGTGCGCCGGGGTGCCCGCGGGGTGGATCGCCGCCGTGGCGCGGGCCGGGGCGAGGTTCCCGGGTGCGGAGCTGCCCTGGCCGGGCGGGCTGACCGGCGGCCTCCTGCTGGCCGCCGCCACCCTGGCGGCCGTCGTGGTGGGCGCCCGCTGGGGGCGGCGGCGGTGGCTGTGCTCCGCGCTGGCGGTGCTGCTGCTCCTCGCGGTACTGCGGCCGCCGCAGCTCACCCGTACGCTCACCGGCTGGCCTCCGCCCGACTGGAGCTACGTCCAGTGCGCCGTGGGGCAGGGGGACGCGGCGGTTCTCGCCGTCGGCCCGGGGGAGGCGGTAGTGGTGGACGCCGGCGCGGACCCCGGGCCGGTGGACGCGTGCCTGCGCGAGCTGGGGGTGCGCCGGGTGCCGATGCTCCTGCTGACGCACTTTCACGCAGACCACGTGGGAGGCCTGGCAGGCGTTCTGCGGGGCCGGTCCGTGGGAGTGATCCAGGCCACCTCGCTGGAAGAGCCGCCCGGGCAGGCCCAGTTCGTCCGCCGGACGGCAGCGGCCGCCGGGGTGCCGGTCGTGCCGGCGGTGCAGGGGGAGCGGCGCCGGGCCGGCCCGTTCGAATGGCAGATGCTGTGGCCGCCGCCGACCGGGTCCCCCTTCGAAGGGCCCAACGACGCGAGCGTCGTCCTGCTGGTGCGCGGCGCGGGGCTCACCCTGCTGCTGCTCGGCGACCTCGAACCGGAGGCGCAGCAGGCCCTCCTGAGGGAGCATCCGCAGCTGGGCCCGGTGGACGTCCTCAAGGTCGCCCACCACGGCTCCGCCCACCAGGATCCCGGGCTGCACGAGCGGATCCGGCCCCGGCTCGCGATCGTGCCGGTCGGGGCCGGCAACCGTTACGGGCACCCCGCGCCGGGCACGCTCGCCCGCCTGCGGGCCGTGGGGGCGACGGTGCTGCGCACCGACACCGACGGTTCGGTCGCCGTCAGTGGAACCGGCGTTCGGCTGCGTGCGTTTCCAGCCAGGAGGCGGCGTATGCGACGCGGGCATACCGGACGTGACCGCTCTGTTTGCCCACAACCCGACAGCATGATCGAATGCGTCTTCGCCAGAACGGTCCAAGTCCACACAGCACGGGGGTGCACACGTCATGTTCGGTCGCCGACGGGGGATGGAGTCGGCCGGAAGTTCCAGCCCGCATACATCCGCGACACTGACGCTGCCGCCGACGGCTCGTCTGCTCAGCTGCCGGGTCCTCGACACGGTCCACCGGCCCATCCGGCAGGCCGCGTTCGAGGTGACGGATCCGATCGGCCGCCGGATCGTCAGCGGCGAGACCGACCCGTTCGGCGGCTTCACGGCCGCCGTGCCGGAGGGGGAGTACCGGCTCTCCGTCACCGCCGAGGGGTACACGCCGTTCCACGGCGTCACGCTCGTGGGAGACCCGGCCCAGCCCGGTACGGGGGAGATAATCCTCGACGCGGTGGAGCCGCCGATCCTGCCGCAGCCCGGCCACTGGGAGCTCGACCCGTCGCACTCGTCCATCGGCTTCACGGCCCGGCACATCGGCCTCGCCCGGATCAACGGACGGTTCAACACGTTCGCCGGGGCGGTGCGGATAGCCGAGCGCATGGAGGACTCCTCCATGCACGTGATCATCGACGCGGCGAGCATCGACACCGGGGCCCGGCGGCGCGACGACCACCTGCGGTCGGGGGACTTCCTGGACGCGGTCCGCCACCCCACGGTGGAGTTCTACAGCGAACGGTTCATCCACCGCACCGGCAGCCGCTGGGCCGTGGCGGGTGCCCTGACCCTCCACGGGGTGAGCCGGTCCGTGACCCTGGACACCCAGTACCTGGGTCTCGGTACGGGCATGGAGGGCGAGGTGCGGGCGGCCTGCCGGGCCACCGCCGAACTGCACCGCGAGGACTTCACCCTCAACTGGCAGTCGATGCTGGCGCACGGGATCGCGGCGATCGGTTCGAGCGTGGACGTGACACTGGACGTCCAGATCGTGCACAAGGCCTGACCCCGGCGGGGCTCAGGGAGCCTCCAGCCAGCCTTCGTACTCGGCGGCGAGGCCGTCCAGGGCGGTGGCGTCGAGCCGTTCGCGCGGGTCCTCGACGACCACCAGCCACTGGGCGTCCTCGGCGTCGTCCTCGCCGGCCAGCGCGTCGCGGACCAACTGCGGTTCCTCCGGGAGGCCGAAGCGGTCGACGGCCTCCTGGGCCACCTCCTCGGCGGCGTCGCGGTCGGGCAGGACGAGTACATGTCGCACGTTCACCGGGCCATTGTGGAATACGCGGTGGAGGGGGTCGGGGCGCGGGGGGCTGTCACTGCGGCATGGGATGCTGGAGGCGATGGCCACCAGGAAGAACCCCACCGACGATCCGCTTGCCCCGATCACCCTCGCGGTGGGGCAGGAGGAGCTGCTGCTCGACCGCGTCGTGCGGGAGGTGGTGTCGGCCGCCCGTGCCGCCGACACCGACACCGACGTCCGCGACCTCACCTCCGACCAGCTCCAGCCGGGCACGCTGGCCGAGCTGGTGAGCCCCTCGCTCTTCTCCGAGCGCAAGGTGCTGGTCGTGCGCAACGCGCAGGACCTGTCCGCCGACACGGTGAAGGAGGTCAAGGCCTACCTCGCCGGGCCCTACGAGGAGATCGCGCTGGTCCTCCTCCACGCGGGCGGGGTCAAGGGCAAGGGGCTGCTGGACGCGGCGCGCAAGGCGGGCGCCCGGGAGATCGCCTGCCCGAAGATGACGAAGGCGGCGGACCGGCTCGCCTTCGTCCGGGGAGAGTTCCGCACGCTGGGACGTTCGGCGACCCCGGAGGCGTGCCAGACCCTGGTCGACGCGATCGGCAGCGACCTGCGGGAGCTGGCGAGCGCCGCGGCGCAGCTGTGCGCGGACGTCGAGGGGACCATCGACGAGGCCGTCGTCGGCCGCTACTACACCGGCCGGGCCGAGGCCTCCAGCTTCACCGTCGCCGACCGGGCGGTCGAGGGGCGTGCGGCCGAGGCCCTGGAAGCCCTGCGCTGGTCCCTGGCGACCGGCGTGGCCCCCGTCCTGATCACCAGCGCGCTGTCGCAGGCGGTCCGCGCGATCGGCAAGCTCGCCTCCGCCCCGCGCGGGGCCCGGCCCGGGGACCTCGCCCGTGACCTCGGCATGCCGCCGTGGAAGATCGACCGGGTCCGCCAGCAGATGCGGGGCTGGTCGGCGGACGGCGTCGCGGACGCGCTGCGCGCCGTCGCCGCCGCCGACGCGGGAGTCAAGGGCGGGGGCGACGACCCCGAGTACGCCCTGGAGAAGGCCGTCGTCGCGGTGGCCCGCGCGGCCCGCCCCCAGCGCCGCTGACGGAACGGAGCCGTCCGCGGCCGCCCGCCCCCGGAGCAGCGCGAAGGCCCCGGTCGTCACCCTGGGGAAGGGGGACGGCCGGGGCCTTCGGTCACTGCTGGTGTTGCTCCGCACCCGCGTGGCGAACGCTTCGTGTGCGGAGCGGGGTGCCGGTCAGGAGCGGGAGAGAGGGCCCACTGGGTCCCTTCCGGCGATCACATCGAGTGCGGAACTCAGATGGCGGCAACCTTGGAGGCCAGCGCCGACTTCTTGTTGGCGGCGGCGTTCTTGTGGATGACGCCCTTCGAGACGGCCTTGTCCAGCTTCTTGGAAGCCAGGCGGGCCGCAGCGGTGGCCTTCTCCGCGTCGCCGGCGAGGATGGCCTCGTTGGCCTTGCGGATGAAGGTGCGCAGCTCGGACTTGACCGACTTGTTGCGAAGGCGGGCCTTCTCGTTGGTCTTGTTCCGCTTGATCTGGGACTTGATGTTCGCCACGAAAGAGCCTTTTCAGGTTCAGAGTTTGATCTTCGGATTGTGTCCCGACAGCTGAGAGGGCATACGAGACACAGCTGCCCAGGCTACCAGGCGCGCTCAGGGCGGCCCAAACCGAGCGCACTGCCCCGTCCATGGGACCATGGGAGCCTGCGTATGGACCGACATCGCGCCGCCGAGAGCGACCGGAGCCGGACTGTCCGCTCCGACCGACGCTCCGAAAACGCTTCCGACTGCGACCCGAGAATCAGGACACTGCGTGCCCGCGATCCCCAGCCACGTGCCCGAGCCGAGCCGTACCGACCCGGCGCTGATCCGCAATTTCTGCATCATCGCGCACATCGACCACGGCAAGTCGACCCTTGCCGACCGGATGCTCCAGCTCACCGGTGTCGTCGACCAGCGGCAGATGCGCGCCCAGTACCTCGACCGCATGGACATCGAGCGTGAGCGCGGCATCACGATCAAGTCCCAGGCGGTGCGGCTGCCCTGGGCGCCCACCACGGGCGAGGGCCAGGGCAGCACCCACATCCTCAACATGATCGACACCCCCGGGCACGTCGACTTCACCTACGAGGTCTCGCGCTCGCTCGCCGCGTGCGAGGGCACGGTCCTGCTGGTGGACGCCGCCCAGGGAATCGAGGCGCAGACCCTCGCCAACCTGTACCTGGCGATGGAGAACGACCTCGCGATCGTCCCCGTCCTCAACAAGATCGACCTGCCGGCCGCCCAGCCGGAGAAGTTCGCCGAGGAGCTCGCGAACCTGGTGGGCTGCGACCCCGACGACGTGCTGCGCGTCTCGGCCAAGACCGGTATGGGCGTGGAAGCGCTGCTGGACAAGGTCGTCGCCACCGTCCCGGCCCCGGTCGGCGTCAAGGACGCCCCCGCCCGCGCGATGATCTTCGACTCGGTCTACGACTCGTACCGCGGCGTGGTCACGTACGTCCGTGTGGTCGACGGCCAGCTCAACAAGCGCGAGCGCATCAAGATGATGTCCACCGGCGCCACCCACGAGCTGCTGGAGATCGGCGTCTCCTCCCCGGAGATGACCCCGGCCGACGGCATCGGCGTCGGCGAGGTGGGCTACATCATCACCGGCGTGAAGGACGTCCGTCAGTCCAAGGTCGGTGACACCATCACCAGCCTGCACAACGGCGCGACCGAGGCCCTCGGCGGCTACAAGGACCCGAAGCCGATGGTCTTCTCGGGCCTCTACCCGCTCGACGGCTCCGACTACCCGGACCTGCGCGAGGCCCTGGACAAGCTCCAGCTCAACGACGCCGCGCTGGTCTACGAGCCCGAGACCTCCGCGGCGCTCGGCTTCGGCTTCCGCGTCGGCTTCCTCGGCCTGCTCCACCTGGACGTGGTCCGCGAGCGCCTGGAGCGCGAGTTCGGCCTCGACCTGATCGCGACCGCGCCCAACGTGGTCTACCGGGTGGTCCTGGAGGACGGCAAGGAAGTCACCGTCACCAACCCGAGCGAGTTCCCCGAAGGCAAGATCAATGACGTCTTCGAGCCGGTCGTCCGGGCCACCGTGCTCGCCCCGACCGAGTTCATCGGCGCGATCATGGAGCTGTGCCAGCAGCGCCGCGGCACCCTCCTGGGCATGGACTACCTCTCCGAGGACCGCGTCGAGATCCGCTACACCCTCCCGCTCGCCGAGATCGTCTTCGACTTCTTCGACCAGCTGAAGTCCAAGACGCGCGGCTACGCCTCCCTCGACTACGAGCCCACCGGCGAGCAGGCCTCCAGCCTGGTCAAGGTGGACATCCTGCTGCACGGCGACAAGGTCGACGCCTTCTCCGCCGTCTGCCACAAGGACGCCGCCTACGCCTACGGCGTGCGCCTCGTCGCCAAGCTGCGCGAGCTCATCCCGCGGCAGGCCTTCGAGGTGCCGGTCCAGGCCGCCATCGGCTCCCGCGTCATCGCCCGCGAGACCATCCGCGCCATCCGCAAGGACGTCCTCGCCAAGTGCTACGGCGGTGACATCTCCCGTAAGCGGAAGCTGCTGGAGAAGCAGAAGGAAGGCAAGAAGCGGATGAAGATGGTCGGCTCCGTGGAGGTCCCGCAGGAGGCCTTCATCGCCGTCCTCTCCAGTGACGAGTCCGGCGCAAAGAAGAAGTAGCCACCTCTCCGTCACCCGGCGTACACGGGCCCCCGCGCAGCGCGCGGGGGCCCGTTTCGTTATGAAGCGGCCGCTCGCCAACTCTTACGCGCACGCCGGACGCGCTCTAGTCTGATCACTGCTCGACGGTTACTCGCCAGTTTAAAAAGTCAACGGCTGCAAACCCGCCAGTCCCAAGCGCCCCCAGCGCCCCACGCCCACGCACTGCCCGCGTGGTTCGGTCCGGAGGATGTCGTGAGCGACACACAGACCTATCTCGAGAACCGCCCGCCCACCGTGGCGGTGCTCTTCCTTGAGCGCGTCGCAGCGACGCCGAACGCGGAGGCCTACCGGTACCCGGTGCCCGCGGCCGGCGGCAAGGGCGCCACAGACGACTGGAAGTCGCTGAGCTGGAGCCAGGCGGCCGAGCGGGTCTTCGCCATCGCGGCCGGCCTGATCTCCCTCGGCCTCGAAACGGAGGAACGCGTCGCGCTCGCCTCCAACACCCGCGTCGAGTGGATCCTCTCCGACCTCGGCGTGATGTGCGCCGGCGGCGCGGTCACCACGATCTATCCCAGCACCAACGCGGACGAGTCGGCGTTCATCCTCGCGGACTCCGAGAGCCGGGTCCTCATCGCCGAGGACGCCGCGCAGCTGGCGAAGGCGCGCGAGCGCCGCGCCGACCTGCCGGGGCTGCGCCACGTCGTGGTGCTGGAGGCCGCCGACGCGGTCGCCGCCGAGGGCGACCCGGAGGGCTGGGTGCTCTCGCTGGCCGACCTGGAGGCCAAGGGCGGCGAGTACCTCGCCAAGCACCCCGGGGCCGTCGAGGAGCGCATCGCGTCCATCACCCCCGAGCAGCTCGCCACCCTCATCTACACCTCCGGCACCACCGGCCGGCCCAAGGGCGTCCGGCTGCCGCACGACAACTGGTCGTACATGGCCAAGGCCATGGTCGCCACCGGGCTGATCGGCAAGGACGACGTCCAGTACCTGTGGCTGCCGCTGGCCCACGTCTTCGGCAAGGTGCTGACCTCCGGGCAGATCGAGGCCGGGCACGTCACCGCGGTCGACGGCCGCATCGACAAGATCATCGAGAACCTGCCGGTGGTCCAGCCGACCTACATGGCAGCCGTTCCGCGCATCTTCGAGAAGGTCTACAACGGCGTGGCCGCCAAGGCCCGGGCCGGCGGCGGCGCCAAGTACAAGATCTTCCAGTGGTCGGTCGGCGTCGCCCGCGAGTACGCCAAGGTCACGCAGGACAACTTCCGCCGCACCGGGCGCGCGACCGCCCCCTTCGCGCTCACCACCAAGCACAAGGTCGCCGACGCGCTCGTCTACTCCAAGCTCCGCGACGCCTTCGGCGGCAAGCTGCGCGCCGCGGTCTCCGGTGCCTCCGCCCTGGCCCCCGAGATCGGCTTCTTCTTCTCCGGCGCGGGCGTCCACATCCTGGAGGGCTACGGCCTGACCGAGTCCAGCGCGGCCTCCTTCGTCAACCCGGGCGAGGCCTACCGCACCGGCACGGTCGGCAAGCCGCTCCCCGGCACCGAGGTCCGCATCGCCGACGACGGCGAGGTCCTGCTGCGCGGCCCCGGCATCATGCAGGGCTACCACAGGCAGCCGGACAAGACCGCCGAGGTCCTGGAGTCGGACGGCTGGCTGCACACGGGCGACATCGGAGAGCTGTCGGCCGACGGCTACCTGCGCATCACCGACCGCAAGAAGGACCTGATCAAGACCTCGGGCGGCAAGTACGTCGCCCCGGCCGAGATCGAGGGCCAGTTCAAGGCGATCTGCCCGTACGTGTCGACCATCGTCGTGCACGGCGCCGACCGGAACTTCTGCACCGCCCTGATCGCGCTCGACGAGCCGTCGATCCTGGTCTGGGCGGCCGAGAACGGGCTGGAGGGCCGGACGTACAAGGAGGTCCTGGCGGCGCCCGAGACCAACCGGCTGATCGAGACCTACGTCCAGACCCTGAACGAGGGCCTCCAGCGGTGGCAGACGGTCAAGAAGTTCCGGATCCTGCCGCGCGACCTGGACGTCGAGCACGGCGACCTCACGCCCAGCCTGAAGCTGAAGCGGCCGGTGGTCGAGCGTGAGTTCAAGCACCTGATCGAGGAGATGTACGAGGGGTCGCGCGAGGCGTAGCGCCTGCCGCGGGCCAGGCGGGCCGGGCGGTGGCCCGCCCCGCGGCCCCGCTGCTCCCCGGCGGGCCCGGGGAGGGCCGGGGCTGCGGGGCCGTGCTTCCCTGCGGGTCCGCTCCCCGGGGCTCCGCCCCGGACCCCGCGCCCGGAACGCCGGCGGGGCCGCAGTGGTGCCCGGCGGGGCCGACCACGTGCCGGGTGCGGGATGATGGGGGCATGCCTTCCGCACTCCCCGACGGTGAACCCATGCCCGAAGACGGCTCACTGCCGTCGCATGCCCTGGCGGGCGCGGGGGAGCGGCCGCTCGGGTTCTACCTGCACGTCCCGTACTGCGCCACGCGCTGCGGGTACTGCGACTTCAACACCTACACGGCCACCGAGCTGCGGGGCACCGGAGGCGTGCTCGCCTCCCGCGAGAACTACGCCGACACCCTGATCGACGAGGTCCGCCTCGCACGGAAGGTCCTCGGCGACGACCCGCGGCCCGTCCGCACGGTCTTCGTCGGCGGCGGCACGCCGACGCTGCTGCCCGCCGCCGACCTCGTGCGGATGCTCGCGGCGATCCGGGACGAGTTCGGCCTGGCCGACGGCGCCGAGATCACCACGGAGGCCAATCCGGAGTCCGTCGACCCGGCGTACCTGGCCGAGCTGCGCGCCGGGGGCTTCAACCGGATCTCCTTCGGCATGCAGAGCGCCAAGCAGCACGTCCTGAAGGTCCTGGACCGCACCCACACGCCCGGGCGCCCCGAGGCGTGCGTCGCCGAGGCGCGCGCGGCGGGCTTCGAGCACGTCAACCTCGACCTGATCTACGGCACGCCCGGCGAGAGCGACCAGGACTGGCGGGACTCCCTCTCCGCCGCCCTCGGGGCCGGCCCGGACCACGTCAGCGCCTACGCGCTGATCGTCGAGGAGGGCACGCAGCTGGCACGCCGGATCCGCCGCGGCGAGGTCCCCATGACCGACGACGACGTCCACGCCGACCGCTACCTGATCGCCGACGAGGTCATGGCCGAGGCCGGCTACTCCTGGTACGAGGTGTCGAACTGGGCCACCTCGGAGGCCGGCCGCTGCCTGCACAACGAGCTGTACTGGCGCGGCGCCGACTGGTGGGGCGCCGGGCCGGGCGCGCACTCGCACGTGGGCGGCGTGCGCTGGTGGAACGTCAAGCACCCCGGTGCCTACGCCGCCGCCCTCGCGGAGGGCCGCTCCCCGGGAGCGGGGCGCGAGCTGCTGTCGGAGGAGGACCGCCGCGTGGAGCGGATCCTGCTGGAGCTGCGCCTCGTGGACGGCGTCCCGCTGTCCCTGCTCGCCCCGGCCGGCCTCGCGTCCTCCCGCAGGGCCCTCGCGGACGGCCTCCTGGAGTCCGGACCGTACGAGGCGGGGCGGGCCGTCCTGACCCTGCGCGGGCGGCTGCTGGCCGACGCCGTGGTCCGGGACCTGGTCGACTGACCAGGCGCCGCCTTCAGGCGTCGCCGCCGGCCGTGACGAAGTCGATCAGTTCTTCCACGCGGCCCAGCAGGGTCGGCTCCAGGTCCTTGTAGGAGCCCACCCGGGACAGGATGTGCTGCCAGGCGGCCCCGGTGTTCTCCGGCCAGCCCAGGGCCCTGCAGACGCCCGTCTTCCAGTCCTGGCCGCGCGGGACCACCGGCCACGCCGGGATGCCCAGCGCGGACGGCTTCACCGCCTGCCAGACGTCCACGTAGGGGTGGCCCACCACCAGGACGTCCGGCGAGGTCACCGAGGCGGCGATACGGGACTCCTTCGAGCCCGGCACCAGGTGGTCCACCAGCACCCCCAGCCGGGCGTCGGGCGCCGGACCGAACTGCGCCACCACCGCCGGGAGGTCGTCGACGCCCTCCAGGTACTCGACCACCACGCCCTCGATGCGCAGGTCGTCGCCCCAGACCCGCTCCACCAGCTCGGCGTCGTGCCGGCCCTCGACGTAGATCCGGCCCGCACGGGCCACCCGTGCCCGGGCGCCGGGGACGGCGATCGACCCCGACGCCGTACGGGCCGGCGCCGACGGGCCCCGGGGCGGGCGGACCAGGGTGACCACCGCGCCGTCCAGCAGGAAGCCCCGCGGCTCCATCGGGAACACCCGGCGCTTGCCGAAGCGGTCCTCCAGGGTCACCGTGCCCGCCTCGCAGGCCACCACCGCGCCGCAGAAGTCCGTACCCGCCACCTCGACCACCAGGTCCGGTTCCGCGGCGACCTCCGGCACGGCCCTGGGTCGCTTCCACTGCGGGGTCAGGTCGGGGGAGTACTCGCGCATCCGGCCGACACTAGGAGAGCCGCGCGCCTCCCGGCAACGACACGCCCGAACGGGCCGCCGGTGTGGCGCGTTGCGCACGCACGAACCCAGCGGTGACCACCGCTCCGTGACCCGGCACGTACAGCGCGTCCTCACCGCCCAGCGACAGCAGCCGGTCCAGGGCGGCGGGCCACTGCCGCGGCACCGCGTCCGGGCCGGCCGACGGCTCGCCCGACTCCTCCACCAGGTCCCCGCAGAACACCGTCTCGCGCTCGCCCGGGACGAAGACGGCCAGGTCGTGCCCGGTGTGCCCGGGCCCCACGTTGGCCAGCAGCACCTGCACCCCGCCCAGCTCCAGCGTCCACTCGCCCGAGACCGGATGGGCGGGCAGCACCAGCTGGTCCACCGCCTCGGCCGCCTCCTCCTCCGCGAGCCCGTGCCGCACCGCGTCCCCGCGCAGCTCCTCGCGGCCCGACGCGAGCAGCGCGTCCAGTCCGACCGCCCCGAAGACCTCGACCCCCGCGAAGGCGGACGCTCCCAGCACGTGGTCGAAATGACCGTGCGTGAATGCGATATGGGTCACGCTCCGGCCCGTCAGCCGCTCGGCCTCCGCCCGCACCCGCGCGCCCTCGCGCACGCTCGAACCGGGGTCGATCAGGAGGACGGACTCGTCCCCCACCACCAGTCCCACCGTGCAGTCCCACACCGGCAGACGCCGCCGGCCGGCCCGTCCGGTGAGCCGTTCCCAGCCCGCCTCTTCCCATCGCACGTCCATGCCGCGACGCTACCCTGGCGGGCCTCCCTTGCCAGGGTCTCCGTACCCGGCCGTACACTGAGCGGGGGATTCTTGGCACTCGAACGGACAGAGTGCCAACGAACGCCAGAACTCGGCAGAACACGGCAACGGATCACGCTGGAGGTGTGCGCATGCTCAGCGAACGCAGACTCGAAGTGCTGCGCGCCATCGTCCAGGACTACGTCGGGACGGAGGAGCCGGTCGGCTCCAAGGCGCTCACCGAGCGGCACCGGCTCGGCGTCTCGCCCGCCACCGTGCGCAACGACATGGCGGTGCTGGAGGAAGAGGGCTACATCGCCCAGCCCCACACCAGCGCCGGCCGGATCCCCACCGACAAGGGCTACCGCCTCTTCGTCGACAAGCTGGCGGGGGTCAAGCCGTTGTCGACGCCCGAGCGCCGGGCCATCCAGAACTTCCTCGACGGAGCCGTCGACCTCGACGACGTCGTGGGCCGTACGGTGCGGCTGCTCGCGCAGCTCACCCGGCAGGTCGCGGTCGTGCAGTACCCGAGCCTGACCCGGTCGACCGTCCGGCACGTGGAGCTGCTCTCGCTCGCCCCCGCGCGTCTGATGCTCGTACTGATCACGGACACCGGACGCGTCGAGCAGCGGCTCGTCGACTGCCCGAGCCCCTTCAGCGAGGCCTCGCTCGCCGACCTGCGGGCCCGGCTCAACAGCAGGGTCGTCGGCCGGCGCTTCACCGACGTCCCCCCGCTCGTCCAGGACCTCCCGGAATCCTTCGAGGCCGACGACCGCGGCACGGTCTCCACCGTGCTGTCGACCCTCCTCGAAACCCTGGTCGAGGAGGCGGAGGAGCGGCTGATGATCGGCGGTACCGCCAATCTCACCCGCTTCGGACACGATTTCCCCCTGACGATCAGGCCGGTGCTGGAGGCGCTGGAGGAGCAGGTCGTGCTCCTCAAGCTGCTCGGCGAGGCCAATGAGTCGGGAATGGCCGTAAGGATCGGGCACGAGAACGCCTACGAGGGGCTCAACTCCACGTCGGTCGTCTCGGTCGGTTACGGTTCGGGCGGCGAAACGGTCGCCAAACTCGGCGTGGTCGGACCGACCCGCATGGACTACCCCGGAACGATGGGAGCGGTACGCGCAGTGGCACGTTACGTCGGACAGATCCTGGCGGAGTCGTAAGTGGCCACCGACTACTACGCCGTTCTCGGCGTACGCCGCGACGCATCGCAGGACGAGATCAAGAAGGCCTTCCGGCGCCTCGCGCGTGAACTTCACCCGGACGTGAATCCGGACCCGAAGACGCAGGAGCGCTTCAAGGAGATCAACGCGGCCTACGAGGTGCTCTCGGACCCGCAGAAGAAGCAGGTCTACGACCTCGGGGGCGACCCGCTGTCCTCCTCGGGCGGTGGCGGTGGGGCCGGCGGCTTCGGAGCGGGCGGCTTCGGCAACTTCTCCGACATCATGGACGCCTTCTTCGGCCAGGCCTCGCAGCGCGGTCCGCGCTCGCGTACCCGCCGCGGCCAGGACGCCATGATCCGCCTGGACCTGGAGCTGGACGAGGCGGCCTTCGGGACGACCAAGGACATCCAGGTCGACACGGCCGTCGTCTGCACCACCTGCTCCGGTGAGGGTGCCGCCCCCGGCACCTCGGCGCAGACGTGTGACATGTGCCGCGGCCGCGGTGAGGTCTCGCAGGTCACCCGGTCCTTCCTGGGCCAGGTCATGACCTCGCGGCCCTGCCCGCAGTGCCAGGGCTTCGGCACCGTCGTCCCGACCCCGTGCCACGAGTGCGCGGGCGACGGCCGGGTCCGCTCCCGCCGCAGCCTCACGGTCAAGATCCCGGCCGGTGTCGAGAACGGCACCCGGATCCAGCTCGCGGGCGAGGGCGAGGTCGGCCCCGGCGGCGGTCCCGCCGGCGACCTGTACGTGGAGATCCACGAGCTGGCGCACCCGACCTTCCAGCGGCGCGGGGACGACCTGCACTGCACGGTCACCATCCCCATGACGGCGGCCGCGCTGGGCACCAAATGCCCGCTGGAGACGCTCGACGGCCTGGAGGAGATCGACATCCGGCCCGGCACCGGGTCCGGCCAGGCGATCCCGCTGCACGGGCGCGGCGTCACGCACCTGCGCGGCGGCGGGCGCGGTGACCTGATCGTCCACGTCGAGGTCACCACCCCGGGCAAGCTGGACGCCCAGCAGGAGGAGCTGCTGCGCCAGCTGGCGAAGCTGCGCGGCGAGGAGCGGCCCATGGGCCAGTTCGCGCCGGGCCAGCAGGGCCTGTTCAGCCGTCTGAAGGACGCGTTCAACGGTCGCTGACCGAAGGGCGTGCACCGCTTCGAGCCCGGCAGGGGGGATCCCCCGGCCGGGCTCTTCGCGTGGCCCGCAGCCGGCCGCGGGCCCGCCGGGAAGGGGACTATGCCAGGCGAATGCGGTGATTCGGCCCCATGGGCCGGACGTGGCACGATGCAGTCCATGTCCACCGCGGCGAACGGTCTCTCCTCCCACCCGATCGTGCAGGCCCCCATGGCGGGCGGCGCCTCCTGCCCGCCGCTCGTCGCCGCCGTGTGCGAGGCGGGCGGGCTGGGGTTCCTGGCCGGGGGCTACAAGACCGCCGACGGGATGTACCAGGAGATCAAGCAGGTGCGCGCGCTCACCCGGCGCCACTTCGGCGTCAACCTCTCCATGCCGCAGACCGGGTACGTCGACCCGGCCGCGGTGGAGGCGTACCGCGGGCAGCTGGCCGGCGAGGCCAGCTGGTACGAGATCTCGCTCGCCGAGGAGGACATCATCGGCACCAGCGACGACGGCTACGACGCCAAGCTCGCCATCCTCCTCGAAGACCCGGTCCCGGTCGTGTCGTTCACCTTCGGCTGCCCGGACTCCGCGGCCCTCGCCGCCCTGCGCAAGGCCGGTACGTACACCGTCGTCACGGTGACCTCCGTGGAGGAGGCCCGCAGCGCCCAGCGGGCGGGGGCCGACGCCGTCTGCGTCCAGGGCGTCGAGGCCGGCGGCCACCAGGGCACCCACCGCGACGACCCGCAGATCGACGGCACCGCTGCCGTGGGACTGCTCGCGCTGGTGGCGCAGGTACGGGAGGCCGTGGCCCTGCCGATCATCGCGGCGGGCGGCGTCATGCGCGGCGCGCAGATCGCCGCACTGCTGGCGGCCGGCGCGGCGGCGGCGCAGCTCGGGACGGCCTTCCTGGTCTGTCCGGAGTCGGGTGCGGACCCCGTGCACAAGAAGGCGCTGACCGACCCGCTCTTCGTGCGGACGGAGCTGACCCGGGCCTTCTCCGGGAGGCCGGCGCGGGGGCTGGTCAACCGCTTCGTGCGGGAGCACGGCCCCTACGCCCCGGCCGCCTACCCCCAGGTCCACCACCTGACCTCGGGGCTGCGCAAGGCGGCCGCCGCGGCCGGCGACCCGCAGGGCATGGCCCTGTGGGCGGGCCAGGGGCACCGGCTCGCACGGGCGCTGCCGGCGGCGCAGCTGGTGGAGGTGCTGGCGGCGGAACTGGCCGAGGCACAGAGCACGTTGAAGGACATGCAGATGAGGAGTGCGTCATGACGGCCCCGGTGTTCGTGGTCGCAGAGGTCCCCACGGGGGCGGAGTTCGTCCTGGACGGCCCGGAGGGCCGGCATGCCGTGTCCGTGAAACGGCTGAACCCGGGCGAGCGGGTCGTCCTGACGGACGGCCGGGGCGGCTGGGCGGAGGCGGTCGTCAAGGCGGCCGAGGGCAAGGACCGGCTCGTCGTCGCGGTCGCCTCGGCCGGGCGGGAGGAGGAGCCCGCGGTCCGCATCACCGTGGTCCAGGCCCTGCCCAAGGGGGACCGGGGCGAGCTGGCCGTCGAGACCATGACCGAGACCGGCGTGGACGCGATCGTGCCCTGGCAGGCCTCGCGCTGCATCACGCAGTGGCGCGGCGACCGCGGCGCCAAGTCCCTCGCCAAGTGGCGGGCCACGGCCCGGGAGGCGGGCAAGCAGTCCCGCCGGGTCCGCTTCCCGGAGGTGGCCGAGGCCATGTCCACCAAGCAGGTCGCGGCGCTGCTGGCCGGCGCCGACCTGGCGATGGTCCTGCACGAGGACCGCGACACCCCGTCGCAGGCCCTGGCCACGGCCGAGCTGCCCGCCTCCGGTTCCGTCGTCCTCGTGGTCGGCCCGGAAGGCGGGGTCTCCCCGGAGGAGCTGGAGGTCTTCGCCGCGGCCGGCGCGCACCCCTACCGGCTGGGCCGTTCCGTCCTGCGGACCTCCACCGCCGGCACCGCGGCCACGGCGGTCCTGCTGGCCCGTACCGGACGCTGGGCCTGACCGGCCGAAATGCACGCCCGCCGCGGGCGCCCGGCTGGATACGATGCCCGCACCGATCAACATCACGGGAGGGTGAGCAATGGCCGGGGAACCGCAGGCCGACTGCCTGTTCTGCAAGATCGTCGAGGGTGCCGTCCCGGCGACGGTGGTCCGGGAGACCGAGACCACCGTCGCCTTCCGGGACATCAACCCGCAAGCGCCCACGCACGTGCTCGTCATCCCCAAGGTGCACTACCCCGACGCGGCCTCCCTCGCGGCCGCCGAGCCGGGCGTCGCCGCCGACATACTGCGTGAGGCCGCACAGGTCGCCGCCGACGAGAAGATCGACGACCACGGTTACCGGATCGTCTTCAACACGGGCTCCGGCGCCGGGCAGACCGTCTGGCACGCCCACGCGCACGTCCTGGGCGGCCGCGGCCTCCAGTGGCCCCCGGGGTAGCACGTGTCCGTCAGGGAGTTCGTGGTGCTGGGCACCGCCAGCCAGGTGCCCACCCGCCACCGCAACCACAACGGCTACCTGCTGCGCTGGGACGGCGAGGGCATCCTCTTCGACCCGGGCGAGGGCACGCAGCGCCAGATGCTGCGTGCCGGGGTGGCCGCGCACGACATCAACAGGATCTGCGTCACCCACTTCCACGGCGACCACAGCCTCGGCCTCGCCGGGGTGATCCAGCGGATCAACCTCGACCAGGTCCCGCACCCCGTCGCCGCGCACTACCCGGCGTCGGGGCAGAAGTTCTTCGACCGGCTGCGGTACGCCACGGCCTACCGGGAGACCGTGCCGCTGCTCGAAGAGCCGGTGTCCGAAGACGGGCCGGTGGCGCGCGGGGCCTCATACGTCCTGGAGACCCGGCGGCTCTCGCACCCGGTGGAGTCCTTCGGCTACCGGATCACCGAGCCCGACGGGCGCCGGATGGTGCCCGAACAGCTCGCCCGGCACGGGATCAAGGGACCCGACGTGGGCCGGATCCAGCGGGAGGGGCGGCTCGGCGGGGTCACGCTGGAGGACGTCAGCGAGCCCAGGCCCGGGCAGCGCTTCGCCTTCGTCATGGACACCCGGCTCTGCCCCGGCGTGGACGAGCTCGCCGACGGCTGCGACATGCTGGTGATCGAGTCGACCTTCCTCGACGAGGACGAACGGCTGGCCACCGACCACGGGCACCTCACCGCCGGCCAGGCGGCGCGGGCGGCGCGGGACGCGGGGGTGCGCCACCTCGTGCTGACGCACTTCTCGCAGCGCTACACCGATCCGACCGAGTTCGAACGCCAGGCGCGGGCGGCGGGCTTCGAAGGGGAACTCACCGTGGCCGCGGACCTGATGCGGGTGCCGCTGCCGAAGCGGGGCTGACGCGGGCGGCCAGGGGGAGCGCGCCGCCCCGGGCCGCCCCCGCGGGTTGTCGATGATCGGTTCGGAGGGCATGTTCGAGGTGACCTGCGCCACACTGGGTTTTGATCGCGCCCGGGCGGGAAGGCCTGGCAGCTTTCACCGAGAAACGACCCTTCGAGATCAGCAGGGGAGACCACCGTGGCCAGTGGGGACCTCGACAGCCGCACCGCAGCCCTGGACCCGCTCGGTCCGCTGCGCGACCCGGAGGAGCCGGGCTGCGACGTCTTCCTGACCGGAACGGTCTTCCTCGACATCATCTTCACCGGCCTCGACTCGGCGCCCGTGCGCGGTACGGAGTCCTGGGCGCGAGGCATGGGCTCCAGCCCCGGCGGCGTCGCCAACATGGCCACCGCCCTGGCCCGGCTCGGCCTGCGCACCTCGCTCGCCGCGGCCTTCGGGGACGACCACTACGGCGAGTACTGCTGGGACGCTCTGGAGCAGGGCGAGGGCATCGACCTGTCCATGTCGCGCATCATCCCGGGCTGGCACAGTCCGGTCACGGTCTCGATGGCGTACGAGGGGGAGCGCACGATGGTCTCCCACGGCCACGAGGCCCCTCCGCCGGCGGGCCCCGGGCCCGTCCCGCAGTGCCCGCCGCGGGCCCGCGCCGCCGTGGCCTCGCTGGGGCCCGGCCGCGGCGAGGAGTGGATCGGCGAGGCAGCCCGGCGCGGCTCGCGGGTCTTCGCGGACGTGGGCTGGGACGAGAGCGGGCGCTGGGACCTGGGGGCCCTGGCAGACCTGGAGCACTGCGAGGCCTTCCTGCCGAACGCCGGCGAGGCGATGCGGTACACGCGCACCGAATGCCCCCGGGCGGCGGCCCGCGCACTGGCCGAGAAGGTGCCGATCGCGGTGGTGACCATGGGCCCCGAGGGCTCGTACGCGGTGGACGGGCGCACCGGGGAGACCGCGCACGTCCCCGGCATCGCCGTCGACGCCCTGGACCCCACGGGGGCGGGGGACGTGTACGTGGCGGGCTTCGTCACCGGGACCCTGGCGGGCTGGCCGCTGGCGGACCGGCTGGCCTTCGCCGGGCTGACCGCCGCCCTGTCGGTCCAGGAGTTCGGAGGCTCCCTGTCGGCCCCCGGCTGGCCGGAGGTCGCCCACTGGTGGCGGGCCGCCCCGCACGCGCTGCGCGGCCGCTACGGCTTCCTGGACGACCTGATCCCGTCGGCCGCCACACCGGCCGCCCGGCGCAGAGCCGTGCCGACCATCGGCTTCCGGCACTCCGCGTAGCCGGGGGAGCGCGGAGCCGGGCGGCGGCGCGGGCGGCGGCGCGGGCGGCGGCGCGGGCGGCGGGTAAAACCTCTCGGGGAAGCAGCGGCGGCGACGTACGCTTGGTACTCCGGAGGTCGTCGATCGGCGCGGCCCCTCAGCGGGAGGTATGCGCAGGCCACAGTGCCGGCCCATGACTCAGACACCGACAGCCCACATCCCCGCGCCGGGGCAGGCGCGAGCGCACTTCACCGTACCGGCGACGCACCCGATGGTGACGGTGCTCGGCTCGGGCGACGCCCTGTTGCGCGTGATCGAGAAGGCCTTCCCGAAGGCCGACATCCATGTTCGGGGCAATCAGGTCAGCGCGATCGGAGAAGCGGCGGAAGTCGCCCTGATCCAGCGACTGTTCGACGAGATGATGCTGGTGCTCCGCACCGGGCAGCCGATGACGGAGGACGCAGTGGAACGCTCGATCGCCATGCTCAGGGCGAGCTCGAACGGCAACGGCGACGGGCCCGAGACGCCCGCCGAGGTACTCACCCAGAACATCCTCTCCAGCCGCGGCCGCACCATCCGGCCCAAGACCCTCAACCAGAAGCGGTACGTCGACGCGATCGACAAGAACACGATCGTCTTCGGCATCGGCCCCGCCGGTACCGGAAAGACCTACCTCGCCATGGCCAAGGCGGTCCAGGCCCTGCAGTCCAAGCAGGTCAGCCGGATCATCCTGACCAGGCCCGCCGTCGAGGCGGGGGAGCGGCTCGGCTTCCTGCCGGGCACCCTCTTCGACAAGATCGACCCGTACCTGCGCCCGCTCTACGACGCGCTGCACGACATGCTCGACCCCGACTCCATCCCGAGGCTGATGGCGGCGGGCACGATCGAGGTCGCGCCGCTGGCCTACATGCGCGGACGCACGCTCAACGACGCGTTCGTGGTCCTCGACGAGGCCCAGAACACGACCACCGAGCAGATGAAGATGTTCCTGACCCGGCTCGGCTTCGACTCGAAGATCGTGATCACCGGTGACATCACCCAGATCGACCTTCCCGGCGGGGCCAGGAGCGGTCTGCGCCAGGTCCAGGAAATCCTCGACGGGGTACCGGACATCCACTTCTCCAGGCTCACGTCCGAGGATGTCGTCCGGCACAAGCTGGTCGGCCGTATCGTCGACGCGTACGAGAAGTACGACGACGGCCAGCAGGCCGCCACCGGCTACCAGCGGAAGTAGACCCCAGCGCACCATGTCGATCGACGTCAACAACGAGTCCGGAACCGAGGTCGACGAGCAGGCGATCCTCGACATCGCCCGCTACGCGCTCACCCGGATGCGGATCCACCCGCTCTCGGAGCTCTCCGTCATCGTCATCGACGAGGACGCGATGGAGCAGCTCCACATCCAGTGGATGGACCTGCCGGGCCCCACCGACGTCATGTCCTTCCCGATGGACGAGCTCCGTCCGCCGACCAAGGACGAAGAGGAGCCCCCGCAGGGGCTCCTCGGCGACATCGTGCTCTGCCCCGAGGTCGCGAAGAAGCAGGGTGAGGAAGCCCCGACGCAGCACTCCATGGACGAGGAGCTCCAGCTCCTGACCGTCCACGGGGTGCTGCACCTGCTCGGCTACGACCACGAGGAGCCGGACGAGAAGGCCGAGATGTTCGGCCTCCAGGCGGCCATCGTGGACGGCTGGCGCAGTGAGCGCGGGCTGACCGGCCCGTCCCCGGCTCCCACCGTCTCGTGAGCGCCCCGCAACTGATCACCGGCGCGGTGCTGCTGGTGGTCGTGGCCTGGTTCGCGGCGTGCGCGGAGTCCGGCATCGCCCGCATCTCGATCTTCCGTGCCGAACAGGCCGTACGGGAGGGCAGGCGCGGCAGCGAGAAGCTCGCCCAGGTGGCCGGCGACCCCACCCGCTACCTCAACGTGGCGCTGCTGGTCCGCGTCACCTGCGAGATGGCGGCCGGGGTGCTCGTCACCTACGTGTGCCTCGACGAGTTCGGCGAGAACTGGACCGCCCTGCTCGCGGCCATCGCCGTGATGGTGCTGGTCTCCTTCGTCGCCGTGGGCGTCTCCCCGCGTACGATCGGCCGCCAGCACCCGCTGAACACGGCGACGGCGGCCGCGTACGTCCTCGTACCGCTCGCCAGGATCATGGGACCGGTCCCGCAGCTGCTGATCCTCGTCGGCAACGCGCTCACGCCCGGCAAGGGCTTCCGCAAGGGACCCTTCGCCTCCGAGGCCGAGCTGCGGGCGATGGTCGACCTCGCCGAGAAGGAATCGCTCATCGAGGACGACGAGCGCCGGATGGTGCACCAGGTCTTCGAACTGGGCGACACGCTCGTGCGCGAGGTGATGGTGCCGCGCACCGACCTGGTCTGCATCGAGCGCTACAAGACGGTCCGTCAGGCGACCACGCTCGCCCTGCGGTCGGGCTTCTCGCGCATCCCGGTCACCGGGGAGAACGAGGACGACATCGTCGGGATCGTCTACCTGAAGGACCTGGTCCGCAAGACGCACATCAGCCGTGAGGCCGAGGCCGACCTGGTGTCGACGGCGATGCGGCCGGCCGTCTTCGTGCCGGACACCAAGAACGCGGGCGACCTGCTGCGCGAGATGCAGCAGGTGCGCAACCACGTGGCCGTCGTGATCGACGAGTACGGCGGCACGGCCGGCATCGTCACCATCGAGGACATCCTCGAGGAGATCGTCGGCGAGATCACGGACGAGTACGACCGGGAGCTCCCGCCGGTCGAGGACCTGGGCCAGGACCGCTACCGGGTCACGGCGCGCCTCGACATCACCGACCTCGGCGAGCTCTTCAAGGTCGAGGCGTTCGACGACGAGGACGTCGAGACGGTCGGCGGGCTGCTGGCGAAGGCGCTGGGGCGGGTACCGATCGCGGGAGCCTCGGCGATGGTCGACCTGCCCGACGGGCGGCCGCTGCGGCTGACGGCCGAATCGCCGGCGGGCCGGCGGAACAAGATCGTGACCGTACTGGTGGAACCGGTGGCCGCGGCGGGTGCCGCGGGGGAGGAGGGGGAATGACCCCGGCGCAGCTGCGGGAGTTCCTGCTGGGCTTCAACGCGGCGGTGGAGGAGTTCCCCTTCACGCCCGAGACCTCGGTGTTCAAGGTGAAGGGCAAGATGTTCGCACTCAGCGCGCTGGACGCCGAGCCGCTGAAGATCAACCTCAAGTGCGAACCGGAGCTGGCGGTGCGGCTGCGCGAGGAGCACGAGGCGATCGCGCCGGGCTACCACATGAACAAGCGGCACTGGAACACGGTGACCGTGGGCGGGATCCCCGACGCGATACTGCGCGAGCTCGTCGAGGACTCGTACGACCTGGTGGTCGCGGGGCTGCCGCGCGCGGAGCGCCTGAAGCTCGACCGGCCCTGATCCCGGTCCGCGGCGGGGTCGTTGCACGGCCGGGCAGCGGCGCTCCCTATGCTTTCGACCATGACGGAGAGCACCGGGATCGACCCCGAGGACAGCAAGATCATCACGCTGGCGCGCAGCGCCCGGGCCCGCAACGGGGTGCCCGAGGGGGCGGCGGTACGGGACGAGACGGGACGGACGTACGTCGCCGGGACGGTGGAGCTCGACTCCCTGAAGCTGAGCGCGCTGCAGACCGCGGTCGCGATGGCCGTGGCCAGCGGTGCTCGCTCCCTGGAGGCCGCGGCCGTCGTGAGCGCGGCCGAGGCTCCGGCGGAGGCCGACCGCGCAGCCGTCCGCGACCTCGGCGGCCCGGACACCCCGGTCCTCCTGGCGGCTCCGGACGGCACCCTGAGGTCCACGACCCCCGCCGGGTCGTAGCCGCCCATCCAGCCCCGCCCGGGGCCGTTTTCCGTTCCTGCGGCGCCACCCTGCCGGCCTCGCCCCAGGGGGCGCCGCCGCAGCCGCTGCGCAAGCACGTGCAGGCGGCCCCGGGGGTGGGCCCGACGGCCCACCGGCGTACGTTCCGGGCCACCGGGGGCGGCGGTGCCACGCTGTCATCCCCTGATGGGCCATCAGTTGATGCCGGGCCCCCGCATTGACTTCTCCCGCCGCCCGCTCGTGAATGGCCCCCTGCGCGGGGCTCGGCGCGAGAAAACCAGGGGGCGGGCAGTGCGAACACGGGCGCGGAACCGTAGATGGCCGGCGGCGGTCGCCGTGGCCGCACTCGCGGCCACGGCCGCAGGCACACTCGGCGCACCCGCCGCGGCCGAGGGGGAGACGCCCCCGGGACAGGTGGAGTTCCCCACGCAGTGCCTGGCGCCCCAGGAGGCCGGACTCCCGCCCGCCGACGGGCCGACCACCGCCCGGATCACCGTGGACGACCCGGCACCCCGCGTCGGCGACACCGTCACCGTGACCTACCAGGTGGTCAGGACCCCGGCCCGGAACCCGGCCGGCGGGGCCGGCGGCGAACTCCCCGCCGACGTGCTCACCCCGACCGGCCGGATCCTCCTGGCGGGCGCCCAGAGCGGCGAGGTCACCGTCGTCGGCGCCGAGCGCAACGACCCCGTCCCGGCCGGCGCGCCCCTGCCCGCCGTGACCATGACCGGCACCTTCACCGTCACCGCGCCCGGCGAGATCACCCTGGCCCCGGGCCCCTACACCCTGCACACCGGCCACCCGGCGGACCTCGACACCACCTGCACCGCCGCCGGCCCCGCCTCCGACCCGTCCGCGGCCCCCGTCTCCGCCCGCCTCACCGCCACCGAACTGCCCACGGCCAACCTGCGCAGCGTGTTCCTCGCCGCCGCCCACGGTAGGCCCGGTGCCGGGGTCGGGGTCACCGCCGCCGGATTCCCCCCGGGCGCGGCCGTGACCGTCGCAGGGCGGGCCGGCGCCGCCCAGACCGCCGACCGGGTGAGCGCCACCGCCGACGACCTGGGTACGGCCGTCCTGGAGTTGCCGGTCACGGACCGAACGACCACCGCCGTCGTCGCGTACGAGGGCGCGGCCTGGTCCGCGCGGCAGGGCTCCGGCCCGGCCGCGTACACGGTCGTCGACGCCGCCCCGCCGGCGTCCGCCACCCAGAAGGTCACCGCCACCGTCGAACCGGGCGCGCTCGGCATGACCCAGGCGGGCCGGGACATCACCCTCGGCACGGTCCCGTACGGCGACGGGGGAGCCGCCCCCGGCCGGATCGGCACCGTGACCGTCACCGACGCCCGCGGCGGCCCGGCAGGCTGGTCCCTGACCGGCAAGGCCACCGTCTTCACCGGACCGGGCGGGATGCGCATCCCGGGCGCGTCCCTGTCCTGGACCCCGTCCTGCGTGGCGGCCCCGGGCAGCCGGAGTACCTGTACGCCGGGCAGCGCGGGCGTCGTCGGCCCGCAGGGCGCGCTCCTGGCCTCCACCCCGGACGGCCCGCTGGTCGGCGGCACCTTCACCATCGACGCGACGGTTGCCCTGCACGTCCCGCCGTACACCCCGCCGGGCGCCTACACGGCGGTCCTGACGCTGACCCTGTCGTGACGTGTTCAGCCTCGCCGGCGATCGAGGCGCGGGGGGCCGGGCCGAAACGGCGCCGCCGCGGAGATCTCGTACACCCTCCACAACACCGGCAACGCCACCCCCCGGCCCCGCGCCGGCCTCACCGCCTCCGGCGCGCTCGGCCGCCGGCTGCTCGGCCGCGGGCTCACCGGGCTGCCCGCCGAACTGCTGCCGGGTCAGGAAGTGCGCCTCGCAACCCGTTGGGACGGCCTGCCCGACACGGAATGGGCACAGGTCACGGTGCATGCGCGGGCCGACGGAACCACAGCTCAGGGCCGTGCGGCCCACGCCGGGCACCCGCCGCTCGCGCCCGTGCCGGCCGTCGTCGCACTGGTCTGGTCGGCGCTGGGAGCCGCATCGGGGAGAATGGCCCGTATGAGCGATCGTTCCCCCGAGTCCACCGCCCCGCACCGTGCGGGCTTCGCCTGCTTCGTCGGCCGTCCCAACGCCGGCAAGTCGACCCTCACCAACGCACTCGTGGGCACCAAGGTCGCGATCACCTCCAACCGGCCGCAGACCACCCGCCACACCGTCCGCGGCATCGTGCACCGCCCCGACGCCCAGCTCGTCCTCGTCGACACGCCCGGCCTGCACAAGCCGCGCACCCTGCTCGGCGAGCGCCTCAACGACATCGTGCGCACCACCTGGGCCGAGGTCGACGTCATCGGCTTCTGCCTGCCGGCCGACCAGAAGCTGGGCCCCGGCGACAAGTTCATCGCCAAGGAGCTCGCGGGGATCAAGAAGACCCCCAAGATCGCCATCATCACCAAGACCGACCTGGTCGAGTCCAAGGTGGTGGGCGAGCAGCTCATCGCCGTCCACCAGCTCGCCGAGGAGCTGGGCTTCGAGTGGGCCGAGATCGTCCCCGTCTCGGCGGTCGGCGACAGCCAGGTCCAGCTGCTGGCCGACCTGATCGCGCCGCTGCTGCCGGAGAGCCCGCCGCTGTACCCGGAGGGCGACCTCACCGACGAGCCCGAGATGGTCATGGTCGCGGAGCTGATCCGCGAGGCCGCGCTGGAAGGCGTGCGCGACGAGCTCCCGCACTCCATCGCGGTCGTCGTCGAGGAGATGATCCCGCGCGAGAACCGCCCGGCGGACCGCCCGCTGCTCGACATCCACGCCAACGTCTACATCGAGCGGCCGAGCCAGAAGGGCATCATCATCGGCCCGAAGGGCTCCCGCCTGAAGGAGGTCGGGATGAAGTCGCGCAAGCACATCGAGGCGCTGCTCGGGACCCCCGTCTTCCTCGACCTCCACGTGAAGGTCGCCAAGGACTGGCAGCGGGACCCCAAGCAGCTCCGCAAGCTCGGCTTCTGACCGGCGGACACGCTCCAGTGGGTGCCTCGCCGATCTTGCCGGGCTCGCGTGATACGGCCTGATCGACAGGGCACCCCCTAAGGGCTGTCCCGTGACCCGGCGGGCGCACGACGACAGCCACGGCACCTCGCCGCGTTGTCGGAACGCCCGGATACGCCCAGTATCAGCACGCTCCTCCGCCTTGCGATGCACCGCATCTGACGCCGCGCGCTGATCCACCGGGGGTTACGGGACAGCCCTTAGGCAAGGCGCCGGACCGTCAGCACGTTGTCGGGGCGGGTCCCGGGCCGGCCCTCGGGGTCGGTCATGGGCTGGACGTGCTCCGCCGCGGTCAGGACCTCCCAGCCGCCCTCCGGCAGCTCCAGCTGCGCGAGGACCTCCTCCGGGTTCGGGAAGTGCATGTCCGCGTGGACGTCCGGGTTCCACGACGGCCCTCCCGCGTGGCCCACCACGAGGAGGGTCCCGCCGGGGGCCACCGCGGCGGCGGCCCTGCGCAGGATCCGCTCGCGCGGGAACTCGCCGTAGCTGTGCAGGAAGCACGCCGAGACGAGGTCGAACTCCCCCTCGGGGAAGGACTGCGCGAAGTCGTGCCGCTGCCAGTCGACGAGGTCGGCGACCCCGGCCTCGTCGGCGTGCTCGGCCGCGCGGGCGAGAGCCACCTTCGAGATGTCGGTGGCGGTGACCCGCCACCCGCGGCGGGCCAGCCAGACGGTGTCGGCGCCCTCCCCGCAGCCGAGGTCGAGGGCCCGGCCGGGGGCGAGGTCCTGGGTCTCACGGACCAGGAGGGCGTTCGGATTGCCGCTCCAGATGCGGGCGCTCTCGCTGTAGCGCTCGTCCCAGAACTCCTCGCCGCCGGCGACCGGGCCGTTCTCGTTCTCCGGCGTGTTCGCGTGCGCGTGCTGGTGCGCGTGGTGGTCGTGCTTCGACATGGGGGCCTCTTCCGCTCGGCGTCTCGTGCCACCGATGCTGCGCCCGCCCCACCCCGACTGGCAAACCTTGTTGCCGACCCGGCAAACAGGGCCGTGCGGTCAGAACGGTGCCGGCCGCCCCCGCGGCAGCCGGAACCGGTCGCTCACGCCGCGGGCTCCGCCGGCGGCTCGGCGATCAGGGCCGTGGCCACCCGGCGGAAGCCGGCGCGGGCATAGATCCGGGCCACGTCCTCGTCGCCGGCCGAGAGGAAGACCGTACGGGCGCCCCGCTCGCGGGCCTGCGCGACGAGGGCCGCGGTGACCCCGAGGGCCAGGCCCTGGCGGCGGGCCGACGGGAGGGTGCCGACGCCCACCACCTCGGCGACGTCGCCGACCGGGTTGAACATGCCCGAGCACAGGACCACGCCGTCCCGCACCGCCGCGGCCATCCCCGAGGTGCCCGCGGCGAGCTTCGCCGAGACGTTCGCCCGGTGCGGCTCCGCCGCCGGGTCCGCCGCCGCAGCCGCCAGCTCTGCCGGGCCGGCCTCGCCGACGGCGGTCCCCGGGGCGGCGAAGGCCAGCCCAGGGACCGCCACCGCGGCGGCCAGCAGGGGGTCCTCGGCGTCGAGCAGCCGCACCTCCGGGTGCGGGGGCAGCTCTTCGCCGGCCTCCAGCACCATCAGCGGGTGCGCGTGGACGTGGAGCCCCGCCGCCTCCACGGCGGCGCGCAGCGCGGGGCTGGTCTCGGCGACCCACTCGAAGGCCTCGGGCACGCCGAGTTCGCGCTGGCGGGCGAGCACCCGCTGCACGTCGGCGGCGCTCGCGTCGGAGCCGCCGAGCGCGGGCCGCGCGTAGAACGGCCAGCCCGAGCCCTCCTGGACGAACAGGGTCAGCGGCCCGAAGTCCTCGGCCCGGGCCCCGCCCACCCGCGGCACCGCGTCGTAGTACCGCTCCAGCTCGGACAGCATCGGATCGATCATGTGATTGGTCATCCGGTCATCCAAGCGCAAGGGCGTCCCTCAGGCACCTTCTTTCAGGACCCGTGAGATCAGCGCCCGCTGGGCCTCCGACAGGCGCGGCTCGGCGCAGGAGACCGTCCG
Source organism: Streptomyces sp. NPDC023541 (assembly GCF_055559995.1). NCBI lineage: Bacteria > Bacillati > Actinomycetota > Actinomycetes > Kitasatosporales > Streptomycetaceae > Streptomyces > Streptomyces sp. NPDC023541. Next base: position 248,706 of record NZ_JBVHJO010000002.1, read on the forward strand.
CCCGTCCACCGTGATCCGGTACGAGAAGCCGTCCCGCACCCGGTCCGCCGGGTCGCCCGGCGGACCGGGCCGCAGGGCGAGCTGGGCCAGGGCCTTCCATTCCTCCTCGTCCGCCAGGCCCGCGGTGTCCACCTCGGCCCGGCGCTCGATGCCCGCGAAGCCGCCCGTCCTCACCACCTGAATCCGCATGGGAGCCCTCTACCCCGCCAGCGGGACGCCCACGGCCGACCACGCCTTCTGAAGGGCCTGGTGCTCCGCCCCGCCGTCCCCGTACCGGGTGGCGGCGGCCGCCGTCGAGAGCCGGGCGAAGTCCGCGAAGTCCGCCTTCGGGGTGAGGTCCCCGCCGGTCAGGGTGTCGTACCAGATCTGTCCGGCCCGCTCCCAGGCCTTGCCGCCGAGCTCGGTCGCCGCGATGTAGAAGGCGTGGTTGGGGATGCCCGAGTTGATGTGGACGCCGCCGTTGTCGCTGTGGGTGTTCACGTAGTCGTCCATGGTGGCCGGCTGCGGGTCCTTGCCGAGCTCGTCGTCGTCGTACGCCGTGCCCGGCGCCTTCATCGAGCGCAACGCGACCCCGGTCACGTCGGGGCCGAGCAGCCCGGCGCCGATCAGCCAGTCGGCCTCCTCGGCCGTCTGCTCCAGCGAGTACTGCTTGATCAGGGAGCCGAAGACGTCCGACATGGACTCGTTCAGGGCACCCGACTGGCCGCGGTAGCGCAGGTTCGCCGTGTACTGGGTGACGCCGTGCGTCAACTCGTGCCCGATGACGTCCACCGACACGGTGAAATCGAGGAAGAGGTCCCCGTCCCCGTCGCCGAAGACCATCTGCCGGCCGTCCCAGAAGGCGTTGTTGTAGTCCTCGCCGTAGTGGACGCTGGCTTCCAGCGGGAGTCCGGAATCGTCGATCGAGCGGCGCCCGAAGCCCTTCAGGAACAGCTCGTACGTCGCCCCGAGTCCCGCGTAGGCGCGGTTCACGGTGGCGTCCTTGCTCAGCGGGTCGCCCTCCTCGCGGACCTTCGTCCCGGGGAGCTGCGTGCGGTGCTGGGCGTCGAAGATCGTCCGCTGAGGGTCGTCCCCGGCGGGCGCGGCGAGCGTGGGCACGATCCCGCGCACGGCGGTGACGCGGCGCCGGGTGCGCAGCAGGGAGTCGCGTTCGAGGGTGCGCTGGGCGAGGTCGGCGCGCCGGGTGTTGCCGGACAGTGCGGCCTTGTCGAGGAGGTGCGGCGGCACGACCGTGCAGAAGACGGGGAAGCGGTGAGTGTGGGAGGCATCCATGCCCGGCAATGTGGCACCGCGTCACCTCGCTGTCACTAGGTGCAACCATGATTCATTCGGTTGTGTCACGTCCCCCCGCTGCAGAAACGTGCCTGGTGTGATCGCACGGCCGCTCCGAGGGGTCTTTCGGGGGATCGCCCCGACCTGGACCCGGCGAACGAGGCTTGGCTCACATTTGGTGCAAATCGGACGCTCGGGTCTTGCATACTGAAACAGGTCCTCGCGTTACGGCGCGGCTCGGATAGGCTCGGCCCATCATGCGTTTCGGGCTGCTTCTCCTTAGCTGCCGCGGCGAGGGTCTGTAGTCGTAGGCCGGCCCCCTCCCCGCGGAGTTTGGTGTTGCGGTTTTTACGACCGCCGTCGGCCGTCCCAGCGAACTACCGCGGACACGCGAGGAGCCCAACGCCATGAGCCAGCAGCCTTTTGTCGGTCGCCCCACGCCCATCACGAACGCGACCCACTCCCAGAAGCCCTCCGGGATGCCGATCCACAAGTACGGCTCGTACGAGCAGGTGGACATCCCGGACCGCACCTGGCCCGATGCCCGCGTCACCAAGGCCCCCCGCTGGCTGTCCACCGACCTGCGGGACGGCAACCAGTCGCTGATCGACCCGATGACCCCGGCCCGCAAGCGCGAGATGTTCGACCTGCTGGTGCGCATGGGCTACAAGGAGATCGAGGTCGGCTTCCCGTCCTCCGGCGAGACCGACTTCGCCTTCGTGCGCTCCATCATCGAAGAGGGCGCGATCCCGGACGACGTGACCATCTCCGTACTGACCCAGGCCCGCGAGGACCTGATCGAGCGGACCGTCGAGTCCCTGGTCGGCGCCAAGCGCGCCACCGTGCACCTGTACAACGCGACCGCGCCGACCTTCCGCCGGGTCGTCTTCCGCGGCTCCAAGGAGCAGATCAAGCAGATCGCCGTCGACGGCACCCGCCTGGTCATGGAGTACGCGGAGAAGCTGCTGGGCCCGGAGACCACCTTCGGCTACCAGTACAGCCCGGAGATCTTCACCGACACCGAGCTGGATTTCGCCCTGGAGGTCTGCGAGGCCGTCTGTGACGTCTGGCAGCCGGCCGAGGGCCGCGAGATCATCCTGAACCTGCCCGCCACCGTGGAGCGTTCGACGCCGTCCACCCACGCGGACCGCTTCGAGTGGATGGCCCGCAACCTGACCCGTCGCGAGCACATCTGCATCTCGGTCCACCCGCACAACGACCGCGGCACCGCCGTCGCCGCCGCCGAGCTGGCCCTGATGGCCGGCGCCGACCGCATCGAGGGCTGCCTGTTCGGGCAGGGCGAGCGCACCGGCAACGTCGACCTGATCACGCTGGGCATGAACCTGTTCTCCCAGGGCATCGACCCGCAGATCGACTTCTCGCAGATCGACGAGATCCGCCGCACCAGCGAGTACTGCAACCAGATGCCGGTCCACCCGCGCCACCCCTACGCGGGCGACCTGGTCTACACCGCCTTCTCCGGCTCCCACCAGGACGCCATCAAGAAGGGCTTCGACGCCATGGAGGCCGACGCGGCCGCCCAGGGCAAGACCGTCGACGACATCGAGTGGGCGGTCCCCTACCTGCCCATCGACCCCAAGGACGTCGGCCGCTCCTACGAGGCGGTCATCCGGGTCAACTCGCAGTCCGGCAAGGGCGGCGTCGCGTACGTCCTGAAGAACGACCACAAGCTGGACCTGCCGCGCCGCATGCAGATCGAGTTCTCCCGGATCATCCAGGCCAAGACGGACGCCGAGGGCGGCGAGGTCACGCCCAAGGCGATCTGGGACGTGTTCTGCGACGAGTACCTGCCCAACCCGGAGAACCCGTGGGGCCGCATCCAACTGCGCTCCGGCTCGACGGCCACCGACAAGGACGGCACGGACACGCTGACCGTCGAGGCGGTCGTGGACGGCGTGGACACGGTCCTGAACGGCACCGGCAACGGTCCGATCTCGGCCTTCTTCGACGCGCTGGCCGGCATCGGCGTCGACGCCCGCCTGCTGGACTACACCGAGCACACCATGAGCGAGGGCGCGTCCGCCGTGGCCGCCTCCTACATCGAGTGCGCGATCGACGGCCGTGTCCTGTGGGGCATCGGCATCGACGCCAACACCACCCGCGCCTCCCTGAAGGCGGTCATCTCCGCCGTCAACCGCGCGGGGCGCTGACCACTCGTACGTGAGCCCCGCTCCTCCGGCCGGAGGAACGGGGCTCCGTCGTCCCCCGGGCCGCGGGGCGCGTCAGCGGGCCAGGTAGCCGCCGTGCACAGGCCCGATGGCCATGACGTGGTCCCAGGCCCGCGCGGTGGTCTCCCGTACGTCCGAAAGAGGGAGTACCCCGGCGTTCGCCACGGCGACGTCGAGGCGCCCCGTAGGCCTCCACGGCGGCGGCGACCATCGTCCGGTTGTCGTCCGGATCGGAGACGTCACCGCGCACCGCGGTGATCGTGTGGCCCTCGGCGGCCAGATCCGTACGCGGCGCCTCGACCCCGGGGCCGGTGATATCGGCCCCGGTCACCCGGCGCCGGAGCGTGCCATCAGCACGGCGGTGGCCCGGCCGATGCCGCTCGCGGCCCCGCCACCAGACACGACTGCTCGTTCATGCGGCAGCCCCTGAGCGGAACCGGGGGTGCAGATCGGCCAACTCCCGGGCGGGGGACATGTTGTCTTGTCGCACGACTGACGCATCCTCACCGATGTGGCTAACATCACGCCAACCCGGCGATGCTGCCGGACGACCACGGAGGTGCGACGTGCTGCCAGTTCGGGGTGGGGACGGCCGGAAGCTGACGGTCTGGGGCATCCGTACCACCTGGAGCACCGTGAGTGACGGGGAGTTCTTCTGCCCGGACTGCGGTGGGGACCGCAACTACCGCAGGCGCACCGGCCGCCGCCGGTTCACCGTCCTCGGGGTGCCGCTGCTGCCGCGCGGGCAGGCGGGGCCCGTGGTCGAGTGCCAGGGCTGCCGCGCGCGCTTCGGCACCGACGTCCTGGACCACCTCACCACCACCCGGTTCACCGCGCTCCTGCGCGACGCCGTGCACACCGTGGCGCTGGCCGTGCTCACGGCCGGCGGGACCGCCTCGCGCAGCGCGCTGGAGGCGGCCGTGTGCGCCGTACGGGCCGCGGGCTTCCAGGACTGCACCGAGGAGCAGCTGGAGTCCCTCGTGGAGGCGCTGTCCACGGACGAGGGCCGGCTCGGGCTGTACGACATCCCGGAGTGCTGCGGGGCCGCGCTGTCGATAGAGCTCCACGAGGCCCTGGAGCCGCTCGCCCCGCACCTGGCCGGCCCGGGCCGGGAGTCGATCCTGCTCCAGGGCGCGCGGATCGCCCTCGCGGACGGCCCGTACATCCCGGCCGAGCGCGAGGTGCTGGCCACCGTGGGGTCGGCGCTGCGGATCGGCGCGGACGAGGTGACCCGGCTGCTGTCGGCGGTGCGCGCGCCCTGAAGGGAGCCGGAGCCGCCCCGGAACCGTCCGGAACGAGTCGGTCGGACGTAACGATCCGGCCTCGTGGGGGCCGAAATCTCGCCTGGTGAACACTTTGTGAACAGCGGAGTCGACGACTCCGGGCCCGTTCCGGCCGCCTTCAGGGGCGCCGGAAGGGGCCCTTCTCTTTTGCTCCACCGAAGGGCCGCAAAGCACGTCGTGGCAGCTCGCAGCCAGTGCTGTTCGCACTCGCAGAGCCGGATCGCCTTCCTTCGGAAGGCCGGGCTCATACCCCTGCGCCGGATTCTCCACCACTGGAGAAATCTACAGATCTGGTGCCCGGTGAGGTCAACAGTTTGTAGAAGTCGACGATATCTGTGAGGCCTCCCACAGGCGTTCAATTCCGGTCACACGCCGAGAAGCCGCCGCCCCGCACAGCGGGACTTCGACCCACGTGAACGTACTGAAAACCCTGGCGAACCAACGGGTTAACGACCCACTTCGCCCAGGGATAACCAGATCTCCTCTCACTTACCTACCTTGAAGGGCAAGGCTGAGATGGCACGTGTCGCCGCCCGGCTTTCCACTGGCGGAAAGCAGAGCACGCACCCGGTCGACGAGGTGCTCCCCCTCCCCAAGCTCGCGCTGTACGGCTTCCAGCACGTACTCGCCTTCTACGCCGGCGCGGTGATCGTCCCGATCATCGTGGGCAGCGCACTCAAGCTGAGCCCTGAACAGCTGGTCTACCTGATCAACGCGGACCTCTTCACCTGCGGCATCGCGTCGATCATCCAGGCCTGGGGCATCGGCCGGATCGGCGCGCGACTGCCGCTGATCCAGGGCGTGACCTTCACCGCCGTGTCACCGATGATCGCCATCGGCCTCGGAGCGGGCGGCGGAACGGCCGCCCTGCTGGTCATCTACGGCGCGGTCATCACCGCCGGCATCGCCACCTTCGCCTTCGCCTGGCTGCCCGCCAAGGCGTTCCGGACGGTGATGCGGCTCTTCCCGCCGGTCGTCACCGGCACGGTGATCACCGTCCTGGGCATCGTCCTGATCCCGGTCGGCCTCAACGACGCCGCCGGCGGCCTCGGCAGCCCCGACTTCGGCGAGCCCGAGAACTTCGCCTACGCCGGCGGCACGATGCTCTTCATCCTCATCCTGATGAAGATCGGCAAGCCGTTCCTCTCCAGCATCGCGATCCTCCTCGGCCTGGTCGTCGGCACCGGGGTCGCCTTCCTCCTCGGCGACGCGAAGTTCGGCGACGTGGGCAAGTCCGACTGGATCGGCGTCACCACCCCCTTCCACTTCGGCGTCCCGAAGTTCGAGTGGTTCCCGATCGTCCTGATGCTCATCGTCATGCTGATCACCATGGTGGAGACGACCGGTGACACCTACGCGGTCGGCGACATCGTCGGCAAGGAGGTCGACAGCGAGACCGTGGCCCGCGCCCTGCGTGCCGACGGCGCCGCCACCGCCCTCGGCGGTGTCCTCAACTCCTTCCCGTACGTGGCCTTCGCCGAGAACGTCGGCCTGGTGCGGATGACGAAGGTGAAGAGCCGCTTCGTGGTCGTCGCCGCGGGCGTCTTCATGATCGTCCTCGGTCTGCTGCCCAAGGCCGCCGCGATCGTCGCCGCCGTACCGCACGGCGTCCTCGGCGGCGCCGCGACCGTCATGTTCGCCATGGTCGCCCTGGCCGGCATCCAGACCCTGGGCAAGGTGGACCTCAAGGAAGAGAAGAACGCCCTGATCGTCGGCGTCTCCCTCGCCTTCGCCCTGCTCCCGGCGACCGTCCCGGTCTTCTTCACCAAGCACATGGACGCGGACCTGTCCTCGCTGCTCAACAGCGGTGTCACCCTCGGCGCCACGGCCGCCATCGTGCTCAACCTCATCTTCAACGGCCTGGCCGAGGACAACGCCCACGACGCCCCGGAGGCGGGAGCCCGGGCCCTCGCCGAGGCGGAGGTCGACACCGCGCCCGGCTCCGACGCCACGGCCGCCGAGGCCCCCGAGGTCCCTGCAGCGGTACCGGCCCGGGCCGCGGCGTCCGCCGCCCCCGCCGCCTCGGCCGAGAAGGCGGACGACGCCGACCCCACGCCGTCCCCGTCCGCTCCCTGATCCTCCCAAGGGGTGCTGACCCCTCGCCCGGACCGACGTCCGGGCGAGGGGTCGTCGCTGTCTCCCGGCGGGTCCCCGTACGGGACAATGGGCGCATGAGTCTGTTCCGCGACGACGGCATCGTGCTGCGCACCCAGAAGCTGGGTGAGGCGGACCGCATCATCACGCTGCTGACCCGGGGCCACGGACGGGTACGGGCGGTCGCCCGCGGGGTGCGGCGCACCAAGTCCAAGTTCGGCGCCCGGCTGGAACCTTTCTCCCACGCCGACGTGCAGTTCTTCGCCCGCGGCAGCGAACTGGTGGGCCGCAGCCTGCCGCTCTGCACCCAGACCGAGATCATCGCCCCGTACGGCAACGGCATCGTCACCGACTACGCCCGCTACACCGCCGGCACCGCCATGCTGGAGACCGCCGAGCGGTTCACCGAGAACGAGGGAGAGCCCTCCGTACAGCAGTACCTGCTGCTCGTCGGAGCCCTGCGCACGCTCTCGCGCGGCGAACACGAACCGCACCTCATCCTGGACGCCTTCCTGCTGCGCTCCCTCGCCGTCAACGGCTACGCACCCAGCTTCGAGGACTGCGCGAAGTGCGGGATCCACGGCCCCAACCGGCACTTCTCCGTCGCCGCGGGCGGGGTCATATGCGGGGACTGCCGGGTGCCCGGCAGCGTCGTACCCTCGTCGGAGGCCATCGCCCTGCTCAGCGCCCTGCTGACGGGCGACTGGGGGCATGCCGACGCGTGTGAGGCGCGTCACGTGCGGGAGGGCAGCGGGCTGGTCTCCGCCTATTTGCACTGGCATCTGGAGCGCGGGCTACGCTCCCTGCGATACGTCGAGAAATAGGAGCTGGGCACATGGCACGACGCGGGATTCTGGGACGCTCTCGCCGGGAGTACAAGGTTCCCGAGCCGCACCCCTCCGGTGCGGTCCCGCCGAAGATCCCCGGCGAGCTGGTCCCGAACCACGTCGCCGTCGTCATGGACGGCAACGGCCGGTGGGCCAAGGAGCGCGGCCTGCCCCGCACCGAAGGGCACAAGGTCGGCGAGGGCGTCGTGCTCGACGTGCTCAAGGGCTGCCTGGAGATGGGCGTCAAGAACCTGTCCCTGTACGCCTTCTCGACGGAGAACTGGAAGCGCTCGCCCGACGAGGTCCGCTTCCTGATGAACTTCAACCGCGACGTCATCCGGCGGCGCCGCGACGAGATGAACGAGCTCGGCATCCGCATCCGCTGGGTCGGCCGCATGCCGAAGATGTGGAAGTCGGTCGTCCAGGAGCTGCAGGTCGCGCAGGAGCAGACCGTCGACAACGACGCCATGACCCTGTACTTCTGCGTGAACTACGGCGGCCGCGCGGAGATCGCCGACGCGGCGCAGGCCATCGCCCGGGACGTGGCGGCGGGCAGGCTCGACCCGTCGAAGGTCAACGAGAAGACCTTCGCCAAGTACATCTACTACCCGGACATGCCGGACGTGGACCTGTTCCTGCGCCCGAGCGGCGAGCAGCGCACCTCCAACTACCTGATCTGGCAGAGCGCGTACGCCGAAATGGTCTTCCAGGACGTGCTGTGGCCGGACTTCGACCGGCGCAACCTCTGGGCGGCGTGCCTGGAGTACGCCCAGCGAGACCGCCGCTTCGGCGGCGCCGTTCCCAACCAGCCGGAGGCACCCGGCGCGGCGGGCTGACGGGCTCCGGCCTAGGATCCCTGCCCATGGACGATACGGGCGGGGATCAGCTGTACCGGATACACGAGGCGGCAGGGGGCGGGCAGGCGATCGAGCTCCGCTACCGGCCGACGGTGGTGGACATGGCCGAGGCGCTGAGGTTGCGCAACCGGACCCCGGCCGGGCGTCGCCAGCGACGGCCGTGGTTCCTCCTCGGCCTGCTGGGCCCAGTGCTCGCCGCGGCGCTGATCTGGCAGGACGGCGGGCCGGAGCCCGTGTCGGCCGGGCTGCTCGCGCTCGTCGTCTTCAGCTGGGTCTTCGTGTTCTCCGGGCACCGGATCATGGCCCGGGCCCACCGGGGCGTGCTCGACGCGGCGGGCGACTGCCGGGCGGTCGTCGACGGCGACGGGGTGGCGGTCACCGGGTCGGGGACCTCCACGCACCACCGGTGGACCGCGCTGGCGCACTACGCGGAGACGCCGGCCCACTTCGCGGTGTTCTCGGCCGACAGGCAGGCGCTCACGGTGATGGTGCTGCCGAAGCGGGGCCTCGCCGACCCTGCGGACGCGGACCGGATCCGGGCGATCCTGGACCGGAACCTGGACCGGATCTAGAGGGCGGCCGCGCAGTCGGCGCAGGTGCCGAAGATCTCCACCGTGTGGGCGACGTTCACGTAGCCGTGCTCGGCCGCGATGGACTCCGCCCACTTCTCCACGGCCGGGCCCTCCACCTCGACGGCCTTGCCGCACTTGCGGCAGACCAGGTGGTGGTGGTGATCGCCGGTGGAGCAGCGGCGGTACACGGACTCGCCGTCGCTGGTGCGCAGGACGTCGACCTCTCCGGCGTCCGCGAGGGACTGAAGGGTGCGGTAGACGGTGGTCAGGCCCACGGAGTCACCACGGTGCTTGAGCATGTCGTGGAGTTCCTGGGCGCTGCGGAACTCGTCCACCTCGTCCAGCGCCGCAGCCACTGCGGCCCGCTGGCGGGTGGATCGTCCTCGTACTGGCGCGGTATTCATCTCGCCAGGCGCAGTCGCCACCGGTTCCTCCTCGTATAGGCCTGCGGCCATTGTGCCAGCCCGCTAGACCTTCACATCGTCGCGCGTGCAGACCTCTTCGACCGCCGGGGCGGCTTTGGCCCGGCGGCGGGCCAGGGGAGCGGAGAGGGCGGTCAGCACCACGAAGACGCCGATCGCGAGCAGCACGATCGTCGCGCCCGAGGGCACGTTGATGTAGTAGGTGGCCGCCGTGCCGGTCAGGGAGACGGTGACGCTGATGGCCATGGCCAGGCCCAGGGTGGTGGCGAAGCTGCGGGTGAGCCGCTGGGCGGCGGCGACCGGGATCACCAGCATCGCGCTGACCAGCAGCAGGCCGACGATGCGCATGGCGACGGTGACGGTGACCGCGGCGGTGACCGCGATCAGCAGGTTCAGGGCGCGTACGGGCAGCCCGGTGACCCGGGCGAACTCCTCGTCCTGGCAGACGGCGAAGAGCTGCCTGCGCAGACCGACCGCGACGGCGAGGACGAACGCGGCGAGGATCGCCATCGCGGTGACGTCCTCGGTGGCGACCGTGGTGATCGAGCCGAACATGGAGCCCAGGAGGCTGGCCGTCTGGCCGCCACCGAGGTTGATGATCATCACACCGCCGGCCAGGCCTCCGTAGAAGAGCATGGCGAGGGCGACGTCCCCGCTGGTCCTGCCGCGGGCGCGGATCAGCTCCATGCCGACGGCGCCGACGACGGCGACGAGGGTCGCCATCCATACCGGGCTGGTCTGGAGGACGAAACCGAGAGCGACACCGGTCATGGCGACGTGGCCGAGGCCGTCGCCCATGAGCGCCTGGCGGCGCTGGACGAGGTACGTGCCGATGGCGGGGGCCGTGATGCCGACCAGGGCGGCCGCGATCAGCGCTCGCTGCATGAAGGCGTAGTCGAGAATGTCCATCAGCTCAGCAGTCCCGTCCGCAGGGGCTCGGCGTCGTGCGCCGCGTGGGGGTGTACGTGGTCGTGGCCCGGCAGGGCGTGCTGGCCCACGGCCTCCGGCGGCGGGCCGTCGTGGACGACGCAGCCGTCGCGCAGCACGACGGCGCGGTCGATCAGGGGCTCCAGCGGGCCCAGCTCGTGCAGGACGAGCAGGACGGTGGAGCCGGCGGCGACCTGCGCGCGCAGGGCGCTCGCCAGGACCTCCTGGTTGGCGAGGTCCACGCCCGCCATCGGCTCGTCCATGATCAGCAGTTCGGGTTCGACGGCGAGCGCCCGGGCTATGAGGACGCGCTGGTGCTGGCCGCCCGAGAGGGCGTCCACCGAGACGTCGGCGTGCGAGTCCATGCCGACCAGGGCCAGGGCGTGCTCTATGGCGGCCTTGTCGGCCTTGCGTAGGAGCCCGAAGCGGGAGCGGGCGAGCCGGCCGGAGGAGACGACCTCGCGGACGGTGGCCGGGACGCCGCCGGCGGCGGTGGTGCGCTGCGGGACGTACCCGACGCGCGACCAGTCGCGGAAGCGCTTGAAGTCGGTGCCGAAGAGGCTGAGGGAGCCGTCGCTCAGCGGGACCTGGCCGACCACGGCGCGGACGGCCGTGGACTTGCCGGAGCCGTTGGCTCCGAGCAGGGCGACGACCTCGCCGCGCCGGACGGTGAGGTCGATTCCGCGCAGCACGGGGCGCGAGCCGAGCGAGGCCTTGGCCCCGCGCAGGGATATGACGGGCCGGTCGTCGGCCGGTCGGGGCGGGGACTGCATGGCTCGCGCCTCCGTTGCTGCTGTCATCACTTGGCTCCGAGTGCCTTCTGGAGGTTCTTCAGGTTGGACCGCATGACCTCGAAGTAGTCGGCGCCCTGGGACGTGTCGGTGATGCCCTCGAGCGGGTCGAGGACGTCGGTCTTCAGGCCGGTGTCCGTGGCGAGGGTCTTGGCCGTCTTGTCGCTGGCCAGCGTCTCGAAGAACACGGTGGTGACATTGTCCTTCTTCGCGACCGCCTGAAGATCCTTCATCCGGGCCGGGCTCGGCTCGGACTCGGGGTCGACGCCGGAGATGCCCTCCTGGTCGAGGCCGTAGCGCTCGGCGAGGTATCCGAAGGCGGAGTGGGTGGTGATGAAGGTCCTGGAGGCCGTGTTCTTCAGGCCGTCCTTGAACTCGGTGTCCAACGCCGCCAGCTTGCCGACCAGTTCGTCGGTGTTCTTCTTGTAGTCCGCCGCGTGGCCGGGGTCGGCCTTCTCCAGGGCCGCGCCGACGCCCTTGGCGATCTCCGCGTACTTGACCGGGTCGAGCCAGACGTGGGGGTCGGTACCGCCCTCGCCCTGGCTGTGGTCGTGGCCCTCGCCCTCGGTGTGGGCCTCCTCGGCGGCGTGGTCGTGGTCGGAGGCGCCGTGGGCCTCCAGCTCGGTGAGGGTGGCTGCGTCGACGACGTTCTTCACGCCGGACTGGGCGACGGCCTTGTCGACGGCGGGCTGCAGGTTCTTGAGGTAGAGGACCACGTCGGCCTCGCCGAGCTGCGCGGTCTGCTTGGGAGTGATCTCCAGGTCGTGCGGTTCGACGCCCGGCTTGGTCAGGCCGTCGACCTTCACGTGCTCCTTGCCGATCTGCTCGGCGACGAACTGGAGGGGGTAGAACGACGCCGTCACGCCGAGTTTGCCGTCCTCGCCGCCGGCGGCACCCGCTCCGGAGCAGGAGGTCAGGGCCGTGGCGCCGAGGGCGACGGCGCCGGCGAGGGCGGCGGTGGGTATGAGGCGTCGTACGTTCATGACATCCATTTTCATCAAAGATGGAAACGATTGTCAAAAACCCAGGTGGGAGGGCCGGGCGGGCGGGCGTGGAAGGGGAACCGATTTGAAAGCGGGGGTGCGGGCGCCGGTAACCTAAAGACTTCGCCGTTCGTCCTCGTAATGAAGAGAGCACCGTGGCCGCCGACAAGATCGAAACCATCGTCAGCCTGAGCAAGCGCCGTGGCTTCGTTTTCCCGTGCAGTGAGATCTACGGCGGCTCCAAGGCCGCCTGGGACTACGGCCCGCTCGGTGTCGAGCTCAAGGAGAACATCAAGCGCCAGTGGTGGAAGGCGATGGTCACCGGGCGTGAGGACGTCGTCGGTCTCGACTCGTCCGTGATCCTGGCCCCCGAGGTCTGGGTGGCCTCCGGCCACGTCGCCACTTTCTCGGACCCGCTGACCGAGTGCACCTCCTGCCACAAGCGCCACCGCGCCGACCACCTCGAAGAGGCGTACGAGGCCAAGCACGGCCGCCTCCCCGAGAACGGCCTGGCCGACATCAACTGCCCCAACTGTGGTGTGAAGGGCCAGTTCACCGAGCCCAAGCAGTTCTCCGGCATGCTGGAGACCCACCTCGGCCCGACCCAGGACACCGGCTCCAAGGCGTACCTGCGCCCCGAGACCGCGCAGGGCATCTTCACGCAGTTCGCCCAGGTCCAGGTCACCTCGCGCAAGAAGCCGCCCTTCGGCATCGCGCAGATGGGCAAGTCCTTCCGCAACGAGATCACGCCGGGCAACTTCATCTTCCGCACCCGCGAGTTCGAGCAGATGGAGATGGAGTTCTTCGTCAAGCCCGGCGAGGACGAGCAGTGGCAGGAGTACTGGATGCAGGAGCGGTGGAACTGGTACCGCGACCTCGGCATCCGTGAGGAGAACATCCGCTGGTACGAGCACCCGAAGGAGAAGCTGTCCCACTACTCGAAGCGCACCGCCGACATCGAGTACCGCTTCAACTTCGGTGGCAGCGAGTTCTCCGAGCTCGAGGGCGTCGCCAACCGCACCGACTACGACCTCAAGGCGCACGCCGCGGCCTCCGGCCAGGACCTCACCTTCTTCGACCAGGAGGCCGGTGAGCGCTACACCCCGTTCGTCATCGAGCCGGCGGCCGGTGTGAACCGCGCCATGCTCGCCTTCATGCTCGACGCCTACAACGAGGACGAGGCCCCCAACGCCAAGGGCGTCATGGAGAAGCGCACCGTGATGCGCCTCGACCCGCGCCTGTCCCCGATCAAGGTCGCCGTCCTGCCGCTGTCCCGCAACGCGCAGCTGTCGCCGAAGGCCAAGGGCCTGGCCGCCGACCTGCGCAAGAACTGGAACATCGAGTTCGACGACGCGGGCGCCATCGGCCGCCGCTACCGCCGCCAGGACGAGATCGGTACGCCGTTCTGCGTCACCGTCGACTTCGACACTCTGGACGACAACGCGGTGACCGTGCGCGAGCGCGACACCATGAAGCAGGAGCGCGTGTCCCTGGACCAGATCCAGGGCTACCTCGGCAGCCGCCTGCTCGGCTGCTGACGGGCGCCGCACGAACGACCGGTGGCCCGGCGCGCACTGCGCGCCGGGCCACCGGTCGTTGTCGTACGTCGTAGGGGAACCGTAGGAACCTTGACAGCGTACGGACAAGGTGGGGGCGCCAAAAATGATCACAAAGCCGCGCCGGAAGGCCTGTTCGGGATGTCCGGCGGGTGCCGGAGGTGCCTCAGGCGCGCAGGCCCCTGATCACCAGAGCGGTGACCGCCTCGAACTCCGCGAGGATGGTGGGGGAGAACCATTCCGCCGCGTACTGCGGGTCGTGGAAACGGCCGGTGGCGTCGAAGACCGCGCGGGCCGCGGCCGGCACGTCGGGTGCCGCGAGGGAACCGTCGGCGACGCCCTGCGCGATGATCCGGGCCAACTGGTCGATCAGCTCGGTCAGATGCTGCTCCACCGTCCCGCTGTTCTCGGCGAGGAGCACCGTGTACGTCGCGAACAGCTCCGGATCGTCGCCGGCCTTGTGGCGCTTGGCCGCGAACAGCGCCTCCAGCCACGCCTCCAGCTTGGAGGGTGCGCTCTCGGCGGGGGCCGAGGCGATCCGCTCCAGCACGACGACGCTCTTGGCGAGCCAGCGGTCGGTGACGGCCTCGCGCAGCGCGGCCTTCGAGGGGAAGTGCCGGTAGACGCTGCCGTGGCTCACTCCCAGGGCGCGCGCCACGTCCACCACGGTCGCCTTGGTGGGGCCGAAGCGACGCAGCACCTCCTCGGTGGTTTCGAGGATGCGCTCGGGGGTGAGGGGCTCGGCGGCAGCGGGTGGCATGGGTACGACCGTACCGCCAGCTCAGTGCTCGCTGTCGAGGTGGGCCATCTGCGCTGCCGGATAGCGCTCGCCCGCCGCCGCACCGGCGGGCACGGCCTCCTCGACGGCGGCCAGGTCTGCCGGGCTGAGGGTGAGGTCCATGGCACCCAGTGCCTCGGTGAGGCGGTCGCGGCGCCGGGCGCCCACCAGCGGCACGATGTCCTCACCGCGCGAGAGCACCCAGGCTATGGCGATCTGGGCGACGCTCACGCCCTTGTCGTCGGCGACCTTGCGCAGGGCGTCGACGAGGTCCAGGTTGCGGTCGAGGTTCTCGCCCTGGAAGCGGGGGCTCATCCCGCGGAAGTCGCCCGGGGCCAGGGTTCGGTCGCGGGTGAAGTGGCCGCTGATCAGGCCGCGGGACAGCACCCCGTATGCCGTGACGCCGATGCCGAGCTCGCGGGCGGTCGGCAGGATCTCGTCCTCGATTCCGCGCGAGATCAGTGAGTACTCGATCTGGAGGTCGCAGATCGGGGCCACGGCGGCGGCCCGGCGCAGGGTGTCGGCGCCGACCTCCGAGAGGCCGATGTGGCGCACGTGCCCGGCCTGGACCGCTTCGGCGATGGCTCCGACGGTCTCCTCGATCGGCACGTCCGGGTCCACGCGGGCGATCCGGTAGATGTCGATGTGGTCCCGGCCGAGCCGCTGGAGCGAGTAGGCCAGGAAGTTCCTGACGGCCTCGGGGCGGCCGTCATAGCCGGCGAAGCCGCCCTCGACCGTGCGCAGCGCGCCGAACTTGACGCTGGTCAGCGCCCGGTCGCGGGCCGCCGCGGACGCCGTGCGGAGGGCTTCGTTGATCAGCAGCTCGTTGTGGCCCATGCCGTAGAAGTCGCCGGTGTCCAGCAGCGTGTTCGTGCCCTCGGGGACGGCGTCCAGGTACGCGTGGACGGTCGCGATGGACTCGGCGCGGTCGGCTTCCCCGTAGAGGGCGGACATCCCCATGCAGCCCAGCCCGAGCGGGAAGACGCAGGGGCCGGTGCTGCCGAGGCGCCGCGGGCGGGCCGTGGTCGTCGTGGTGGTGCCGACCGGGTCGGCGGTGGTCGCATCGATGGTCTCGTTCCTGGTCATGGAACGAGAATGACAGGACGGGTGACAGATTTCAATATCTGTCACCCGTCAGTGTCGGGTCAGGCGAGGACGCGCAAAGTCATTGCCGCCGCGGCGACGAGCGCGAGGCCGGCCGCCGGTGCGAGCTCGTAGTCCTTGACCCGCAGGTGGCTGATGAGGGCGCCGATGAAGTAGAGGGTTGCGCCGGACCCGGCGGCCACGCCGAGCGGAGTGACCCACAGGCCCGCGACCAGGCCCATCGCGCCGGCGGCCCAGGCTCTCGGCGCGGCCGGCCTCACCCCGCGGCACGTGGTGACGCTGATGCACCTCGAAGGCGGCCCCATCAGCCAGCGGGCGCTCGCCGACCGGCTGGAGGTCGACCCGAGCGTGCTCGTCGGAGTCCTGGACGACCTGGAGGGCGAAGGCCTCGCAGAACGCCGCCGCGACCCCGCCGACCGCCGCCGCCACAACGTGGCCATCACCCTCGCCGGGCAAGCCGCTCTGGCGAAGACGAACGCAGCCCTGGACGAGGTCGAGGACGGCATGTTCGCGAGCCTGTCGGTCCAGGAACGCGACCGTCTGCGCGCCCTTCTGGACCGGGTCAACACCTCGGCCGAGGACTTCGACTGCGGCGAGTAGGGGCCGCCGTCCGGCAAGGTCCGAAAGACACTGCCCAAGGGCTGTCCCGTAAGCCCCGGTGGATCAGCGCGTGGTGTCAGACGCGGTGCATCGCAAGGCGGAGGAGCGTGCTGATACTGGGCGTATCGGGGCGTTCCGACAACGCGGCGAGGTGCCGTGGCTGTCGTCGTGCGCCCGCCGGGACAGCCCTTAGCCGCGCGCAGACCCCACGGCCGCGGCGGGTCCGCTGGCCTCCTCCAGGGTGCGGGCCGTGCGTTCCGCCGTCCCGCGGGCCCAGGTGCCGCTCGTCGCCGCGCCCACGACCAGGACGAGCAGCCCGCACAGGGTGATGATCCACCAGGCCGGCTGGGCGGCCCCGGAGAAGTCCTGGCCGCCGGCCAGGCCGGCCGCCAGGACCGAGCCGATGACCGCGACGCCCAGTGTGCCGCCCGTCTGCCGGCTGGTGGAGGCGATGGCGGCCGCGACACCCGCCTGGGAGCGCGGCATCCCGGACACGGCCGTATTGGTGATCGGCGCGTTCACCATGCCGAAGCCGAGCCCGAACAGCACGTACCCGGTGAACAGGAGCGGGTTGGACGTCTCCGCCTCGAACAGGGCGAACAGCAGCCCGCTCGCCGCCATCGCCACTCCCGCGATCAACAGGCAGATCCGCGGCCCCCGGCTGCCGACCAGCCGCCCCGCCAGCGGTGCGAACAGCACGGTCAGGCCGGCCATCGGCAGCATGTAGAGCCCCGCGTGCAGGGCGCTGAGCCCCCGGACGTCCTGGAGGTAGAGCGTGTTCAGGAAGAGGAAGCCGGCCAGCCCGGCGAAGGCGCTGATCGCGATCACCGTCGAGCCGCTGAAGGGCGCGCTCCGGAAGAACCGGAGGTCGATCAGCGGCTCCGCGCGCCGGGGCTCGTGGACCAGCAGGCCCACGAGCGAGGCGACGGCCACCACCGCGCACCCCATGATCAGCGGCGAGCGCCAGCCGGCGGCGGGCGCCTCGATGATCCCGTACGTCAGGCTGCCGAGCAGTGTGATCACCAGCACCTGACCCAGCGGGTCGGGGCGGCGCGGCCGGGCCGCCCGGGACTCCGGGATGTGGCGCAGGGTCAGCACGAGCGCCGCCAGGCCGATCGGCAGGTTGATCAGGAAGATCGAGCGCCAGCCCACGGAGTCCACCAGCACCCCGCCGATCAGGGGGCCCGCGGCCATCGAGATGCCTCCGACCGCGCCCCACACGCCGATGGCCCGGGCCCGCTCGGCCGGATCGGTGAAGGTGTTGGTGATGATCGACATCGCGACCGGGTTGAGCATCGCGCCGCCGACCGCCTGCACCATCCGGAAGACGATGAGCCAGCCGAGGCTCGGCGCGAGGGAGCAGAGCAGCGAGCCCAGCCCGAAGGCCAGCAGACCGGCGACGAACACCTTGCGGCGGCCGATCCGGTCGGCCGTGGAGCCCATGAGCATCAGCAGCGAGGCGAGGACGAGCGTGTACGCGTCGATGGTCCACTGCAGCCCCGCGACCGAGGCGTCGAGCTCGCGGCGCATCGACGGGAGCGCGACGTTGAGCACGGTGTTGTCGAGGCTGACGATGAGCAGGCTCATGCAGCAGATCGCCAGGACGATCGTGCGCTGCCGGTGACTCGGCTCGATCATGCGCCGATGCTACGTCCGCCCGACCCCCTCGGCATGCGGGACAATGGGCGGATGACCACGCTCCCTCCGCCTCTCGCGATCGGCCCGCACACCGTGCAGCCCCCGGTGGTGCTCGCGCCCATGGCCGGCATCACCAATGCCCCGTTCCGTACCCTCTGCCGGGAGTTCTCGGGCGGCAAGGGGCTGTTCGTGAGCGAGATGATCACGACCCGCGCCCTGGTCGAGCGCAATGAGAAGACCATGCAGCTGATCCACTTCGACGAGACCGAGAAGCCCCGGTCGATTCAGCTGTACGGGGTCGACCCGGTGACGGTGGGCAAAGCGGTCCGCATGATCGTCGAGGAGGACCGGGCCGACCACATCGACCTCAACTTCGGCTGCCCCGTCCCCAAGGTCACCCGAAAGGGCGGCGGCTCGGCGCTGCCGTACAAGCGCAACCTGCTGCGCGCGATCCTGCGCGAGGCCGTTGCCGGGGCCGGCGACCTGCCCGTGACCATGAAGATGCGCAAGGGCATCGACGACGACCACCTCACCTACCTCGACGCGGGCCGCATCGCCGTCGAGGAGGGGGTCACCGCCATCGCCCTGCACGGACGGACCACCGCGCAGCACTACGGCGGCAACGCCGACTGGGAGGCCATCGCGCGGCTCAAGGAGCACGTGCCGGAGATACCGGTCCTCGGCAACGGCGACATCTGGTGCGCCGAGGACGCGCTGCGCATGGTCCGCGAGACCGGCTGCGACGGCGTGGTCGTGGGCCGAGGCTGCCTGGGGCGGCCGTGGCTGTTCAACGACCTGGTGGCGGCCTTCGAGGGGCGGCCGGAGGACTTCCACCGGCCCACCCTGCGCGAGGTGGCCCGGAGCATGCACCGGCACGCCCAGCTGCTGGGGGAGTGGATCGGCGACGAGGCC
Source organism: Streptomyces sp. NPDC023541 (assembly GCF_055559995.1). NCBI lineage: Bacteria > Bacillati > Actinomycetota > Actinomycetes > Kitasatosporales > Streptomycetaceae > Streptomyces > Streptomyces sp. NPDC023541. The sequence goes on from NZ_JBVHJO010000002.1 coordinate 267,511, forward strand.
CGCGGCGTGATCGACTTCCGTAAGCACGTCGCTTGGTACCTCAAGGGCTTCTCGGTCGGGTCCGAGATGCGCAAGAAGCTCGCGGTGACCTCTTCGCTGGCCGAGTTGGACGCTCATCTGAGCGAGCTCGACTTGGATCAAGCATGGCCGGAGAGTGCCGACGGTCCGCGCGGCCGGACGTCCGGAAACAACCGAGTTGTCCTGCCCGACGGCTGGCTGAGGGATCCGTACGACTGTGCGGGCGTGGGCGAGGACGCGGAACTGGACACCTCCGGAGGCTGACAAATCGCCCTCCGTGGTGCGTGATATACGCCACGCATGGGAGAGGTTTCGCTCAGATGAGCAGATAAGTCACGGGTAAGACTTTCAAAGGGTGGCACTGGGTGCCACCCTTTGTGTGTTCAATACTTGAACGCAAATGTATCGATGATCGCTCATCCGAGCGTGAACAAGCCTCAGTGGCACCCTCTCCCTTCGGGACCTGAACGCTCTTGGTGCTTTCTGGTTACCCCTGAGTTACTTTCGATCTGCTGGCGCACGGGTGGTTACGGCCGCATGACGGCCAAGTGGACGTACCCAGAAGCCTTCGATCTGGGTATGTTCCTGGCCGTCAGGGCAGCCACCGAGCCTCGAGGAGTCGAGACCCGTGTCGGAAAACAAAGATCAGAAGTTCGTCTACGACTTCACCGAGGGCAACCGCGACCTCAAGGACCTTCTCGGCGGCAAGGGTGCCAACCTCGCCGAGATGACCAACCTGGGTCTGCCGGTCCCTCCCGGCTTCACCATCACCACCGAGGCCTGCAAGGTCTACCTCGAGAGCGGCTCGGCCCCGGCCGCGCTGCGCGACGAGGTCAGCGCCCACCTTGCGGCCCTGGAGTCGAAGATGGGCAAGAAGCTCGGACAGTCGGACGACCCGCTGCTGGTCTCCGTGCGTTCCGGTGCCAAGTTCTCGATGCCCGGCATGATGGACACCGTCCTGAACATCGGCCTCTCCGACGAGTCGGTCACCGGCCTCGCCTCCCAGGCCGGCGACGAGCGCTTCGCGTGGGACTCGTACCGCCGCCTGATCCAGATGTTCGGCAAGACCGTCCTCGGCGTCGAGGGCGAGCTCTTCGAGGACGCCCTCGACGAGGCCAAGGCCGCCAAGAAGGTCACCGTCGACACCGACCTCGACGCCGCCGACCTGAAGAAGCTCGTCAAGGTCTTCAAGAAGATCGTGGCGAAGGAGGCCGGCCGCGAGTTCCCGCAGGACGCCCGCGAGCAGATGGACCTCGCCGTCGAGGCCGTCTTCAACTCGTGGAACACCGACCGCGCCAAGCTCTACCGCCGCCAGGAGCGCATCCCCAGCGACCTGGGCACCGCGGTCAACGTCTGCTCGATGGTCTTCGGCAATCTGGGCCCCGACTCCGGCACCGGCGTCGCCTTCACCCGCGACCCCGCCAGCGGCCACGCGGGCGTCTACGGCGACTACCTCCAGAACGCCCAGGGCGAGGACGTCGTCGCGGGCATCCGCAACACCGTGCCGCTTGCGGACCTGGAGTCCATCGACAAGGCCTCGTACGACCAGCTCATGACGATCATGACGACGCTGGAGAACCACTACAAGGACCTCTGCGACATCGAGTTCACGATCGAGCGCGGTCAGCTGTGGATGCTCCAGACCCGTGTCGGCAAGCGCACCGCCGGCGCCGCCTTCCGCATCGCCACCCAGCTCGTGGACCAGGGCCTGATCGACGAGGCAGAGGCCCTCCAGCGCGTCAGCGGCCACCAGCTGGCGCAGCTGATGTTCCCGCGCTTCGACGAGGGTGCCAAGACCACCCTGCTCGGCCGCGGCATCGCCGCCTCCCCGGGCGCGGCGGTCGGCAAGGCCGTCTTCGACTCCTACACGGCCGTCAAGTGGTCCCGCTCCGGCGAGAAGGTCATCCTGATCCGCCGCGAGACCAACCCGGACGACCTGGACGGCATGATCGCCTCCGAGGGCATCCTGACCTCGCGCGGCGGCAAGACCTCTCACGCGGCCGTCGTCGCCCGCGGCATGGGCAAGACCTGTGTCTGCGGCGCCGAGGAACTCGACGTCGACACCAAGCGCCGCCGCATGACGGTCGGCGAGACGGTCATCGAAGAGGGCGACGTCGTCTCCATCGACGGCTCCACCGGCAAGGTCTACCTCGGTGAGGTGCCCGTCGTACCCTCCCCGGTCGTCGAGTACTTCGAGGGCCGCATGCACGCCGGCGCCGACGACGCCGACGAGCTCGTCGCCGCCGTGCACCGGATCATGGCGTACGCGGACCGCGTCCGCCGCCTGCGGGTGCGCGCCAACGCCGACAACGCCGAGGACGCGCTGCGCGCCCGCCGCTTCGGCGCCCAGGGCATCGGCCTGTGCCGCACCGAGCACATGTTCCTCGGTGAGCGCCGTGAACTGGTGGAGCGACTCATCCTCGCGGACACCGACGAGGAGCGTGAGGAGGCACTGAGTGCCCTCCTGCCGCTGCAGAAGAAGGACTTCGTCGAGCTCTTCGAGGCGATGGACGGCCTGCCCGTCACCGTCCGCCTGCTCGACCCGCCGCTGCACGAGTTCCTGCCCGACATCACCGAGCTGTCGGTGCGCGTCGCCCTCGCCGAGTCCCGCAAGGACGCCAACGAGAACGACCTGCGCCTGCTCCAGGCGGTCCACAAGCTGCACGAGCAGAACCCGATGCTGGGTCTGCGCGGTGTCCGCCTCGGCCTGGTCATCCCCGGTCTGTTCAAGATGCAGGTGCGGGCGATCGCGGAGGCCGCTGCCGAGCGCAAGAACGCCAAGGGCGACCCGCGCGCCGAGATCATGGTCCCGCTCGTGGGCACCGTCCAGGAACTGGAGATCGTCCGCGACGAGGCCGACCAGGTCATCGCCGACGTCGAGGCCGCCACGGGCACCAGCCTCAAGCTGACCATCGGCACCATGATCGAGCTGCCGCGCGCCGCGCTGACCGCCGACCAGATCGCCGAGGCCGCGCAGTTCTTCTCCTTCGGTACGAACGACCTGACCCAGACGGTGTGGGGCTTCTCCCGCGACGACGTCGAGGCCAGCTTCTTCACCGCGTACCTGGAGAAGGGCATCTTCGGGGTCTCGCCGTTCGAGACCATCGACAAGGACGGCGTCGGCTCGCTGGTCCGGCACGCGGCCAAGCTGGGCCGGGCCACCCGCCCCGACCTCAAGCTCGGCGTCTGCGGCGAGCACGGCGGTGACCCCGAGTCCGTCCACTTCTTCCACGAGGTCGGCCTCGACTACGTCTCCTGCTCGCCCTTCCGGATTCCGGTGGCGCGCCTGGAGGCCGGTCGTGCGGCCGCCGAGGCGAAGGGCAGCGACAGCCGCTGACCCCGCCTGGCCCCCCAAGGGCCCCATAAGACCGCGCCTGTCCCCGGGTTCCCTGACTGCCCGGGGGCGGGCGCGCCTCAATTTGTTGTTCAATAAATCTTTACGCCAGCAGGCGGTGGACGGATCCCCACCCGTCCACCGCCGCTGTCATTCTGCCGGGCACGTCGGCGCTTCCCAGTGCGACCGACCGCCAGGCCCCGCAAAGCCCCCCACGGCCTTCGCGGAGCGTTTCGGTCGCACCGGAGTGTGCCCGGCGGAGTACAGGATTTCGGTTGTCACGCCCCTGCCGAAAGGGGTTTCAACTGTGGCCGAAAGGGCGTGGTGACCACGTGTGACTGTGTGCATACTCATGGGGCGGGGGGATTGCGGTTGCACAGGTGGGGGTTCGGTGCTGCGTATCCATTTCACTGGAGTGGACCTGGCACGCGTACGGATGGCAGGGCGTCCCGATGCGTTGTGGGAAACGATTCTCAGCTTTCACCGCTTAAGAGACCGGCGCGACGCCCGGTTGTTCGGTGAATGGCGTACGGAAACCCGGAGCAGGTTGAACAGTGAAACACGCACGCTCGGTATGCTCATACCGAGCCGCGGTTATTTCCCCGATTTCCTGACCCCTGTGGAGGGACAGTACGGGTGGGACGTGGGCCTCGACGCGCTGCGCGGGATCCGTCCCGAGCGCATGCGCCGCGAGCTCCAGCTGCTGGGCGCCGGAGCGCCCACGACACCGCGGCTGCGGGACTTCATGGAGGGCGGCACCAAGCAGCTCCCGAGGCTGATGGGCGAGCTGCGCGCCTACCACCGGGCCGCCGTGGAGCCGTACTGGACCCACATACAGGCCCAGATAGAAGCCGAACGGGCGGCACGCGGCCGCGCGTTGCTCGACGGCGGAGCCGACGAGCTGCTGGCCTCGCTGCCGCCCATGCTGCGCTGGCGGGCCCCGGTACTGGAATGCGACTACCCCGTGGACCGGGACGTACGGCTGCGGGGGCGCGGGCTGCTGCTCCAGCCGTCCTTCTTCTGCCGGCGCACCGCCGTGACCCTGCACGACCCGGAGCTGCCGCCGGTGCTGGTCTACCCGGCCGCCGCGCAGCTGGCCTCCGCGCCGGGGAGCGGCGAGGCGGCCCGGCCCGCGGAGGACCAGCGCCAGCGCACCCTGGGCAAGCTGGTCGGGCACACCCGCTCGGTCGTGCTGCGGGCCATAGGGGACGGTGCCACCACCAGCGAGCTGGCCCGCCGGGCCGGCGTCTCGCTGGCCTCCGCGAGCCAGCACGCCTGCGTGATGCGCGAGGCGGGCCTGGTCACCACCCTGCGCCGCGGCAACGCGGTCCTGCACACCGTGACGCCGCTGGGAGCGGCGCTCCTCAAGGGCGGGGCGGTGGCGTCGTGAGACGCCGGCGGCCCCCCGGCCCGGGAGCGGGCCGGGGGGCCGCCGGGACGGCCGTCAGGTGCGGAAGGGGCCCGTCACCTCGTAGGTGATGCCGCCGGAGGAGCTGCCGCTCGTACCGCGCTGGCTGGAGAAGTAGAGGCGGTTGCCGGCGGGCGAGAAGGCCGGTCCGGTGATCTCGGAGGAGGACTGGCCGGTGATCCGCAGGAAGGGCGCCACCACGTCGTCCGGGGTGATCACGCATATCTCCATGTTGCCGCCGTCCTCGGCGACGTACAGGTCGCCGTACGAGGAGCCGGTGACGTTGTCGACGCCCGTCAGCGGGGCGGCGCCGCCGGGTACGAGCGAGTCGTCGTAGGCCAGCTCGTACGTGTTGTTTGCGAGGTTGAGCTGCCAGACCCGGTTGTCGCCCTTGGTGGTGAACCAGACGGTGTCGTTGGCGTAGTGGCAGCCCTCGCCGCCGTTGAACTTCTTGGAGCCGGAGACCTGGCTGCGGGTCACCGTCGGGGAGCCGTCCGGGTCCGGGACGTTCTGCCAGGTGAAGGAGCCGGAGGTGGCCGTTCCGGCCTTGAGGACCTGGAGGGTGCCGGAGGAGAGGTCGCCCCAGGTGGTGGGGACGAAGCGGTAGAAGCAGCCGCTCGTCTCGTCCTCCGTCAGGTAGATCACCTGGCGGACCGGGTCCGCCGCGGCCGCCTCGTGCTTGAAGCGGCCCATCGCCGGGCGCTGGACGGCCGCGTTCACGCCGTACGGGTCGGATTCGTAGACGAAGCCGCGGTCGACCTCCTCGCAGGACAGCCAGGTGTTCCACGGTGTCTTGCCGCCGGCGCAGTTCTGCCGGGTGTTCGAGAGGATCCGGTACGCGCCGGTGACGGTGCCGGAGGAGTCGAACCTCACCGCGCTCGCGCCGCCGGAGGGGTTGATCTCCGAGTTGGACACGTAGATCCAGCCCGAGCCGTCGGCGTAACAGGCACCGCCGTCGGGTGCGCTGTGCCAGGTGTACGAGGTGCCGCTGACGGTCTGGCCCGAGCGGGCGATCACCCGACTGGTGAAACCGCTCGGGAGCATGATGCCGTTGGCGTCGGCGGCACCGAGCGCCCCGTACGGGCCGGCCCCGGGCTGGGCGGGAGCCGCGTAGGCCGCCCCGTGCATCAACGTGCCGCCGAAGGCGGCGGCCGACGAACCGATCACTGCGCCGCGCAGGAAGGTACGACGTTCCACGGTCACTCCTGTGGGAGGAAGGCCCCGCGGCCGGTCGGACGCGGGGTCGCACGCGTCGAGGAACCTAGGAGACGCCAGTTGACGTGGCGCCAAATCCTCATTACGCCCGAGCGACCGGTCGGCGTTCAATCCTGCGGCGGGGATTTCCGCGCGCCCGCGGCTTTCTTTACCGAAGGCCTCCGGAACCCGGCCACATCGGCGCCGGGCGGATTCGCGGGGTCGGACCCGCCTGCGGCAGACGGCGTTCGCACAGCGCCGCGTCCGCGAAGACCCCGTGCCCGGCCGTCCCCGGTACGGGCCGCAAGGCGGGCCGCACCCACCAGTTCCGGCCTGTCTCGGAGGCCGGGGTTTAGGCTCCCCCGCCCGGTGTCCCACCCGGTCAGGCCTGCTGGGCCCCGCGGTGCTCAAGCTGCGTTCACCGCCCTGACCTGCGATGTCGTCGGTCCGGCAGGAAAGTTCAGAAAAACTTCGCGAGCGGCGATGAGTTTTCCCCGGCCCCGCGGTCTACCTCTCGAAAGCACCGATTGAACGCACCGACCGAGCAGCAGAGAGAGGGACCTCGATGTCCGCGACCATGATCTTCGTCAACCTGCCCGTCAAGGACCTGGACGCCAGCAAGGCCTTCTGGGGCAAGCTGGGCTACTCCTTCAACGCCCAGTTCACCGACGAGAACTGCGCCTCCATGGTCATCAGCGACACCATCGTCGCGATGCTCCTCACCGAGGCCCGCTACAAGGACTTCACCCACAAGGAGATCGCGGACGCCACGAAGACGTCCGAGGTGCTCCTGTGTCTGAGCGCCGAGAGCCGCACCGCGGTCGACGAGCTGGTGGACGGGGCCCTGGCGGCCGGCGCCACCGAACCCCGTCCGGCCCAGGACCACGGCGTCATGTACGGCCGTGCCTTCGACGACCTCGACGGCCACACCTGGGAGATCATGTGGATGGACCCGGCCGTGATCCAGAAGCAGGACTGACCGCCGGGCCCACCACCCCTCCGGTCAGGAGGTCGCGGCGGTCCGCACCGGGTAGGTGAGGACCGCCACCTCCTCGTCGTCCAGGCAGCGCCCCGTCTCCAGGTCGAAGCGCTGCTTGAGCAGCGGGGAGGCCACGAAGGGCCGGCCCGCCGCGGCCCCCACCAGACCGCGCGAGAGCACCTGCGCCCCGGTGAAGGGGTCCTGGTTGCCGATGGCGTACGCACGCCCCGCACGGTCGACGAACACCGCGGCCTGGCTCCCGTCGGGCAGCAGCGCCGCGACCCCGCGCCCGGGGATGAGCGCCGACAATTCGCACACCGTCAGCCAGCCCTGCGCCACTTGCAGTTCCACGGTCATCGGACGGCACCTCCTATGGTCAGGACGGCCAGGTCGGGCTTGACCTGGTCGCGCTCGGGGACGAACTGCACGGTCGGGTCGGGGGCGCCGGGCGCGTTCACGAAGGACACGAACCGGCGCAGCCGCTCCGGGTCCTGGAGCGTCTCGGCCCATTCGTCCCGGTAGTGGGCCACGTGGTCGGCCATCAGGGACTCCAGCTCCGCGCACAGCCCCAGCGAGTCGTGCACGACCACGTCCCGCAGGTGGTCCAGGCCGCCCTCCAGCCGCTCCAGCCAGGTGGAGGTCCGCTCCAGCCGGTCGGCGGTGCGGATGTAGAACATCAGGAACCGGTCGATCAGCCGGATCAGTTCCGCGTCCGACAGGTCCTGGGCGAGGAGGTCGGCGTGGCGCGGCGTGGCACCGCCGTTGCCGCCCACGTAGAGGTTCCAGCCGCTCGCCGTCGCGATGACCCCGAAGTCCTTGCTCTGCGCCTCCGCGCACTCGCGGGCACAGCCCGACACCGCCGACTTCAGCTTGTGCGGGGCGCGCAGCCCCCGGTAGCGCAGCTCCAGGTCGATGGCCATCCGCACGCTGTCCTGGACGCCGTAGCGGCACCAGGTCTGCCCCACGCAGGACTTCACCGTCCGCAGGGCCTTCCCGTAGGCGTGTCCGGACTCGAAGCCGGCGTCGACGAGCCGTGCCCAGATCCGCGGGAGCTGGTCAACGCTCGCGCCGAACAGGTCGATCCGCTGACCGCCGGTGATCTTCGTGTAGAGCCCGAAGTCGCGGGCGACCTCGCCGATCACGATCAGCTTGTCGGGGGTGATCTCACCGCCGGGGATGCGCGGGACGACCGAGTAGGAGCCGTTGCGCTGCATGTTCGCGAGGAAGTGGTCGTTGGTGTCCTGGAGGGCGGCCTGCTCCCCGTCCAGGACGTAGCCGCTCGCGCCGAGCGTCGCCGCGAGCGAGGCGATGATCGAGCCGACGGCGGGCTTGCAGACCTCGCAGCCGTCGCCGCCGCGCGCCTCGGGGCGGCCGTGGCCGTCGAGGATCTGCTCGTAGGAGGTCAGCCGGCGGGTGCGGACGATCTCGTAGAGCTCGGCGCGGGTGTACGGGAAGCAGCCGCACAGCCCCTTGTCGGCGGCGGCCGGGAGCAGCTGCCCGATGACCTTGAGGCAGGAGCCGCAGCCGGTACCCGCCTTGGTGCACTTCTTGACCTCGGGGAGGGTGGTGCAGGCGGTGATGGCCTTCTTCGTGACGTTGTGGCAGGAGCAGATCACCGCGTGGTCCGGGAGCGCGGACGGCCCGAGCGCGACGGGCGCGCCGACGCCCGCGGGCAGGACAAGCTGCTCGGGGGCGACGGGCGGGACGCTGCCGGTGAGCGGGCGCAGCAGGCCGTAGGAGTCGGCGTCGCCGACCAGGACCCCGCCGAGGAGGACCCCGTCGGGGGAGACCACCAGCTTCTTGTAGACGCCGGAGCGGGAGTCGGACCAGACGACGTCGAGGCTGTCGGGGGTGTTTCCGTGGGCGTCGCCGAAGGAGGCCACGTCCACGCCGAGCAGCTTCAGCTTGGTGGAGAGGTCGGCTCCGGTGAATTCCTTCTCCCGGCCCAGCAGGTCGTCGGCGGCGGTCTCGGCCATCTCGTAGCCGGGGGCGACCAGGCCGTAGACGCGGCCGTCGACGGCCAGGGCGCACTCGCCGATGGCGTAGACGTGCGGGTCGGAGGTGCGGCAGCGGGCGTCGACCGCGATACCGCCGCGCTCGCCGACGTCCAGACCGGCGTCGCGGGCCAGCTGGTCGCGGGGACGGACGCCGGCGGAGAAGACGACGAGGTCGGTGTCGACGGTGGAGCCGTCGGAGAGCCGCATTCCGCTGACGCGGCCGTCCTCGCCGGTCACGACCTCCTGGGTGCCGACACCGGTGTGGACGGTGAGGCCCATGGACTCGATGGTGCGCAGCAGCGCGGCGCCGCCGCCCTCGTCGACCTGGACGGGCATCAGGCGCGGAGCGAATTCGACGATGCGGGTGGCGAGACCGAGGCCCTGGAGGGCGCCGGCGGCCTCCAGGCCGAGGAGTCCGCCGCCGACGACCGCGCCCGTGGTCCTGTCCTTCGCGTACTCCTCGATGGCGAGGAGGTCCTCGATGGTGCGGTAGACGAAGCAGCCGGCGGCGTCCTTGCCGGGGACGGGCGGCACGAAGGGGTAGCTGCCGGTGGCCAGGACCAGCACGTCGTACGGGAACACCTGCCCGGAGCGGGAGGTGACGGTGCGAGCGGCCCGGTCGATGTGCTCGGCAGGGTCGTCGAGGTGGAGGGCGATGCCGTGCTCGTCCATGAACCCGGCCGGCGTCATGGACAGGTCCTCGGGGGTGCTGCCGGAGAAGTACGAGGTCAGGTGCACGCGGTCGTAGGCGGGCCGGGGCTCTTCGCAGAGCACGGTGATCCGGTGCGTGGTGGTGACCCCGCGCTCGGCGAGCGCTTCGAGGTAGCGCTGGCCGACCATGCCGTGCCCGATGAGCACGATCGTGGGCAAGGGCTCGGTCATGTCAGTGGCCTCCGTCGTCGGTGAGCAGGTGGAACAGGTCGTGCGGTGGTTCCCCGCCCTCCCAGGTGCGGGCGAGGGCGCCCACCGTGGAGAGTTCGCCGAGCAGCACCCCGCCGACGAGGCGGTCGCCGCGCAGGACGACCTTGCGGTAGGTGCGCCGGGTGCCGTCGGTGAGACGGACCACGTCGTCGCCGGGCAGGGCGGTGGTCTCGCCGAAGGCGGCGAGGTCCAGGGAGTCGTCGCCGGTCCCGCCGAGGGTGAGGCGGGTGAGGGCGCGGGTGCCGGTGTAGGGGGCGGAGCCGCCCGTCAGGACCGCGGCGAGGGCGTCGGCCTGCTCCAGGGCGGCGCCGGCCAGTCCGTAGACCTGGCCGGCGTGTTCGGCGCAGTCGCCGATGGCGTGGATGCGGGGGTCGCTGGTGCGGAGCTCGTCGTCGACGAGGATGCCCTTGCGGGTCTCCAGGCCGGCGGCCTGCGCCAGGCCCGTGCGGGGGCGTACGCCGCAGGCGAGGACGACGATGTCGGCCTCCAGCCGGTAGCCGTCGGCGAGCTCGACGCCGGTGACCTTGCGGGGGCCCGCCGCGGCGCCCGGGCGCGGCGCCGCTGCCGGGGGCGCGGCCCCGGCACTCACGCTCCTCGAATGCCGGAGGGGCTGGATTTCCAGGCCGCGGGCCCGGCATTCCGTGTGGATCTCCACGCCGAGTTCGGTCAGGTGCGTCGCCAGCAGGGCGGAGGCTTCCGCGTCCAGTTGGCGTTCCATCAGGCGCTCGCCCTGCTGGGCCAGGACCACCACCGCGCCGCGCGCGGCGAGCGCCCGGGCGGCCGAGACGCCCAGCAGACCCCCGCCGATCACCACCGCCCGCACCCCCGGACGTACGGCCGCCGAGAGCGCCAGGCAGTCGTCCATCGTGCGGAACGCGTGTACTCCGTCCGGGAGTTCCCGCCCCTCGGGTTCGAACAGGCCGCGCAGCGGCGGGAGCACCGCGTTCGATCCGGTGGCCAGTACCAGCGTGTCGTACGGGGCCATCGTGCCGTCGTCGCAGTGCACGGTCCGGTCCGCGCGGTCGACGCGCACCGCCCGGACCCCGCGCCGCAGCACCGGGCCGGGGGCCGGGAGGGAGGTCACCTCCGGCGCGTACCGGCCCGCCAGGACCTCGGCGAGCAGCACCCTGTTGTACGGGACGTGGGTCTCCTCGCCGAGGACGGTCACCGTCGCGGCCGGGCCCAGCCGGCCCGCGAGCCGCAGGCCCGCGAGGCCGCCGCCGATCACCACCACACGCTTTTCCGAGGTCATGCCATGAGGGTGCGCGGCCGCTGTTTCCCCGCCGCATCGCCTCTGTTACCCGGACGGAACGCCGACCTCAGCGACCGGTTCAAGGGTCGGTGAGGCCCTCCTCAAGGCCGCCTTGAGGATCATCACGGCCTCCGCAGACCCTCGCCGGTGCGGACGGCGCCGGCCGTACTGGCCCGCGTACCCCCGGGCGGGGCGGCTCGCGGCGGGGCTGGGGGCGGCCGGCGTGCCGGTCGGCAGTGGCTCACCGCGGTCGTGGACCCGGCCGCTCCGGACCGGGCCCCGGCCCGGCAAAGCTCAACCTTTGCGCAACTTTCCGGCGATTGAATGGTCACTGCACCCGACAGCTCCATAGGGTCGGTACGTGCCTGACATATCTACGACCGTGATCATCGTGCTGTGCGTGGCCGCCGCGGCGGCGGGCTGGATCGACGCGGTGGTGGGCGGCGGCGGCCTGCTGCTCCTGCCCGCCCTCCTGTTGGGCCTGCCCAACGCGCATCCCGCCACCGTCCTCGGCACCAACAAGGCGGTGGCCATCGTCGGCACGGCCGGCGCGGCCGTGACGTACGCCCGCAAGGCCCCCGTGGACGTGAAGCTCGCCGTCCGCATCGGCCTGGCCGCGCTCGCCGGATCGATGGGGGGCGCCGCACTCGCCGGCGGCATCAGCAAGGACGCCCTCCGACCGATGATCATGGTGGTGCTGGTGGTCGTCGCCGGCTTCGTGCTCTTCCGGCCCGGCTTCGGCACCGCCCCCTCCACCTCGCCCGTCAGCCGTGCCCGGGTGCTGCTCGCCATCGGTCTGGCCGGCCTCGGCATCGGCTTCTACGACGGCCTCATCGGACCGGGCACAGGCACCTTCCTGGTGCTCGCGCTCACGGCCCTGCTCCACCTCGACCTGGTCACGGCCTCCGCCACCGCCAAGATCGTCAACTGCTGCACCAACGCGGGGGCGCTCGCGATGTTCGCCTACCAGGGCATGGTCCTGTGGCAGTTGGCCGCGCTGATGGCGGTGTTCAACCTGGCCGGCGGCACGATCGGCGCCCGGATGGCGCTCAAGAAGGGCAGCGGCTTCGTCCGCGGGGTGCTGCTGACCGTGGTCGGCGCGCTGGTGGTCAAGCTCGGCCTGGAGCAGTGGGGCTGACCGGCCGCAGTCGCCAGGGGGTGTCCTCGTCGAGGCCGGGCTCGCCCCGATCGACGAGAGACCCCTAGTAGGTCCCGGTGAGGTGGGCGAAGACGACCACGTTGCCTCGGTAGCCCGTCCGCGGTGAGAACCCGCCGCCGCAGGTGATCACCCGTAGCTCGGCGCGCGACGAAGGGCCGTACACACGGGTGTCGGGGAAGGTCCTGGCATCGTGGACCTCGACCGCGTGGACCGTGAACACCGCCGTACGGCCGTCCGCGCGCGGGACCTCGATCGAGGCGCCGCGGCGCAGCGCGCCCAGGTGGTAGAAGACGGCAGGCCCGGCGGAATCGTCCACGTGCCCGGCGATCACTGCGGTGCCGGTGGCGCCCGGGGTGGTGCCCTCGCGGTACCAGCCGGCGATGTCCCGCCGGTCGGGCGGAGGCACTTCGAGATGGCCGGCCCGGTCCAGCCCGAGCCCGATCAGCGGGGCGTCCACCCGGATGGAGGGGATCCTGATCCGGCCGGGCGGCGAGCCGGGGAGCGGGGCGATGCCGGGGCCGACGACGCCGGCGGCCGTCAGGGCGTCGGCCGGGGAGGGCAGCGGTGGCCCGACCGGCTCACGGGAACCGCTGGTCACCAGCCAGATGCCGATGCAGGCGGCGAGCGCGACGAGTCCCCCGTGGCGGGCGGTCGGACGGAAGTCGCCGGCCATGCGTACCCCCTCCGCGTCTCGTCCGAGGTGACTGGCCGTCGCCCGGCCCCGCGAACGGGGGGGACCTCGCGGGGCGGGCGACGGGGGACGGTACCGGTCGGACCGCGGCCGGAGCCGCGGTGGGCGTCCGTCAGCTCCGCGTGCCGCTCGCCCGGCGACGCAGGAGCCAGGTACCGCCGACGGCGGTCGCGGCCAGTACGGCCGCTCCCGCCGCGATCTTGGCGGGGTCGGTGGTGGTGGTCGTGCCACCGCCCACCCCGGTGTTGACGTGGCCTTGCGGGCCGCGTTCGGTGACCACCAGGTCGCCGGTCGCGAACTTGCCGTTCGCGCAGGTCGCCCCGATGCCGTAGGTGCCGGGACGGGTGCCGCGGGCCACCTGGAACTGCCCCACGACCACCTCCTTGTGGGTGCCCGGGACCAGCTTGAACCGGCCGCCGCCGACCGTGGTGGCATCGCCGTCGGCGTGGCTGCGGGGGCCGCAGGCGGCGGTGTTCACGGTGACGGTCGCGCCGGGGGCGGCGGACTTCGGCCAGACCTCCAGCGCGGCGAAGTCCCCGGGCGCGAAGCCCACCATGCCGAGGTCCGCGGCGGCGACCGCGCCGGCGACCGGGCCGGTGAACGCGACGGCGGTCAGCGCGGTCGCGGTCAGCACGTGTGCGGTACGTCGGCGCATGGGACTCTCCCTGAGATGCGGGGTCGTGTATCCGAGGAAACCCGGCCCGCCCGCCACCCGCCTGCTGATGTCCCGTCAGGTCGGCCCAGCCGCGCGCCGGCAGGGGGTGTTCTCACAGGTCAGGATGGGTGTGGGGCCATCCGGGCCGCCCGCGCCGTCCGGGTGACCGACTGGCCCGGACGGCCGCCGGCCGGAGCAGGGTCCGACACCGGACGGCCGGGCCCACGGGTGCCGGGCGGTTGCGCGACAGCGGTGCGTACGGTGGTGGGGCGCGTGAAGCCGGGACTTCAGGCCCGGCCGCGCGGCGCCGCGCCACAGCCGAGGGAGGGTCCGTGACATCGGTCGAACGGCCGCAAGAGACGACCACCGTTCCGCTCCCGTTCTTCGTGTACGGGACCCTGCGCCCCGGCGAGGTCAACCACGACCTGTTCCTGCGCGGCCGCACCGCCTCCGAGGAGCCCGCCGTCCTCCCGGACGCGGCCCTCTACGACGGCCCCGGCTATCCCTACGCTGTCCACCGGCCGGGCACCACCGTCGTCGGGGAGCTGATCACCGCGGCGCCGGGCGGCTACGGGGCACTGCTGGCCGCGCTGGACCGGCTGGAGGAGTACGAGGGCCCAGGGCGGCCGGGGAACGTCTACGACCGGATCGCCCGCGAGGCCCTGCGCCCCGACGGCACCGCCGTGCGCGCCTGGGTTTATCTGGCGGCCCCGCTGATCGCCCGCGACCTGCGGGAACGAGGGACCGAGATACCCGGGGGCGACTGGTTCAACCGCTCCGGCGATCCGTCCCGGCACTCCCTGCAACCGTGCCAGGAGGTGCCTTGCCGATCATGCCGGGCCGACGGCCGGCATGATCGACAAGAGAGCCCCTAGAGCCCTTCGGCGCCGCGGTTGCGCAGTCGCTGGCCGTACTGCTGGAGGACCCACAGCTCCTCCTGCACCGCGGCCAGTTGCTCCGGCGGGGCCTGCGCGCCCAGCCGGGACAGGGTGCCCTGGATCTCGTGGACCCGGCGGTCGACCGCGCGCAGCCGCACCTGGACCAGCTGGACCCCGGCGTAGACCTCGTCGACCGTCTTCGCGTGGATGGCCTCGACCGCCAGCTCCGTGACGAGGGCGCGCACGGTGTCGTTCGGGGCGGCCTCGCGCACCCGTGCCAGGTAGTCCTCGGTGCCGAGCGAGGCGCCGCCCGCGTCCATGATCGCTTGGCGCACGGCGGCGTAGGGCGGGGCGGTGAACTCGTCCATCCCGTACGCGTCGAAGGCCGGGGAGACCAGCGCGGGCCGCTGGAGGGCCAGCTTCAGCAGCTCGCGCTCGGTGCGGTGGGCGGGGCTGCGCAGGTTCAGCGCGGGGCCGCCGGCCGGCTGGGCGGCGGGTGCCTCCGCGGCCTCGTAGGAGGGCCGGCCCCGCTGCGGACCGCCGCGTTGCGGACCGCCCCGCTGGGGGCCGCCGTGCTGCCCGCCCTGCGGTCCGCCGCCCTGGCCGCGCTCGCGCGCCCACCGGGCGAGCTGGGCGACCCGCTTGACCACGAACTGCTCGTCGCGGATGCCCAGCATGCCCGCCAGCTGGACCGCGGACTCGTGCTGGATGGCGACGTTCTTGATGTTGGCGACGACCGGAGCGGCCTCGTCCAGGGCGGCCGCCCGCCCGGCCGGGTTCTCCAGGTTGTGCCGGGCGACGATGTGGCGCAGCGCGAACTCGAACAGCGGAGTGCGGGAGTCCACCAGGGAGGCCACCGCCGCGTCCCCCTGGGCGAGGCGCAGGTCGCAGGGGTCCATCCCGCCCGGGGTGATCGCGATCGAGGTCTCGGCAGCGAACTTCTGGTCGTCCTCGAAGGCGCGCAGGGCGGCCTTCTGGCCCGCCGCGTCGCCGTCGAAGGTGAAGATCACCTCGGCGGTGGCGTTGTCCATCAGCAGCCGGCGCAGGATCTTGATGTGGTCGCCGCCGAAGGCGGTGCCACAGGTCGCGATCGCGGTGGTGACGCCGGCCATGTGGCAGGCCATCACATCGGTGTAGCCCTCGACCACCACGGCCCGCGAGGTCTTCGCGATCTCCTTCTTCGCCAGGTCGATGCCGTAGAGGACCTGGGACTTCTTGTAGATCGCCGTCTCGGGGGTGTTCAGGTACTTCGGCCCGTTGTCGTCGTCGCGCAGCTTGCGCGCGCCGAAGCCGACCACTTCGCCGCTGATGTCGCGGATCGGCCACATCAGCCGGCCGCGGAAGCGGTCGATCGGCTTGCCGCTGCGGCTGTCCTGGGCGAGCCCGGAGGTGATCAGTTCCTTGTCGGTGAAGCCCTTGCCGCGCAGGAAGCGGGTCAGATGGTCCCATCCGGCGGGGCTGTATCCCACGCCGAAGTGGGCGGCCGCGGCCTGGTCGAAGCCGCGCTCCGCCAAGAACTTGCGGCCGATCTCGGCCTCGGGGCCGTCCAGCTGGTCGACGTAGAACAGGGCGGCCGCCCTGTGCGCCTCGACCAGCCGGATGCGCTCACCGCGGCCGCTGGTGCCGGCGGTGTAGCCGCCCTCCTCGTACCGCAGGGTGATCCCGGCCAGGCCGGCCAGGCGCTCGACCGCCTCGGAGAAGGAAAGGTGGTCGATCTTCATGACGAAGTCGAGGGTGTCCCCGCCCGCCTGGCAGCCGAAGCAGTGGTAGAGACCCTTGCTGGGGCTGACCTGGAAGGAGGGGGACTTCTCGTCGTGGAAGGGGCACAGGCCCTTGAGGTTGCCGCCACCCGCGTTGCGCAGCTGGAGGTAGTCGGAGACCACGGCGTCGATCGGGACCGCGTCCCGTACCGCCTTCACGTCGTCGTCGTTGATCCGTCCTGCCACCCGTGAAGTCTACGGCCGGGCGCGGACAAACCCGTCAGGCCCCCTCCGCCGGAACCAGCGAGGCAAGCGGAACCGACGGGTCCGCGAGGGCCTCGCGGTCCACGGGCGCCTTTGACCTGATCAGCGCCTGGATGTGCTCGGTGACGTCCCACACGTTCACGTTCATTCCGGCGAGGACCCGACCCTCCGACAGCCAGAAGGCGATGAACTCCCGCTTGCCGGCGTCCCCGCGGACCAGCACCTGGTCGTAGCCGCCGGGCGGGGCGTATCCGGAGTACTCCAGGCCCACGTCGTACTGGTCCGAGAAGAAGTACGGCACCCGGTCGTAGCTGACCGGCTGTCCCAGCATCGCCCGGGCGGCGGCCGGGCCGCCGTTCAGCGCGTTGGCCCAGTGCTCGACCCGCAGCCGGGTCCCGAGCGCCGGGTGGTGGGCGGCCGCCACGTCGCCGACCGCGTAGACGTCAGGGTCGGACGTGCACAGCGAGGCGTCCACGGCGATGCCGCCGCCGTGCTCCCGGTCGACCAGGGCCAGCCCGGAGGTCTCGGCGAGCGCCGTCCGCGGCGCGGCCCCGATCGCGGCGAGCACCGCGTGCGCGGGGTGCTCCTCCCCGTCGTCGGTACGGGCGGCCAGCACCATGCCGTCCTGGCCCACGATCTCGGTCAGCCGGGCCCCGAAATGGAAGCGCACCCCGTGATCGGCGTGCAGGTCGCCGAAGAGCCGGCCGATCTCGGGACCGAGCACGGCGTGCAGCGCGGTGGCCTCCGGTTCGACGACGGTCACCTCGGCGCCGTACCCGCGGGCCGCGGCGGCGACCTCCAGGCCGATCCACCCGGCGCCCGCGATCAGCAGGTGGCCGTTGTCCCTGCCCAGGCCGGCCAGGACGTGGCGCAGCCGCTCGGCGTGGGCCAGCCGGCGCAGGTGGTGCACCCCGGCCAGCCCGGTGCCGGGGATGTCCAGGCGGCGCGGCTCGGCGCCGGTGGCCAGCAGCAGCTTGTCGTAGTGCACGACCGTGCCGTCCCCGAGGACCACCCGCTTGGCTTCACGGTCGAGGTGGACGGCCGGCTGGCCGAGGTGCAGCTCGATGTCGGAGGCCGCGTACCAGGACGGCTCGTGGACGAAGACGCTCTCGCGCTCCTCCTTGCCCGTCAGGTAGCCCTTGGACAGCGGGGGGCGCTCGTAGGGATGGTCACGCTCGTCGCCGATCAGGATCACCCGCCCCGTGAACCCCTCCGACCTCAGCGTTTCGGCCGCCTTCGCCCCGGCGAGTCCCGCGCCGACGATGACGAATGTCCGGTGTGCGTCGACCACCTGATGCCTCCTCATAACCTCTACGCCACATGCGACCACATGCGAGCGTCCCGCACTGAGCCTGCCGCGTGAAGGGGGAGTGGCTCGATCAGCTCACCCTTCGGCGCGTCGGGTGCGCCGGGTGAGGCGTGCGTGAAGGGAACGGGCGGAAGCGTCGGTGAGACACGCGATCTGATCGATGACCGCGCGCTTTCGGGCCCTGTCGTCCGCGGCGGTGTCGAAGATGGCGCGGAACTGCGGGTCCAGGCCCTCGGGGGCGCGGGCGCTGAGCGCCTCGGCCAGTTCGGCCAGGACGATGCGCTGGTCGGCGCGGATGCGCTCCTGCTCGTCGCGCTGCATGACGTACAGGTCGGCGACCGCCTTGAGGACCGCGCACTCGTTGCGCGCCTCGCGCGGGACCACCAGTTCGGCACCGTACCGGGTGAGGCGGCCCGAGCCGTACGCCTCCCGGGTGGCTCCTTCGGCGGCCAGGCAGAAGCGGCCGATCAGCTGGCTCGTGGCGTCCTTCAGACGGGCCTGGGCGACGGCGGAACCGTCGTATCCGTGCGGCCACCACTCCTGCTCCATCAGCCGGTCCAGGGCGGCGCGCAGTTCCTCGGGGGAGGTGTCGGCGGGGACGTACCGGCCGATGGCGACCCGCCAGATCGCGGCCCGCTCGGGCTCGGCGAACAGGAGGTTGGGGTCGAGGTGCCCGGCGTGCAGGCCGTCCTCGAAGTCGTGGACGGAGTACGCGACGTCGTCCGCCCAGTCCATGACCTGGGCCTCGAAGCACTTGCGGTCGGCGGGCGCGCCGAGCCGCAGCCACTCGAAGACGGGCAGGTCGTCCTCGTACGCCCCGAACTTGACCGAGCCGGGGTCGGTCGGATGGCCGCCGCGGGCCCACGGGTACTTGGTGGCGGCGTCCAGGCAGGCCCGGGTGAGGTTGAGGCCGACGCTGACCTGCTGCCCGCTCGCCGGGTCGGGCACGAACCGCTTGGGCTCCAGCCGTGTCAGCAGGCGCAGTGACTGGGCGTTGCCCTCGAAGCCGCCGCAGTCCTTGGCGAACTCGTTGAGCGCCTCCTCGCCGTTGTGGCCGAAGGGCGGGTGGCCCATGTCGTGCGAGAGGCAGGCGGCCTCGACGAGGTCGGGGTCGCAGCCGAGCGCGGCGCCCAGCTCCCGTCCGACCTGGGCGCACTCCAGGGAGTGGGTCAGGCGCGTACGGGGGCTGGCGTCCCAGTCGTACGAGCGGCTGCCGGGGGTGACCACCTGGGTCTTCCCGGCGAGGCGGCGCAGCGCGGCGGAGTGCAGCACCCGGGCCCGGTCGCGCTGGAAGGCGGTGCGCCCGGGCCGTTTGTCGGGCTCGGCGGCCCAGCGCTCGGTGTCGGCCGGGTCGTAGGGCGAGTAGAGGTCGTCTGCGGGGGCGTGCGCGGTGCCTTCCATGACAAGACGGTAACCGCAACGACTGACAAACCGGGATCAGGCGGAGACGAGTTCCGGCCGGGGGCGGGCGGCGGGACGGCCCAGGGCCTCGTCGTAGCGGCGCAGCAACAGCCGCGCCAGGGCCGGGTGGTCGCCCAGGGGGGCGGCGGCGAGGGCGGGCGAGGCATCGGCGGTCT
Source organism: Streptomyces sp. NPDC023541 (assembly GCF_055559995.1). Classification (NCBI taxonomy): domain Bacteria; kingdom Bacillati; phylum Actinomycetota; class Actinomycetes; order Kitasatosporales; family Streptomycetaceae; genus Streptomyces; species Streptomyces sp. NPDC023541. The sequence goes on from NZ_JBVHJO010000002.1 coordinate 286,847, forward strand.
GGGTGGCGAACCGGCCGGGAGCGGCGAAGTACGAGGCCACGGCGATCCGGTGGTGGCCGCGGGCGGAGAGGGCCCGGACCGCCTCGGGGGCGCTGGGAGCGGTGGCCGAGGCGTAGGCGGGCACCACCGGGACGCCGCCGAGTCGCCCGGCGAGCAGGGCGGCGGTGCGGCGGGTGTCGGCGGCCGAGTCGGGGTCGCGGGACCCGGCGGCGGCGAGCACCACGGCCGTGCCGGCGGTCCAGCCGGCCTCCACGAGCCGCTCGTACAGGGCCTCGACGAGCAGCGGGTGGGGGCCCAGCGGGGCGGCCACGCGGGTGTCCAGGTGGGTGGCCCGGGCGGCGGCCGCGGGGAGGTCGCGCTTGACGTGGTACCCCCGGCCGAGCAGCAGCGGGACGAGCACGGCCGCGCCGGACGTCGCGCGCAGGGTGTCGTCGAGCAGCGGCTCGTTCAGCTCGATGTGGCCGAGCCGGACGTCGAGGCGCGGGCGGAGCTCGCGGACCCGTTCGAGGAGGGCGAGGGCGGTGCGCAGGGCGCGCGGGTCCCGGCTGCCGTGGGCCACGGCGACGAGGGTGGGCTGCTGCATGGGCGGTCTCCCAGGGGGCGGGTGCGGGGCGGTCGCAGTCCGCTGAGCTGCGTGCCGAGTTGGGCGGTGATCCGGGTCAGCAGCTCGGCCGCGCTGCCGAACGGGAGGGAGGGGCTGTCGGGAGGGTGCACCGGCTCCGTCATGAACCGATCCTGCGGGTCGCACATTGCGGGTGCGTTGCGCGGGGGTGACGGGTGTTTGCGGGGTGCTCACTCGGTCGTTCGTACGAGTGAAAGGGGGCGGCGGCGGAACTCCGGGCCAGTCGGTGATCGTCAATGTGTGCGAACGGTGTGTGGTGCGGGCGGTGCACGGGAGGGGCGGTCATGGAGATCAAGGGCTGGGCGAGGGCTGTCGCGAGGGCGGTGGCGAGGTCGACGGCGCGAGCGAGGGCGGGAGCGAGGGCCGTGGTGGGCGCGGTGGCGGACCGGCGGCCGGGACCGGCGCGGCGGCTGCGGGGGGTCCCGGCCAGGCGGCTGGCGGTGCAGGCCGTCATGGCGGCCTGTGTGCTGGCGCTGCTCCCGTCGGCGTGGACGCACGCGTCGGCCGCCGACCGGCTGCGGACGACGGCCGAAGCGCCCGCCGCCGACGTGGCGGTGGTGTTCGGGGCCGGCCTGTGGCGGGGGCGGCCCACCCCCTATCTCGCCGACCGGCTCGACGCCGCCGCCGAGCTGTACCGAACCGGCAAGGTGAAGGTCGTCCTGGTCACGGGGGACAACAGCCGCCGGGAGTACGACGAGCCCGACGCCATGCGCAGGTACCTGACCGACCACGGGGTTCCCGACACCCAGATCGTCAGCGACTACGCCGGCTTCGACACCTGGGACTCCTGCGTGCGGGCCAAGGAGATCTTCGGGGTCGAGCGGGCCGTGCTGGTCACCCAGGGCTTCCACATACGCAGGGCCGTCGCCCTGTGCCAGGCGGCGGGCCTGGACTCGTACGGCGTGGGCGTCGCCGACGTGCACGACTCCACCTGGTACTACGGCCAGGCGCGCGAGTTCTTGGCCTCGGGCAAGGCGGCCCTGGACGCGGCCTTCAAGCCCGCACCGCACTTCCTGGGGCCGAAGGAACAAGGGGTGTCGCGGGCCCTGGCGGCACTGGGAGACTGACGCACCGCTAGATGGGGAAACACCTGACGGGCCGCTGACGCGTGCGGCGGCTCCCGCCCGCCGCACGCCATGCCGCCCCGCCGGTCCTGCGGCCGCATAATCGCGTGCCTCGACGGGGGCGCCGGGCTACGGTCCGCCCTGTGCAACAAGTCGACCACACCACCGCACCCCTGTTGCGCGACGTCCTCCCCGGGCTGAGCGCCGAACTCGTCCGACTGCTGGAGGAGGAGGGTGAACGCGATCTCGCCGTCTGCGCCCACGACCTCCGACTCCTCGCCGACTGCGGCTGCGGTGACGACTTCTGCCAGAGCTTCCGCACCGAGCCCCACCGGCCGGGGACGCCCTACGGGCCGGGCCACCGCAACGTGGCGCTGGTCCCGGCCAGGGGGTGCCTGATCCTCGACGTCGTCCACGGCCGGATCATGTTCGTGGAGGTCCTCGACCGGCCCGAGCTGCGGCCGGCCCTCGCCGCAGCCCTCACCGGGGGCGGCGCACCGTGCTGAGGTGGAGCACCCCGAGCCGTAACGCGGGGCGGCGGCGGGCGTAACACCCCCGACGCACGCTGGACCGTATGCACACCCCGGGAGCCACCACCGCCACCGCCACGCACTGCCCCTACTGCGCGCTGCAGTGCGGGATGAACCTGCGCCCCGAGCTGGGCGGCGCGGGCGTCACGGTGGAGGAGCGCGCCGACTTCCCGGTCAACCGGGGCGCGCTGTGCGGCAAGGGCCGCACCGCGCCCGCCGTGCTCTCCTCCCGGGTGCGCCTGACCGAGCCGCTCGTCCGCACCCACGCAGGGCGGCTCGAACCGGCGACCTGGGAGGAGGCCCTCGACGCCGTCGCCGCGGGCCTCGCCCGCACGGCCCGCGCTCACGGGCCCGACGCGGTCGGCGTCTTCGGCGGCGGCGGGCTCACCAACGAGAAGGCGTACGCGCTCGGAAAGTTCGCCCGCGTCGCCCTGCGCACCTCGCAGATCGACTACAACGGCCGCTTCTGCATGTCCTCGGCCGCCGCCGCGCACCAGAAGGCCTTCGGGCTCGACCGCGGCCTGCCCTTCCCGCTGGAGGACATCCCCCGCACCGGCTGCGTGATCCTCGTCGGCTCGAACCTGGCCGAGACCATGCCGCCCGCCCTGCGCTACCTCACCGAGCTCAAGGCCAACGGCGGCACCCTGATCGTCATCGACCCGCGCCGCACGCGCACCGCCGAGCAGGCCGACCTGCACCTGGCCCCGCGCCCCGGCACCGACCTCGCCCTGGCCCTCGGCCTCCTGCACCTCGTGGTCGCCGACGGCCGCACCGACGAAGAGTTCATCGCCGCCCGCACCACCGGCTGGGAGGAGGCCCGGGCCGCCGCCATGGCCCACTGGCCCGAGCTGGTGGAACGGATCACCGGCGTCCCGGTCCCGGCCCTGCGCGAGGCGGTCGGCCTCTTCTGCGCCCCGGACTCCGCGATGGTGCTGACCGCCCGCGGCCCGGAGCAGCAGTCCAAGGGCACCGACACCGTCGGCGCCTGGATCAACCTGTGCCTGGCCACCGGCCGGGCCGGCCGCCCGCTCTCCGGCTACGGCTGCCTCACCGGCCAGGGCAACGGCCAGGGCGGACGCGAGCACGGGCAGAAGGCCGACCAGCTCCCCGGCTACCGTAAGCTCACCGACCCGGCCGCGCGGGCGCACGTCGCGGAGGTCTGGGGCGTCGACCCCGACAGCCTCCCCGGGCCCGGCCGCAGCGCCTACGAACTCCTCGACGCCCTCGGCACCGACGTGAAGTCCCTCCTGCTGATGGGCTCCAACCCGGTGGTCTCGGCGCCGCGCGCCGCACACATCGAGGACCGGATCCGCTCACTGGACTTCCTCGCCGTGGCCGACGTCGTGCTGTCCGAGACGGCCGCCCTCGCGGACGTCGTCCTCCCCGTCACCCAGTGGGCGGAGGAAACCGGCACCACCACCAACCTGGAGGGCCGCGTCCTGCTGCGGCGCCGCGCCCTGACCCCGCCCCCGGGGGTCCGCAGCGACCTAGACGTCCTGCACGGGCTCGCCGCCCGCCTCGGCGTCGAGAAGGGCTTCCCCACCTCCCCCGAGGAGGTCTTCGACGAGCTGCGCCGCGCCTCGGCCGGCGGCCCGGCGGACTACTCCGGCATCACCTACGCCCGCATCGAGGCCGAACAGGGCGTCTTCTGGCCCTGCCCCGAGGGCTCCACGGGCACCGAACGCCTCTTCCTGGACCGCTTCGCCACCGACGACGGCCGGGCCCGCTTCGTCCCCGTCGCCCACCGTGACGCCGCGGAGGTCCCCGACGCGGAGTACCCGCTCCTGCTCACCACCGGCCGCGTGGTCGCCCAATACCAGTCCGGCGCCCAGACCCGCCGGGTGGAAGAGCTCAACGAGGCCGCACCCGGCCCGTTCGTGGAACTGCACCCCCGCCTCGCCGCCCGCATCGGCGCGGTCGACGGCAGCCCCCTGGCGGTCACCTCCCGGCGCGGCCGCGCCGTGGCACCGGCGCGGATCACGGACGCCATCCGCGCGGACACGGTCTTCATGCCCTTCCACTGGCCGGGCGAGGGCCGCGCCAACACCCTGACCAACCCGGCCCTGGACCCCACTTCGCGCATGCCGGAGTTCAAGGTCTGCGCGGTCCGCGTCGAGCCGGTCCAGGGCCCGGCCTGATCGGCGGGGCGGGCCGGGGAGCGCCGCGAGGGCAGACCCGGGCCGGCCCCGCCTACTTCGCGGGGAGCGGTTCCAGGACCACGCTGCCGGGCAGTGCCGCGGCCATGTCGTAGGCGTAGACCCCGGGCCGGACCCAGATGAACCAGTTGCTGGCGGCGACGATGGTGTGACCGTACGCCCGGCGTCCCACCTCGATGCTGTCGCCGACCTCGTCCCTGCTGAAGCGGGCCGTGCTCAGCACGTCGATGTCGTTGTAGACCGTCGTTCCACGGTGCTGCACCTCGCAGACCCCGTTCGACCCGTGCGGGAAGACGTTGCGTACCGTCACCTTGCAGTCGAAGCCGCCCTTCCCCAGGGCGGTGACCACGTCGTCGACCGTGGCGTACTCGGGTCCGGCCGGCACGTTGCCCGGCATCGGCGTCAGCGGAGGGCGTCCCCGGTCCTTGTCGACGAGGCCGCACGCGCTCAGTGTCAGCAGCATCCCCAGCAGCAGGGGGACGCACTTCGGTGTGCGCATGCGTCACTTGCTCCTCGGCGGTGTGGGCGCCGGGCCCGGGCTGGGGGAGGGAGTACCGGGTTCGGCGGGGCCGGTGCCCGTTCCGGTGTGCGGCCCGCCGCCCTCATGGTAGATCGGGTCGACGGAGACGTGGTGTCCGGCCGGGGTCTGCGACTCGAGCTGCCGCACGGCGCCGGATCGCCAGGAGCAGCTTGCGGCTGATGCCGGTCTCGGCCGCGGCCCGGTTCACCGCGGCGAACTGGGCCGGAGAGACGTTGATCGGGTGCAGTCCGTCCGTCCCCCCCGCCAGGGCCAGGGCGACCGCCAGCGGGGACCCGTGCGTCAGGGCCTCCTTGGCCAGCTTCGGATCGGAGACCGCGGTCAGACCCTCGATCGTGCGGAGGACGCGCGCCGTGTCCACGTCGGCCTGGCCGGCCTTCCGCAGGGCTTCGGTGATGATTCCCTGCGCGTGGTCGACGGGTTCGAGGTGCTCGGTACTGCCCTGCGGCACCATGACGGGCTTCGCCAGCTGGACCCGGCCGCTGTCGTCGACCTTCAGGTCACGGGCGCGGGCGCAGTCCAGGGCGCTGTTCAGGTCCCGCTGTGCCCCCACGATCGCCTCGGCCAGGTCTTCGTAGGCCTTGGCCATCGCGCGCAGGGCCAACGCGGACGTCTCGTAGTCGTCGGCGTGCTTCACGAACCGTTCCGTGGCGGCGCGTCCGGCCTCGCCGACCCAGCACCGGTCGACCGTCCGGGCGACGTCCTGGCGCGCGTACGAGGCGAGGCCGTCGCACTGTTTCGCCACGGCCACCGCGTCGTCGGCCGCGGTGCGCCACTTCTGCGGATCGGCCTGCTTCAGTTCGGGACGGAAACCATCAGGCGCCCTCCAGCACGCCGCCGGCCGCGCGCAGCCGGTCGGCTATCGCCTGGTCCTCGGCGTTGACGGCGTTCGTGTTGCCCGTCGTCAGGGCGTCGGCCGCGTCGTCGACCAGGTCGGCGAACTCCCGCAGTCGGCGCTGCCAGGCGGCCACGCAGTCGTTGCTGGCCGTCCCCGCCGCCCACCCGGCGTGGCTTCGGCCCACGGCCTCGGCGTCGTCGAGTGTGGACCTGCCCCGGGCCTCGGCGTTCGCCGTACGGATCCCGGACGCCTTGGAGCGCACGGGGCCGTGGACGAGGGCGAGGTCGGGGTCCCCCGCCGCAGGGGCCGGGGTCGCGGAGGGGCTCGCTGAGGGAGCCGGTGACGGCGACGGCCCGGCGGAGGCCAGACGCAGGGCGGCGTCCCCCTTCGCCCGTGTCCATTCCGCTTCGAAATCGAGCGTCATGTCCCCAGCCTCGCACACCCCGATTCGCACTGGGGTACCCGTTTTTGACAGGGGGTCAGTCATCTGTACGCGGTCCGGCAATCGATCATCTCGGACATGTGTCCGACCCGCATCGGGGTTCCCGGCCGAGGGTAACCATCGGTCACGCGCCGGACTCAGAAAGTGCTCGCACGCCCCTCGTGGCAGCGATGCGTCTTACCCCACACTGAATGCGGTGCCCCCGTCCTCGGAGCCCCTGGAGGTCGCACCCGTGCAGACCCGGACCCTGACCGTGAACGCGAGCGAGTCCTCGGAGGCCAAAGCCGTGGACGAAGAGCCCGAGGTACTGGAGCTGATCGAGCCGGTGCCCGTGCAGCGCAGGCGGGACAGCGGCGAGAACGGGGGCGGAGCGGGACCCTCCGCCGACCTGTTCCGCCAGTACCTGCGCGAGATAGGCAGGATCCCGCTGCTCACCGCCGCGGAGGAGGTGGATCTGGCACGGCGTGTCGAGGCCGGGCTGTTCGCCGAGGAGAAGCTCGGCACCACTCCGGACCTCGACTCCCAGCTCGCCCTCGACCTCGACCGGCTCGTCGTCATGGGACGCATGGCCAAACGCCGTCTCATCGAGTCGAACCTGCGCCTGGTCGTCTCCGTCGCGAAGCGGTACGTCGGCCGCGGGCTCACCATGCTCGACCTGGTGCAGGAGGGGAACCTCGGGTTGATCCGGGCCGTTGAGAAGTTCGACTACGCCCGCGGGTACAAGTTCTCCACCTACGCCACCTGGTGGATCCGGCAGGCGATGTCCCGGGCACTCGCCGACCAGGCCCGGACCATCCGCGTGCCCGTCCACGTCGTCGAGCTGATCAACCGCGTCGTGCGCGTGCAGCGCCGCATGCTCCAGGAACGCGGCTACGAGCCCACCGCCGAAGAGGTAGCCGTCCACCTGGAGCTGACCCCCGAGCGCGTCCTGGAAGTGCTGCGCCTCGCCCAGGAGCCGGTCTCCCTGCACGCCCCCGTCGGCGAGGAGGACGACGTCGCGCTCGGCGACCTCATCGAGGACGGCGACGCCGCCTCCCCCGTGGAGTCGGCCGCCTTCTTCCTGCTGCGCGAGCACCTGGAAGCGGTCCTGTCGACCCTCGGCGAACGCGAGCGCAAGGTCGTGCAGTTGCGGTACGGGCTCGCGGACGGGCGGCCCCGCACCCTGGAGGAGATCGGCCGGATCTTCGGCGTGACGCGCGAGCGGATCCGCCAGATCGAGTCCAAGACCCTCAACAAGCTGCGCGACCACGCCTTCGCCGACCAGCTGCGCGGCTACCTCGACTGAACGACGGCAAAAGAAACGGCAAGGGGGAACGGGAACGGGAAGGGGAACGGGAAAGGGCGCCCCGAAGGACGCCCCCACCCGCTCATGCCGTGGTCAGTCGACCTCGGCGACCGCCTGGGCGAACTGCGCCGCGTACAGCCGCGCGTAGGCACCGCCCGACGCCAGCAGCTCCTCGTGCGTGCCCTGTTCCACGATCGAGCCGCTCTCCATCACCAGGATCAGGTCGGCGTCGCGGATCGTGGACAGCCGGTGCGCGATCACGAAGGACGTCCGGCCGTGCGCGAGCCGCGCCATCGCCTTCTGGATCAGCACCTCGGTACGGGTGTCCACCGAGCTCGTCGCCTCGTCGAGGACCAGGATCACCGGGTCCGACAGGAACGCCCGGGCGATGGTGATCAGCTGCTTCTCGCCCGCGCTGACGCCCGCGCCCTCGTCGTCCAGCACGGTGTCGTAGCCGTCCGGCAGGGTCCGGATGAACCGGTCCGCGTGCGCCGCCCGCGCCGCCTCCTCGATCTCGGCGCGCGTGACCTCGCGCGAAGCACCGTAGGCGATGTTCTGCGCGATGGTGCCGCCGAACAGCCAGGTGTCCTGGAGCACCATGCCGATGCCGCCGCGCAGCTCCTCGCGGGTCATCTTGGCGATGTCCACCCCGTCCAGGGCGATCTCCCCGCCCGTGACCTCGTAGAACCGCATCAGCAGGTTCACCAGGGTCGTCTTGCCGGCGCCCGTCGGGCCGACGATCGCGACCGTGTGGCCCGGCTCCACCGAGAGCGAGAGGTTCTCGATGAGCGGCCGGTCCGGCTCGTAGCGGAAGGCCACCTTGTCGAAGGTGACCTGGCCGCGCAGCTCCTGCGGACGCTCCGGCACGTCGGCGTCGCGCTCCTGCTCCGGAGCGTCCAGCAGCTCGTAGACCCGCTCCGCCGAGGCGACCCCGGACTGCACGAGGTTCGCCATCGACGCGACCTGGGTCAGCGGCATCGAGAACTGCCGCGAGTACTGGATGAAGGCCTGCACGTCACCGATCGACAGGGTGCCGGAGGCGACCCGCAGCCCGCCGACCACCGCGATCAGCACGTAGTTGATGTTCGAGATGAAGAACATCACCGGCTGCATGATGCCGCTGACCAGCTGCGCCTTGAACGAGGCCCGGTACAGCGCCTCGTTCTGCTCGGCGAAGACCGCCGCGGACTCCTTCTGCCGGCCGAAGACCTTGACCAGGTTGTGCCCCGAGTACATCTCCTCGATGTGGGCGTTGAGCGTGCCGGTCGTCTTCCACTGCTCCACGAACTGCGGCTGCGACTTCTTGCCGATCTTCGCGGCGACGTAGACCGAGACCGGTACGGTCCCCACCGCGACCAGCGCCAGCAGCGGCGAGATCCAGAACATCATCGCGAGCACGCCGACGATCGTCAGCAGCGAGTTCAGCAGCTGACCCATCGTCTGCTGGAGCGTCTGGCCGATGTTGTCTATGTCGTTGGTGGCCCGGCTCAGCACCTCGCCGCGCTTCTGCTGGTCGAAGTACGACAGCGGCAGCCGCGACAGCTTCGCCTGGAGCTCCTCGCGCATCCGGTACAGGGTGCCGTTCATGACGTGGTTCGACAGCCGGGTCGCGACCAGCATCAGCAGGCCGGCCAGGGTGAAGACCACCAGCGCCCAGATCGCCACGACCCCGACCGCGCCGAAGTCGATGCCCTGGCCCGGGGTGAAGGCGGTGCCGGACAGCATGTCCGCCATGCCCTCGTCACCGCGGGCGCGCATTCCCTCCAGCACCTGCTGCTTGGTCACACCGGCCGGCATCTCCCGGCCGACGATCCCCGCGAAGACCAGGTCGGTGGCTTCGCCGAGGATCTTCGGTCCGACAACGGCGCAGGCGACACTGCCGACGACGGCGAGGACCATGCCCCACAGCTTGGCCCGGTCCTGCGCGAGCTGGGCCAGGAGGCGCTTGCCCGATCCCTTGAAGTCCAGGGACCGCTGGGCCGGCCCCATCATCATCCGTCCTCCGGGCCCGCTCATGCGGCCTCCGCCTCCGTCAGCTGGGAGAGCACGATCTCCCGGTAGGTCTCGTTGCCGGCCATCAGCTCGTGGTGGCGTCCCTCGCCCACGACCCGGCCCTCGTCCAGGACGATGATCCGGTCGGCGTCGCGGATCGTGGCGACCCGCTGGGCGACGATGACCACGGTCGCGTCCACGGTCTCGCGCGCGAGCGCCGCGCGCAGCGCCGCGTCCGTCGCGTAGTCCAGGGCCGAGAAGGAGTCGTCGAAGAGGTAGATCTCCGGGCGCTGGACGAGCGTGCGGGCGATGGCCAGACGCTGGCGCTGGCCGCCGGAGACGTTCGTTCCGCCCTGGGTGACGGGGGCCTCCAGACCGCCCTCCAGCGCCGAGACGAATTCCTTGGCCTGGGCGACCTCCAGGGCCTGCCACAGCTCTTCGTCGCTGGCGTCCGGGCGCCCGTAGCGCAGGTTGGAGGCGACGGTGCCGGAGAACAGGTAGGGCTTCTGCGGAACCATGCCGACCGTCCTGGCCAGCAGTTCGGGGTCGAGCCGGCGTACGTCCTCGCCGTCGACGAGCACTTCGCCGCCGGTCGCGTCGAAGAGCCGCGGCACCAGGCCCAGCAGCGTGGACTTCCCGCTTCCGGTGGAGCCGATCACCGCCGTGGTCTCGCCGGGGCGGGCCACCAGGTCCACGCCGCGCAGGACCGGGGCCTCGGCACCCGGGTAGCCGAAGTCGGCGCCGCGCAGCTCCAGCAGCCCGCGGCGGGTGAGTTCGCGCACCGGGTCGGTGGGCGGGACGACGCTGGACTCGGTGTCCAGCACCTCCTGGATCCGCTCCGCGCAGACCTCGGCGCGCGGAACCATCATGAACATGAAGGTGGCCATCATCACGGACATGACGATCTGCATCAGGTAGGCGAGGAAGGCCGTGAGCTGGCCGATCTCCATGCCGCCGCTGTCGACGCGCATCGCACCGAACCAGATGACGGCGACGCTGGAGATGTTCACGACCACGATCACGGTCGGGAACATCAGCGCCAGCAGCTTGCCCGAGGCCAGGGAGACGCCGGTGAGATCGGCGTTGGCCTCGCGGAAGCGGTCCTTCTCGTAGTCGTCGCGGACGAAGGCGCGGATCACGCGGTTGCCGGTGATCTGCTCGCGCAGCACCCGGTTCACGGTGTCCAGGCGGTCCTGCATCTGGCGGAACAGCGGCCGCGTCCTGTAGACGATGGCGCCCACCGAGATCCCGAGTACGGGGACCACGGCCAGCAGGACGCCCGACAGCTGTACGTCCAGCGAGAGCGCCATGGCGATGCCGCCGACGCACATGATCGGGGCCGACACCATCAGGGTGAAGGTCATCAGCACCAGCATCTGGACCTGCTGGACGTCGTTCGTCGTACGGGTGATCAGCGACGGGGCGCCGAACTGGCCGAGCTCCCGGGCGGAGAAGCTCTGAACCCGGTCGAAGACGGCGCCGCGGACGTCGCGCCCGACGGCCGAGGCCGTGCGGGCGCCGTAGTAGACGGCCCCGACGTTGCAGACGAGCTGGATGAGCGACACGCCGAGCATCAGCGCGCCGAAGCGCAGGATGTAGCCGGTGTCGCCGTTGACGACACCGTTGTCGATGATGTCGGCGTTCAGGGTGGGCAGGTAGAGGCTGGCGCTGGTCTGCAGCAGTTGCAGCAGGACCAGCGCCGAGATGGGTTTCCGGTACGGACCCAGATGGGTCCGCAGAAGTCGTATGAGCACGCGCAGGCTCCGGTCGGCACGATCGAGGGGTTCACCCCATCTTCGGCCAATCGGCCCTGTGATCCCCACCGGATTTCGCAAAGGCCGGTCAAAAGGACCAGCCCCGCCGCGCGGGTCCTACGACCTTCGCGGCGGGGCCGGAAACAGCGTCGCTGCCGCTCAGAACGCGCCGGGGTGGATCTGCTCCCGCGTCGCGACGTACTGCTGGCGGACGCCCTGCCAGGCCGCGAACTCCTCGCCCGGCTCGAAGACCTGCGCCGCGGGGGCGGGCCAGACGGGCGGGGTGTGCGCGGCCAGTGTGCCCCGCGCCACGCCGAGGGCCCAGGCCGCCTGGCGGGCCGCGCCCAGCGCCGCGTAGTCGGCCGGCGCCGGTACGACGACCTGCGTGCCGAACAGCCCGGGGGCCGCCGCCTGCACGGCGGGCAGCTCGGCGGCCGCGCCCAGCAGGAACACCCGGCGGATCTCGACCCCGCGCGAGCGCAGGACGTCGAGGGCGTCCACCAGGCCGCACAGCATGCCCTCGAAGGCCGCCCGGGCCAGGTGCTCCGGCTTCATCGAGTCCCGGCGCAGGCCGCTCAGGGTCCCGGCGGAATGCGGCAGGTTCGGCGTCCGCTCACCCTCCAGGTACGGCAGGAGTACGAGGCCGTGCGCGCCCGGCGTCGACTTCAGCGCGAGCTCGGACAGCCCCTCCAGGTCGGTGCCGAGCAGCTCGGCGGTGCCGCGCAGGGCCCGTACGGCGTTGGAGGTGTTCACCACGGGCAGGTGCATGCCGGTGGCGTCGGCCAGGGAGGTGATCAGCCCGCCCGGCTCGGACAGCGCCTCGTGGTGCACCGCCATCACCGAGCCGGAGGCACCGAGGGAGACCACCGCGTCGCCGGGGCCCAGCCCCAGGCCGAGCGCCGCGGCCATCGTCTCGCCGGTGCCGGCGGATATCAGCAGCCCCTCGGGCGTGGTCCCGGCGGCGTCGGCCGGGCCGAGCACCTCGGGGAGCAGCGCCCGGTGCCCGAGCGCCAGCTCGACCAGGTCGGGGCGCCAGGCTCCGGCGGCCGCCGACCAGTAACCGGTTCCGGAGGCGCCGCCGCGGTCGGTGGTCCGCCGCGCCGGGCGGCCGAGCAGCTGCCAGACCAGCCAGTCGTGCGGGGACATCAGCACGGCCACCCGGCGGGCCGCCTCGGGCTCGGTGCGGGCCAGCCAGGCCAGCTTCGCGACCGGCTGCGCGGAGTGCGGGACCGAGCCCACCGCCTCGGCCCAGGCGTGCCGCCCGCCGAGGGCTTCGGTGAGGTCGGCGGCCGCGACCTGGCCGCGCTTGTCGTTGCCGACGAGGGCCGGGCGCACCAGGGTGCCCTGCGGGTCCAGCGGGAGCAGGCCGTGCTGCTGCGCGGAGACCCCGATGGCCTGGACCCCCTCCAGGATCCCGCCACCCGCGGCCTCGCCGAGCGAGAGCAGCCAGGCCTGTGGATCGGTTTCGTGGGGGCTGGCGCCGTCCGGTTCGCCCACGGGCTGTGGATGGGGTGCGTACCCCTGGCGCAGCACGGCGCCGGTCTCGGCGTCACAGACGACGATGCGTGTGAAGGCGGAAGAGCTGTCCAGCCCGGCGACTATCCCCATGCGGAGAATTCTGCCGCACGCGGGGCCGGTGTCGACCGTCCCGGAGCCCCTGAAACCTCATGGGTCCCAAGGGCTCCGGATGTGGCCCGTGGCACGTCAGGTGTTGCTGGTGCCCCACTCGTCCTCGGCGGCCTGGCCGCCGGCCCGGCCGCGCAGTCCGCGCACCCGGCCGGCGAGCGAGTCCGGTACGGCGTCGCCGACCTTCTCGCTCACGGCGGCGAAGGCCTTCCCGGCGTACTCGCGCCCGGTGTGGCCCGCTGTCTCGGCGGCGTTGCGCACCGCGGGGTTCTGCGCGACCTGCCGGGCGGACTTCTTCAGCTTCTCGTAGCGCTCGCGTCCGGCCCGCGTTCCGAGCACGTACCCGAGAGCCAGTCCGACCACGAACGTGACCTTGTACCGCATGCCTGTCACCCTTCGTCGTGTGGTGCCCGGCCTGCTGTCGATACCGATTGGCGGAGCACCCCCCTGCTTGCGCTAATCTATGTCTCGCAACGGGCGCTCGCCCCCCGGCAAGGCCGGAGGTGGGCTGTTCGATGCACCGCAGCAATCCCCTGTAGCTCAATTGGCAGAGCAGCCGGCTGTTAACCGGCAGGTTACTGGTTCGAGTCCAGTCGGGGGAGCGCAGTCCCCTGTAGCTCAATTGGCAGAGCATTCGGCTGTTAACCGGAGGGTTGCTGGTTCGAGTCCAGCCGGGGGAGCAAGGCAGAGAAGAGGGCCCTACGGGGTCCTCTTTTCTCTTTATCGGCCTTTTCGGGAACCGGGCAGCCCTCAGCGCGGTCTCTCTGAACAGGCGAAGCCGATCATGCGAGGCATCCGAAGCAGGAGATCGTATGAGCGGCTATGCTGCGGCAGACGGCGCGCACACGTGTACGCGCCACGCCGTGAAGGGGCGGTAGCTCAGCCGGTTAGAGCAGCGGACTCATAATCCGTCGGCCGTGGGTTCGAGTCCCACCCGCCCCACTGCACACCAGGTGTGCAGAAACGATCTGACCAGGGACTTCTCTGGTCGCGCGAGTCACTACGGTGATCCTGGCGGCCCTCCGGGGCCGCCTTTCGCGTTCCATGGGCGCTGCGGGGACGCTGCGGGGACGCGGCGGCAGCGACGCGGGGACAGACGTCACCCGGTGCTGACGGAAGCCTTACGGGTGCCTGTCAGGAAGCGGCGCACCGGCTCGTCACGGCCCATCGCCGCTGTGCGGTCGATCACGAGGCGAACCAGCGCCATGGTCTTCTTCTGGTCGTCCGGGATCCGGTCCGCGAGGTTCTCGGTCCGGATGACGTCGTAGCCCCGCTCCGCGCAGTGGGTCCGAAGCCATGCCTCGGCCGTTTCTGCCGCACGCTCAGCCGCTTGGACCTCCGCGCGAATCTGGCCGAAGACTTCACCGCCGGCGGCCGCTTGAACGCCGATCGTCCACTGCGGGCCCCGGGCGGAGCTGGCGGCGTGAGCGAACAGCACCGCCACGTCCTGGGCGAAGGCGCTGTCCGGGATCGTGAGGGCCTTCTTGACCGTGTACGTGAGCTCACCGCCGCGAGGTACGACGGCGACCGTCGACTCGGCCTCGGTCCGGAACAGCTCGGGCAGGACGCTGGTGTAGGTGTCCGAGGTGATCTGCCGCGAGCTGTGGCCGAGACGCTCCTGGACCACCTTGATGTCGTTGTTGGCGAGCAGGGCGAGGCTGGCCGAGAGGTGGCGCAGGTCGTGCAGGCGTACGGGCGGGAGGCCCGACAGTTCGACCAGCCGCTTGAACCGCCGGCTGATCCAGTCGGGGTGGAGTGCAGCGCCGTTCTCCATGGTGAAGACGCAGCCCGACTCGACCCACGCCTCCTCGCCCTCCCACTCAGCGCGTTCGCGCTCCTGGTTGGCCCGGTGCGTGGTGAGGACGCGGCCGGAGTGGCTGCTGATGCTCATGGTGCGGACGCTGTCGGCCTTCGGCTCTTCGCCGTAAACGCGATACGCGACCTCAACGAGCTGCGCCGAGATCCGCATCCGTAGCGCGGTCAGACTGACCTCCGTCCAGGGGAGGGCTGCCATCTCACCGCGGCGCGGTCCGAGAAAGGTGAACGTGTCCCACAGGGCGTAGAGGCGGTCATCCGCCACGAAGTCCAGGAACTCGCCAGCCTGCTCGGGCGTCCAGACCATCACAGGGCCGGGCTTCTCGCCCGTGCGCTTCCAGTGCTCTACGCGCTCAGGCGTCCACACCAACGGCTTGGGCCGCTTGACGGGAGGTAGCTCAATGAGCGCCGCCCAGTTGGTCTGGTATTCGAGCCGCTTGATCCCGCTGTTGAGGAAGCTGCTCAGGGTGGCGTTGATGCGGTGGAGCGTGGCCGGCCCCGTGATCTTCCGCAGGCCGCGCGCGCCCTCCCTCAGGGCGGCGTTGGCCGCCAGGTAGGCGCTGCGGGTCTTGCGCCGTTCCTCGGGCTTTCCAGATGCGCGTATCCATGCTTCGCGCGCGGCGTCGCGCGCCTGGGTAAGTTCCATCACCCGGCCGTGGTGAAGCAGGCGTTCCGCGTTCTCCTTCTTGATGGCCGCGTACATGGCTTCGATGTGCCGCGCGTGGAGGTCGTTGCGCTTGATGTGCCCCAGGTAGGGCATGAGGTACAGCCGGATGTGCCCCTCGTACCCGTGCGAGGTTGTCCGGGCGAGGCTCCCCTTCCGCTCAACCCAGGCGGTGAGGTCCTCCCCCACAGTGGCCGAACTCAGGACATCCGTGACCCCCTCGGCCTTCTTGAGCGCCTTCTTGGCCTCCGTCTTGGCCTTGTCCTGCGTCTCGAAGCCGCCACGGCGCACTCTCCGGCGCCTTCCGTTCTTGCCGGGCTCCAGCTCGAAGTAGAAGTACCAGGTCGAGTGCCCCTTCTGCTTGAGCTTCGGGCAGGTGGCTCCGACCTCCTTCATCTTTGGCGTGCCGTCGCTCAGGAGCACCGGCTCGCCAGCCTCGTTGAGGACCGGGACCTTGCATGCGCACCTCCTGAAGTAGCTGATGTCAGTCATGACTCTCCCCCTGCTGATGTGGCCTACGTGCTGATCTTTGCCGCTCTGTGAGACATGTTGCCCCAACACTGGAGTGTTGGAGTATTCTTATGTCTAACGTTGGCGCGGGGGAGAACGCGACGACGAGATGACAGTGAAAGAGAGCTCGGGAACCGGCTCCGCTGGGATGACCTTGGAGGAGCTACTGGCCCTTCCGCCGACGGTGAACGTGTCGACGGCGGCGCGGGCGCTCGGCATCGGCGTGCACAAGGCGTACGCCTTGATCAGGTCTGGTGACTTCCCCGTGAAGACGCTCGCCCTCGGCGGTACGACACGCGTGCCAGCTGCCGCCTTGTGGCGTGCGCTGCAGGTTGAACCGCCGAGCCGCTAGCTGCGGCGGCGGTCATCGATCTTGAGACGGAGCGTGCCATTGGTACGGACCGTGACCTAGGATCGGGCCGCCACGGGGGAGAACAAGAAGAGATCGGACGGAACCGCATGCCACGGCTCTACGGATTCGAGGACAACTCGCGGCGCCGCCTCCACGAAGACGAGGTCGGGCCGCTGCGAGAGATGGTCAGCCGCGCCCTTCTGGACCCTCCGCAGTCCGACGGGGATATCGCTGTGTGGGCCAACGCCCAGGGCCACCGGGGGACCCTCGGGGGTGAGTGGAAGGACGCGAGTATCGGTCGCCTCCTCAAGAACCCCGCCATCGCTGGACTGAGGCGAGACGAGAACGGTGAGCTGGTCGACGCCGGCCACCCCGGGGTCATCACCCCTGCGGAGTTCATGGCGCTGGAGGAGCGCCACGCCAAGCGGAAGAAGGCAACGCCCGACGCCCCCTACTCCTATCTCCTCACGGGAGACGTAGGGGGCATCGCTTCGTGCGGTAAGTGCAAGCAGCATCTGACCGGCGCTCGCAACAACGCGGGGAGCCCCGGGTACCGCTGCCGTCCGAAGGACAAGCAGGGAGTGGGCGGATGCGGGGAGGTCCGTGTGAACGCGGAGCTCCTTGAGACCTACGTCGCCGAGTACCTCGTTGCAGAACTCCTCAAGCCGGACGTGCGGGCGAGCATTGAGGCCGCACAGGAAGCCGCTCGCGCGCAGGTCGACGACCTCAAGAAGGCGATTGCGGAGCTGGAGGAGCGAGGACGCGACGTCGCCGAGTTGTACGGCCGTCGGCAGATAGGCCGAGATGCCTTCCTTGCCGCGCAGAACGCCGCGACCGACGAGATCAAGATCAATCGAACCCGCCTCCGGTTCGCGGAGCAGATGGCGAACTTCAAGCTTGGTGGCGCCCGAGACCTCGTCCGATGGTGGAACACAGCCCCGCACGCCTCCAAGCAGGCCATCGCCTTGCTGCTCCTGGAGGGCGTGCGGGTGTTCCCGGCCAGCGCGAAGGGTGTACGTACGATCGAGCCCGGCCGCGTGGTCTTGGACTGGCGGAAGGGCCGAGCCGTTACGCGGTGACCTGGTCAGCCTTCCGCTGAGTGAGTCGCCGGCCGACCATGGCCATCGTGAGACCGGTGATCAGAGCTACCGTGGCGAGGCCGGCGAGGAGAGGGGAAATGATCTCTTCGTACCGCAACGGCCAGGGGTGCCGGAGGTAGTGGAGCACCAGGTACGAGCCCTTGCTGATCGCGTAGGCGACGCCGAGGACGGCCGCGGCCGCCGAGGTGGCGAGACCTCGGCAGGTCCAGGTGTGGCCGCGGCGCGACGTCGACAGGGCCATGCCGGAGCAGAGAAAGGCGATCTCGCCGCACGTGATGGCGACGTAGGTCAGGTAGACCAGAAGGTAGACGGTCACGCCGGGTTCCGCCGCGAAGCCGGTGGTGAACTCCATGTCGGGGCCAGTGGTCGCGATGAACAGCGGCAGCATCGCCGCCAGCACCGCGATGCCGAGGGCGACCCGCGCGTAGAGGCTGGCCTTCAGCACCTCGTGGTTGTACGACCAGTCCACCAGCATCAGCTGGAGGCTTCCGCACCACAGGACGGCGCAGATGTGTGCCCCAAGCTTGGCCGAGTTGTTCATGCCGGTCAGGTCTTCAAGCGGGCTCTCGACCGCCGGCACGGCCAGGAGGACGCCGATCGTGCAGACACCGAAGGCAACTGCGCGGGCAGCGCGGGCGATCCGGTACTCACTCCGGTCACGCAGCCGCCAGGCATCTCGGGCGGAGTACCACGTCCCCACAATCCCGACCAGAGTGCATATGCCAAAGACGATGCCGTCCATGATGGTCTTTCAGAGTCCTTCCAAATCAGAGACGGCCCGATCGGCAGCCTCGGTAAACGACAGACGGCGACGCCGGCCGGGTCGCGGCGGCTCCACCATGGGCGGCAGCTCCGGCACCTCCGGGATGTTGGTGTCGGTCTTACCGTGTCGTTTTCGGATCGCACGCGCGGCCTCCACCAGCTCCGCGGCGCCCGCTTCCCCCAGGTCGTGGATCAGCCGCAACGCCTCCCGGGCGTCCGCCTGCCCTTCGTAGACCTCCAAGGAGGTCAGGCCGTTGTACCCAGGAAGGAAGAAAGCTACCGGAGCGTCGAATGCCCGTGCGAGTCCGAGGGTCTGTGACGTTTTCGGGTCACTCTTCTCGCCGTTCAGGAGGTCGGCGATGACCTGGTGGGTCATCGCCGGCTTGCCGCCGGGAGTGGCCGCAGTCGCAACCTCCAGGGCGCGCAGGCTGGGGCTCTTGCCGACGCGGCCAGCCTTCCGACGCAGCAGCAGTGCCAGCTTGCTCGCCAGTGGTATGTCGGGGCCGGAGGGCATAGGCGGGTCCTTCGTGGCGGCCACCGAGCGGCCGCGGTGGATGGTGGCGGAGTGGCTGGAGTGCGGCAGCCGGGGCTAGTTGGGAATCTATCGGTCCGATCAATTGTCTATCTTCATTGACATTAGGTCACTCTCCGAAGCAGGATCGTTGTAGATCCGTTGGATCATGATGCTAGAGGTGCGGGCATGCCCGCACCTCTAGGCTGCGGCGGTGCTGAGTGCACCGATGTACGCCAAGGTGTGCCGCGTACGGAGGTGTGTCGGGATCTATGTTCTGCTGCGAAGGGTGGGGGAAGTGACTGGGCGACACGGAGGGGTGCGGCGTGGCGGTCGAACTGGAGAGGGTGCTCGCGCGACTGGGGGAGTCGCGCGGCGAGGCGTTCGTAGACCTCGGAGACGACGCGGCGCATGACCTGCTGGCCGCCTTCGCGATCGTTGCCCCTACAGCGGTTCCCCGCCGGCCGCCGGGTGTATCCCGCGTGACCGCCGGGGCTTGCGGGGGTGCAGAGTGAACCGGGCCCGGCGTGACCTTCTGGTCGCGCCGGGCCTCTGACGTGCAGAAACTTTCAGGCAAATGTGGACCCACCTCAGGAATGCATATAGAATAGAACTACAAGGAGCGGGGAGGAAACCTCACTCCGAACGACCTCTTGGAGAATCAGATGGGTACCAAGACCGCCAGCCTCAAGCTCGCTCAGATCCACCGCAACGAGGGTCAGCCTCGCGAGCACTTCGACGAGGCCGAGCTCAAGGAGCTGGCCGACTCGATCAACGAGCACGGCCTGCTCCAGCCGATTGTCGTTCGTAAGCGCGAGAAGGGCGGCTACGAGATCGTCGCCGGCGAGCGCCGCTTCCGGGCCCACGAGATCGCGGGCAAGATCACCATCGATGCCCGGATCATCACGGGTAACGACGGCGAGGCCATTGATGATGCGGCCGCCTTCGAAAAGGCCATGGTCGAGAACATCAACCGAGCCGACATGCTGCCGCTTGAAGAGGCCAAGGGCTTCAAGAAGCTCGTCGACATGCAGGGTTCGGACGTCGAGCTCAAGGACGCCGTCCAGATCGTCGCCAAGAAGGTCTCGAAGACGGTGCAGTACATCAACGCACGCCTCGCCCTTCTCGGCCTGAGGCCCGAAGTCGCCGCCGCCGTGAACCTTGGCCACATCGGCACCCAGGCAGCCGTCCAGATCGCCGCGCTGACCAAGGACAACCAGAAGGGCGTCTTCGAGAAGTGGAAGAAGGGTGACCTGACCGACAACCAGCTCGTCCACATCGCCTACGCCATGCGCAAGCAGGAGAAGGCGGCGACCCAGGACTCCATGGTCGAGGTCGAGGAGATGACCCCCGAGCAGAAGGCCGAGCGCACGAAGGAGACCACCAAGACCAAGACGGCACTCGACGAGATCGAGCGTCTGTGCGGCCTGCTGGAAGACGTCTCGAAGACCGACGCCCAGCACCTGTCCAAGCTCCTGGCCGGGGAGGTCAGGCAGCGCCTGGAGCAGCTGGACCGTGCCGCCAAGCGTCTGGAGAAGGCGCGCTTCCAGGTCCGACAGGCCGTAGCGCACGCGGAAGCCAGCGCGATCATCGTCAGCGCCGAGGCGGAGGCGCCGGACCTCGCCGCTGAAGCGGAGGCCCTGATGGCGGCCGCTGTCGAGCCGGAGGGTGGCGCCGACGCGGCATCGGGCGCCGAGCAGGAGCCGGAGGGCAACGCCGCCGCTGATGAGGAGTCGGAGACGGTAACGGGCGACACGAAGTCGACCGAGACCGCCGCCTGATCGACCAGTCCAGGGCGGGCGGCCTCAACGGCCGCCCACCCTTCTCCAAGGAGCCCACAGTGATCAACGACATCCACCACATGCGCAACGTCAACCAGTGCCTGTTCACGACCGCAGAGCCGGGCAACGCCCTCAAGGAGTACGACCCGCAGGCTCAGGAGCTCGTCGAGCGCGCGGCCGGACGCCTGGCCTTCGCCCGCGCCGGCCAGGCGGACGGGGCCACTCAGGAGGCGGACGACCTCACACGTGCTGCCACGGCCGAACTCCTGGGCGCGGCCGGTGGCTCCGTCTCCGTACGGTTCGCGCTCATGGTCGCGGCCCGTCTCGTCGAACTCGAAGCCGAGCTGATCCAGGCGCGCGCAACCTCCGTCAGCGAGTCCGGCATCGAGGGCCGATCGTGAAGATCGACGCCGACGTACTGGACACCATCCGATCCGCACGCTGCGACGGGCCGATCCTGTTCCTCAGCGGCCAGCTCGAAGACCGCCTCTACCAGCGCGTGAACCTCGCACTCTCGGCGGTCGGTGGGAGGTGGAACCGCTGGAAGTGCGGCCACGTCTTCCCCGTCAACGCGGCCGACGCCATTGCCGGTCTGCTCGCCGAAGGGGAGGTGACCACCGACGCCGAGCGCGGCTACTTCCCCACGCCGCCCGCCCTCGTCGACGAGGTTCTCGACCTTGCGGACTTGCAAACAGGACAAGAGGTCCTCGAACCGTCCGCGGGTACTGGTGCCATGGCTGAGCGGATCGCTGACCGCGGCGCCGTGGTCGACTGTGTCGAACTGGACCCGGGCCGTGCCGAGATCATCCGAAACCGAGGCTACGCCCGGCAGGTGACCGTCGCAGACTTCCTCACCCTGCCGGTGACCGCGCGCTACGACCGTGTGGTCATGAACCCGCCGTACGCCAAGCAGCTCGACATCCGTCACGTACAGCGCGCATTGCGGTGGATCCGCCCCGACGGGCTGCTCGTAGCGGTGATGTTCGCCGGTCTCACCTTCCGGGCCAACGCAGTGGCAGCGGACTTCCGCAGCCAGGTGCGCGAGGCCCGCGGCACCATCACGCCGCTTCCGGATCACTGGTTCAAGGGCGTCCGGACCGTCCTGACCGTGATCCCGGTGCGCTCACAGTTGCCCGCGCTCGCGCGAGGCCCCGCTGATGCGCCGGTATCGGAGCCGAGGGCATCTCAGGACGGCCTCTTCTGAGACCAAAAGATAGATACCAACACTGACTAGTGTTAGTGTCTACTTGCTGGCCGGCGGTACGAGGAAGCCGACCAGCGACGCCGTGGCATGCGGCAACTCCTCGGTGCCTGGCGGGTGGCCAACCCCCCGCGCCCTGCTCGCCAGGCACCGGCCTCGTTCCAAAGCGAGACCAAGGAGCAGCCCGCCACCTTCCTCACGACCGTGGTGAATCCGCCCCCACCGGGGGCGGATTCCGCGCAGAAGGAGCGTCACGTGGGCGACGGCTACGTCGATCCGAACTACCGCGGCGATCCCGCGGACTACCCGCTCTACCTCAGGCTCCTCGCCGAAAGGGACCGACTCCCCGCCAAGCTGCGGATCCGGGAACCCGACCCGGAGGGGCCGCGCAACCTTGCCGCGCTTGAAGCGGCGATCAGCACCCGACTCAGGAAACGAGCATCATGACCACGGACAAGGCGCCCAGCACAACAGGAGCCGGAGCCCTCGGAACCTCCGACCGGGAGCCGCCCGTGCCAGGGGCGATCTGGTGCAACTCCTGCTCCTCGTGGTGCCTGCCTTCCGGCATCTGCCGCTGCAACAACCGCTGACACCGCAACTGGAGCGGGCGCCCTAGCTGGCGCCCGCTTCGGTGTTCCCGACGCTCGCGGAGCTGAAGCGGCCGCCGGCGGTAGAGAACCAACCGACTAGGCTGGCTTTCCGTAGGGCGCGGGGAACGGCCTACAAGAGGGACGCCACGCCCGTGAACGCCACGCCCGCCAACATCCCCGACGAGCTACTGCCCCTGGCGGTGCCCGTCGCCGACCTCACGCCGTTCCACCGCAACCCCAGGAACGGCGACGTCGCCTCCATCCGCGAATCGCTGACGATCAACGGCCAGTACAAGGCCATCGTCGTCAACCGAGGCACCCACACCGGGCGCCCCGGAGAGATCCTCGCCGGCAACCACACCTTCCAGGCCGCGGTCGAACTCGGCTGGGAGAACCTCGCGGCCACATGGGTCGACGTCGACGACGAAGCCGCCACACGCATCGTCGTCGTCGACAACCGGACCTCTGACCTCGCCGGCTACGACTCGGCCCTGCTCGCCGAGATCCTCGAGGAACTCCCGGACCTCCAAGGCACGGGCTACGACCAGACAGCCCTCGATGAACTCCTCGACCACTCCCTGCCCGCCGTCCTCCCGGCGGAGACCATCGCTAGCGAAGGAGACAAGGTCAAGGACGAGCACCTCCAGTGGGGCTTCATCCAGTGGGGCACCACCCGGGTTCAGATCACCGCGGACGAGGTCGAACGCCTCAACGCGACCCACACCGCGTACTACGAGCGGCGCGGCACCGACTCCGGCTTCGGCCACTACCTCCTCGACAGCGGCGTCGCCGCCAGCGACGACCCGGAGGTCGTTGATGCCTGAGTTCGTCGCGAACTTCCCCCTGGCCGGACTCAAGCCCGCCCCCTACAACCCGCGCCGCCTGTCCGAGAACGCCTTCGAACGCCTCAAGCAGAGTCTGGCCCTGTTCGGCTGTGTAAAGCCGGTCATCGTCAACGGCAACGGCATCCTCATCGCGGGTCACCAGCGCACCAAGAGCCTCAAGGCCAACGGCGAACAGACCGTGCCCGCCCTGCTGCTGGGCAAGCACGTGACCACTCACGACGAGGTCCAGTTCAACCTCCTGCACAACTCCGTGGAGACCGACGGTTCCCGGGTTCGCGCGCCTGCCGCAGCTGACGACGTTCACGGGTGGGAGTGGATCGAGCCCCAGGACATCGCCGTGGTGGCACGTGGCAACGCTGCCATCCAGGAAGAGATCCGCCGCCTCGTCACCCGATACGGGCCTTGGGGCTCGATCGTTGCCGACTCCGCCGGCCGAGTCATCCTCAACAACGACTATGCGGTGGTGGGCCACGACCTGAAATACCCGGTGCTGTGCTACCGCGTGTCCGTGCAGGAGGCCGACGAACTTATCGAATGGTTGGAAGGCGACTACGGCGTCTACGACTACACCCAGCTCGGCATCAAGGCGTACAACCAGCACTGGTGCCAGATGCACCGCCTCGGCGGCGACGAAGGGGACTCTCACAAGTCCACCACCTACGAACGCTACGTCCTGCCCGAAATCAAGCAGGGGCAGCGCATCGTCGACTTCGGGGCCGGTGAGGCGGCGTACATCAAGCGTCTTAAGGAACAGGGGCACGATGCCCACTGGTACGAGCCCCACGTGAAAGCCTCCGGCAAGAAAAATGCACTCGACATCGCGGCGACTGTGGCGCACATCCGGGACCTCCAGCGAGATGTCCAGGCCCACGGGCTGTACGACGTCGTCGTACTCGACAGCGTCCTGAACTCCGTCACCTCACTAGAGTTCGAAGAGCACGTCATTGCCGCCTGCAACTCGCTGCTCAACGCCTCGGGCGTCTTCTACACCGGTACGCGTTCCCTCGGCTCCATCGAGCGCAAGCTCGCGGGCCGGAAGCACCGCAACAACGGGAACTACCGGCGAGCCCTGGAGTTCCTGGACGAGAACGGCTTCGCCGCAACGTTCCGCAGCGGGGTGTGGACCATGCAGAAGTTTCACACCCCAGAGACCCTGCGTGCGCTGCTGTCGAAATACTTCGCCGACGTGGAGATCCTGGGAAATCCGAACGGCGGGAACATCTACGCACGCTGTCGCCGGCCGCTCCCCATCGTCCCCGCGGTTCGTCGCGAGTCACTCGAAGTTGAATTCAACATGGAGTACCCGCAGGGATACCGACACAACCGGCACAAGCCGCTCGTGCAGACCCTCTTGGACATGTGCGAGCGACGAAATGCGTGAATCGGAATTCCCGCCAATTCTTATATAATTAGAGGGTGAATCTTTTATTTCAGGGGGGAATTCGATGAAACCGCCAAAAATTCGAATTGAGCGCGGGGAGAGGCTGTATCACTACCTGTGGCTCAAGTACGTCACGGGTATCGACCTCACCCAGCACTGTGCCCGCTCCCTGCATGGCCCTTACAGCCGGGACGTGCAACAGGACGGCCCGCAAGACCTCACCGCCACGCTCGACGCAAACAGGTACGCCATCGCCTACTACCTGTGCGGCGTCACCACCAGCCCCTACCGATGGGAGGACAACCCGCACCTCGCCTTCGAGCGCGCCCCGGGCTATCACGTCGAGATCCAGGTCAAGGACCTCAAGGTCACCCTCGACGACGCCAGGCCGATCCCGTTCACCGACAAGCACATCCCGCCCGACGACCCCAACGCCGGCAACAAGCGGTATGCCGCCTGCCGGAACTGGCAGTTCGCCCATCACCTGCGCGCCGCCGGCGTCGTGACGATCCCAGGCGAGCGCCCACGCGGCCTCGGAACCGGCAGCGTCCCCGGACAGATGACGCTGATGTAGACGGGCGGTCAGCGCCGGCCGGGTGGAAACCGGGTCGGCGCTAACCGAATCCGCAGGCTCAGTGATCCGGTTCGCGCCCGGATTCGTCTTGGCCACCGTCACCGTCAGACGTCCGGTCCCCTCGCCACCTGTCAGCGACGTCCCGAACCGCGTCAATCAGTGACGCGCACTGACCCGCGATCGGTACGAGAAGCACCAGGCAAAGGGAAACGACCCCGCTCCATTGCAGGACCATGGTCGTAGCTGAATCCGCCGACATCGGCTCTCCTCAAAACGGGGCCGTGCCGAGCACTCGAATACGCCGATGCACCCGGACGACCACATGGGTGATCGACCGAGTTCCATCCGACGCTGAAACCGTTACTGCTCTGCTGCGTGACCAACTGTGGCCACGGGGAGCGTTGGAACGGAGCCGCTATGCTCATCACGGGTCACTCACCGTTTGAACAGGCATTTCGTCGGAATGCGCCGTCTACACGGATTGCGACTGGCTGACGCAGGCACTGCCCGGCCAGCACGAATCTCCACGCACGAAGCTAACACCCACGCACCTGCGTCGTCCCGGCTTTCGCTCAGGAACCAACTGACCGGCGTCTGGACGGCCGCACGAAGTGCGATCATGGCGGTGGGCGTGGGGGCGCACCGAGCTGTGGAGGAGCCCCGCGGTGGGACGCCCTGACAAAGCCGCGCGTGCGGCCATCGCGCGCCGCCGCTCGGACGCCATCGACCTACGCCTCGCCGGCGTCGACTGGCTGTCCATCGCCAGAAAGCTGGCCGCTGACCCGGCCGTGAACGCCGACGGGGTCGCATACCCCCAGGGCTACGGGATCGAGCGGTACCGCAAGGGTCAGGAGCCCCCCGACGAGCAGGCCCTGATTCACGCCGCCTGCCGAGACGTCCGCAAGGCCCTCGACGACCGCCGCACCGAACTGAACCACGACGTCGACGCGATGCGCGCCTTGGAAGCAGACCGTCTCGACCGGCTGTTCCTCGTCGCCTACCGGAAGGTCGTCCGCGACCAGGACCTCACCGCCATCGACCGTGCTCTGCGCGTCATGGAGCGGCGCGCACGGCTGCTCGGCCTCGACATGCCCACCCGTACCGAACTCGCCGGCCCGGAAGGCGGGCCCGTCCAGGTTGCGACGGCCACGACGGACGAACTCGCCGCGCTCATCGACCTCACTGACCAGGCCGATAGCTGATGAGTAGCCGAGACCGCGAGGCCCTTCTCGCGCAGTACGGCACGCTGCCCACCGAGCAGCGCCGTGCCATTGCCGCCCAAGCCTCGCCCGAACTCCGCGCCCAGCTCGTAGTCGTGGAGAAACGTCTCGCCATGGACCGCTCCCCAGGCGCCCTGGCCGCCGTCCTGACCGACGGCCGAGAGATGCAGGCACCCCACCTCGATCTCATCGACAAGGCGTTCATCGACATGGCCGAAGGCCGGCTCGACCGCGTCATGCTCACCATGCCCCCGCGGCACGGCAAGAGCCGCCGCGCCAGCCGATGGGCACCCCTGTGGTACCTCCGGCGAAACCCCGGCCACCGCATGATGATCGCCAGCTACAGCTCCGACCTCGCCGACGATCACGGCCGCTGGATCCGCGACGCGATCCTCACCTGGGGCGAAGACCTCGGCATCCACCTCAAGCCCGGCAGCCAGGCCGCCAACCGCTTCGACATCGTCGGCGGCGAGGGCGGCCTCCTAGCCGCCGGTATCGGCGGCGGCCTCACCGGCCGTGGCGCCCACATCGCCATCGTCGACGACCCCGTCAAGGACATGGCCGACGCCGATAGCCCCACCATGCGCAAGCGTGCGTGGGACTGGTGGACCTCCGTCCTCCAGACCCGCATCGAGCCCAACGGGGCGATCTGCGTCATCCAGACGCGCTGGCACGAAGACGATCTCTCCGGCCGCATTCTGGCGTCCGAACGCGACGCCTGGCACGTCATCGACCTGCCCGCCCTCGCCGACAGCCCTGATGACCCCCTCGGCCGCCCCCTCGGTCAACCGCTCTGGCCCGAGCGGTTCGACACCACCCACCACGCCAAGACCCGCAAGCGCGTCGGCGAACGAGTCTGGGGAGCCCTCTACATGCAGAAGCCCCGCCCACCCGAGGGAGGCGTCTGGAAGCGGAAGTGGATCGAGGCAGCCCGGATCAACGCCGTCCAGTTCTCCGGCCTCGACATGGCCCGGATCGTCGTCGCCGTCGACCCCGCCGGCGGCGACTCCACCGTGAACGACGAGACCGGCGTCATCGGCCTCGGCCGCGACTTCGACCGACACCTCTACCTGCTGGCCGACAGGTCCGGCCCTATGGGGGCCAATGACTGGGGCATAGCCGCCTGCCGCCTCGCCCTCGAACTCAAGGCAGACGCACTTGTCGTCGAGAGCAACTACGGCGGCGACATGGCCAAGCAGATTCTCCGCCAGGCATGGGAGCAGCTGCGCGCTGACGGCATCACCAAGGGTCTGCTCATGCCGATGATCCTGGAAGTCACCGCCAAGGTCGGAAAACGCCTGCGCGCCGCACCAGTCGCCCAGCTCTACGAACAGGGCCTCGTCCACCACGTCGGCGAGTACCCCGAGCTCGAAGACCAGATGGTCACCTGGGTCGAAGGCATGGACAGCCCCGACAGGATGGACGCTGCCGTACACGGCCTGACGGAGCTCGCAGACCCGGACCAACTCGATGTCGTTGTCAACGACACCGAGGACGGCCGGTTCGACGGCCGGAGGTAACCCCACCCTCGCACATAGGTCGATGTGCTCTTTAGCGATTGACGCTTATAACTTGACGCAGCTGGAGTACGTTGAGTCTTATGTGTCAGCGACCTGGATCGGCCGGACGGGTACACCCATCCGTACGATCGGCGGCCGCAGAGCAGAGGATGGTGCCGGGCTGTCAGCGCAAGCCAACAACCCGGCAACCGGTGCAGGTCGGGGACGTTTTCCGGTAGCCCCTACCTTGCGGTGGTGCAGGAACGGCGGCTGATCACTGGTTCGTGAACCAGCCCGTGATCCAGGCTGCAACCTGGATCAACAGGAAGGCCAGCCGGCCGTTCCTCTCCCTCTTGGACGGATCCTTGGGGCTACGGTGACGCCCGCGGTCCCTTTGCATCGAACTCTCCCACCTTCCAGGCACCATCCCGGTATCTGGTGCGTAATGTGCCGGGAAGGCAGAGGAGTTCAGCGCGTCCATCGTCAACATAAGTGACGGCACCTTCGGTCGGGGCGGAGTTGTGGATATCCCCAGCCCCCTGTGGACAGCTCCGGTGGAAACGGCCCAATGAGGAAACGGCCCCGTGTAGCGTCGCGATCATGCTGATGAGCGGAAGAGCGGTACGGGTAACCGCTGCGGGGATAGCCCTCTGGGCAGGGCTGATGGCGTGTGCGGGCGCACCTAGCGAGCCCTCCTTCGACGAGAAGCGGGACCAGCACGTTGCCGAGCTGAAGGCTGCGGGTGACCTGGGCCGCCGGGAAGGGCTACTCGCCCAACGTCGCAAGCTGGCGGACGGCGTCCCAGCCACCGCCGCAAGTCCGACCCGAGCTGAGTGCGAGCAGCGGTGGACGGATGCGGGTCGGAAGGAGAGAACGGCTGGCGCCCGTGACGCGTTCGTCGGAGCCTGCGCCAGCTTCCCTGTTCCCGGCCTGGCTGGCCACCCCGCAGCGGTCGCGGAGGCCGAGAGGCCTTAGGCGCTAATCCCCGAGCATCAGGCTCGCCGGGAAGTAGCAACTGCCTGTCTCATTCGCGTGTCGCTTCTTGCGGGCCAAGAGCTCGTCGAGCCGGACGCGGTCGTCCAGCACGCAGAAGAGGTCGGTGCCATCCATCGTGATGAAGGAGGTGCCTTCGCGAAAAACAGCGCGGGCTCCCGACGTGAAGCCGTTCACGCTGACGAAGAGCCCCAGTGCGTTCTTGCCCTTGCTGCGCACCTTGTCATTGAACTCCCGCAGCCGTCCCGCCTCAACGGACTCCTTCAGCCACTTTGCCTCGATCACGTAGTCGTCCGTGTCGAAGGTGAAGGATCCGTCGATCTGCTCGTACTCCAGCTCGTAGGCGAGGCGCGGTTGCATGTCGTGCAGTCTGAACAGGGCATTCAGCAGAATCTCGAACTCACGCCCGGCCTGCTGGCGGTTGGTCTCCATCTGGAGCCGGAGGAACTCCTCCTTGAGCTCGGCGAGCCGCTCAGAGAACCCGCGGCGGTACTTCTCCCGCTCCTCAGCAGCAGCCTGCTCCGCCTCCACGGCAGCTCGCTCCTCCAACAGGCCTTGCAGACGATCAGTCCAGGCCCGAAGCTCGGCAACGGCATCGCGTGCCTCAGCCAGCAGTTTCTCTGAGTTCTCGTGCCTCTTGAGGCTGGGGAAGGAATCCCGCTGGGCCACTTCGAGCATGATGGACAGGGTCAGGTCCTTGAACCGGTCCTCGCCAGCCTTCAAGCGCGCGACGAAGGCGCTGGCAAAGCGGATCTTGTAGTCGGTGAAGTCGAGGCCGACTACGAGCTCCGGATACTCCTCGGACCGTACCCGGATGAATTCGGCAAGCTCAGGCTTGTACCAGAAGATCCTGGCCAACGCCTCGGTAAGGGCCTCGTACGCCGCCGGATGAATCCGCTGTGCTCGCATAGACGTCACGTAGCTCGCGCTCCTCCCCGTCGCGGTCAGCATCAGTGCTGACCCCAGCCCGATGATGTTACCCAGGGACACTGAGCCAGTGCTCTGCGAAGTGTCAACCGGCCGATGAGCGGCCCGTGGTCGGCCACACCCGGCGCTAACCTGAATGGGCGGCGCGGGGGCCGACTGCCTGGAGAACCGCTGTGGGCCTGCGCAAGCTGATCACCGACGTATGGAGCTGGCTCGACTACAAGCCGGTCATGGCCGACCCCCGCCGTCCCGGCCGCAACGCTTGGTCCGACCTCACGTCCTCCTGGGTCCCAGATGAGGATCTGCGACGGTTGTCCGCGTACCGGCTTCTAGCCGCCTACGACTCCAACCAGGCCGGCCAGGTCGCCGCGATCACCGGTGATGACGCTGCGGGCGGGGAGCGGCGGGAGCTCGGGGACGCGAGCAAGCTGATCGATACTGCCCTGGGCTACCTGCTCGGATCGGAGCAGACGATCATCGTGCCCGGCGCGGAGCAGACCGCTGGCGAGGAGCCCGAAGGACATGCGGAGGCCGCCGCGGTGCAAGACCGTCTCCGGGCCTGGGCGGAGAAGGAGCTCCTGCCCCTGCGCCTCCAGCAGGCCGAGCGGACCGCGCTCCTCCTCGGCGACGCCGTCTACTCTCTGGCCTGGGATCCCGCCAAGGGCCGCGTCCTCCTCCGCACGTGGGACCCGGGCCTGTACTTCGCCGAGTGGCCGGACGACGAGCAGGACTCAGGCGAGTTCCCAACCCGCGTGCACCTTGCCTGGGAGATCCCCGAAGACGTACGCCGCGGCACCAAGGCGAGACTCCGCCGCATCACCTACGAGCTCGCACCGATCGCGCCCGCCAGCCGTCCCGCCACGACCAAGGACGGAGCTTACGTCCGTGAGTCTGTTGCCGGAGACGACGGCATCGCCCTGCTGGTGCCCGGTGATGCCCAGGACCGCAAGACCGGGATCATCACCCGCACCTATCCGTGGGCGGCAGGACGGCCCTCCGCCTACACGTGCTACCTCACAGACGCCGAATGGGACCTCGATGACCTCAAGCACTCCGACCTGCTGTACGACCTGCCCCTCCACAAGGCGACCTTCCGAGCCCGCTCCGACGGCGAAGTCCTCGACCGGCTCGACCTCCAGGTCGACTTCATCCCCCTGATTCACATCACCAACACCATCCCCCACTCTGGCGACCACTGGGGCAAGCCCACCCTGGCCACTGTCCTTCAAGCCCTCGACGAGCTGTCCGCCACCGACACGGACGCCTCCGGTGCGAGCGCCACCACAGGCTCCCCGATCATCGGTCTCGCCGGGGCCAGGCTCCCGATCGACCGGAACACGGGGCAGCCTCTGCCCCTGAAGGTGCGAGCAGGCACGGTGTGGCAGCTCAACGACGGCGGACGCATGGACGTCCTCGATACCTCCGCCCAGCTCGCCGAACTCCGCTCCAGGGTCGACCACCTCCTCGACCGCATCGCCGCCAACAGCCGCATCACCGCCGCGGGCCTCGGCACCCTCGATCCCACCGGCCTCCCGTCCGGCTACGCCCTCGCCCTCGCCCTCGGCCCGCTCGACTCCCTTGTCGGCGGCATGCGCCTGGCCCGGGCCCACAAGTACGCGATCATGCTGCGCATGGTGCAGCGCCTCCACCAAGCCGGTCATGCGCAGGGGTGGCCCGCCGGGGAGTCCGCGCCCGCACAACTGGCGTGGGGTCCCCACACCCCCACCGACCGAGCGGCGATCCTCGAGGAAGTCGTCAAGGGGGTAGGCGCTGGTGTGCTGTCCGTCGAGACCGGCGTGCGCATGCTCCAGGACGCCGGGTACCCGATCGATGACGCGCAGGACGAGATCGAGCGCATTCAGGCCCGGGCATTCGACGCGGCAGCGCGGTTGGCGGACGCTACAGGTGACAACGCTGCAGTGCGGCGCTACCTCGGGCTGCCGGAAGCCAAGGAGAGCGCGACAGTCCCACTGATCCCGGGACCCTAAAGGCTGCCGGTTCGCTGCCGGATAGCTGCCGCTTCCTTGCCGCTTAGCTGCCGGATCTGTATCGTGCTGCTTGCCGGGGGCGTCCCCGCGCGTTTGAGGACCGTGGAGGAGGTGTCTTGATGGCCGAGGTGAAACCCCCGCCGGGCGCGAAGCGACGTCTTGCTGAGTACCTCGCAACGGAAGTCGGGGAGGGTGGCACCTTCACCCTGGAGCAGCTCCAAGAAGCCGTTCCCGACACGCGGGACCTCACGCGTCGGCTACGTGACCTGAAGGCTCACGGCTGGGAACTTGCGACACCGCGAGAGACGGGCACCAACTCCTATCAACTGCTCAAGGTCGGCGAGAGGGTTTGGGAGTCAACCCGCCGCCTGGAGTTCCCGCGGCTCAGGCAAGCCCGTCAACGAGCCGCCGTCCTGGAACGCGACAACTACCGGTGCGTGATGTGCGGCACGGGCGCCGGCGAGCCGGAGGCCTCGGATCCGGCGGAGGCCGCCCACTTGGAAGTGGCGTTCAGAACGCCCATCTCTGCGGGAGGATCGGACGATCTCGACAATCTGCTGACTCTCTGCGCGAACTGCCACCGCGCGTTCGACCGGAAAGGTTGGGGCGGCACGGCTGATTCCGTCATGGAGCAAGTGCGGGATCTTTCCGTGCAGCAGAAGACCGTCCTTCTTGCCTGGATGGCGGCAGGGCAGCGGACTCTGTCGCCGGTAGAGCGAGCGTGGACTGCCTACCGAAGGCTGTCACCAGAGGATCAAGGGCTGCTTCGGCGCGAACTCGCATCGCAGGTCGAAGAGCTTGCAGGAGGCCAGGATTTGGCGAGGTAGCTCGCCCCAGACTCCGCCGACCCCGAGAACCTTCCACAGCTGCCCGGGGCCGGCGGCTAGCCACACCCATCGCGATCAACGGAAGGAGGTGACGTACCTCCATGATGACCCATCCCTCGGAAGGCGAGCGCAAGCCCGTCACCGACTGGCTGACGCTCCTCATCATCCTGCTGATGATGTTGAGCATCCTGATTGCCGCCGGTTCCTGGAACCCGCAGCAGATCGGCGAAATGCTCGGGGCGCTGCTGGCGACCCTGCTGACCTCAGCGAGTGTCGGGGCCGTGCGCCGGGCCTGAGCTAAACCTGGCGGCGGCGCTCGTGGAGGGCCGCCGCCAGGCCGCATTCGTCAATGCGCGGAACTGCGGTCAGCGCGCCCCCCGTGCTAGGTCCGGTTCGCTTCGATCTGGAGGGGGAGGAGATCGTGGGGAAACGGATTCGAACCATGGCTTGATTGGAGCACGAGTTCGATTATGGTGACATCCTCGTCGTAAGCGGTCTTTACGGGCAGATAGGTGACAGGTCATGGCATTGGGGTGAACTCTTCTCGGCCCGTGCACGCTGCTGCGTCTGCGAGAGACGACACTCGCAGCAAGGCCCGTTGATCGTTATCGCGCAGCGAATACGTTCGCCCGGGCACCTGTGGCTGCTAGACAGTTCCGAGCCGGAGGTAGACCGCCCGTGGCGGTGAACGGAAACCCGACCGTCAGAAGGCGTCGGCTGGGCGCGGAGCTGCGTCGGCTCCGTCTGGCCAGTGGTCTGACGAGTACGCAGGTGGCCGAGTATCTGTTGATCTCGCAGCCCAAGATCAGCCACTTGGAGAACGGCCGCCGCGCCATCAAGCCCCGTGATGTGCGGGACCTGTGCGCCCTCTACCAAGTCACGGACCAGCGGGTCATCGACTCCTTGATGCGGATGGCCACGGAAGCAGACCAGCAGGGCTGGTGGGTGGTCTGCGGCGATGTCCCCTACGCCGTCTACATCGGCCTGGAGACGGCAGCCTCCTCGATCCACTCCTACGAACCCCTGGTTGTCCCCGGCCTGCTGCAAACTCCCGCCTACGCGGCCACGGTCATCGAGGAAACGATCCCTCTGGCCACGCCCGAACAGATCGCCGTGCGCCGTGAGGTCCGGCTGCGCCGCCAGTCCCGGGCCCACCACCCGGCCCGGCGCCTGCGCTTATGGGTGGTACTGGATGAATCCGCACTGCGCCGCGTCGTCGGCAGCCCGCAGATCATGCGCGAACAGCTCCAGTACCTGAACCACCTCGGCGCGCAGCCGCACATCACCGTGCAGGTCCTCCCACACAGCGCGGGAGCCCACCCCGGCCTCTCGGGACAGTTCTCTATCCTCGACTTCCCGGACGCCCCCGGGGCGGGGACGGTGTATCTGGAACGGTTCACCAGCGATCTCTACCTGGAGAAGCGATCCGACGTGCGGCACTTCAGCGCCATGTTCGACCGCCTTCAGGCCCAGGCCCTGAAACCGGAGCACACCCGCCAGTTCATCACCCGCGCTACTGAGGAGCTGCCAGCCGCCGGATCGCTGCCCGGCCGACCGTGAATCGCCGCACCGGCCGCAGGTCACTGCGTCGCGTACAGCCGCTCGCGCAGGTACAGAAGGGCGGCGGTGTCAGCGACGGCGGCCAGGTCGGTCAGCAGGGTGCGGATGGCCGCGTCGTCGCCGTCGCGGACTGCCCGCACGATCTGCTCGACCGTTTCGCGTACGGACGGATCGATGCCTGCCGGACCGGCCGGGGCCCAACCAAGGCCGGCCGGTCCGGCAGGCTCGCCGGGCCCGGCGCCCGCCGGGGTGCCTGGCACTGCCGTCATGTCATCCCCTAACGGATCGCCCCGTCGCAGGTCACGGCCTGCGGGACGGGCGTGCGGACCGCGCTACGATCAGGCCTGGCCGCCGACGGTACCGGGGAGTCGGGAGCGGCGCTTCGAGACAAGCTGAGGGGAATCGTGAGTCGTCTTCCGGGTCGTCAGGCCGGACGCTGTGCCGGAACCCGAACGACACAGCCGTGAATCATGGGTGTTGGCGGCATGCCCGCTTCGTCCGGCTACGGGAGGAACTCGCTCTCGGCGAACTCCCGCAGGCCTGGGGTAAAGAACAACGCTCGCGCCGGTTGCAGCGCGACGGCCCGGCCGCATAGGCGACGGGAGCGGGGCGAACTTACGACCCCGTTCGGCGCACTCCTGATGGTGGAGTGGGTTACTGATGGGCGGCCCCGCCCCGTCGTCGCCGCACGATATAGCGACACGATCAAGCTAACAGCCCGCCGGCACAACGTGCGGCACTCTGCCGTCGTCCCCGAATGGCTGGCGCGGACAGGCGCTGGCACCTTGTGTATGCCAAACATGGGGCTATGAGGCGAGACATGTCCAAGCTTGAGCAAGAGTCGTTGACATTGCCAGACGTGCTTGCTGCGCTCGGAAGAGATCTTTGGATTGCTCAGAGCCGAGCGCAGGACGACGGCGCATATGGGCTTTCCCTTGAGCACGTCACAGTAGAGCTTGAACTGGCAGTCACTAAGGCAAGTGGCAGTGAGATGAATGCGGGTATCCGTGTTTGGAGCGTAGGCGCTGGCGGATCGCGCACCAGGGACTCTACCCAGGCGACGTCACACAAGCTCACATTGGATCTCACGCTCTCCGATGTGGGGCCGGAGGATGACAGCCCCCCTAGCCTCTCTCAAAGCGAAGACCCGAACGCTCCTCAAAGCCCGACGACCACCCTGGCGGCGCCCGCGAACCCCAGGAGTACCCGCTCCGCCACAAGCCGGGGAGCGGGGAAGCATGGTGTCGTCGCGCGTAGGGAAGAGGCCACGGCGAAGAAGACGACGACAGCGAGGGCCACGACAAAGAAGGCCACGACAGCGAAGGCGACGGCGAAGAAGGTCACGGCAAAGAAGGCCACGACAACCAAGGGGACGGCGAAGAAGGCCACGCCTGCGAAGAGGGCAGAAGCGTAGGCAGACAGCGTGGGGCGGCTTACCGCCGTCCCCCTGTCGGCGCGAAAGACGTCGGCTGTAGTGGTCATGTCTGTACCGTCTCTGACCGGCTTACGGCCCGATGAGAAAACGGCCCAGTCTGAAGGCGAGGCTAGACTGATCAACGGCGTGGGGGCGCTGGAGACCTTGACGAGGTTCACGCATGACGCGCCTGCTCCCTTCGCCGCTTGCGCCGGTCGGCTACCGCCGCGACGGCCGCCCGATCTACCCGATTCTCGGTGCCGCCCCGAACGACCTCTCGTCCGATCCCGCCGACCCGGCGGATCCGCCGACCTCGACCGTTTCCCAGGACGACCTCAACCGCCTTCTAGCCCGAGAGAAGACCCAGGGCGGCCGAGCAGCTGTGAAGAAGCTCCTGGGGGACCTCGGATTCGACACCCCCGAGGCACTGGGCGAGTTCATCACCACGAAACGCGAGGCGGATCAGGCCGCCCTGTCGGATGTCGAGCGCCGCGAACAGGCCGCGGCCGAACTGGAGCGGCAGGCCAATCAGCGCCTTGCCGACGCGGACGCCCGGGAGCGGGCAGCGGTCCGTCGCGCCGTGCTCGCCGGACTGGGGGCAAGCGGAGAGGACCTGGCGGACGCCGTCGTCCTAATCGAGCGAGCCCTCGCCGATCAGCCGGAAGCCGACGAAGCCGCCGTCACCGCCGTTGCTGAACAGCTCAAGGAGCGACGGCCGAGCCTCTTCGGTCAGCAGACCCCGCCGCCGGCGCCTGGAGGCTCACCCGCTGGGGGTCCGCCGAGCCGTGGGGGATTGGTGCCGCGGCCGGGCGCCGCCGGTCTGGAGATGGCCCGCCGCCGCGGTTTCGTCTCCGGCTGACCCGCACGTACCGCTCCCATCGGCGGGCAAGCCGGACCAGGGGACCACGCCCCTCTCTTCCGTGGACGACGCCACCGCCCTGGTGTGCGCCTGCCCCCGCTTCGCGTCCCACGGGAGGACAGGCTGTGACCATCCAGCCGATCACCACGTCGTTGTCGTACACCGCTGACCGGGCCTGGCTCGGCAGCCTGCACGGCACCGACTCCACCGAGACGATCACCCTCGACGTCTCCAAGCTGTCCGCCGCGCACATCCAGGCGTCCACCGACACCAGCCAGCCGTACGGCCGGGTCCTGTCCGGGGTGCCGGTCGGGAAGATCACCGTCTCCGGCCTCTATGGATCCTTCGACCCTGCCGCAGCCGACGGCCGCCAGAACTTGGCCGGCTTCGTGTTCGCCGAGACCCTGTACGCCCCGTCGGCGGCGAAGGTGCCCGCGGCGCTCCTGTGGCACGGCGTGGTCGTCACGGCGAAGGTGCCCGGCGGCATCGATACCACCAAGGTCACCGCCTCGGTGACCGGCCCGCAGATCCGGTTCGTGTGAGGAGACGACGATGACCATTCAGGACCTGATCAAGAACGTCGCGGTCAACGACCTGACCACCTTTGCCCGCGCCATCCCCTCGCAGGCGGACCACCTCCTCACCAAGGTCGGCGGCATCATCCCGACCCTGGAGCAGGACGAGGTGAAGTGGCGGGTCAAGGACAACGGCCGGTACGTCAACGTCGCCAAGTACAGGGCCTTCGACGCATCAGTGCCGTTCGCGACCCGCGAGGCGTGGCAGACCACCCGCGAGGGCATGCTGCCCCCGCTCGGCCAGAAGCTGCTCGTCGGTGAGCAGGAGCAGATCCTCCTGGAGGCGTCGCGCGGTGCGGACGAAGACCGGCTGATCGAGCTTCTCTACGACGACACCGAGCGTCATGTCGAGGCCATCCGCTCCCGCATCGAACTCGCGTGGGGTGACGTGCTGACCGACGGCAAGTTCACCCTCGCCGCCGAGAACGGGCTCACGATCGAAGTGGACTGGGGCGTCCCGGCCGGCAACATGCCCACGGTGCCGAAGCTGTGGTCCGACCCGACGTCGGATCCGATCAAGGACGAGCTGGCCTGGATCCAGTACCTGGACGACCGCGGCGCTCCAGCGCCGGAGATGGCACTGACCAGCCGCAAGGCGTTCTCGTTCCTCGCGGCGAATAACGCCTACCGCGCGGCGTACTACGGCAGCGTCAACCCGTCGAACACCCCGACGGCGACGCTCACCCCCCAGCAGATCAACGTGGTGCGCGACAACTACGGCCTGCCGCCGGTCACCTTCTACAAGGGCCAGGTCCGCGTCGACGGCGTCCAGACCAAGGTGCTGCCCGAGGACCGGTGGATCCTGCTGCCCCCGGACCGCTCCAAGTGGGGCCAGACCATCTTCGGCGTGACGGCTGAGGCCCTCGCCCTTTCGCGGGGCACGAACCCCGAGATCACGAAGGAGGACCGGCCGGGAATCGTCATCACCCGCGGCGCGCAGGACGACCCGGTTCAGATTTGGACCAAGGGCGCAGCCGTGGGCATGCCGGTCCTGCACACCCCGGACGCCCACCTCGTTGCGAAGGTGATCTGATGGGCCGCCTCGTCGCCGCCGTTCACGTCCAGCACCCACAGACCCGGGAGTGGGTGGTCCTGGAGCCCGGTGATGAACCGGCATCCGAACTCTCTGCCGAGATCACCAACCCCGGCGCCTGGGAGAGCGGCGTGCTGCCCGAGCTTGAGGACCAGGCCGAGGACGAGGGGTCGCCCCCCTTCGGCTTCGCCCCGGACGAATCGCCCCAGCCGGAGCCGGAGCCGGACCCCGATCCGGAATCAGCGCCGACTCCGCAGCGCCGCCGTAAGACCGCCACCACGTGACCCAACCCGACCGGGACCGCCGACTCCCCACGAGCGGCGGTCCCCCTGCTTCGCAAGGAGAGCCCGTGAACCCCGCCGTCCTCGCTTGGCTCCTCGCCCAGCTCGGGCCTGCCACCGACCAGACCGACCTCACTGCCCGCTACGCCCGACTGGCCAGCGCCCGGGAAGTCGCGCGCGAGGTCCTCTCCGAACGCCGCGCCAAGCTGCTGGTCGAACCGCTGCGGATGACGGTCGACGGCGTCGTCACCATCGACCAGAGCAACAACCTCCAGGGCCTCGAACGTCAGCTTGGCGCGCTCACCGACACCTCGGCCCCTGACGATCCGGTCGCCGGCGAACCAGGCATCGAGCTGGTCACTGCGCCGCTCGTACCGGCCCGCCGGACCCGGTAGCCGCAGTGGCGTACGACTGGCCGCCGCTGGTGCCCGGCGACCCGGACGAAGTCGCCCGGCGCGTCGCGGCCGTACTCGACGAAGCCTGGAACCGACTCGCCGCGCAGCAGGAACGCGTACTCAAGACCTTCGAGCAGCAGCCCCGCGGCCGCCTGGTGCTGCTCACGCTTGAGGAGTTCAAGCGCGCTGTCCGGGCGTTCCGCCGCGAGGTCGATGCCGAGGCCGTCGCCTTCGTCCGCAGGCAGCTCCCGCACCTGTACCAGCGAGGCGCCGA
Source organism: Streptomyces sp. NPDC023541 (assembly GCF_055559995.1). Lineage (NCBI taxonomy): Bacteria > Bacillati > Actinomycetota > Actinomycetes > Kitasatosporales > Streptomycetaceae > Streptomyces > Streptomyces sp. NPDC023541. Next base: position 325,625 of record NZ_JBVHJO010000002.1, read on the forward strand.
GCGGGCTGCCGAGCGGCTCGGCGCCCGGTTCACCTGGACGATGATCCACGGTGACGCCCTGATGAGCCTGGCCAGCGACTCGTACAACGACTTCCTCCGGCGGTCCGAAGAAGCCGAGCGGATGGCTACCAAGTTCTACCGCGCCGCACGGGCAGCGGCCCGTCTCGAGGTCCCCCTCCTCGCCGCAGGCAACGTCACCGCGAAGCAGGCAGCGTCGAACCTTGCAGCGCGGCTTCGAGACGAACATCAGCTCGCCCACGTCGTCTACCGCAACGGTGCCCGGGTGCCCATCGGCGTGTGGGCGGAGGCCGCGACCCTGGCGAAGAGCGCGGTGGCCTACAACGCGGGCACCCTCAACCGCACCCGCGAGGCCGGCGTCAGGTACGTGGAGGTCTTCGACGGCATGGACTGCGGGTGGGTCAGCCATCAGGATCCAGACAAGGCGGCCCGCACGATCCGTAGCGTTGAAGAAGCTGCCGAATTCCCGATAGCCCACCCGCGCTGCAGGCGGTCCTTTGGCCCCCGTCCCGACATCGAGCCTGGCTCCGTGGAAGCCGTCTGAACGGTGGGCTGAATGATCAAGTGGCGTGTTCATTGATCCTTGTGCGCAGGGCGGGTCGGCTCCCGTATCGTCCCGTGGGTGACCATCACCCCAATCGCTGACAAGATCCACATTCCGGACGAGGAGCTGTCGGGGCTCGCCGGTACCTTCGGGATCGGAGCCGTCCATGAGCGGCGTCACCTGCCCGACGGGCTGATGAATGTGAACTGGCGGCTTGATGCGGCGGCCGGCACGTTCGCTCTCAAGCGTGTGACGGATGTCCCTCTGGAACGGCTGCGCCGTAACCTCGGTGTACTCGGGTTCCTCGGCGATCATGGTCTCCCCGTGTGCGCGCCGATCTTGGCCAGTGACGGGTCCCCGGTGGCTGAGACCCCGGGCGGCGGGTACTGCCTGTTTCCCTGGGCGGCTGGCGAGCACATTCCCGGTGCTTCGCTCACGCTGGGGCAGGCCGCGGCGCTCGGCGGACACATCGCGAGGCTTCACGTCACCCTCTCGTGGGCCGCTGATGGCCGCACGCTGCCCCGGACCCCGGAGTCCCTCGCCGTTGACGTCACGAGCGTCGAGAGGGCCGTGGAGAAGGCGGAGCGGCTCGCGGTTGCCGTGGCCGCGCAGGGCAGCGAAAGCACCTTCGATAAGGAGGCCGCAGTCGCGTTGAAGGCCCGGCGGGCAATGATCGCCGCACACGTCGACCGCCTTCCGGCCGATGAGGTCCCCGTCGGCCCGTATGGCTGGACCCATGGTGACCTCCAGTACCGGAACCTGTTGTGGTCCGGCAGCGAGCTGTCTGCGGTCCTCGACTGGGACCGGGTTGCCGTCCGCCCCTATGCAGAAGAGGTGGTGCGGACGGCACAGGTCCAGTTCGGCGGGGCAGAGGGATTCGATCTTGAGCGGGTGGCGGCGTTCGTAGGGGGGTACCGGTCGGTGGCGCCGCTGTCGACGGCCGCGCTTGAGGATGCGGTGCACCGGTTGTGGTGGAAGCGCCTCACGGACTTCTGGCAGCTGGAGTTCCGCTACAACAAGGGCGACCACTCCTTCGACGAGCTGTTTACCCAGGACGAGGCGCTGCTGCACTGGTGGACGGACCGGCTTGACGAGGTGGAGGCGGCGTTCACGTCGGTGTGAGGCCGAGGGCGACGATTTCCGGCAGGACGGGGCGGGTGTAGCGGGCGGCATCGAGTCGGGCCCGCTCCCCGGCCCCCCGGTGGTTCATGGCGTGGATCGCGGCCGCCCATTCCGTGAGGTCGGCGTCGGCGGGCAGGACGGTCCCGCCGGCACCGACGGCTTCGGGGATGCCACCCCGGTCGGTGCCGATGGTGGGCACTCCGTGCAATGCCGCTTCGACGATCACCCGAGGGAAGGCGTCCTCGACAACGGACGGCACGAGCAGGAGCCGGTGCGACCGGTAGAGCGGGGCCATGTCGTAGACGCGGGGAACGTACGTCACGTTGGGGTACTGCCGGAACTCGGCTGCTGTATTCCACCAACCCTCGACCAAGGTGAAGTGTTCCTCAGGCATGGCTTGGATCAAGCCGTGCATGAGCCGTGATCCCTTCGCGGGAATCGGGTTGATCATGAGTACGGGGCCGTCGTCTCGCTCCGTGTTCACGGTGCCGGGGCCCGGTTGCGTGAATGGCGGGTACCACAGGGACATGCGGGTACCAGCTGGACGACCTGCGCGGTGGCGCACGAACTCCGAGACGGCCAGGCCGACATGTGGGCGGCCGGCCAGGACGCCGAGCCCGGTGCCGGATACCGAGTGGCAGATGCCTGCGGTGAGAGCGTGGGCGCGGGCTTCGGCCGCGATGTCGGCGCTGCCTTCCTGCGAGGTGAAGACTACGTCGGGCCGGATGTCGGTGAGCAGCGCGGCGAGTGTGGCGGGGATGCGGTCCTGGGCGACGGCGATGCAGTCCACGCCGTTCCACCAGTAGCGCACGGCACCGCTGGCCGACTCGTGTGGGGTGTGGTTGGTGTCGAGGTAGGCGGTGATTTCGGCGAGCTGTCCGGGGCCGTCCCACGGCGGTTGGTGGGCGCCGAGGTAGACCACGCGCCACCCGGCGGCGGCGAGTTGTTCGGCGAGGAGCTGTTGGGTCACCTCGGCTCCGCCGATGAGGAATGGGGGCGGGGTGCGGCGCCAGGCGATGAGGGCGGTGGGCATCACTTCGTCCAGTGGAGTATCAGGGCGCGGGCGGCTTCAGCGACGTCAGTGGGGGTGGTGTCGGCGGGCAGCAGGGTGACCTCTCGCGAGACCGGTTCGGCGCCGGATGTGGGGGTGGTGAAGTAGGAGCGGGCGTGTTCGAGGAATGCGGGGTTGTGAAGGAAGTAGTCGGACTCCGCAGCCGCGTGCCCGATGATCTTTCGCCGCAGGTGGAGTGTCTCGGGGGGAACGTCGAGGTAGATGGTGTGGTCAGGCTTGAGGTGCGGCATGTTTGCGAGGCAGGCCCGCAGCCGTGCCTGCACGTTGTAGCCGTACAGCTTGTCGAGGGCGTAGGCGTGGGCGAGGAGGGTGTCCACCGACCGGTCGAGGATGATGAGGTCGGCAGTGGACTCGGTGACGGCGGCGACCCGGGCGGCTTCGATCTGCATGAACTTGTCGAACGCCGCGACCTGCTCGACGGCGGATCCGGTGCGCGCGGGCGGGATGTCCTCGCGACGGTCAATGTGGTCGACGTAGCAGGCCGACACGAACGCGTGGGGACCGATGCCGCGCATGCCCCGGAGCCGTTTGATCGTGGACGACTTGCCTCCGTAGGAGGCGCCTTCGAAGGCGACGATTGTCATGTCAGTGCTCCGTCCTGTAGAAGCGTTCCGCGTAGAGCCCGCCGTCGAGGAGGTCGGCAGCGATCGTCCAGGCGTGGCGGATCGGCCGGTACTGCTTGCGCGGGGGGCTCATCTGCGAGCCGTGCATCCGGAGGACGGTGACCTTGTCGAGGACGACGGGGGTGATGTCGACCAACTCGGGCAGCAGGGGGCTGCGACCGGACCGGGTGTTGAAAAGGTGGAGGTCACAACCGGCGAGCGCATACGTCGACCAGAAGGCGAGGTCCTCCCAGAACCAGCGGCAGCCGAGCCGTACGGCAGCGTCGTGCACCAGAAGGTGGTCGGGGTGGCGGGTGACGGCGGCGGGGGCGAGCAGTTCAGCGCCGGGGTTCTGCTTGACGAGGGCGTGGAGGTCTTCGGTGATCTGGTCAAGGTGGCCGGGGTCGTAGGACCGGTAGGGCGGGTCGGCGTCCTTGTAGCTGAGGAGGCGACGGGCGGCGCCGAGTGGGGCGAGCGCGGCCGCACCCTCCTGGGCCCGCAACTGCGATACGGCCTCCTCGGTCGTCAGGCTGGCTTCCACCGTGGGGTGGACGCTGCGTGAACGGGTGAAGACCGTGACCACGGTCAGCGGCCTGGGGTGGGCGAGGAAGGTGCCGGAGGCAGACAGCGCGAAGTCGTCGTGGTGGGGCTCGATGGCGAGCACCGGCCGTCCGGTCGGGGTGCGGAATTCGACGTGGTGGACGGCCCCGCCGTGAGGGGCGGCGAGTTCGAGCACCTGGTGGTCGCCGGCCGCGTACCGGGCGGCGAGGCGCGTGTTGTGTGCGGCGTGCGCGCGGTCAAGGTCGTCGGGGAAGGTGTAGATGCCGGTGTGGTCGGGGACGGGAAGCTGGTTCATCGCACGGTGCTCCCATACCAGTGGCGCCACATGCGGGGCGAGGCCAGGCGCCGGCGGGCAGTGAAGGGGTTCTGCCACCACAGCATTCGCGCGGTGGACCACTGGTCGTAGCGGCGGGTGGAGGGGCGAACACGGAGATCGTCCAGGATGGCGACGGGGCAGTCGGTCTGTCTGCCGTGAGCGGTGAGCCTGGCGAAGAACTCGACGTCCTCGCTCATCAGCAACTCCGGCCGGTACCCGCCGACGGCTTTGAATGCGTCGGCGGTCGCGAACTGGGCGACGCCCTGTGCTCCACCCCGTCGCGTGCGGTAGTGGTCCCAGTAGGCGCACAGCAGTCGGGCGCCGAGTCGGGCCGGGGTGTAGAGCGGGGGGATCGCCCCACCGACGGCTCCGGCGTCCACGGCCGTGGTGGCGGCGGTGAACGTGTCGAGCGGGAGTGCTACGTCGGCGTCGGTGAAGAAGAGGAGGCTGCCGGTGGCGGCCGCGGCGCCGGTGTTGCGGACGGCGCCGATGCTGCGGACGGTCTCCGTGATGACACGGGCGCCCAGCTGGGCGGCGAGGTCGGCGGTGGTGTCGGTGCTCGTGTTGTCGACCACGATCACCTCCCCCGTACCGCCGGTAGTGGCGTGCCAGTGGTCGAGGGCGGCGAAGACGGTGGGCAGGTATCGGGGGAGGTAGGCAGCTTCGTTGTGGGCGGGGATCACCACTGAGAGAGTGATCATCTGGGGCTCCTCACGGTGCGCGGGGTGTGAAAGAAGCGGGGGTGCTCGTGGGCCAGCTCGGCCAGGCGCCGGGTCCAGCGGGAGCGTTCCTCACCGGGCGGGGCAGTTGCCTGGCAGCGGGCGGTGTGGAATACGCACCAAGCCGTAAGACGGGTGTCATCCAAGGCGAGGGGGTAGGCGCCAGTAACGGTGAGACGGCCGCGCACCGAGACGGCGTGGGCCATCACCAGGGCCTGCGCGACGTCTGCTTCCCGAGGGCCAGGGGTGGCGTCGGTGAAGTCGATCAGGTGGCGTGTGGCCTCCGGGCCGGCGATGACGACGTTGTCGAAGTGCACGTCGCCGTGGCACCACACCAGCGGTACCAACGCTGGGGTTTCGGAGAGGACTTCGAGAGCGGGCGCGATCCGGCCGATGGCACCGGCATCGCGGTGACGCAGGGACGTGACATCCTCGAAGAACGGCCTTCGGGGTGTGCGAGGGGCAACGGGCGCCCTATGGAGGCGGCCGAGGAGGCGCCCGACGTCGCGCAGAGCGCGGTCGGTAGTGATTTGCCCAGCCCGAACGGCGGCGCCGAGGGTGAGTCGGCCGAGGTCTTCACTGATCAGGGCGGTGAGGTCAGTGCCCTTGACCCGGCCTGCGGCGAGGACCCGGGCCGTGGGCACAGAGCCCGCGGCGGCGCGGATCGCGGCGGCTTCGGTCACTGCGTTACGACGTGTGGCGGCCGCGTACAGCTTGACCACCACCGCACGACCATCTGCGAGGCCAGCACGGTAAACGGAGGTGCGGTTGCCGATGGCAAGGCGTTCTGCGGTCACGGGCCGGACAGCGAGGAGGCTCGTGCAGGAACGCACGACGGCCGGAGGCAGGCCGGTCACCGCCAAGCCCCCACAGCACCCAGGCGTCGTACATGCCGGTTGGTAATCCTGAGGTGCGCCCGGTAGTCGCGGACGTCGTCGGTGGGAGGGCAAAGGGACGACCACGGTTTCTCGGGGCCGATGAAGTGAACCAGCGCGGCGGACGGGTCTGGGCGCAAACTGCGGCGGACAACGCGGCGCACCCATTCACCTCGTTCGAGGAACCGGCCGGTCTCGAACCGGTTGAAGCGGGACGGGACGGGGTGTACGCGCCCGGTACGCAGTAGCCAGAGGTTCAGAGCGTCCTGGTCGTTGTGCAGGATGTGAGCCCGATGCTTGACCAGGGCGCCGGCGACTCCCTGGCGCATCGCGGGGATGTCCGCAGTGTGTGCCCAGAGCATTCCGGCGTTGTAGTAGGGGCGGCCGCGCCAGTGGGGCCAGCGGTCGGCAGCGCCGGGAAGCGCGGGGCAGGCCCCGACGGCAGGGTTGAACTCGTCCGCGACGGCGCCGATCCGGCCGGGCTGGAGGGATGCGAGCGGGCTGGTGATGTCGTCACGCACGTGGGTGTCGGCGTCTACGTAGATCAGGTAGGGGCGGCGGACGAAGTCACGGGTGAACTCGAATCGAAGGTAGGTGGTGATGGTGATGTAGCTGTCGTCGGCCATGTGGGAGGCGGCGAGCGGGGGCCGGTAGGCCAGGTCGAAGGACCCGAAGCCGCACCGCTTCGCGAGGTGCGCAAGGAGGAGGGCGTGGGCCGGCGGGAGGTCCATGGTCAGGACCCGCAGCGCCGCGCCGCGGCGCGCGGCGGGGGTGAGGCTGTCGGCAAGGGAGGTGACGGCCGCAAGGCCGGGGAGCAGGTAATGCCGGTCAATGCACAGGCCGAATGCGTACACGTGGGTTCGCCTTTCGAGCGTGGTGCTGCGCAGGGTCGGGATGGTGGGCCCCGCGGCCCGAGGCCAATGCCGCCGGGGAGGGGCCGGTAGCAGGCGTCCCGGGGCGCGGGGCAGCCCGAAGCTCCGGCGTGGCCCGTCGGACAGGCGGGCGGGGCCAGATGCTTTCAGAGGGTGGTGCGGTCAGCGCAGCGGCAGGCCCGGGCGTCCTCGTCGGCGTGCGGGTCGATGTCGGGACGGGCCGCCGCCGGCCATTTCGGTTCGGGTGCGGCGTGGTCGTGCGCGGTGCCTGTATGGGCGAGGAGCAGACCGACCGCGACGTGTCCGGCGGCCCAGATGGCGGTGAGGAGCGAGCCGACCCGGTCTCTGGGTAACCGGGGCGGGGTGGCAGCACGGCGGGTGTTCACAGGCCGTCCGAGTGAGTCTCGGGCCGGTCATGGCGGGTGCCGTCCAGTTCACTCCAGCCGGAGGCGCCTTCGAGGACGTTCCGGCGGCGGGCCTGCTGGCTCGGCGTGCGACGAGGAACCGACGCCGTGGCGACCACGAGGAAGCCGCCGCGGTCGCGGATCAGGGCGCCGAGCCGCTCGAACTCGGCCGAGTCGGAGGCGACGTGGGCCTGGTCCGCGACGACGATGCCCCGGACCATTCCGTTACCGAGGGCATCAGTTATGCCACGCCATCCAAGGCGATCGATCAGTGGAACGTCCGGGTCTGGGTCGGACCAGGCCCCCGCTACGGGCCACAGGCGGGCGTCAGCGTAGCGACGGGCGCACGCCTCCGATTCCTGGATGGTGGCAGCGAGCGGGGAAGAACTGTAGACGGCGACGGGAACATGTCCGATACCGCCGCCGTGCGGGTTCGTCGGCATGGTCCAAGCGTCGCGGGGCGGAGATGATCGGCCCAGGCACGAGGCATGGCAATCGTCGCAACTCGCGGTCCGCCAGACTGCCATGGGGCGTGGCGGTGGGTTGTCGTGGCCGAGCCTGGACTGCTACGCCCCGTGACAGTTGCCCAGGTGAGGGACAGTCAGGCTGACACGGGACGTGGCGGTTGAGGGACGGACTGGTCAATGCACGCCGAAGGGCACCCCGGCAGCGTGGGCAAGGCCGCGAAGGCGGGCGACGGAGACGCCAGTTAGCCGGCTGATGATGACGCCAGGGAGCATCTGGTGACGCACCCAGCCGGGTGCCATCCGGCACACACTGTCGAGAGTTTCGGCGGCCTGATCCCACCTGCGGCATTCGAGGTGCGTGAGGGCGACGTCAAGGCCGTACCTGGCGCGGGTCGCCAGGGGGACGTCGTTGCCCAGGTGGACGGTATCCATGAGGCGCAGCGCGCCGGCGGTGTCGCTGAGGGCGACGGCGATGCTCATCGCCTGTGTGGCGGCGTACATCGGACCGTAGGGCTGGGCGTGGTCGCCACGGGCGTGCTCGGTGCCGATGCGTGCTGCGACTGCATGAGCTTGGGACAGGTATTCGCGGGCGGTGTCAGCGGTGGCGCCGCCGCGGGAGGCGGCGACAGCGGCGTTGGTGACGAGCTGCCCGTACACCGACAGCCGGTCCGGGTCGTGTTCGCTCATCCTCGGCTCGATGCGGTCGGCCTGTGCGGCTGCGAGGGCGAAGCCTTGGGCGGTGCGGCCGTCGCGAAGGTTCACCCACGCCGTTGTGGCCGACAGGTGTGCGTCCCGCAGATCGTCCCCGGCTTGCGCAGCGATCTGTCGACCGTAGGTGAGGGCGGCGTAGGCAAGATCGCGGGAGCCCAGGACATTCGCCATCATCCCGGCCGTCTGGAAGGTGTCAGCGAGGAGGCCGGCCGCCTGTTCCTTCTCGGCGTGATCGGCGTGGTCGTAACGGGCCCGCGCTTCGGGGAGGAGGCGGGTGAGGAGGGAGCCGAGATGGGTGTACTGGCCGGACCAGTAAGCGGCGTCGGCGTGGCGGACGACGCCGCGGAGCTCGTCCAGGGTGCCGGGGTTGGTGTCAGCGGGAATGCCGATCGCGGCGTCGTGGGTGACGGCGGACAGGGCCCGGAGGGCGGAGCGTTCATCGCGGTCCATGGAGCGGCGGGGCGCTTGCTGGCCGAGTAGGACGGCGATGTCCGTGCCGAGGGCATGGGCGACGGACAGGAGGGACGCGATGGAGGCGGTCCCGCCACGTTCGAGCTTGCGGATCACGCCGACGGATACGCCGGCAGCTTCGGCTAAGCCCTCCTGGGTCATGCCGCTGCGGAGGGCCTTTAGTCTCTCGCTGTTCGTGTACTCCGACCACTGCACGCGCGCACCTCCTGTGATGAGTGAGGTACGGACCGTACAGGGGGTGGAGTGGCTGCCGACAGGGGTCGACCGGCCGGGAGTTGACGGCTTCCGGCCTGGTCGGCGCCACCGGCGTTCAGACGGTGAGAGGAACGCTTAGTCCGAGGAGGGATTCCAGCTCCGAGACCGTCGCCTCCTCATCGGTAACAAGGACTGTGGTGATGCCGAAGGCGGCTGCCGGGGGAAGGTTCACGGGGTGGTCGTCGGCGAATACGCATGCCTCGCCGGGAAGGCCAAGTCGTTCGAGGGTGAGCTGGTAGATCGCCGGGTTGGGCTTGGCCATACCTACCTGTTCGGAAATGACGTGGACGTCGAAAAGACCCCAGATCCCGGCATGCTCATAAGGGTTGTGAGGGTCCATTCCGAAGCTGTTCGAGAGCAGTGCGGTCCGGAGGCCGGCGTCGCGTGCGGCCTGTGCGAGGGCAGCCATCCGGCGTGCGGTCGGCACGCCCGACCAGGCTTGGCCCATCAGGTTCGTCGGGTCCACACCAGGGCCGATCAACGGCGCCGTGCGGGCGTTCCACTCCGCTTGCCCAATCTCCCCGACTTCGAGGGCCTCGTACAGTCGACGTCCTTCGGGATGATCGTTCAGCGTTGACCGCCATGCTTCGGGGTCGAGCCCCTGAGCGGCGCACCACTCCCGGTGGACGGGGCGCGGGTCAGCCGTGAGGACCCCGGCAAAGTCGAGAATGAGCCCCCGAAGGGCTGGGCGAGTTGCGCTGTCGGTGGGGTGCGGCATGCGGTGGACGTCCCTTCCATGATGGCCTCACTTGGGACCGTACAACCCGCCTGCCCCTGAGCGCGGGGTGTGAGGGGCTTCGCGTGCAGGGGATTGGCGCGCCACAGCCCGACAGCGTGGGCTGATGACTCCACCGTGGCGGCCTGTGTCAGCAGTTCGGCATACGCTCGTGGCATGAGCACTCCCACTGAGGGGCTGACTCTGGGGGGCGTCAGCGCAATCGTCGAGAAGAAGATTCTCACCAGCAGAATCAGGATCGAGCGCAAGGGTGAACCGGTGTTCAACCCGGAGACCGGACAGTACGAACCAGGTCCACCGGTCGAGGTCTACGAGGGGCCAGGAGCGATCTTCCCTGCTGACGGCCCTTCCGTGGTCCTGCACCTGGCAGGGCAGGCATACGTGGACGACACGCGATCGCGGTACAGGCTGCTAACGCCGCTCTCCGCACCCGTCGCATCCAGGGAAGATGTCGTCCGGATCATGGAGTCGACGGATCTGGCCGCCGTCGGTCGGACCTGGCGCGTACTGGACATAGGCGAGACCGCCACCCTGAGCGTCGTGCGCACCACCTGGGTCGACCAGAACACGCAGCGAACGGGGGCAACTCCGTGACCACAGGAATCAATCCGGACGAGGTTCGCCGTCACCTTGAGACTGCGCTCCTCGTCGACACCGTGCGCATCACCCGACCAACCGGCGCCGCTCCGCTCGACCTGGACACCGGCCTCGTCGGCCCCGTGCCGGTGGAGGCCGTTTACGAGGGCCCGGGAGCCGTGCTGTCCGGGCACGGACAGGTGACCGCGGAGGGAATCGTCGGCCGCCAGTGGTTGGACGACACCGTCTCCTGGTATCGGCTGCTCACTCCTCTGGGTGCTCCGCTTCCGGATCGGTACGACCGGGTGGAGGTTACGGCCGCGCGCTCCGGCAGCCCCGCGACCGTCGGGCGGATCTGGCAGGTACTTGACCCCTCTGAGGCCTCCACCGTCGAGCTGGTCAGGGTCACGCGCCTTGATGAGATCACCCCGCCCTGAGCGAATCCGGACCATCCGCGATCGGGCATACGCTCGAATCATGGAGATCACGACCAACCCGCTCACCGACCCTCACCACGTGCGGATCACCTCAGACGCCAGCGGTGGAGCTGTGGCTCTCGACGGCGTCGACCTGTCCCGCCTCGTCCAGGGCTACACGCTTCACCAGATGGCTGGCCAACCGGCCCAGTTGATCCTTGAGTTCGCGCCCGGACGACCCGCCACGGAGTACGAAGGCCTCGCGCGGGTCGCCGTCGGCGTTCCGTACGAGCCGGGCGAGGCTGCCGAACGCTTCCTGGCGGCCATCGACGTCGCGCTCTTGGAGCAGGCCGCCATGCACCGCATGGACCTGGGCAGCGGTCGGTTCACAGCAGCCGTCGTCGAACAGCTTCGGCAGTGGGCTCGGGGCGAAGCCGAGGAAGGGAAGACGCCCGATGCCCTCCTCGGCTAACCCGCACCCGAACGCCCACAGCACAGCAGGCGCCTACACGAACGCCGCCCAGATCGCCGCGCTCCTCGACGCCCGAGCTGCCAGAACCCTGCCGGAGACGCTATCCGTTGTGCAGCACCACGCCATGCTCCTCGAAACCCGGATCAAGGCGCGAGCTTCCGGACGGCCTGGCCCCAACGCCCCGACCGGCGACTACCGGCGCAGCTGGACCCATGAGGTGTCCACCGACGGCGTGACCGTGACCGCTGCCGTCGGCACGAACAAGCCCCAGGCGCGGCGACTGGAGTACGGCTTCGTCGGGGCCGACAGCCTCGGCCGCATCTACAACCAGGCCCCTCTACCGCATGTGGGACCGGCAGTTGAAGAGGTCCGCCCCCTCTTCCTCGCCGCACTCGGTGACGCCATCGGAGACTGACCGCTCCTGCATACCGCAGGAGGAGATTGGAGAAGCTCGTGCCCGTCTCCGGCCGCGAGGTGTCCCTCGCCGTCCAGAAGATGCTGTCCACCGCCACCACCCGAAGCTGTGGGTACGGAACTGCACCCACCACCTCCAGCACACCCACCGGCGCCCAGGTCCCGTACGCCGTGCTCTACCCGCTGGGACTCACGACCGACGGGCCGCCGTACGGACAGGCCGACGGCGACGCGAGGGCGCTGCTGCAAGTCACCAGCGTGGCCACCACGGCTGAGCAAGCAGAGTGGATGGCGGACCGAGTACGCGCGGCGATGCTGGCCCGAAAAGGCGGCAGCAACGGCGCATACGCCACCGACATCACCATCCCGGGTTGCGCCGTACTGAGGCGGGCCCTGGACAAGGAGGAAGGCGTAGCCGTCGCCGGCGGCATATACAGTTACGTGCAGCGGTATGTGGTTGAGGTGACTGCGCTCTCCTGACCAGCACCGCCCTCACCGCGGAGGCCCCCACGCGGACGTCCGGCCGAATTCGGTACGGGCTGATTCCCCAGTCGCGCTGCGCGCGGCTTCGTGGGGACGGGCCTCCGGTGCGTGCCGCTCCAGGGGTGTCCCCGGAGAGCGAGAATCAGTGGGTACCACCCAGCAGCGGTTCATGCGGCGTGGAACGACCGCGTTCTTCTTCCTGAAGGCCATAGCCGCCCCTTCCAACATCCCGACGCGGACGGAGCTGACCGGCGCCAACGCGGTCAACTTGGCTGAGGCCATCTCGGACATCGAGGGCTGGGCTCTCGAGAACGTCCCGATCGAAACGCCGGACATGGCGAGCGAGTTCACTACCTCGATCCCCGGCGAGGACAAGGCCGACAACAGCAGCTTCACCCTGTACGAGGACAAGGTCGACGACACCCTGGAGATACTGCTGTCCAAGGGCAGCGAGGGCTTCGTCGTCATCCTCCGCAAGGGCGACATTGCCCTGTCCAAGTCCATGGACATCTTCCCGGTCCGCGTGGGCAGCCGGTCCGCCACCTACACGGCCGGCGCTGAGCCCGCGAAGTTCAAGGTCAGCTTCGGCATCACGGCGAAGCCCACCCTGGATGCCGCAATCCCGGCGAAGGCGTAAGGGGAAGCCGCATGTCCACACACACCCCTCCCCCCTCGGCTGTGGCCCGCGACCCTCACTGGGCCGCCAAGATGCAGCGCCTCCGCGCACGGCGCCTGGCCGAGCGGACTCTGTCCATCTGCGACGACCCGGCCCTGAAGGCCGCCGTCACCGAAGCCGCCCTCCGCCTCGCGCGGGCGCGCACCGAAGCGCAGGCAGCGTCGATCGAGCAGGGCGTCAGCGAATCCGCCCGGTCCGAGTGGGTAGCCCAGCGGCCTGAAGTCCTCGCCGCCGAAGGCGAGCTCGCCGACGCCCAGCAGGAACTCGACGAGGCCACGGAGCGGCTGACCTTCCGGGCTCTGCCGCGCCCGGCATGGGAGCAGCTGCTTCGCGAGCACCCCCCGACCGAGGCCCAGGCCGACGCGGGCATGGAGTACAACGTCGAGACGTTCCCCGCGGCGCTGATCGCCGCGTGCCACATCGAACGCGACGAGGCCGGCGCGGAGGTGCCGAGCATGACGGCAGCCGACGCCCAGGACCTCCTGGACGCGTGGGGCGACAGCGACGCCAAGGCTCTCTTCACGACGGCGTTGGTCGTCAACCAAACCATCCGCGCAGACCTGGGAAAAGGCTGATCCAAGACCCGGCGTTTCGGGCCGAGATGCAGCTGTGCGCCTCGTACGGCATCCCGCACAGCCACTTCTCGGGCGCCGGGGATGGCCGTTGGTCGGCGCTCGACCGGGCGAAGGCGCTCGCGTACCTGGCCTACACCCAGGCGTCGTGTGACGGGTGCGGAACGCGAGCCGCCGAGTGGGACGAGGGCATGGGCGGTGACCGGTTCGCTTACGTGCCCGAGCCGTACCGATGCCCTGGCTGCGAGCTGATCGAGATGGAACGCGAGCAGGTCCCGGATGGGGCCGAGGGCCGGGGGATGAAGATCGGGCTGCGGCCCCGGAAGGACGTGACGCCGTGAGCGGCGCCTACACCCTCTACGTCAACCTCATGGCCAACACTGGTGGCCTCACCACCGGCCTTCGGGGCGCCGCCGGCCAGCTGCGCAGCTTCGACAACGGCCTGGCCGGAGTCGGGACACGTCTGGGTTCGGTTCGGAACGCCACCGAGGCCCTGACCCGGGCGCAGGCAGCCGCGTCCGCCGAGGCGATCCGGTCTCAGGCCCGGGTAACCCAGGCAGCGGAGCGGGCGGCAGCCGCACAGCAGGTCGTCACGCGAGCCCACCGCGCACAGGCCCTCGCCGCTTCCCTGGCGACCCGGGCCCAGGAAGCGCACACAGCAGCCACCCTCGCTGGCGAGCGTGCGGCCCGCGCGCAAGCCCTCGCCCAGACCATGGCGTCGCGGGCCCAGGCCACGGCCGGTGCGGGCGCGGCCGCCGCCGCTCGCACCGCGGCCGCCGCCCAGGTCGCAGCAGACCGCGCAGCCCAGGCCCACACTGCTGCGCAGACCCGCGCCGCCGCAGCGCAGCTCGCCGCGACCCGGGCCAGTGGGATGGCCCAGCGGGCTTCCACCGGGCTTGCCGACGCGGAGAACCGTGCCCGCACTGCGGTCACGGCCCGGGACCAGGCGCAGCGCGCCGCAGCCCGTACCGCACAGGCCTCCGCCCAGCAGATTGCGCAGGCGGAGAGCCGTCTGGCAGCGGCCTCGTCCGCTCGGGCAACGGCGTACGCGCAGGGCGGCCTGGTCATCGGCGCCGCTCTCGGTGTCGGCGTGGCCAACGCCATCCAGCTGGAGCGGGCCATGGCGAACGTCATGACGATCTCCCAGCAGATCACCGCGAAGAACGTCTCCGCGTTCACCGACGAGATCGTCCGCCTCTCTACCGAGCTTCCCCAGACCGCGGAGCAGCTCGCCGAGGGCCTGTACCAGATCGTCTCCACGGGCTTCGACGGCTCGGAGGCGATGTCCATCCTCAACGTCGCCGCCCAGGGCGCCTCCGCCGGCCTGACCACGACGGAGACTTCGGCGCGGGCACTGCTCGGTGTGCTGAAGGCCTACGGCCTTCCGGCGTCGCAGGCCAGCGACGTGATGGACACGATGTTCCAGACCGTCAACCTGGGCGTCGTCTCCTTCGAGGAACTCGCTCAGCAGCTCGGCGATGTCGTACCGATGGCCGCGGCCGCTGGCGTCGAGTTCGACGACCTCAGCTCAGCTCTCGCCGCGATCACCCTCGCCGGTATCCCTGCCGCCGAGGCCGCGACCGCGCTGAACATGATGATGACGAGAATGGTCAAACCGACCAGGGAGATGCGCGACGCCATCAAGGACCTCGGCTACGAGTCCGTGGCCTCCGCCATCGCCCAGGACGGGCTGTACGTCGTCGTCAACAAACTGCGTGAGGTCACCGGCGGCTCGGCCGACGCCATCGCCAACATGTTCAAGGACATCAGGGCGACGCGCGCCATGCTCGCCCTGTCCGCGGCGGACGGGAAGAACTACGCCGACACCTACAAGGGCATCGCCATCGAGGTGGCCCGCGCCGGCGCTGCCGAGAAGGCCTACGCCATCCAGCTGGACACCACCGCAGGTCAGTGGGCCCTCTTCCGGAATCAGGCCACTGCCCTGGGGATCGACCTCGGGCGGGCTCTCCTCCCCGCGCTCCAGACCATCGGCGAGTACTTCAATATCCTCGCCGGAGCGATCAACGACCTGCCGGGCCCCGTGAAGTCCCTCATCGGCGGGTTCCTCGCCCTGGCCGCGGCGGGCCTCCTGCTGCGCGCGGCCGTGGAGAAGGCCAGCGTGCAGCTTGCCACCTTCCGGACCAACCTCGCCGCAGCGCGTGCCGGAGGGTCCGCCTTGCCCGCCGTCCTCTCCGGAGCAGGCCTTGCCGTCACCGGCCTGGCCACCCTGGTCACCCTCGGCGTCGCCGCATACGCCGCGTACTCCGCGTCCAAGCAGCAGGCGAAGGCCGCGACGCAGGAACTCGTAGAGGCAATGCGCGCCGAGCGCACCGAGGGTGAACAGGGAGCCGGGCTCCGAAAGCTGACCGAACAGCTCACGAGCAGCGGCGACCTCGAGAAACTGCGCGCGGCAGGCGTCTCCGCAGAACAGGCCATCGACGCCATCATCAACGGCGGCCAGCGGTACAAGGACGTTCTCGAACAGATCCAGACGGCCAAGCAGGCCACCGTGAAGGAAGTCGGCAAGGCCGTCACCTACGACGAATCCTTCGACCGAGCCCGTGGCGTGCTTGAACGCCAGCACCAGATGTGGGGCGATGCGGTGAAGAAGGAGGCCGAACTCGCCGCCAACATGGACATCGTCAACGCCAAGATCAAAAACAGCCGGATCGAACTCGCGGGCGCGTGGGATCTGACGGCGATGCTCCCCGTCGACAAGAACGGCGCCCCGAAGTTCACCGACGAAATGCAGGCCATGGGCAAGGCCCTGGCCGACATCGTCGACCCGGCCAAGGCGTGGAAAGCCGCCCAGGACGAGGTGGCCGAGGCCAACCGCAAGGCCGGTCGGTCGGCGGATTCCGCGAAGGCGAGCCTGGCCGACTACATGGAACAGCTGCGAAAGCAGCTGTCTGCCCAGCGCGACTGGCAGAAGAACCTCGGAGCCCTCGCGGCCAGCGGCCGACTCGAACTGGTCGACCACTTCGCCAAGCTCGGCGTGGACGCCGCCCCGATGCTCGACGAGCTCGTCCGCCAGCTCGACAAGGGCGGCGGGAAGGTTGCCGACGAGCTGGAGGCGATCATCCAGGAAGGGGCGTCCCGAGCCACGCCCGCCTTCCGCGCCGGCCTTGAACAACTGCCGGGCATCGCCGCGAAGTACGGCAAGGACATCGCCCAGGCATGGGCGGACGCCTCGGCCACGAACAACCCGGGAAAACTCGGCGAGGTCATGCAGCGCATGGCGCTGGCCGACATGGGCCGAGCCGCGTCGCAGCTGCCGCAGGACGCCCGGGTCACGATGCAGCAGGGCATGAAGGTCCTGGCCGAAACGGCTGCTCGCGGCGGGAAGGACGCCGCCGAAGCCATGAAGACGGCCCTGCTCAGCGGCGACCTCGAAGGCGTGCGGACTCAGCTCCAAGCGATCTTCGGCGCCGACATGCCCATTAGCCCGCCCGATCTCTCCCGGGTCGTCGCCGCCTTCCAGCTCGCCGGCGGCCAGGCCAATGCCGAGTGGAGCGGTGCCCTGAGCTTGATCCAGATGACAGCAGCGACGAAGGGCACCGCCGCAGCACAGGCCCTGACCTCCGCTCTGCTGTCTGGCGACATGGGTGCGGTCAAGGCCAACCTCGACGCCATCGGTGTGTCCGTCCAGAACATCCCCGGATCGAAGACCATCTCCGTCAACGTCTCCGCGCCCCCGCCGCCCCCCGTCGTCATCTCGATCCTTTACCGCCGCACCCCCATGCCGGGCGACAACGACGGCAACGGGATCCCCGACCTCGTCCAGGCCCCGCAGGCGAACGGCAGCGTGCTGTCCTTCTATGCGAACGGCGGCGTACGGGAGCAGCACGTCGCGCAGATCGCACCCGCCGGCGCCTGGCGGGTGTGGGCGGAGCCAGAGACTCAGGGAGAGGCCTACGTACCCCTCGCCGGCTCGAAGCGACCGCGGTCCAAGGCGATCGTCGAAGAGGTCGTGCGCCGGTTCGGCGGGGAGGTGGCCTGGTACGCCGACGGCGGCCTCTCCGGCTGGTCGTACCGTCCGGGTGTCCCTGAACTCTCCTCCCTGTCCTCTATCCGTAGCGACTCGATGAGGAAGGTGAAGAAGGGGGGCAAGGAGTCCGAGGTCTTCGACCTGGCGCTGTTCGAGAAGAACCTGGGCAAGGCCGCGCGCCGTGCCGCCGACTGGCGCCGCGACCTGGCGACCGTTGCCCGCCGCGCCGGCCAGGACGTCGCCGACGCCCTGGCCGACATGGGGGAAGACGGCATCGAGCTGACCAAGAAGATGGCCAACGGCAGCTCGAAGTACATCAAGGACATGACCGACGACCTCACGGCCCTGGGGAAGGTCGCCCGTGCCTCGCTGGGCGACTTCACCAACCAGCTCAAGGCCGCCGTCGACAACCAGAAGACCTTCGAGGAGAACCTCGCGAAGCTCGCCGCCTGGGGATACACGGACCTGGCGACCCTGCTGGCGGAGCAGGGAGACAAGGCTGCGGAACAGGTCGCGGCCGAGGCAGCGCGTTCCCAAGGAGCAGCGAAGGAAGCCAACGACGTCAGCAAGCGCGCCAAGGAGGTCATCTCCGGCGACGCCCTCAACGATCTCGTGCAGATCATCGGCGCGATCCGGACGAGCCGGACCGGCATCCACGACGTCGCCGACACGACGAAGCTGGACGAAGACCGGATCATCGAAGTGTCCCTGCTCGGGCAGGGCCGCATCCGGCAGGTCCTGGGCGGCCAGGCCGAGCGATTCCTGAACGACCTGGCGCGAGCACAGCGCGGGCTGTCCTACGCGGACGGCGGGATCCTGACGCCGGGCGTGTATGCGACGAGCAACGGGATAGTGCGATTCGCCGAACCCAGCACCCAGGGCGAGGCGTTCATCCCCCTGGGCGCGGCGAAGCGCGGTTCAGCGGAGCGGGTCCTCGCCGACGTCGCCCACCGGTTCGGGTACCGGCTCACCGCGCCCGGCACAAGCACCCCGCGGGTGGTGGAAGCCAAGCCCGAGAGCAGGACCGTGGTCATCGTCCGAGACGAGCACCCGGCCCCGCTCATCGGCACCCAGAACATCCGCATCGACCGGCCCGGGGCGACCGAGCAGCAGATTTCGGCAGCGGTCGGCTACCAGGTGCGCCGCGCGAAGCGGGGTGGGGTGCGATGACCGCGGCCCTTCGTGACCACCGCCACGAGCTCGGAGGCGTACCCATCGGGGTCGGGACCTCCGTCGTCATCGCGACGATCGAGGGGCTGGGCCGCCCCGAGGTGCGCACCGGGGACGTCGACCCGCCCCACGCTGACGGTGTCTGGCTCGGCGCCGACTACTACGCCGGCCGTGCCGTCCGTATCAGCGCGGGCATCCGTACCCCCGGTGACCAGGCCGCAGCCCTGGATGTCCTCGCCGAACTCCAGCACGTCCACGACGACCCGCGCCTCCGGCTCACCGGCGGCGCGACCACCGACCTGCGGCTCAAGCTGCCCGGCCGGGACGTACGGGTCCTCAAGGGACGCCTCCGCCGCCTCGATGCTGACCTGTCGTCCCTGGTGTACGGCTGGATCCCCATCGACCTGGAGTTCTTCGCCGCTGACCCGTACTTCTACAGCGACGAGCAGCAGCAGACCACCATGTCCCTCAACATGATTTCCGACGGCGGATTCACCGCCCCCGTCGTACCCCCGGTCACCGTCAACCCGGGGCCAGACGCCAACCGTCGGCCCGGCTGGATCACCGTCGACGGCGCGGAGCCCGCGTGGCCCGTGCTGCGGATAACCGGCCCCTGCGCCAATCCGTCCATCACCCACGTCCAGTCCGGCCGGTCCCTCCAGCTGAACACCACGATCGACGCGGGCGACTGGATCGAGATCGACACGCGGCCCACCTGGCGATCCGTCCTGCGCCGCAACGGCGGTCACGTGAACCTCACGCCGGGCTCGCGCATCGACACCTTCAACCTGCCGCCCGGCCGCAGCGAGCTCCGCTGGCAGGCCACCGACCCCACCAACAAGGCCCAGTTGACCGTCTCCTGGCGCGCAGCCTGGGCAACCCTCACTCGGGAGCAACAGTGACCCTGACACCCGTCCCCCTGCTCACCAACGGGGGCACGCACAGCGCCCAGAGCTTCCGCATGATGATCCGCGACCTCGCCAGGGGATCCGAGGGCGTCACCGAAGGCAACGACCTGAAGGTCACGCCGTTGACGGTCCCCGCCGGCGGCGTCCTCGTCGGCGACGGCTCCGGCGTCGTGCGCGGCCGCGCGGTTCCCTGGCAGGGCCACTACACCGCCTACAACATCGGCACCGAGCAAGTACCGATCGCCCCGACCGGCGGCACCCCGCGTACGGACCTGGTCGTGATGCGGGTCCTCGACCCCGAGTACGAGGGCAACCGCAACCCGGCCAAGGACAAGATCGTCTACTTCGACGTCATCCCAGGAGTGTCCGCCACGGCGACCGCCCCGCCGCCCGGGTTCTCCGCGATCCCGCTGGCCCGCATCAACCTCCCGGCCAACACGGGCACTATCACCGCGGCGATGATCACCGACCTGCGCCGTATCGCCAACCCTCGTCGCGACCGCCGGATACACATGATCCGGGGCTTTCCCTACAGCCAGTCACCGACCGCCGCGGAAAAGTGGAGCGACTGGCCCGCGGAGGGACGCGTGCAAATCGAGATCCCCACGTGGGCAGTCACCTGCAACCTCGTCACTCAGATCGGGGTCCGCTTCTCCGGCAACCCCTATACGCGACTGCGCCACAAGTTCGGCACCATGTTCGGAGCCGAGATCACCATGGACGACGACGCCGTAACCGGCTGGTCCCGCGAAAACATCTTTCTCGGCGACAGCCCGCAGATCACCCCTGCCCTGCGCGGCACCACTCAGTGGCTCAGCATCCAGACCAACCCGATGCCCGGCTCGAAGTTCACCCTCGACGTCAACGGAGCCAGCAACCTGATCTTCGACGTGGAGTTCGTCGAGGGGGTGCTGTGAACCCGACCGGTTACCGCTACATAGCTCAGCACGCACTGTCCGGCGAGATCCTCTCCTCGGACGTCCCGTTGACGGACGTCGAGTACGGGCCGGAGCTCAACGGGCCCGGCGCGCTGACCGCCACCCTCTCGCCGCGCTTCGCCCACTCGCGCCCGGACATCGCCGACGAAGGCAACGTCCTGATCTACGTCGAACGGGACGGCGTGCTCCGCTGGGGCGGCCTGCTCTGGCAGTCCACACCCGAGGACCGCACGCTGTCCCTGGAGGCCGCCGGCTGGAGCAGCTACCTCCAGCGGAGGCACGACATCCACGGGGAACTCGACGGCCGGGGCCCGTACGTCTACGCCGACCCGTGCCAGGTGATCCGAGACATCTGGGCCTACGCCCAGTCGCTGCCTGACGGGAACCTCGGCGTCACCGTGGATTCCACGCAGTCCAAGGCGAAGGTCGGCACCCCGGCCGAACCGCTGCGCTTCGCGTGGTGGGAGGAGCCGGTCCTCGGCGACGCGGTCGACGACCTGGTGGCCGCCGCCGAGTCCCCGGACTACACCTGCGACACGCAGTGGGGAAGCGGCGGCAAGATCGTCCGACGGGTGCGGCTCGGCTACCCGCGACTCGGCGCCCGCCGCACCGATATCGCCTTCACCAGCGGTATCAACGTCATCAACTCGCCGGCCATCCCACGCTCGGCGGACGAGTTCGCCAACACGATCATCGCCACCGGCGCCGGCGAAGGCCGCTCCCGGCGGCGCCACGTCGACTCCGTCCGCGATGGGCGGCTCCGCATGGAGTCCGTCCTTGCGCTGCCAGACGTGAAGGGCACCGACATCCTCGCGCGCAGGGCTGCGGCTGAACGCAAGCGCCGCCAGCTCCGGGGCACCGTGGAACAGATCAGCATCCGCCCCGACCACCCTGCCGCACCCCTCGGTGCCTTTCAGATCGGAGACGACGTCTTCACGCAGGTCAGCACCGACTGGGCCGACTTCGCAGGGTGGATGCGCATCGTCGGCTGGAGCGTACGCACTGGAGGACCCGAAGGAGAGACCGTGACCGTCCTGCTTGAGCGCGCCGACGCTTTCCACTACGGGGCGGCAGACGCATGACCAACATCGACATCGGCACCCGTCTGGCCGCCATCGAACGCCGCCTCGCCACCGCCCAACGATCCAGCCGACTCGCGCATGCCTCTCTCGAAGACACCGCCCTCGAGGTCTTCGACGAAAGCGGATCCCTGCGCGCCGTCATCGGTCAGCAGCCGGACGGCACCTCCGGCGTCGTCGCGGTCAACGGCCCGCCCCCGCCCCAGCCCGCGAAGCCCGCGCTGGCCCCAGTCCTCAGCGGCGTGGCAGTCACCTGGGACGGAGGCTTCCTTGATGCCCAGGTGCCACCGCTGGACTTCTCCCGCATAGAGATCCACGCGGGCAGCACCGACGGCTTCTTCATCAACGAGACGACGCTGCGCGGCACCCTGGAATCGCCTCGGGGCGGCACGCTCATCATCCCGGCCAGCGAGCCCCTGTTCGTACGCCTCATGGCTCGCAACAGCTCCGGCACCGCGGGCGACCCCTCTCCGCAGGCGGGTCCCACTGGCCCGGCAGCCGTTGTCGCGCAGGACGTCCTCGACGGCATCATCGACGAGACGAAACTGGCCGAAGACGCTGTCGGGCGTATGCACATCCAGGTCGGAGCTGTCGGACACACCGAGCTCGGCGTCGGTACCGGCAACCTAGTTCCGGATCCGTCGTTCGAGGGCCAGCTCACCGCCCAGCTGCTCCTGGCGAATGCGGCGTGGTCCACGACCAGCGGCAACCGGTCCCCGCGCGCTGTGCGCGGGATTGCAGCTCCCACCACACAACCCCTGCAACTGACCGAGCTTCCCGTCAGCCCCGGGGACCGGTTCTTCCTCGCAGCCGACATACGGGCCTCTTCGGACTGGGCGGGCGACTCGGCCCGCTTCTACATGCGCTGGCTCGATGCAGCCGGAGCGGTCCTCTCCTACGGCATCCTCAAGGCCACCCCCACCGCGGGAGGGCCCTGGACCCGCTACAGCGCCCAGGTCCAGGCACCGGCCGGTGCCGTCAAAGCCATCGTCGCGCTCTCGATCTACCTGGGCACCGGCGGCACCTTGGACTACGACAACGTCGAAGTGCGCACGGTCGTCGCTGCGGGCATGGTGCTCGCCGAGTCCATCGGGACTCCCGAACTTGCCGCTGGAGCCGTGACCGCGACCAAGGTCGCAGCGAAGACCCTGACCGCCAAGGAGGTCAAGGCGCTCTCGTTGACCGGCGACGAGATCGCCACCAACACCCTGGTCGCACGCCACATCGCCGCAGGCCAGCTCAACGCGACGCACTTGGCGATCGGCGTGGACGGGAACCTGGTCGCTGACCCCAGCTTCGAAGGACCGATCACCGTCGGCCGACTGAAGACCGACTGGACGGTGGTCACCCCGGGGCGCGACAGCGCCAAGGCCCTGCGCGTCGACTGCACCGCCACGGCCACCGCGAACTACAACTTGCAGCTCGGCTCCTTCCCCGCGACGGCAGGGCAGAAGGTCTGGCTGTCCGTAGACGTTCAGACCTCGGCCGACTGGAACGGCAGCAAGGTAGGCATGTACGTGCGGTGGGACGACGCTACCGGTGCACTGCTCGGGTACAGCTCCGTCAACGCCACGCCCACCCCAGGATCGCCTTGGCAGACCCTCTCCGGTCTGGCCCCACTCGCGGCCCCTCCGCAGGCCGCCGTCGGCTTGATCAAGCTCCTGGCCGACGCCAGCAGCGTCGGCACGGTGACCTTCGACAACGCCCACTGCCGCATCGTCATCGGATCAAGGCCGACCGGAGCCCGCGCAGAGATCAGCCCCGTCGGACTTCGCCTGTACGACAACGAGGGCGGCGAACGCGTAAGCCTCGTCACCGGCCAGCCCAACTTCCTCACCCTCGCGGGCTCCGACGGGGCGGCGGTGGCCACCATCGACGATCGCGGAAACGGAGCCTTCGGCGACCTTGCCGTAGCCGGCGCGTTCAGCGTTGGCGGAGTCCGGCTGGACTCCCGCCTGGCGGAAGCCCCCCGCGGCGTCGTCGCCATCGGCCGGTACACCGGGGGAGTCCAGGGTGGCGCTGGCACGTACGGCTTCATGGAGCTGGCCTTCAACAGCGACCCGACCCGCATGTACCGCATCGTCTTCGACGCCCACGTCGACCCCAATGCCGGTGGAGGCGAAGCCGTGGTCACCCTCCGGGACGGAGGCGCCAGCACCCCCTCGATCAACTCGCCGAGCCTCCAGGAGACCGTCCTTCCCCTCGGAGGCGGCTGGCAGCGCGTGCACCTGGAAACCGTGCAGCCCGGCCGGGACCTCGGTGCGGGACTGCATCGGCTCCTGACGACCTTCCGGGTCCAGTTCGGTCCGGCCGGCCAGGTGCTGACCATGTTCGGTGGCGCCGGATTCCCCGCCCACATGCTCGTGGAGGACATCGGCCCCTACGTCCCCGACACCGGGATCCTCAACGCCGGCGGCGGCACCGCCACACCGCCCAAGCAGCAGTACACCAAGACGTACACCGCGAGCTGGTCGGGAAGCTACGCCAACCGCGCGGGCTACAACAGCTACTACAACTCCCAGTGCGTCCAGGGGTACTACTCCAGCACCAACGGAACCCAAGCCGCCTTGATCGGCTTCCCGTCGTCCCTGGCCTCTGACCTTGCAGGGGCCTCCATCCAGAGCGTCGAGCTCTACCTGTACTACGCGCACTGGTACTACAACTCGGGCGGCAAGGCCGTCATCAAGGCCCACAGCCACGCATCCCGCCCCGGTACCTTCAGCTGCGACAGCGACTCCCAGACGATCGAGTGGGGCAAGAACGTCGGGAAGTGGATCGACATCACCTCCATCTTCGACTCAACGAGCTGGAGGGGAGTTGCGCTTGACCCCAACAACACCTCCCTGGACTACTACGGGCGTGCCGAAGGCGTCGGGGAAGGGCACCCGCCACAGCTCAAGGTCACGTACGTGAAGTGAATCGGGACCGATCGGCACCAGCCGTAGACTGAGGACTGGCGCGGGGCCGACTCACTGGGGAGCACCGTGACCAGCCCGAACCAAGATCCCACGCCCTGGGAGCTGCTCCGCGCTGTTCAGCAGCTGCGTGACGATCTTCGCGCTGACTTCGCAGCCCTGGCCAGTCGGCTGGAGCAGATGGTCACCAAGGACGTGTACGCCGCCGACCAGCGGGCGGTCGAGCAGCGAATCGGCACTCTCGAAGACGACCTCGACGAGCTTCGGGAACAGCGCGAACGCGAGGCAGCCGACGCCCGAACGAACCGGCGCCTGGCTCTCTCAGCCCTCGTCGCACCTGTCGTGGTCGCACTCCTCGTCGCTGTGCTGCTGGCCAAGCTGGACCTCTAACACCCATCCCGGCGCGGGGGAGTTCTGGAAAGCGCCTGATGGCAACACCGCTCACCGCGGACCGAGTCCTGTCCGCGTTCAAGGCCGCCGGCCTCACCGTCGAGGAGGTAGGCGACTGGCGTAACCACAACCGCAACCACCGAGGGCCCTTCGGCCCTGTCCACGGCGTCATGATCCACCACACGGTGAGCCGGGGCACGGCCTACTCGGTTTCGCTGTGCTACGACGGGCACAGCGACCTGCCCGGACCCCTGTGCCACTCCGTGATCGACAAGGCGGGGGTGATCCACCAGGTCGGGCACGGCCGCACCAACCACGCGGGCAAGGGCGACAGCAGGGTTCTGGCTGCGGTGCGCGCTGAGTCCGCCCTGCCGACCGACACCAGGGCCGACATCGACGGCAACACCCACTTCTACGGTGCCGAGCTCATCAACCTGGGCGACGGCGAGGACCCGTGGCCGCCCGAGCAGGTCGAGGCGGCCGCCCAGTGGGCTGCCGCGCTGTGCCGCGCGCACGGGTGGACGGCGGCCTCCGTGATCGCCCACAAGGAGTGGCAGCCCGGCAAGATCGACCCCACCTTCGACATGGACGCGTTCCGGCGCCGGGTGTCGGGAATCCTGGCCGACGCCGGCAGCAAGCCGCCCACCGGAACCAAGCCTCCGCAGGGAGGAGCCCCGGTGTTCCCCGGCCGCAACGCCTTCGGCCCGGGGAAGTCCAACGAGCACATCCTGCGCCTCGGCCAGCAGCTCGTGAAGAAGGGCTTCGGCTCGCACTACCGCGTGGGCCCGAGCCCCGAGTGGGGCGAGGCCGACCGGCTCAACACGGCCGCCTTCCAGCGCGCCCAGGGGTGGAGCGGTAACGACGCCGATGGCCTCCCCGGCCCCGAGACGTGGCGCCGTCTCTTCGCCTGACCCATCCCCACCTTCGAGGAGCAGCCTTGAACCTGTACGCATCCCTGATCCGCACCGGCGTCCCGGCCGCTGTCGGCTGGCTCGTAGCCCTGGCGCTGAAGGTCGGCCTGGAACTGCCCGCTGACGCGGTCACAGGGGTCCTGACCCCGGCCGTCATCTTCGCCTACTACGGCCTGTTCCGCCTCGCCGAGCAGCACGTCTCTCCGCGGTTCGGCTGGCTGCTGGGCTACGCACGCCCGCCGAAGTACGACACGCCGCCGCCGGCGCCGACCGCCTGATCCGACCCGCACATGGAAGAGGGCCCCTGCCTCACGGCAGGGGCCCTCGACCTCTTGGAACCACCACCATACCAAGCAGAACGCCGCATCCGGCCCCCCGACACCATGGATACAATCTATATGCAGAGCTGGCGCGGGTGAGGAGTGAAAGTGGTTCGTCAGGCGAAAGACGGCAAGCCGTACCTGGTGGGGGTCAAGGAGTTTGCGGCGCTCTACGGCGTGCGCCCGCTTCAGGTGAGTCAGTGGATCAGTCGCGACAAGCGGCTCGACTACGAGTACGCACGGATCATCTCGGGCTCGCCGTACTGGCTGCTGGACTTCGCGAAGCGGTACGGCGCGACAACCCCCCGGCCGAAGCAGCTGGACGAGGCCGTTCTCCAGCGCCTCGTGGAGGAACAGCAGCCGGGGTACTGGGAATCGCGTGTCGAAGACCTCCCCGCGATGGTGGGGCAGTCGGAGATCGCGGTGCTTTTCGGGCTGCCCGACAGCGCCGGAGTCCGCAATGCCGCGAAGACGGGGCGGCTTCGGCCGGCGGACTACACCCTCTCGGGCTCGCCGATCTGGCTCCTCGAACCCCTCCTTGAGGACGCGCCGGCGCTGAAGGCGAGCGCCCGCGGCGGAGGCTGGACGATCAACGAGGGGGCGCGTGATGCGCTCCTGGCGGGGACCTACGACGGCCATGGGTCGAGGATCATCCCCCGCGGGCCGGGAGTCGCAAAGGACGCCGTTTAAGCACCATTTGAGGTGATCCAGTTCTTGTTTCAACCCCCAATTGCATATAGAATAGTGGCATGTCATCGCGTTGCGATGGCTACCGCGAGTTCCGGGTCGACCATCGAGGAGACGTTCGTGCGAGATCCGCCGCAGCCTGCCGGTGCTGTTCGAGATCGACATGACCCCACATCGAAAGATAGATTCCAACACTGAACCGTTGGTTTGTATCCCGAGGGGGGATCATGTCTGAGCAGCCCACCCTGTTCGGCCTGGACGACATCCAGCCCGTGCGCCTCCCGGACGGTGTCCGCGAGCTCACCATCCAGCAGCGGTTCGAGGCGTTCCACGCCTTGAATCCCTGGGTCATGCGTCACCTGGAGAACCTCGTCCAGGACGCCATCGACAGGGGATTCCAGCGCATCGGCATCGGGATGCTCTTCGAGCTCCTGCGCTACCGCTACGGCGAGGCAACGCGGGGCGATGAGTTCCGGCTGAACAACGACTACCGCAGCCGTTACGTACGCATGCTCATCGGCAACCGCCCCGACTGGGCGGACTTCTTCGAGATCCGTGCGCTGCGCGCTGCCTGACCCACACCACGACCTCTTGGAGAGACGTGTCCCAGCAGCAGACGCCGACGCGACCGGCGTCCCCCAAGCTCAAAACCCGCAAGCCGACCGGCCAGGTCCCGTACCCGCTGGTCCTCATCGAGGGTGAGGAGGGCAGCGGCAAGTCCTACGCCGCCGCCCAATTCTCGGCCTCCCCGCTCACCGGCCAGACCTACTGGATCGACCTGTCAGAGGGGTCCGCCGACGAGTACGCGGCCATCGAGGGCGCCGACTACCTCGTCATCGACCACGACGGTTCCTACCGCGACATCCTGGAACAGGTCGAGGCCGTCCACGCAGAAGCGTGCCGCGCCGCCGAAGCTGGTGAGCCGCCCGTGGTCCTCGTCATCGACTCCGGATCCGCGCTGTGGCGCATGCTCACCAACTGGACCCAGGAGCGAGCTCGTCGCACCAGGAAGAACAAGGTCGTGCTCGCCTCCGACCCCGACGCCGGCATCGACATCCCCATGAACTTGTGGAACGACGCCGTTGACCGCTGGGCACGGGTCATGCACCTCCTCCAGACGCTTCCCGGCATCGCGATCGTGCTTGCTCGCGGCAAGGAAGTCTCGGCTGTGGACGACAACGGCAACCCCGTCTCGGGCCGTAAGGAGTGGAAAGTCTCCGGCCACAAGGACCTCGGGTTCGACTCCACCGTGTGGGTGCGCATGAAGCGCGACGAGGACCCGCACATCATCAAGGCGAGGTCACTTCGCCTCCGAGTTGAGAAGCGCCGCCCGTTGCGGCTGGCCGACTTCTCCATCGAGGACCTGGTCTTCAACCGGCTGGGCTGCTCCGCGAAGTCTCAGCCCCGCGTCATGCCGGTGCTCGCCGGCGACAGGCTGGCCCCGTGGCTCAAGCGGGTGGAGGAGACCACGGAGAAGGAGGCCCTCGCCGAGCTGTGGCGAAAGACGCGGCCTGACGTGTCGGGGCTCACCCGGCAGGAGGCGTCGACCATCCAGGCGGCAATCAGCGATCGACTCGTCCAGATCGAGAACCCCCAGGACGACATGGATCAGGCGCTCAGTGGCGACGTCGCTGCGCAGCTGCGCGCCGCAGTCGAGCGGGGCAAGGGCGCCGACGGCGTGACCGAAGGGGAGGCGGCCTGATGACTGCCCAGCCTGTGAGCAGCCCGTCGCTGTGGCCCGCAGCGCACACCCAGGACGCGCGGCGTCCCAGGTCGCTCCAGCGTCAGCTCGGCGCGTCCGACACCGTGTGCGAGCGCAGGGCTGCATACATCCTGTCGGGCGCCGAACGGACGGACAGCTCTGACAAGCGCGCCGCGATTCTCGGCACCTACCTTCACGAAGGGCTGCTGGGCTCCGCCCGTACCGAGTACGGGTGGCTCGTGGAGACGTCGGTGGCCGACGACACCATCCGCGGCCACGTCGATGCCGTCCACCTCGACGCTCCCACTGCCGCACGACTGCCCAAGCGCCTGCGGCCGACGGAACCGGCCGACGTGGTCACCGTCGAGGACGTGAAGACGAAGAGCACCTTCCTGTGGGACAAGGTGGTCCGCTACGGAGCCACCGCAGCGGAGATCCGTCAGGTCTACCTGTACGCCGATCTGCTGCGCACGGTGGGCTGGGAGGACAAGCACGGACAGAAGCCCTTGGCGCGGCTCGGCAAGGTCGACGTCCGGCGCATCCGGTTCCGTTTCGTCAACCGCGACAACGGGGCTGAGCACGTCCAGGAGTTCGACTTCGACAAGGCCGAAGCCACCCGCGCCCGCTGGTGGGTACAGCGCGTCATGGAGTACGAGACCCCCGAGGAAGCCAGCCGGTCCTTTGACGGGCCGGGACTGGACCCCATCTGCGACAACTGTCCCTTCCGCACCCCGTGCTGGGGGGATCCGAAGACACCCGGAGCTGCCGTGCAAACGGTCCTCATCCACGATGACGCCGACCGCGAAGCGGCGCTGTCCGAGTACGTGCGCGGCCACGAGATGGAGGCCGAGGGCAAGCGGATCAAGGCGAGGGTCCGCAAGAAGCTCGATGACTCGCCGGCGGGCATCTACGGCCTGAACCAGCTCGCGTGGACTGGAGGCAATGCCGTCCAGGAAGTCGACCGCGAGGCAATGATCGACACCTTCGACGCCCTCGGTGTGCCGGTCCCCGAGAAGTCCGGAGCCGACTTCGAGCGCATGGAGGTCGTAATGAAGGAAGTCGGGATGGCCATCCCCATGCGGACGGCCGCGAAGAAGACGACGCGCGCCATCCGAGTCACCCCCGTCCCCCAGTAGCGGGCCCCCGCCCGTCCTCATCAGCCCCGCCACTGCGACCGCCGCAGTGGCGGGGCCCCCCGTCCTGCCAGAAACACCGCCAAGGGGCCCCGTTGTCTATCCACCTGATGGTCGTTGCCAGCTACCTGCCGAAGGAAGTGATCTCGCAGAGCCAGAAACTCGCGCTGCAGAAGCTCGCCGACTCCGCCGACGACGAGACCCGCCTGTCCCGTCCGGGCCTGGCGCGACTGGCCGCCTGGGTCGGCGTCAACGAGAAGCGCGCGATCACCTTGGTCACCGAGCTGGTCGCCAAGGGCCTGGTGGAGCGTGTCCAGACGGGCAAGGCGGGGCGTGCTGCGGTCTACAGGGTCTTTCCCAACGGCATCCCTCCAATCCCCAGCACCGCCGACCTCAAGGCACGCCTGGAGGCCCAGCGGGCCGCTCCGAAGAACGCCGCGAAGGCGCGACCGGGCGTGAAGCGGGCAGCTCCTGCCAAGCCTGCGATGACGGCCCAGGACGTCGAGGACCGGGTAAAGGACAAGGCTCAGGCTCCGCAGGAGAAGCCTCCACAGGGTGGGTTTCACGCGGGGAACCCTGCGGGTGACCAAAGCCGGGTTCCGCCGGTGGAACCCGGGAAGTTCCAAGCTGGGAACCCTGTCGGTTCCACCGGTGGAACCCCTTCCTTCCTTGGTTCTTCCTCTGTTCTTCCTTTCCCCCCTACCCCCGCGGCTGGCGCCGCAGGGGAGCCTTCCGGCGAGGCCGGTATGACCGACCAGCAGGACCCGGCGCAGGGGCGGGGATGTGCCAAGCACGTAGACAAGCCCGCTTCCTCCTGCCGCGCTTGTGGCACCAATCCGCGCGCGGAGCGCAAGAGGCAGCAGGCCCAGGAGCGTGACGTCGCGCGGCAGGCGAACGACGACCACTGGGATCAGTGGCACCGTGATGCGGACGAGCGCCGGCGTCTCGCCGACCTCCGGGCCGGGGCCGTGCTGGAGGCGCAGAGTGCGGCCAAGAGCGCGGTCCGAAACTGGAAGGACGCTGCCCGGAAAAAGAGTTCAGCCCCGGCACGAAAGTCCCGCAGGAATGTGGACACCCCCACGGATGCATATAAAATAGAAGAAGCAGGGGAGGGGTTCGATTCCATGAAGGCGCCCTGAAGCGCCTTCAAAGATAGATCCCAACTCTGTACTGTTGACCGCCAGCGACCTCTTGGAGAGATCATGAACCGCGAGGCTTTCCAGCTCGCCCCGATGCCGGAACACGGCAACACCACCGACCCGCTCTGGCGGGCACTGTGGGACGCCTACGAGCCGGTCATCACCCCGCTCCGCCGCATGCCGCTCGTCGCCGACATCGAGCTGTGCGGCGGGATGTACGGCATCACCGCCGAACTGGCCGACTACAGCTACCTGCACATCTCGTCGGACGACGTGCTGCCCACCGACCCGAATCAGGTCCGGGGCTGGCTCGTGCAGCGCCTGAGCGACCACAACCCGACGATCCGGGACGTCATCTACGACTCCACCGAGGCAGGCGCGCACGCCGCCCACGGCAACGACCACGTAACGCTGTTCAACGCGATCACCGCGTTCGTCGCCCGCCGTCGGCTCGGTCTCCGGTTCAGCCCCGTCAAGGCCGTCAGCATCTCCGGACTCCGCAGCGACCTCTCCGGCATGGAGCACATCTGCGACTGCTTCCCGCGCTCCCTGGACGCCGTCGCCCGCTACAACCGGGAAGTGGCCATGCTCCGCCTCATGGGGTGGCGCCCCCTTCACCAGCAGGGCGGCAACGAGTGGCCGCTGTCCGTCTGGGTCCACGACGGGGCGGTCGTCACCGTGGCCGTCACCCTGGCGGGCTGGAACGCGGAGCGAGCGGCATGAGCGACCAGCAGGCCCAGAACAACGAGCCCTCCTGCAACCACATCTTTGCCCACCCGCAGACACCGCAGCAGCGCGAGCGCGTTGAGGCCGCCCTCGAGAACGCGCGGCTGACCGGCGACGCCCAAGGCGTGCTGATCGCCGTGGCGCAGTTGACCGGGCCGTGCGACGTGCGTGACGGGAGGCAGCCGTGACTTGGCTTCTTGCCTTCGCCTGCGGCATCGCCGCCGGACTCGCCGTGATCGTCGCGCAGGAGCTGCGCTACGAGACCCGGATGCGGGCCCCGCGCTGCATGACCTGCGGCGGACAGCACCGCATCCACGCCGCCCACAAGTAGCACCCCGCCCGGCCGCCATCACGGCGGCCGGGACCCACAGACCTCTTGGAGAACCCGATGACGCAGAACACCGGAGAGAGCTATCAGCTCCCCGACGACAATCACCTCGCCCAGGCGCTCGATCGCGCCGAGGCCCCGGACGCCAAGGCAGACGACGTCGCCCGCACCATGTGCCTGCTGCTCGCGGCCGAGGTGCGCGACATCCTCACCGGCCACGAGTACCCCGCCCCCTTCGATGCCACCGGCCTGGAACTCCTCTGCACCGCCGAAGGGGCGGTCAGGACATCCGGTGCCTACTGGACCGGCGACGGTACCCGTCGGGAGTTCGAAGAAGCGGGCGCCGAATACCACCTCAACGCCTGGGCGTGCGAGCTCGACAACACCAACCGCGACACCTGGTCCCCGCTCTGTGAACTCCTCAGCGACAACGGCGACACGGTCCGCTACCGCCTCGACCTGATCCGCGCCGCCGCGCTGTGACGCCCCGCCCGGCCGCCGCCGCGGCGGCCGGGCTCAGACCTCTTGGAGACAGCACATGAGCTACGACTTCTTCATCGTTGGCGAGAACCGCGCCATCCGCGGGGGCGGCCCGAACGACACCCTCTACCTGTCCGGCCTCCAGGGCGCCAGCCTCCTCGACACCATGGCCCACTTCGGCATGACGGTTGAGACGGACCGCCCGCAGTGGCCCACCCTGGAGGAATACGGCGTCGAGCTTGCCCACCTCTCGGACACGGCCGAGCTGACCGAGGAGCAGCAGAGCGCGAAGGCTGCATTCGTCGCCGCCTACCAGGGCGTCCGCGAGGCCACCGAAGAGCAGCCCGAAGGCATCCCCGCGTACAAGCTCCGCTACAACGACGGGTTCTGGACCACGCCGGACGAGATCGCCGCCGCCCTCGCCCGCTACGAGGCCCACCCCAACTACGACTGCGCCGAACTGCCCTTCGGCGACCAGACCTGGGCCCGCTGGATCGCCTTCCTCCGCGTAGCCCAGGCCGCAGGCGGCCTGCGCACCCTCTGACCCCTCACCCCGCCTCACCCTGCCCCGCCCCGGCCTCCCGCCGGGGCGGGGCCCCGGCAGACCTCTTGGAGCACCACCACCGTGAACCGCGTCATCGACCTCCTGTGCGGCGCCGGCGGCAGCAGCACCGGCCTCACCGAAGCCGGATACGAGCTCGTCCTCGGCGTCAACCACTGGCAGCTCGCCATCGACAGCCACGCCGCCAACCACCCCAACGCCGACCACGCCTGCATCGACATCACCGGCTTCCCCATGAAGTACCTGCCCCGCGCGGACGTGCTGTGGGCGTCCGTCATCTGCACCGAGATCAGCCCCGCCGGCGGCCGCCGCCGCGAATCCGAACAGCTCGACATGCTCGACGGTCTCGACGACTGGAACTCCCTCCCCAAGGACGCCTTCGAACGCACCCGAGCCACCGCGTGGTGCGTCGTCCGAGCCGCCGAGGCGAAGAAGTTCAAGGCCGTCATCGTGGAGAACGTCGTCGAATTCGGCCTCGACTGGCTGCTCTTCCCCGAGTGGATCGCCACCATGGACAAGCTCGGCTACCGCGCACAGATCGTCTCCGTCTCGAGCGCCCACGTCGGAGACGAAACGAATCTGCGCGCCCCCCAGTGGCGAGACCGCATGTACTGCGTCTTCACCCTCAAGACCATGCGCGCACCCGATGTCGAGCCCCGCCCCCTCGCCCACTGCGTGGACTGCGGCGAGGACGTGCCCGCCCGCCAATCCTGGAACAACGAGAAGCAGCGCATCGGCAAGTACCGGAGGGACTACATCTACTGCTGCCCCAACACGGACTGCGGCCACGCGATGGTTGAGCCGTACGTGCGGCCAGCAAGCGACATCATCAACTGGGCCGACCTCGGCGGCCGCATCGGCGACCGCCGCAAGCCGCTGGCGGAGACCACCATGGCCCGCATCCGGTCGGGCCTGGCCAAGTTCCCGTACGAGCCGAGCGGCATCAACCTCGTCCACGGCAAGAACGGCGGCGACCGCGCATTCGCCATCGGCCGCCAGCCGCTGCCGACCCGCACCGTCAAGCAAGGCGATGCCCTCCTCGTTCCCACCGGCGGATCGTGGAACACCGAGCCCGCATCCGTGGACGTCCCGCTGCGTACCCGCCTCACCCGTGAGAGCGAGGCCCTGGTCACCGTCGACCCGTTCATCATCGAGTACCGCAACAACGCCACAGCGTCCCGGGCCACCGACCCCCTCGCGACCGTCACCGCCCAGGGCAACCACCACGGACTCGTCGTGCCCGGCGGCGTCGCCCCAGCCATCGCCCGAAACACCCTCGTCATCCCCTACCGCAAGGCCGCCGTCAAGACTGCGGCCGAACCGATCCACACCCTCGCCACCCGCGACTCCGCCGGTCTCGTACGCACCGCACCCGCCGTCGAGGACTGCTACTTCCGCATGCTGAACCCGCGCGAGCAGCTCCTCGGCCAGCGGTTCCCCCAGAAGTACGTCGTCTACGGCAACCAAGCCGAGCAGACCATGCAGGCCGGGAACGCGGTCTCCGTGAACGTCGCGAAGTGGCTGGGCCAGCAACTGGAGGCCGTCCTGTGACCGGACCCCGGCAGACCACCGAAACCCACGTGACCGCTCACGCCCCCTGCTTCGGCGACGACAACTTCTCGCCCGCCGCAGACCGCTGGACGGACATCAGCGGCCTGCGCGACATCTGCGACCCGCTCCTGTACGTCTGCGGCCGCTGCCCGTTCAGGGCCGCATGCATCCGCCAGGTCAACCCGGCCAAGGCCGCGTTCGACGGCGTGTGCGGCGGCCGCATCTGGAACGACGGCACGATCCTCGCCGCGGTCGACGGAGCCGACGACAGCGAGCTCCTTCCGCCCGTCGGCCGTCAGTCCTGCGGCAGCAAGCAGGGCGTCCGCGCCCACCGGCGTGCCGCCGAACGCATGTGCACCAAGTGCGACAACCACCTCAACCGCCACGAGCAGCTTGCCCTCGCCCTCGACGAAGCATCCTGACTGGAGCGACCATGACCGACCCCACCATGCGCGACCTCCTGGCCCCGGTGGCCGCCATTGCCCTGATCGCCCAGGCCAACCCGGATCTGCCCGTTCCACGGATCGACCTCGGCCCCGTATTCGACGACAACGACCACCACCGGCTCGGCATCCAGCTCTACTTCGACCGGCCCGACACCGGCATCTACGAGCGGTGGGCGGCCCTCATCGGCAGCGAGAACCCCGACTCGCACACCAGGCCCTCCAACGCGTACCCCAACGCGACCGTCCGGCGCACCTACGGCACATACGCCGGCGTCGTCATCGAGGCCGTCGCCCACCAGGACAACACCGCAGCAGACGCCGCTGCTGCCGACGCCGCCTGACCTGCTCCACGGCCGCCCCGGACCCACCCCGGGGCGCCACCCGAAGGGGATCCCACCACCTATGACCGACCACGTCGACCCTGTCGCCGACCCGCAGACCAGAACCGTACGAATCTGCGCGGACCTATGCCCCACGTGCATCTTCCGCCCCGGCAACCTGATGCACCTCGCACCTGGCCGCCTTGCCCAGCTCACTGCCCACACCATCGCCAGCGAGGGGCACATCGTCTGCCACGACACCCTCGGCACTGGCGTCGGCTCCATCTGCGCCGGCTACGCCGCGCACCCCGTGGGCCGGAAACGATCCCTGGCCCTGCGGCTCGTGGACGCGGGGGCCTTGAGCGCCAGCCTGACCGGGGTGGCCGCCACGGGCAGCGACTGCCCCCACCCCAGTCCCGCCCCAGTCAGCCCAGGCGCAGCCATACACAAGGAGCAGTCATGACCCCCGCCCTCGTCACGATGATCCCCGCCGACGTCATGGGTTTCGACGGCCGGACGTACCCCGCCCTTGTCAGCGGACCGGGCATGCACGGAGGAGTCAATCCGTACTTCTCGCTCGACACCATGCGCGCCATAGCCGCTGACACGGCAGCCGACGTGGCCAGACACGGCCACGACCGAGTAGATGCCGTACACGTCATCGAGGGAGGCACTGACGCCAGCGGCAATCCCCAGGCCGTCGTCCTCGCGATCAGCTGGGGCTACTACGAGCAGGACGGCCCGAAGGGCATCACGCGGATCATCAGCCCCACCGAGCAGGGTCTCTACCCCGGCGCGGGTCTGGAATGGGTCTGGGACCTGGCCGACGACCCGTCCACCGAAACCCGCTGAACACCCCGGGCGGGGGCGACCGGTCTCCGCCCCCGCCCGGCACCCCCACCAGCAAGGAGCTGATCATGACCCACATTTGGCCCGGCCGGACATTCGTCTCCTGCCACCCGATGGACCTGGGAGACGTCCGGCTGCGCGTGGTCAGCTACACCGAAGGCGAAGCCCGAGCCGTCGTCGTCGACGCCAACACGGGCAAGCGCCGCCGGGAGATCCTCACCGTGTCGTTGCACCCCACCGCACGAACCCGCACCGGCAAGCCCAGGCTGACCGGGTACGCGCCCGCCAGCGAGGACGAGGCCCAGGCCGCCCTGCCCCACGCGGGGGCCGCCGAGAAGGACTGGTTCGACGGCCTGCCCGGCCGACGCTTCCTCATCCGACTGCCGCCGGGCCTGGACCTGCTGAACGCCAACGATCGGCTCCACCACCATCAGCGAGCGCAGAAGACCCGAGCCCTGCGGCAGGCCGCACGCTTTGCCTCGCGAGGCCTGCCCAGCCTCGACCGGGTCCACGTCATAGGCGTGTTCCACCCGCAGGACCGCCGGCGCCGAGACCCGGCCAACTGGTACCCCAGCTTCAAGGCGCTGCTGGACGGCATGGTGGACCAGGGCGTGCTCCAGGACGACGACCACACCCGTCTTGTCGGCCCCGACATGCGTATCGGAGAGGTAGCGGCCAGTCCCCGGCTCGCCCTCCACATCCGAGACCTCGGTGGCTCTGACCTGCTGAAATAGTCCTGCCTCACGCCAAGTTCTTGCCGGGCGATCTTTGCCACCCCCCGAAATGCATATAGAATAGAAACAGAGAGAGGGGGGAAGCCCCTCCGGATCCAGGGGAGGGAAGCATGATGCTCGGCACCTACCAGCGCGGCGACATCGAGGCCAAGCTGAGCGCCGACGCCCGGCTCGACCGCGCCGAGGTCGTGGGGCTGATGGGGCTGATCGACGAAACCCTCACGGAAGCCGCCCGGCGCATGCTCGGCTCCACCGACGCCGACTGGCAGTTCCTCTTCGCCGACGAGATCGTCGACGCGCTCCTCGCGCTCCTCATTCCCATGGCCGACCGGCCCCACCCCTGCGACGAGCTGGAGTCGGCCGCCGTCATCTTCCGGGTTCTGTGCGGCACCCTCGCTTGCCGCGGTTGACCCTCCATGTCCGGGCGGCCGCCGCCGGCCGCCCGGGCCTCGCTCCAACGGAAAGACGCTCAATGAACTTCCAGCAGGTCGCCGTCGGTCTCTTGGTCTGGATCGGCCTCGACATCCTCATCGTCACCGCGTACGCCCTTATCCGAGCCCGCGAACGCTCCTGACGCGCTGAAGATCGCCCCCTCAGTTCCCTTTATGCACGCCCACCCCTGCCCTGAATGCCTATAGAATAGGCATTTGGAGGGGATGGGCGGGCCTCACCTACCCAGGAGTCACCGTGAAGCGACACGAACCCGCCTCCATACCCACCCACGAGCACCACCTCGGCGCCATGGCCCTGCTTCTCTTCGTGCACCAGCCAGACGAGCGCCACCTGAAGGCCGCACTGACCAACGTCGAAAAGGCCCTCGACCGCAGCTGGCGAGACCGCCCGGACGACCTGGCGAACCTGCCCCTGGCCCAGTACCGGGACCTACTGCGCTACTTCGCCGCACCTCAACTGCTCGACCTCGCCTTGCAGCTCGTCGGTCCCGATGCCGTCCCCCGCCTGGCCAGCGAGGCCAGCGCCCACCTCGCCGCACTCCTGACCCTGTACCCCCCGCGCCCCATCTGGTGGGTCACCTTCCGCGCCGATGGCAACACCATCCGTCCCGTGAGCGCCGAGCAGCCGCCAGTCGGAGGAGCCGCACACGACAGCCGACTCCGGCAGATCGCAGACGACGGCCTCGCTGTCGCCGCAGTCAACGCCACCTCCAAGGAGGACGCCCTCCGCGAGATGACCCGCATGTGGAACCAGTTCGTGGCGCACGGAAGCCCCACCGGCCGCCCGCTCGACCACCAGTGACCCCCAGGTGGGGGCGGCTACGGATCGGCCACCCTCACCCTCACCGAGAGAGACGCCATGCAGCTCGACCTGTTCAGCGAAGACCAGCCCCGCAAGGCCCCCGCATCCACCCCGCCGGCCACCTTCCGAGCGGCGCTGCCTGACCTCCCCCCTCCGCCAGCCCCCGTCACCATCGCCATCCCTGCTCGCCGCCCGCACCAGGCCGCCGCGCCCACCCCGCCCCCACCCCACCCGGCGAACCGGCACTACGTACCCCTCCAGCGCAACCCCCACCACGCCGCACACGACATCGCCCAAGCCGTCGAAGCTGCCTGGCATGGGGCCCACGGCGGCAACCGACTGGAAATCCCCGCGGGCGTCGTCGCAGCCCTCGCCCTGTGGCCGCTGCGTGGCCCGGATGCACCCCTGGCCGCCCACTGGTGGCTTGACCTCAACGACGAGGACTTCCTCGCCGCCCTCCGAGAGTGCTGGGCCAGGTGGTGGATCCAGCGCCCCGACCTCATCGATCGCGCAACTCTCCTTCACCGGTGGCTCGACGACGAGCGCCCCGAGCCCAACCGCATCAAGGCCGTCCGCGCGGTGGCCCGCGCAGCCCTGACCGGCGGGCTGCTTCACCTCGCCAGCGCCGCACCCGACTTCCAGGGCAGCTCCGATGCCGACGTGCTCGGCGCGGTCATTACCGTCATGAGGTCCCACGGTGCTCGCGAGGCGCTGGCGGAGATCTACACACCACCGGAGCTCAGCGAGCTGATGGCGCGGATTCTGCTCACCGACGAGCCGCCGACCCCGGGGATGAAGTTCAACGACCCGTGCAGCGGCACCGGGGGGATGTACCGCGCCGCAGCCCAGCACATGCGCGAGCAAGGGCTCAATCCCCACGACTTCGGCTGGGCCATGACGGACATCGACCCCCTGGCCGCCGCCGGCGCGGCCGTCAACGCGATCTTGTGGGACCTCGGCCCGCACGTCCTGGTGGCCTGTGCCGACACGTTGACCGAAGGTGACCCGTACGTTCGCGCGGCGGCCGAGTGGCGGGAGTCGCATGCGCGCCGGGACCGGATGGTGGAGGGTGCCCAGTTCCTGGCGCGCATCCGCCGCCTGGAAGCCACCCTGACGGGCGCCGCTTAGGGTTCTGACCTGCTCAAACTTCTTGTGGCACGTTCTTGTGCCCCCCGTGAACGCCTATAGAATAGAAGTAACGAAAGGGAGGGAACCCCATGAACCGCAACCAGGCCGTCGCCGTCCAGATCCACGCCGACCGCTACACGATCATCGGCGACAACATCCTCATCGCCCCCAGCGACGACGACGTCCGCCGCGTCAAGGCCCAGCTGACGCCCAACCGAGACGGCGACGTCACCATGCACCTCACCCTCATCCACCCCGACACCGGCCTCATCGACGCCATCGAGGTCGTCTACGGCCGCAGCGCCCCCGCCACCCGCTTCGCCGGCGTCGTCGACGACTACATCGGCTTCTGGTTCGGCGACCAGACCGGCACCTACCCCGAGCTGTAACACCACCCAGCGGGCCCGCCCCACCCCGGGGCGGGCCCCCGCATGACCTCTTGGAGACCGAAGTGCTCATCAACGACGAAGCCACAAGGCAGGTCGCCGAAGCCGTCTGCAATGCCCTGGGCATCGGATTCAGCCTTCGCGACACAGTCCTCGCCAACGGGGCGGCCGAAATGGGATACCCGGACGGCCGCGTCCTGGGCTTCCGCCCCATCTTCGGCGGCGCCTTCGTCCAGCTGTGGATCATCGGAAACGCCAAGCCCGCCGGCGAAAGCGAACCTCCCACCCTCGGCCTGCTCGACGGCCAGCTCTACCACGCAGCCATCTCCCTCATCGATGCCGAGGACACCGACCCGGCGGACCTCATCCTCGAGAAGCTCACCAACGACCTCCTGCCCGCCTTCGAGTTCAAACCCCACTACGTCGGCCACCGACCGTGGGAGGAGGCGTTCAGCCATGCACTCGCCGCCGCAGTGGCTGAGTCGCATGCAGAGCCCGCGTCGACGCCCACCCCGAAGCCCACATCTGATGCTGGCCAGGAACCTGAACCCGGTGCGGGTCGGGATCCGGAATCCACGTCGGCAACCGAGCCCCACGCGGGCAGCAACCCGCCGACGAAGCCCGAGCCCGAGGCCAAGAGCCCCAACGCCACTCGGAGGAAGACACCCGCCGCCCGGAAGCCGAGGCGTCGGCCTGCGGCCGCAGCCGAACCCGCATGAGCGCGGCACAGTGGCCGCTCCGTCTGGCCCACTCAACTGCGACACCCCCCCACTACCCGTGAGGCAGGATGACCGACATGAGCGAGCCGCTGATCCACGAACTCGAAGACGACGCCACACCGCGGTTGGACAGCCACACGTACAACGCCGGGGGCGTGGGTGTTCGACGCGACCTGGTCGACGCTGTGCTGGCCGCGTGGGCCAGGATCTCATCGGCAGGTGATCCCGCCGAGCCCCTGAAGAACGTCAACGCTGCAAGCATCACTGGGGTCGACAACCTGGCCAGACTTGCGGCTGAGGCAGTTGTCCAACAGATCACTAGGCCGTAATCGGTTCGCCCACTAAGCTCAGTACCGACACGCGAACCGGCCTGTTGAAGGCCACGAGGCTCCGCTCCCCGAGTACGGGGGGCGGAGCCTCGCTGCGTTGGAATGAGAATCCGCTGCGCTGTAGTTCGGAACTCGCTGGTTGAGCGGATGTGGGCTCGTCTGCCTGAGCGGAAGCGACCTGAAGTGGACCGTCCGGGGACGGCGAGGGGACACAAGGGCAGGAAGAGACAGGCAAAGAGTGGAGCAAACTGACACGTCGCGGCGCGTCTGACCTGCGAAAACGGCATAGATCGGAGTCAAGCCGCACAGGCCGCCAAGATCCCGAGAGGACTCATAATCCGTCGGCCGTGGGTTCGAGTCCCACCCGCCCCACTGCGAGCCGCAGGTGCAGAAACGATCGCACCTGCGGCTTTGGCGTTTTCCGGGGCTGCCGGGCCGTCAGGCGCGCTCGCCCGGTGGCTGCGCCCGCAAGGGGCCGAGCAGGCGGCCGAGCAGGCGTTGACGAGCAGCGGCAGGACGTCGGGGGCGACGCAGGGACGCGGCGGGGCGCGTCGCGCAGGGTCTCGACCGGCCGCGTCCCGTCCTGAGGCGCGGGCGCGCCGACCGCGCGCCCGCGCCTTGGGGGGTTTCCTGGGGAGCGGCCCGTCAGAAGTCCTCCGTTTCGTCCACGAGGTGGCGCAGGACGTCCGTCAGGTCCTGGCGGCGGGCGTAGGCCGCTCGCTGGCGGTGGGCGCCCGAGCCGTCGCGCAGGAGGGCGGCGAGGGTCTTGGCCGCATGGTCCAGGTCGCCGGCGGCGGCCAGTTCCGGGGCGACCAGGTCCAGCAGG
Source organism: Streptomyces sp. NPDC023541 (assembly GCF_055559995.1). Lineage (NCBI taxonomy): Bacteria > Bacillati > Actinomycetota > Actinomycetes > Kitasatosporales > Streptomycetaceae > Streptomyces > Streptomyces sp. NPDC023541. The sequence goes on from NZ_JBVHJO010000002.1 coordinate 366,897, forward strand.
GCCTCCGCGAGGTCGGCCGCCGGGAGTTCCGCGCCCGTGTACGGGTCGAGGCCGAAGCCCTCCAGGCCGTCGTGGGCCGCCCGCCAGCGCGCCAGGCGCAGTACGTCGTCCCGTACGGCCGGCTCGGGGCGCTGCTCGCGGATCTCGCGCAGCGCGGTGGCCACCAGCGCGCGGGCCAGTTCGGCCTGCAGGACCGCCGAGTCGACGTCCGGGGACATGTCCGGCGCCCGGAACTCCAGCGTCGGCCAGTGCCCCGAGGGGCGGAGGTCCCAATAGACCATCTTGGTGTCCAGGGCGGCCCCCGAGCCGAGCAGGGTCTGCACGGAGCGCCGGAAGTGGGCCGTGGACGTGAAGTGCGGAGGCGGACCCGCCGAGGGCCAGCCGGACCAGGCCATCGCCCGCCAGCTGGAGTGGCCGGTGTCCCGTCCGCCCCAGAACGGCGAGTTGGCGGCCAGCGCGATCAGCGTGGGCAGCCATGGTCTGATCCGGTTGGACACCGCCACCGCCGTGTCCACGTCGAGCGTGCCGATGTGGACGTGGCGGCCGCAGCTGACCAGGGTGTCGGTGAGCGCGCCGAAGCGGCGGTGCTGCTCGCGCTGGCGCGGCTCGTCATCCGTCAGGTGCAGCGGCCCCTCCACCGCGAGGACCGGCGAGGGCGCGGCCAGGAGCCGGCAGCCGTGGGCGCGGGCCGCCCGCCCGAGGGTGCGCCGCAGCGTGACGAGTTCGGCGCGCAGCGAGGCCGCCGAGTCGGCAACCGGGGTGGATATCTCCACCTGATAGCGGGTGCCTTCGGGGTGCATCTCGCCCGGCAGCCCGGCGGCCGTCGCCAGGACCAGCGGGGCGGCGGGGACCACCCGGAGCGTGCGGGCGTCGACGAGCAGGAACTCCTCCTCGACGCCGACGGTGAGGGGCACGGTGGGGCGCACCGTCTTCTGCGTCGTACCGGTGCTCGTGGTGCTGTTGCCAGGTTCGATCACTACGCCTCCCTGGACATACGAGTCTTTTCATCATGAGCTGAACCCGAGGGGAGGAGCGCACGCCGATTCGGTCAAATGTCCGGTGATAGTGGCGAGTTACCGGCAATAAGCCCTCTGCTCCGGGAGCCCGGAGCAGGGTGGGGCGACTGTTGCCGGTGTGCGAAGAAGGCGGACGGCGCCCTGGGGGCGCCGACGGGCTGATGCTTATCATCCGATGTGACTCGTACTACTGAGCCGACCCGCCCCCGGCGGCGAATATTCGCCGACCTCACCCCGCTGAGCGCGTCCCCGGACTACCGGAGACTGTGGCTCGGCGGAACGATCTCCTGGGTCGGCCAGGCGATGACCGCCCTCGCGATCTCCCTGCAGGTCTACGACATCACCCGGTCCAGCTTCGCCGTCGGTCTGGTGGGGCTCTTCTCCCTCGTCCCGCTGATCGTGTTCGGTCTCTACGGCGGTGCCGTCGCCGACACCGTGGACCGGCGCAAGCTCGGCCTCTACAGCTCCCTCGGCGCCGCCGCACTGTCGGTCCTACTCGCTGCGGCCGCACTGCTCGGCTACCACCGCGTCTGGTTCCTGTACGCCGTCGTCGCGCTCCAGGCCGTCTGCGGGGCGCTGACCGGACCGGCGCGCTCCGCCATGATCCCGAGGCTGCTGCCTGCGGAGCAGCTGCCCGCGGCCAACGCCCTGAACTCCGTGACCATGACCTTCGGCACGATGGTCGGCCCCGCCCTGGGCGGGCTGATCGTCGCCGTCGGGGGCTACGAGTGGGCGTATCTGATCGACGCCGTGACCTTCACCGCCGCGCTCTACGCGATGTGGCGGCTGCCGTCGATGAAGCCGGACCGGGCCGAGGGCGCGCGGGGGAGGGCCTCCGTCGCCGACGGACTGCGCTTCCTCGGCACCCGGCCCAACATCCGGATGACGTTCTTCACCGACATGGCCGCGATGGTGCTGGCCCAGCCGAAGGCGCTGTTCCCCGCCATCGCCCTCCTCTGGTACGGCGACGAGGCGACAACGGTCGGCCTGATGGTGGCCGCGATCGCCGCCGGGGCGCTGATGGGCGGTCTGTTCTCCGGCTGGCAGTCCCGCATCCGGAGGCACGGGCTGGCGATCCTGCTCGCCGTCGCCGGATGGGGGTCGGCCATCGCGGTGTTCGGCCTCACGCGGAACCTGTGGCTCGGCCTGTTCTTCCTGGCCCTGGCCGGCTACGCGGACACCGTCTCGATGGTGTTCCGCACCACCATGCTGCAGGCCGCCACCCCCGACGACATGCGCGGGCGCCTCCAGGGCGTCTTCATCGTGGTCGTCGCCGGCGGGCCCCGGCTCGGGGACTTCCTCGCCGGGACCGCCGCCGACCTGACCTCCCCGGCCGTCGCCGTCACGTGCGGCGGACTGGCCTGCGTCCTGGTGGTGGGTCTGCTGGCCCTGAGATGGCGCAACTTCGCCCGCTACGACGCCGATTCGCCGCAGCCCTAGGGAGTGTCGTCAAAGTGGCGTCGGCCGCCCGAAGGGCGGGGCAGGCCCCGCCGGGCAGGCGGGACTTTGAGGACACGACCTAGCGGCTGGGTCCTGCTGGTCAGCGACGACAACGAGCCGGCCCAGCAGGTGCCACGGTCCTACCGGATCGAACTCCGGCTGCGGGCCCGCCCCTCTAGCGGGTGTCCTCCGGGCCGACGATGCCGCGGGCGACGCCCAGCGCCACCAGGTCCTGGGGCCGGATGCGGAGCTGGTCCGCCGTGGCGGGGGCGGCCGACGGGGGGCGCTTGAGGATGGCCGCGGCCAGTTCCGGGGCGATGACCGAGAAGTAGCTGTCCGGGGTCACCCAGGTGTTCCCCGGCGCGGCCAGCGCGAGGGCGCCGCCCGAACCGCCCTCGCCGATCAGGAGGGTGGTGACCGGGACGGTGGCCGCCGCCAGCGCCGCGAAGGTGTCGGCGATGGCGGCGCCCGCGCCCGCGTGCTCGGCGGCGGCGTCGTTGGCCGCGCCCGGCGTGTCCACCAGGGTGAGGACGGGGACCCCGAGCCGGTCCGCGAGGCGGACCACGCGGGCGGCCGTGCGGTATCCCGCCGGGCGGGTGGCGGTGCCGCACTGGGCGGCGTAGGCCACGGCCCGGCCCTCCCGCAGCCCGAATCCGCACAGCATGCCCGGATCCGTGCCGCCCGCCCGGTCCCCGGAGAGGTGCAGGCGGAGCTCGAAGTACGCGTCCAGGTACGCCTCGGCGTGCGGCCGGCCGGGGTCGCGGGCCTGCCGTACCGCGTCCCAGCCGGTGTCGGGCGGTCGTACGCCGGCCAGCGCGGCCGGCGGCTCGACCGGGCCGCCGGAGCGGGGCGCGGCCAGGACGCGGAGCCAGTTCGCGAGGGTGCCCGGCAGGTGGACGGCGGGGACCACGGCGTCCACGTGGCCGGCGGCGTACTGCCCCTCGGCGGTGTAAGCCGCCGGGTCCGCGTCCGCCGGACGGACCCGGGACCCGGCGAAGCCGACCTGTGCGCCGGGCAGCGCGAGGACGACGTCGGCCCCGGCCCCGAGGGTGGCCCAGCCGCCGCCGGTGGTCGGATCGCGCAGCACGGCGAGCTGGGGGAGTCCGGCGGCCCGGGTCAGGACGCTCTGGCGGGCCACGCGCTGCAGCTGGGTCAGCGCGAGCATGCCCTCCTGCATGCGGGAGCCGCCCGTGGCGATGAGCGAGACCAGGGGGAGGCGCCTCTCGCGGGCGTGCGCGTACGCGGCTTCGAGCCGGTCTCCGGTGCGCCGGCCCAGCGAGCCGCCGAGGAAGCCGAACTCGAAGGAGACCAGGACGGCTTCGCGGCCGCCGATGCGGGCGGTGCCGGTGACGACGGACTCGTCTTCGCCGGTGCGCTCGGTGGCGCGGGCACGGGAGTCGTCGTAGCCGGCCCAGGCCAGCGGGCCGTCGGCGGGGGACTCCCCGCGGGGTGCGGGGAGCTCGGTGAAGCTGCCGGTGTCGGTCACGGAGGCGATGGCCGCGCGGGCCGAGAGTCGGGTCGTCGTCACGGGTTCACCCCAGGTCGGATAGGCCGAAGTCGTGTCCGGGCGACAGTACTTCGGCCGGGGCCCGTGCCGTCAGCGCAGGAACTGGACGGCGTACAGCGCCCGATGGCCGCGGCCGGGGAGGCGAGCAGGAGCCGGAGCGCGGTCTCGGGCAGCCGGGGCTGGATCCGGGCGCCGAGGTGTCCGCCGAGCAGGCCGCCCGCCCCGCACGACGGCGCCAGGGCCCGGTCCGGGGCGACGGAGCCCGTGGCGGCGAGGGAGAGCAGTGCGTACGTGGCCGCGCCGACGACCGAGGTGACGAAGCCGCGGCGAGCGCGGCGAGCGCGGCGGGGGCGACGGTGGCGACCGGCGTTCCGCGGCCGACCAGGATCGGGCCGAGGAGGGAGCCGCCCCCCGATTCGCGGGCCGGACGACCGTCAGGGGAGGGGCAGGGCGATCTTCACCGCGTAGGCGGCGACCAGGCCGTAGCCCAGGCGGAAGGTCCAGACGCGGGCGGTGGCGGAGATGCGGGCGCCCGTGAGGGCGCCGAGGGCGACGAGGGCCTGCTGCCAGAGGAGGGAGGCCGCGCCGACGCCGACGAGGAAGGCGGCCCCCGCCGGGCCGGAGCCGAGGGTGGCGCCCTGGGCGGTGGTGAGGGCGGCGAAGTAGAGGGCGGTGGTGGGGTTGACCGCGGTCAGGGCGGCGTAGCGGGCGAAGGTCGTGGCGGGCCGGAGGCCGGTGGCGGTCCGCGCGGCGCCCGAGGTGCCGGCGGCCGCGCCCGGGCCGTCCGCCCCGGGCGCCGGCGGGACCGCGTACTTCGGGCGGGCTCCGGCGAGGCCGTGGGCCGCGATGGCCAGCAGGATCGCCGCCGAGGCCAGCCGGACCCACGCCTCGACCGGGGAGATGTGGGAGGCCGCCCAGGGGCCGACGGCCGTGGCGAGGGCCGCGTAGCCGAGGTCGACCGCGGCGATGCCGGTGGCCGCGGCCATCGCGGTCCGGCGGTGCCGCATCGCCTCCTGGAGCAGCAGCACGCTCATCGCGCCCATCGGCATCGCCACGCCCAGACCGGCGGCGGCGCCCGCCAGAGCCGGCGTCATCAGTTCGCTCATGCGGGGAAGCGTCCTCCTGCACCCCCGCGGTACGAGCACGAGTATCGGCTCGGACTGCGAGAATCGCGGCATGGACCGCCTCGACAGGGAAATCCTCGGCATTCTGCAGCAGGATGCGCGGATCTCGTACCGCGACCTCGGAGCCCGCGTCGGCCTCAGCGCCAACGCCACCGCCGACCGGGTGCGGCGGATGCGCCGGGAGGGGGTGATCCGCGCGTTCACCGTCGTGGTGGATCCGGCCGCCGACACCGCCGGCGGCCTCGTCGTCTTCATCGACGTCACCCTGCGCCAGGACACCACCAACGAGGAGTTCGAGCGCCAGGTCGCCAAGCTCCCCGGGATCACCGAGGTCGTCCACGTGACCGGCGCGCACGACTACCTCGTACGCGCCCGGGCGGCCGATCCCGCCGCCCTCGACGGTCTGCTGCGCCGCCTGAAGCGGGAGGCGGGGGTGGCCCAGTCCAACACCCGGATCGCCCTGCGCGCGGCCAACCGCCCGGGCCGGCCCTGACGCGGGGCCCGCGTCAGAGCGCCGACTCCCACGTCACCGTCGTGCCCCGCGTCCCCGATTGCGTGCGGCCGTCGTCCGTCACCGTCAGGCGGACCCGGGCCGGGGACGCGTCGACCAGCACCTCGATGGCGGTGACCCCGCTGCGCCGGTGCGCCGCGGCCAGGGCGCCGCGCAGGGCCGTGAGCAGGTCGCCCGCCACGGCCGCCGGGAGCAGGGCGTCCACCGCTCCCGCGAAGTGCACCGACGGCTGGAAGCCGAGCAGGAACGCCGCGCCGCCCGTCTCGCGCAGGACCCGTCCCCGGCAGGTGGTCGGGGCGTCGGTCGGCGGCTGCTGGAGGGCGAAGACGGCCGTGCGGACCTCTTGGATCGTGGAGTCCAGCTCGTCGACGGCGCGGGTGAGTTCGTCGCCGACCGTGTCCCCGTGGGGCGCGTTCTCGGCGCGCCTGCGCGTGCTCTCCAGCATCATCTCGGTGGCGAACAGCCGCTGGACGACCAGGTCGTGCAGGTCCCGCGCGATCCGGTCGCGGTCCTCGTACACGGCGAGCTGCTCCCGGTCGTGCTGGGCGTCCGCCAGTACGAGGGCCGGCGCGGCCTGGGAGGCGAACTGCGAGGCGAGCAGCCGGTCGACGGCACTCGTCGGACCGGTCGGCGGGCCTCCCGTGCCCTTCGTCCGTCATCCGGCCAGCGGGTTGAGGACCATGGGGGCGATCTTCCCTTCGAGCATCGCGCCGAGACCCATGACGGCGCACACGTCGGGCCGTTCGGCGATGGCGACGGGCATTCCGGTGGCGTCCCGCAGCATCTGGTCCAGGCCCGGCAGCAGGGCGCTGCCGCCCACCATCATGATTCCCCGGTCCGTCAGGTCGGCCACCAGGTCGGGCGGGCAGTCCCGCAGCACCTTGCCGATCCCGTCGAGGACGGCGGTCAGCGGCGTGTGGATGGCGTCCCGCACGGCAGCGGTGTCCACGTGGACGGAACGCGCCAGTCCGGTGGCGACGTCACGGCCGTGGATGAGGGTGGAGGCCGGCCCCCCGGAGGTGAGGCCGTTGCCGTGCAGGGCCAGTTGGAGCGGTCGGACGGCCTGGCTGGGCAGCATCAGCTCGTGCGCGTGGCGCAGGTGCTGGACGACGGCGTGGTCGATGGCCTCGCCGCCGACGGGGATCCGCTGGGCGGTGACGATCGAACCGAGGGAGAGGACGGCGACCTGGGTGGCCGCGGCCCCGCACACCATGATCATCGTCGCGGTCGGCTGCTCCACGGGCAGTCCGCAGCCGACGGCCGCCGCGATCAGGGTGTCGACCAGTTCGACACGCCGTGCGCCGAGTCCGACCAGGGTCTCCACGGCCGCCCGCTGGGCGAGGGGGTCCGCGTCGTGCGGGGTGCAGGCGGCGGCTCGCAGCCGCGGCTTGCGCCGCAGGGCGCGCCGCAGCTTCTCGCCGAGGAGGTGGCGCAGCATCCGCTGGGCCATCTCGATGTCGACGACGGTGCCGCCGGAGACGGGGCGCACGACCCTGATGTAGTCGGGCGTGCGGCCGGTCATCCGCTCGGCGAAGGTTCCGACGGCGATGAGTGCGCCGGTGCGCGTGTTCACCGCGGCGACGCTGGGTTCGTCGACCACGAGGCCGGCGCCCTTGACGTACACGCGGGTCCTGGCGGCCCCCAGGTCGACGGCGACGTGGCAGCGGCGCAACTGCTCAAGACTGACGGTCACGGCAGAACCTCCCGAGAGCGCTGACGCAAGAGGACCGGCGGAAGTGCCGGTCACTTTCATATCATCCCGGGTATTTCGGACTATTCGCCCGTTGGAATGCTCCGGCCGGGGGTGCGTCGCGGCTGCATGGGGGTGGATTTCTGTACCGACAGGCAGCAGCATGCCCGCACTGCACGCGCTACTCGCGCGTAACAAGGTAAGGGGGAACCGATGCTGACGGCCCGACAGGGACCGATCGTGCTCCTGGCGCTCTGCCTGGCGCTCGTGGCACCCGCCGCGGCCCATGCCGCCGGCCGGGGACCGGCCCCCGCTCCTGACCGGGCATCACCGCGCAGCCCGGTGGTCTTCGTGCACGGGTACAACGCCGGCCCGGGCGTCTGGGGGTCCCTCCGTGCCGACCTGCGCGCCGACGGGTACACCGACGCGGAGCTCTTCTCCTTCGGCTACGACACCCACCAGTCCGTCAACGAGGTCCTCGCCGGCCGGCTCGCCGCCTACGTCGAGCAGGTCCGCCGGGAGACCGGCGCCGCCAAGGTCGACCTCGTGGCGCACTCCTTCGGCTCGCTGGTCAGCCGCTGGTACGTCAAGTTCGGCGGGGGCGCGGCCGCCGTCGGCCACTGGGTCTCGCTGGCCGGGCCCAACCGCGGCACCTCCACCGCCTGGGCCTGCGCCCTGTGGGACCAGGCGTGCCGGGACATGACCCCCGGCTCGTACGTCGTGAAGAACCTGGGCGGCGGGGACCCGACCCCGGGCACGGTGAGGTACGCGACCTTCTGGTCGAACTGCGACGAGGTGATCAACCCCGACGACAGCGTCCCGCTCCTGGGCGCCAGCAACACGCCGGTCGGCTGCCTGGCGCACAACGACCTGCTCGGCGACGACGGCACCTCGGCCGCGGTGCGCGCCTTCCTCACCTCGTAGGCGCGCATCCGAACGGCCCCGTCCTCGAACTGGGACCGGAAGGTCCGGTCGTACCGGCGCCCGCCGGCTGCCCGGTCCCCGGGCGGGCGCGGCCCCACGCCCCGCCGGGGTCCTCCGCGCCGCTGGTCCTCGCCGCGCCCGGGTCCCTGTCGGTCGGCGCGGGTACGTGACGGCCGGGTACGCGCTGTCGCCGCTCCGGCGGATCGCGCACAGCGCCCGAAAAGCCCACCGCCGGGAAGTGTCCGCAAAGCAGCCTCGGCCGCCCGAAGGGCATGCGTGCCAGGCCCCGCGGCCAGGCGGGACCATGACGACACGACTTAAGGGGTGTCCACGCGCTGGAGCAGGCCGTAGGTGAACTCGGCCACGCAGGGCCGGCCCTGCGCGGTGAAGGCGAGGCGCCAGCGCGTCGGCGCGGTGCCCTCCATCGGCCGGACCGGCGCGAAGGCCCGTGCCACCTCGTCCACCGTCGCCGACCAGGGCAGCAGGTCGCCCGGCGACTCCAGTACGGGCCCCCGCGCACCCGGGGCCCGTACGAGCCACTCGTTCCACACCGCCCCGTCCGGAGCCGCCAGAACCTCGAACCGCAGGTCCGGCCAGAGCGGCAGCGGCCACAGCAGGGCCTCGCACTCCAGGTCGCCGATCGTGCGGTGCTCGGCCGACTCCGGTGCCCCGAGCACCGAGCGGTACCGGGCCAGCGCCCCGCGGGCGCGCGGCGAGCGCACCATCGCCTGCCAGCGCTTGTTCGCCTCCCGCTGGTCCGCGAGCGAGGCGCCCAGCCGGCGGCGGGCCTCGTCGGCGAGGTCGGGCTGGAAGTCGGCCATCCGCCGCAACAGCACCAACTGGAACCCGGCCGGCCCGAAAAATGTCATGGAGGGAACGATTCCACACAGGATCCTTACGTTCTCGGGATCCGGATGTTGCCGCACACGGCGTAGCCTGCGGGCGCCATGAACTATTGCCACGCCTGCCGGAGGCACCTCAACGGCGCGCTGGCGTGCGCCGGATGCGGAACGCCTGCCGAGTACCTGATACCTGCCGCGCCCGCCGCCGGGCCGCCCGTCGTGGAGGGGCCCGCCGCGGACCCGCCGGCCGCGCTGGCCGATGTGTTCGCGGACTCGCTCGTGGTGCTCTCCACCCCGAACGAGCGCAGGGCCGGCGCCCGGCGGCGGGCCGCGAACCGGCGCCGTCGCCGGACCGTGGTGACCCTCTCGCTGGGCGTGCTGCTCGCGGCCGCGGGCTCCGTGATGGTGGCGGGCATGGCGGCCGACGGGGAGCGCACCGACCGGGCCTCGACGGTGGTGCTGACCGACGACGGCCCCCAGCAGCCCGCCCCGCTGCCGGACATGCCGACGGCCGGTGCGCCCACGGGCTCCGGCAAGGCCACCGCGAAGGCCGGCGGCTCGACCACGAAGAAGTCGGGGACCGGGGCCCCCTCCGGCAGCGCCGGGCAGCCGGAGGCGACGGAGGCCGTGTCCGACCCGGGCCCCTCGGCGTCCGGGAGGGCCTCCCGCAGCCCGGGCCCGAAGCCCTCCGTACAGGGCGGCGGTTCCGGCTCACCCTCGCCGGGCGGCACCGGCGGCAGCCAGAAGCCGACACCGACCCAGTCCCAGAGCCCCGCCCCCACGCCCACGCCGACGAAGGACTGCTGGCTGTTCTGCTGGTTCTAGGGGCCGGCCGGTCAGGCCAGCATCCGCTTGAGCAGGTCGCGCAGCACGGCCCGCTCCGCCGGGGACAGCCCGGCCAGGGGCTCGCGCGCGAAGTCCAGCGACTCGCGCAGCCGCTCCGCCGTCCGCAGGCCCTCCTCGGTGGGGGCGGCGAGCTTGACCCGCCGGTCGGCGGGGTCCGGGCGGCGCTCCACCAGGCCCCGGCCCTCCAAGCGGTCGATGATGCCCGTCACGTTGGACGGCTCGCACCGCAGCTTCTGTGCGATGCGCCGCATGGGCGTCGGCTCCATCGCGAGCAGGTTCAGCACCTTGGCCTGGGCACCGGTCAGCTGATGGCTGGCCGCCGCGTGCTCGTACTCCATGTGGTACCGGGTCACGACGTCACCGATGAGTTCGACGACCTCGACGGTCACTGGGTCTACACGACGACTGGGCATGGATCCAGAGTAACCATTTACTTGACAACATGAAATATCCAGGCGCATGGTTGTTTCACCTAGTGAAGCAATTTGGTTCTTACCAGGAGCGCCGCAATGCCTGAGATTCCCGCCGTGAGCCGCGAGTGGCACCTCGTCCGTCGCCCGCAGGGGTGGCCCGTCGCCGAGGACTTCGCCCTGCGCGAGGTGCCCGTGTCCGCCGAACCCGCCGCCGGCCGGATCCTCGTGCGCAACCTGCACATGTCCGTCGACCCGTACATGCGCGGCCGGATGAACGACGTGAAGTCCTACATCCCGCCCTTCCAGCTCGACCGGCCCATGGACGGCGGCGCGGTCGGCGAGGTCGTCGCCTCCAACGCCGAGGGCTTCTCCGCCGGCGACCACGTCCTGCACGGCCTGGGCTGGCGCGAGTACGCGGAGCTCGACGCGAAGCACGCCACCAAGGTCGACGCCTCCCTCGCCCCGCTCTCCGCCTACCTCGGCGTCCTCGGCATGCCGGGCCTGACCGCCTACGCCGGCCTCTTCGAGGTCGCCTCCTTCAAGGAGGGCGACTCCGTCTTCGTCTCCGGCGCCGCGGGTGCGGTCGGCGGCCTCGTCGGCCAGTTCGCGAAGATCAAGGGCGCGTCCCGGGTGATCGGCTCGGCCGGCTCGGACGAGAAGGTGACGCTCCTCACGGAGAAGTACGGCTTCGACGCCGCCTTCAACTACAAGAACGGCCCCGTCGCAGAGCAGCTGCGCGCGGCCGCCCCCGAGGGCGTCGACGTCTACTTCGACAACGTCGGCGGCGACCACCTGGAGGCGGCCATCTCCTCCATGAACGTGGGTGGCCGCGCCACCCTCTGCGGTGCGATCGCCCACTACAACGACACCGAGGTCGCCCCCGGCCCGCGCAACCTCATGCAGGTCATCGGCAAGCGGCTGCGTCTGCAGGGCATCCTGGTCAGCGACCACGCCGGGCTCCAGCAGCAGTTCGTCCAGGACGTCGCCGGATGGCTGCGCTCCGGTGAGCTGCGCTACGACGAGACGGTCGTCGAGGGCGTCGAGAACGCCACCTCCGCCTTCCTCGGCATGCTCCGCGGGGAGAACACCGGAAAGATGATCGTTTCCTTCACCGGTTAGGCTCACCCCACGACCGTCGTGACCGTGGGCGCGAGTCGCGGCGATTACCAGGAGGAACATTCTTCATGTCCATCCAGCAGTCCGACGTCGCGTACACCGCCGTGGCCACCGCCGAGAACGGCCGCGACGGCCGCGTCGCCACCAACGACGGCCAGCTCGACGTCGTCGTGAACCCGCCCAAGGAGCTCGGTGGCAGCGGCGCCGGCACCAACCCGGAGCAGCTCTTCGCCGCCGGCTACAGCGCCTGCTTCCAGGGTGCTCTGGGCGTCGTCGCCAAGAACGTGAACGCCGACATCTCCGGCTCCACGATCACCGCCGAGGTCGGCATCGGCAAGAACGACGAGGGCTTCGGCCTGATCGTCAAGATCTCCGCCGTGATCCCGAACGTGGACGCCGCCACCGCCAAGGAGCTCATCGAGAAGGCCCACGAGGTCTGCCCGTACTCCAAGGCCACCCGCGGCAACATCACCGTCGAGCTCGCCGTCTGATCCGGCAGCCGCACGGCGGAGGCCGCACCCCGAACGGGGTGCGGCCTTCGCCGTACACTGGCGCCATGCGCGATCTTGCGGGGGGCTTCCGGTATCTGCTGGCCGGACAGCGATGGGTGTTGGGACACGGGCGATGGCTGGGCTTCGGGCTGCTGCCCGGCCTGGTCTCGCTCGCCCTCTACGCCGGCGCCCTCATCGGGCTCGGCTACGGCGCCGACGACCTGACCGCCTGGTCGACCCCCTTCGCCGACGACTGGTCCGCCCCCTGGCGCGGCCTCTTCCGCGGCTTCCTCACCGCCCTCTTCTTCGGCCTCGGGCTCTTCCTCTCCGTGATCACTTTCACCGCCGTCACCCTGCTGATCGGCCAGCCCTTCTACGAGTCCCTCTCGGAGCAGGTCGACCGCAGCGAGGGCGGCGAGGTCCCGCGGTCCGGCCTCCCGCTCTGGCGGGAGCTGTGGATCTCGGCCCGGGACAGCGTGAAGGTGCTCGGGCGGGTGGTGCTGTACGGCATCGGGCTCTTCGTCCTCGGCTTCGTTCCGGTGATCGGCCAGACCGTCGTCCCGGCGCTCGGGTTCTGCGTCTCCGGCTACTTCCTGACCCAGGAGCTCACCTCCGTCGCCCTCCAGCGCCGCAAGGTGGAGCTGCCCGAGCGGCTGGTGCTGCTGCGGTCCCGGCGGCTGCTGGTGCTGGGCTTCGGAGTGCCGCTGGTGCTGGCGTTCCTGGTCCCGCTCGTCGCGGTGTTCCTGATGCCGGGCGCGGTGGCGGGAGCCACCCTGATGGCGCGCGACCTGATGCGCACCGACGAGTCACCGGCCTCCGAGGCCACCCCCGCGGACTTCGGACCGCCGCCGCCGGCCTTCTCGTAGACCGCCGGCCGCCGGCCGCCGGTCCGGTCGCAGGCCCGGATCGGCTACGGCTTCAGCAGCAGGATGGCCCCCGCCGTGTCCTCCCCGCCGTGGACCGCCGGGTCCGCCGTCAGCCGGCGGCGCATCAGGTCCAGGTACGGGGAGATCAGCTCGGCACTGACCCCCTGCTCCTGCGCCGTGCGGAGCAGGGTGCCGCTGGCCGCGACCTGCATGGCGAGGTTGGACACCACCCCGGTGGTGAAGTCCCGCGACGTGAGCCGATCGGCGGCGTTGCCGACGAAGAAGCCCATCGCGCCCAGCCACTCGGACAGCAGCGGAGCCAGGTCCTTCGGGGCGATGTCCTCGCCCTCGGTCAGCGCGTAGGCGTGCGAGATGCCGGCGAACAGCCCGTACATCGCGCTGAGCAGCGCCACGTCGTGCAGGGCGGCGTGCCCGGGGTCCTCCCCGACGAAGCGGGCCCCGGCAGGGACCTCCAGCGTCGCGCGGTGGGTGTCGAACAGGGCGCGCGAGCCGCTGTAGAAGACGTACCCGCCGGCCTCCGGGACGCCGATCATCGTGGGGGTGGCCATGATCCCGCCGTCGGTGTACCGGGCGCCCCGGGCCTCGGCCCAGGCGGCCCGGGCGCGGGCCTCGGCGGGGGTGCCGGTGGTGAGGTCGACGAGGTCCTTGCCGGTCAGGTCGACGCCCTCCAGGGTGGAGCGGACGCTGGCGTCGTCCAGCAGGCAGGTCACGACCAGGGCGTTCGCCGCGACCGCGGCCGCGGCGCTCGCGGCGACGACGGCGCCCTCGGCGGCGAGCGGCCCGGCCTTGGCGGGGGTGCGGTTCCATACGGTCAGGGAGTGCCCGGCCGCGAGCCAGGTACGGGCGAGGGCGGTGCCCATGTCGCCGAGTCCGAGCAGGGTGAGCGATTTCTGCGGTGTGGTGTCGGTCATGGCGTTTAGCCTGGTGGCAGGCAGTGGGGCGCTCAAGTACGCACTTCGGAGTGGGTGGTTACCCCAAGGTGAGCGAGCAGGTCGGGAGGGTGCGCGATGGCGGTGGCACGAAGGCCCGGTGCGGATCACTGCGGGATCGCCGCGGCGATGTCCGTGATCGACGGCAAATGGAAGGTGTCGCTCCTGTGGGAGTTGGAGCAGCGCCCGCGCCGCTTCGGTGAACTGCGCCGGCTCGTCCCCGGCGTCTCCGAGAAGGTGCTCGCCGCCCAGCTGCGCGAGCTGGAGACCGACGGCATCGTGCACCGCGAGGTCTACGACGAGGTCCCGCCGCGCGTCGAGTACTCCCTGACCCCGCTGGGCCAGGACCTGAACGCCGCCCTGGAACCGCTGGGGGAGTGGGGCACCAAGCACCTCCTCCCGGATTCGGCCCAAGGGGCCGGGCCCGTAGGATGCATCCCAGCAAGTGCCAAGGCTGTCTCTCACTGCCCTTGAGTTCGCCCTGGCCCGGAGCTTCGGCGGGGGGCCGGTGTCGCGCAGCGGCTTGCCGAGCCAGGACCGGCCACCGGGCCGAGGACCGACCAGCAGTAGGGACACAGCAGTGACAGTCAGTACCGAGGGCACGGCGACCGTGCTGCCCCCGGGCGGACCGGCCGCGCCCGCCCGCCCGATACCGGCCGCCCGGCGCGGGCTCGGCTCACGCGGCACGCTCCTGCTCCTCGAAGCCGCCGTCGCCTTCGCCGCGGCGCTCGTGCTCCCGCTGCTGGCGCGCGGCTTCAACTTCAACCCCCTCGACCGGATCGCGCAGGTCAGCGGCCTCGCCGCGATCCAGCTGCGGTTCGCGCTCATCGGCCTGGTCTTCATCGGCGCGGTGGCGCTGGCCGTACGACTGCGCGGGGGCCGGCACTTCGACCTGGCCACCCGGTTCGCCTCCGCCGCCCTCGCAGGCCTGGCCAGCGGCTTCGTCGCCGCCGGCGCGGTCGTCGCCCTCCACGGGACGCCCTGGCCGATGTTCGGCCTCAACGGCGACAGCGGCCGCATCGTCGAATGGGCCCACGCCGTGGCCAACGGCCGCCCCTCGGGCTCGCCGGTCTACCCGCCGGCCCCCCTGCACACCCTCGGCCACTACGCCGAGTGGTTCCGCGGCGGCAACACCGCGTACGCCTTCAAGGACCTCCAGATCCTCGGTGCCGCCGCGTTCGGACCGCTGGTCTACCTCTCCTGGCGCATGCTGCTCGGTCCCGTCCGGGCCCTCGCCTTCGGCGTCGCCCCCGCCTTCGCGCTGATCGACGCGTACAAGCCGTACAGCCAGACCGTCCTCGTCGTGCTGGTGCCCGTCCTGGTGGCGATGGTGGTGTCGCTGAGCCGCAGCGGCACGCAGGGCTGGCGCCCCCTGCTGCTCAAGGGCGCGGGATTCGGCGCGCTGCTCGGCGTGCTCTTCCTCACCTACTCGGGCTGGTTCCTGTGGAGCGCGGCGGGTGTGCTGTTCGCCGCACTGCTGTACTTCCCGTGGCGGGACGGCCGGCTCGGCCGGATCAAGGGCGCGGCCTTCCTCGGAGCCTCCCTCGCGGCGTTCCTGGTGGTCGCCGGGCGCTACCTCATGGTCATGCTGACCGAGGGGCAGACCACCAAGGACTACAACTTCCGGTTCGACAACTTCACCGACCCGGCGTACTACCTCATGTGGCGCACGGACATGCCCGGCAAGGTCGGCGAGTGGCCGCTGCCCGGCGAGTACGGCGGGGTCGGGCTGTTCGCCCTGGTCACCTTCGTCGGCCTCGGCGCCGCGATCTGGCTGGGCATGCGCAAGCCGATGGTGGTCACCATCGCCGCCATGTTCATCAGCGCGTGGGTGATGCGCATGTACATCGCCTCGCACATGTACGAGACGCAGACCGTCCAGCTCTACACCCGCACGAACAACCAGCTGCTCTACTGCGGGCTGCTGCTGTGCGCGCTCGTCGTCCACCTGGTCTCGCAGCGGATGGCCGCGCGCCGCGCGCAGTCCTCGGCGGACGCCGAACCCACGGCGGCCACCGCGGACGCGGGGGGCACCGGTTTCCCGGGCCGCGAAGGCGCGGTGATCGGGGCCATGTGCGCCCTGCTGCTGCTCCTCGGCACCGTCTCCTCCTCGATGGCCGACCGCTACATGCCGGCCAAGGAGAACACGTACCGGATCCTGCCGTGGGTGTCGCACACCATCACGGAGCAGGACGGCAGCTGCCCGAAGTACGCGCCCGGCGGCACGTGCTCCAAGGACGGCGACCAGAGCTGGCTCAGCTTCATCCGATGACCCCGGGGGACCGATGACTTCCGCACTGACGCGGCTGGCCGACTGGTCGGCCAGGACACCCAAGCGGCTCTGGCTGATCTCGTTCGCGCTGTTCTTCACGCTCACGGGCGCGTGGGCGGCCGCCAGTCCGCTGGGCAGCTCTCCCGACGAGCACGCGCACTTCATCCGCGGCGCCGCCGTCGCCAGGGGCCAGATCGGCGGGACCGAGGTGATGGTCCCGCACACGGTCGCGGGCATCGAGGGCCACTTCGCCGAGACCGGGGTGCAGCTCCCGGAGTGGTACCGGAACCTGCCCGCCGTGCACGAGTGCTACTCGTGGCGGGAGGCGCAGCCTGCGTCCTGCGCGCCGTCGCTCGGGAACTCCGAGAAGATCATGCAGGCCACCACGGCCGCCGGCCGCTACCACCCGGGCTACTACCTGGTGACCGGCTGGCCGAGCCTGCTGGTCGACGGCCCCAAGGGGCTGTACCTCATGCGCTTCATGTCGGCGCTCCTCTGCTCGGCGCTGCTGGCGAGCGCCGTGGTCACGGCCGCCGAATGGCGGCGCCGGTCGCTGGCGATGCTCGGCGTGTTCGCCGCGGCCACGCCGATGACGCTCTACATGGCCGGCATGGTCAACCCCAGCGGCGGCGAGATCGCCGCCGGGATCCTGGTATGGACGGCCCTGCTGTCGATCGTCCTGTCACCCGACCCGGTGCTGCTGAACCGCCGGCTGGCCAGGCTGGGCGTCGGCGGCCTGGTGCTGATCAACATCCGGCCGCTCGGCCTCATCTGGTTCGGTGGGGCGGTCGTCTTCTGCCTGCTGCTGACGCTGCGGCGCGGAGTGCTGGGACAGGTGCTGCGGCGCAAGGCGCTGTGGCTCTGGACGGGCCTGCTGGGCCTGGCGACGGCCGGTGCGCTGCTGTGGGCGGCGGGGCACCCCGACAACTCGAAGATCGACATCCCCGACTCGCTGACCACGGGCGTGGCCGCGAAGAAGACCCTCGGCAACACCGAGGTCTACATCAAGCAGATGCTCGGATTCTTCGGCTGGCTGGACACCCCCGCCCCCGCCCTCATGTACCTGGTGTGGATGGGGGTCCTCGCGACCGTCGTCGTGCTGGCTCTCGTCCACGGCCGCACGCGCGACGTGGTGGCGGTCCTCGGCATGCTCGCGGCCGTCGTGATGGTGCCGGTGGTCGCGCAGGCCTCCCAGGCGGAGCGGATCGGCATGGTGTGGCAGGGCCGCTACCTGCTGCCCTTCGCCGTCGGCCTGCCGCTGATGGCCGTGCTGGTCTGCGCCACGCGCGCCCCCGGACACGGCTTCCCCTGGCGGCGGCTGGTCGGGTTCTCCGTCGCCGGCCTCGCCCTGGCCGACGTGGCGGCCTTCTACTGGACGCTGCGGCGGTTCGCCGTCGGCACCAAGGGCTCGTGGGTGGCGACCTCGGCGCACTGGGCGCCGCCCGGCGGCTGGGCCCTGTGGACCTGCGTGTACGCGGTGGCCGCCGTCGCCGTCGTGCTGCCCGCCCTGCTCCCCGACCGCGAGAACGCCGCCGCGCGGCACCCGGACCGCGCCGCCCCGCGTCCGGACCGCCACCCGCGGGTCCACGAGCCCGCCTGACGCCGCACGGCCGAAGCGGCCTGACGCCGCACGGCCGTAACGGCCTGACGCGACGCCGCACGGCCGAACCGGCCCGGCGCACCGAGGTCGAAGCGGCTCGGTGCACTGCGGCCGAGGCGGCCCTGCGCCGCACGGCCGTAGCGGCCGGGTGCACCGCGGCCGGTCGGCCCCGTCATTCGGCGGGGCCGATCTCGGCCGTCACCACCGACGGGGTGCGGTCGTCCGCCTCGGCGAGCAGCGCCCCGTCCGGCGCCCATACGGCCGCGCCGCCACAGCCGGTCCACGGGCCCGCCCGGCCGACGTGGTTGGCGAGGACGACGTACAGGCCGTGCCGCTCGGCGATCCCCGGGTACACGGTGGCGCGCTCGTGGATCCCGTCGCCGGTGCCGTAGAGGGAGCTCGCCAGGTGGACCCGGCAGCCGTCGGCCGCGCCGCGGCCCGGCACTCCGGGGAAGTGGTTGTCGTAGCAGACGCCCAGCGAGAAGCGGACGCCGAGGAGTTCGAAGCTCCCGTCCTCCGTGCCGGCCTCGAAGACGTCCTGCTCGCGGCGGAACAGGTGCTGCTTGCGGTACGTCGTCACGTGCGCTCCGTCCGCGTCGTGGACCAGCGTCGCGATGGCGGGCCGCGGGCCCTCACCGGGCAGGGCCACGTTGACCGCGGTGGCGATACCGGCGGCGCGCACCGGGTCCAGCCGGGGGTCGTCGGCGGCCGTCCAGAGGCCGGGGTCGGCGGCGAGCGCCTCCAGCTCGTAGCCGGTGAGCGTGAACTCGGGGAACACGACCAGCGCGGCGCCCTGCTCACGGGCCGTCACGGCGAGGGCGGCGGCCCGCGCGGCGTTCGACCGGACATCGGCGGGGACGCACGTCATCTGTGCGGCGGCGATCTTCACCGGCTCAGGATGCCAGTCCGGCCGCGGCCTCCTTCAGCAAGGCCAGCAGGGCCGCGGCGGCGGGGGAGGGGGCGGTACCGCGCGGGGTGGCCGCGTACACCCCGCGGCGGGGGGCGTCGTCCGCGTGCAGGGGGACCAGTGCGAGGTCGGGTCGTACCGCGGAGGCGGCGAGTTCCGGGACCAGCGTGACGCCGAGCCCGGCGGCGACGAAGCCCTGCTTGGCGATCCAGTCGGCGGCGACGAAGCCCGTACGGGGGCGGAAACCGCCCGCCAGCGCCGAGTGCATGAGGGTCTCCTCGGGGCGGGTGCCGGCGGCGATCCACTCCTCGTCGGCCAGTTCGGCCAGTCGCAGGCCGGCCCGCCCGGCCAGCCGGTGGCCGTCCGGCAGCGCCACGTACATCCGCTCGTCCAGCAGGTGGTGCGCGGTGCACTCCCGGGGCGGCCGGCCGGAGTTCTCGGCGACGACGGCGAGGTCGAGCTCCCCGGCCGAGAGGAGGGCGAGGTGCTTGGCGGAGGGACCCTCGGTACGGGTGACGGCCACGCCGGGATGGCGGGCCCGGAAGGCGGCCAGCGCCCGCGGCAGCAGCGCGGCGTCGGCGGTGGAGAAGGAGCCGATCCGCAGCCGCCCGGCGCCGAGGGTGCGCAGCGTTTCGAACTCGGCGCGGGCGGTGCGCAGGCGTTCGCCGACGGCCTCGGCGTGCGGGAGCAGCACGTGGCCGGCCTCGGTGAGGCGGACACCGCGCGGGAGGCGGTCGAAGAGCGGGGCGCCCCACTCGTCCTCCAGGGTCTGGATCTGCCGGGAGACGGCGGACTGGGTGTAGCCCAGGGAGCGGGCGGCGGCGGTGAGGGAGCCCAGGCGGGCCACGTGCAGGAAGACCTCGTACAAGCTCTGCGGAGTGGGCATGGCGGCCATGCTAGACAGTCGCTTGTCGCATGGACGGGCCGTGTCTAGCGTCGTGGGCATGGACACAGCGCAGAAGATCGCATTCCTCGGGCTCGGCAGCATGGGGGCTCCGATGGCCCGTCACCTGCTCTCGCGCGGCCACGAGCTGACGGTGTGGAACCGGACGCCGGAGAAGGCGCGGCCGCTGGCCGGGGCCGGCGCGACGGTCGCCGCCTCGCCCGCCGGGGCCGTCCGCGACGCGGACCTCGTCATCACCATGCTGGCCGATCCGGCGGCCCTGCGGGCCGTCGCGGAGAGCGTGCTGCCCGCGCTGCGGCCCGGCGTCCACTGGATCGACACCTCGACGGTCGGGCCGGACGCGGTACGGGAGCTCGCCGGGCGGCTGCCGGCGGGGGTGACGCTGACCGACGCGCCGGTGATGGGGAGCGTCGACCGGGCGGCCGCGGGGGAGTTGTGGGTGCTGGCGGGCGGTGACCCGCTGCCCGGTCCGGTCCGGCGGGTCCTGGACAGCCTCGGCGGGGTCACCGTGTGCGGCCCGGCCGGTTCCGGCGCGGCGCTGAAGCTGGTGCTGATCAACGCGGCGGTCGGCGGGGTGGCCCTGGTGGCCGAGGTGCTGAGGCTGGGCGGCGCCCTGGGCCTGCCGGAGGAGCTGGTCCGCGGACAGCTGGCCCGCGGGCCGCTGGCGGGCGCGGTGGCCCGTGCGTACGCCGATGCCTCGGACTTCCCGGTCTCCCTGGCCGCGAAGGACGTGGCCCTGGCCACCGCCCACGCGGCGCTGCCGGTCCTGGAGTCGGTCCACGCCGCCCTGACGTCCCGTCCGGACCTGGCCGACCGGGACCTCTCCGCCCTCCGCGCCTGACCAGGCCGGGTCGGCGGGCCGGGACTTCGCCCCACGGTCCGGATCAACCTGCATAAAATGCCTGTGTGATCTTCATTGTGGTGAAATTCCCCGTCAAGCCCGAATACGTCGACGCGTGGCCCGACAAGGTCGCGCCCTTCACCCGCGCCACCCGCGCCGAACCCGGGAACCTCTGGTTCGAGTGGTCGCGCAGCCTGGAGGAGCCGGACACCTACGTCCTGGTCGAGGCATTCCAGGACGGCGCCGCCGAGGCGCACGTCACCTCGGAGCACTTCCGCGCCGCACTGGAGACCATGCGGCCGATGGTGACCCGTACGCCCGAGATCGTCAGCACGACCGTCGAGGGTGCGAACGGCTGGAGCCGCATGGGCGAGCTCCGGATCGACTAGGCGGCGTCGGGCCCTCGCAGCAGGGTCAGGAAGGCCCGGAAGGCGGCGGGCATGTCCACGGACTCGGGGGCCAGCAGCCACTGGTACTGCAGTCCGTCCATGACCGCCGTCAGAAGCGGGGCCGCCTGCTCCGGGGTGAGCCCCGAGGGCAGGCGGTCGCCGAACTCGGCGCGCAGCACCGCCGCCATCTCCGAGCGGACCTGCGCGTAGCGCTCGGTGAAGAACTCCCGGGCCGGATGCCCCTCGGTGACGCTCTCGCCCAGCAGTGCCGAGAAGGTCTGCACGATGCCCGGGCGCATGGCGTTGTACTCCACCAGCGAGGCCAGCAGGTCGAGGCGCCAGGTGTCCGCCGCGGCGCGCGAGCCGCCGCCCGTGTCCCACCGGTCGCGTTCCTCCAGCACCGCGACGAGCAGCGCCTCCTTGGTCGGGAAGTAGTGCAGCAGTCCCTGCTGGGTCAGGCCCACGCGCTCGGCGACCGTGCCCAGGGACGCGCCCCGGTAGCCGCGCTCCGCGATCACCTCGACGGCCGCGCGGACGATCTCCCCGCGGCGTTCCTCGCTCCTCGCCCTGGCCATCGCCATGGCACTCCTTCCGTCCACTCCCGTCCGCAGGACCGTAGGAGGACCGTACGGCATTCGAACATCACGAAGAGATAACAAACCCTACCGTTCAACAGGCAACAGGTTCACGATGGGGGCACCGCACCGCACCGCACCGCGCAACCGCACCGCTCTCGACGAGGAGGCTCGGCCGTGACCGATGCCGATCAGGTCCGCGACCAGATACGGGACGACGCCGTGGAGGCGGCGCTCGGCAAGCTCGATCTCGACACCAAGGCCCTTCTCCTGGCGGGCCGCGACATGTGGTCCCTGCCCGCGATCCCCGCCATCGGGCTGCAGTCCCTGGTCATGTCCGACGGCCCCGTCGGGGTCCGCGGCGTGCGCTGGACCGCCGACGACCCGTCCGTCGCCCTGCCCTCCCCGACCTCGCTCGCCGCCGCCTGGGACCCGGAGCTCGCCCGCCGCGCCGGCCGGCTCCTCGCCCAGGAGGCCCGCCGCAAGGGCGTCCACGTCCTGCTCGCGCCCACCGTCAACCTGCACCGCTCCCCGCTCGGCGGACGGCACTTCGAGTGCTACTCCGAGGACCCGTACCTCACGGGGGCCATCGGCAGCGGCTACGTCAACGGCGTCCAGGACGGCGGCGTCGGCACCACGGTCAAGCACTTCGTCGGCAACGACGCCGAGACCGACCGGTTCACCGTCGACAGCGTCATCGCCCCACGCCCGCTGCGCGAGCTGTACCTGGCCCCCTTCGAGGCCATCGTCGCCCATGCCCGCCCATGGGGCATCATGACCGCCTACAACCAGGTCAACGGCACGACGATGACCGAGCACCGGTACCTCGTGAACGAGGTCCTGCGCGGCGAGTGGGGCTTCGACGGCGCCAACGTCTCCGACTGGATGGCCGCCCGCTCCACCGCCGGCGACATCCTGGGCGGCATGGACGTGGCGATGCCCGGCCCGACCACCGTCTACGGACCCGCCCTCGCCGAGGCCGTGCGCGCCGGGGAGGTCCCCGAGTCCGCCGTCGACGAAGCCGTGCGCAACGTCCTGCGCCTCGCCGCCCGCGTCGGGGCCCTGGAGGGCGCGCCCCCGGTCGTCGAGGCTCCCCCGGCCCCCGTCGACGGCCAGGCGCTGGCCCGCGAACTCGCCGCCCGCGGGTTCGTCCTCGTCCGCAACGAGGACGGCGCCCTGCCGCTGGACGCCTCCGCCGGCCGTACCGTCGCCCTCCTCGGGGCGGCCGCGCGCGATGCCCGGGTGCTGGGCGGCGGCAGTGCCACCGTCTTCCCCGAACGGGTCGTCTCCCCGCTCGACGGACTCGCCGCGGCCCTCCCGGAGGGGGCCCTGACCTACGCGGTCGGCGCCGACCCCTCCGAGGAACTCACCCCTGCCGACAAGGGCTTCGAGCTCGTCGCCGTGTGCCGCGACGCCTCGGGGGCCGTCCTCGGCGAGGGCGGCCTGCCCACCGGCCAGGTCCAGTGGATCGGCGACGACCTGCCCGCGGGCGCCACGTACG
The DNA here is from genome assembly GCF_055559995.1 of Streptomyces sp. NPDC023541. NCBI lineage: Bacteria > Bacillati > Actinomycetota > Actinomycetes > Kitasatosporales > Streptomycetaceae > Streptomyces > Streptomyces sp. NPDC023541. The sequence continues at coordinate 389,622 of NZ_JBVHJO010000002.1, forward strand.
AGGCCATGGCGAGCATCGAGGTCCGCGGTACGTTCGTGCCGCGCGAGAGCGGTGAGCACGCCTTCGGCACCCGAGGACTCGGCGCCTTCGCCCTCGCCGTCGGCGGACGGCGGCTGTGGAGCGGCGTCCAGGAGATGGGCGACGAGGCCGACCCCTTCGAGGCCTTCTTCGGGGCGCCCAGCGAGCGCGCCCGCGTCACCCTCGCCGAGGGCGAGCCCGTCGAGGTGTCACTGACCTTCCAGGTCCCCAACATGAGTGCGCTGCCGCTCAGGGCGATCATGTTCTCGCTGCTCCACCTCCCCCCGCGGCGCGACCCCGACGAGCTGATCGCCGAGGCGGTCGAGGCCGCCCGCGCCGCGGACACCGCCGTCGTGGTCGTCGCCACCACCGAGCGCGTGGAGTCCGAGGGCTTCGACCGGAGCGACCTCGCCCTCCCGGGCCGCCAGGACGACCTGGTGCGGGCCGTCGCCGCCGTCAACCCGAACACCGTCGTCGTCGTCAACGCCGGCTCCCCGGTGGAGCTCCCGTGGCGCGAGGACGTCGCCGCCGTCCTGCTGACCTGGTTCCCCGGGCAGGAGGGCGGGGCCGCGCTGGCCGACGTACTCCTCGGGGACGCGGAGCCGGGCGGCCGGCTGCCCACCACCTGGCCCGCCCGGTTCGCCGACGCGCCCGTCACCGAGGTCGTCCCCACGGACGGCCGCCTGGAGTACGGCGAGGGCCTGTTCATCGGCTACCGGGCCTACGAGCGGCGGGGCGTCACCCCCGCCTACCCCTTCGGGCACGGCCTCGGCTACACCGACTGGGCGTACGAGTCCCTGGAGGCCACCGCCGAGACCGTACGGGTCCGCGTCACCAACACCGGCACCCGGCCCGGCCGCGAGGTCGTCCAGGTCTACCTGGCGCCCGTGGACACCGCGTCCGACGGTGCGTCCGACGGCACGCGGAGCACGGCCGTCGAGCGTCCGGCGAGCTGGCTGGCGGGCTTCGCGAGCGTCGCCGCGGGCCCCGGCGAGAGCGTCGAGACCGAGATCCCGCTGCCCGCCCGGGCCTTCGAGGTCTGGGACGAGGAGGCCCGCGGCTGGCGCCGGATCGGCGGTGCCTACGAGGTGCGCGCGAGCCACGCGCACGGCGACACCCGGCTGACCGCGACGCTCGACATCGCGTGACACTCCGTATGGCCGGAAACCACCCCTGAGAACCGGTCCGGGGACGGGCCCTGACACCCGTCCCCGGACCCTCCGCGCACTGACGTCAACGCGGCGGCTCCGCCGCCGTCACCTGGCGGTGTGCCAGTTCCGCCAGCCGCGCCTGTCCGTCCTTGCCCGGGTGGAACCAGTCCCAGCGGCTCAACTGCTCCGCCGCGAAGGGGTACTGGAACACCGCGCCGCCGTCGTAGCGGCACAGCGCGTCCTTCCCGCAGACCTCGCGCAGCACCTCGTTGTACTCGACCACCCGTGCCCGCACCTGCTCGCGCCGGGCCTTGGCCCCCGTGGCCAGCGACAGCGGATCGGCGAGCATCGACTGGCAGATGCCCAGCTTCCACACCTGGCGCACCATCGGGAGGTCCTTGCCCTGCTCCCACAGCCGCTGCAGGTCCGGCACGCTGGAGACGTACACCTGGGAGGTCGGGGACGCGGCCCGCAGCTGCGCGAGGGCCTGCTCGAAGCCGGACCGGAAGTCCGCCACCGGGGTCATCGACGAAGCGGTGGGCCGGCAGGCGTCGTTCGACCCCACCATCACCGTGACCAGGTCGGGCTTGTGCGCGGCGGCCGCAGTCAGCTGGGCCGGCAGGTCCGCCATGCGCGAGCCGGTCACCGCGTAGTTCCAGCTGCGCTCGGGCACCGCGGCCTGCCCCAGCAGCCGGCTGGCGAGGGAGCGGACGGCGGGGTCGTTGCCGGTGGCCCAGGAGACCTCGGGGCAGTCGGCGAGGACCGAACAGGCGTCGAAACCACGTGTGATGGAGTCGCCGGCGGCCGCGACCGAGGTGGGCGCCGTGTTCCACCGGGGCCCCGACTGCGCTCCGCGCTCGCCGCGGTCGGGCGACCCGCCCGACTGACACCCGCTCAGAGCCCCGGCCAGCAGCGCGACCGCCGTGCCCGCGCCCGCGAGAGTACGGCGCGCGCGGCGTCCGGCGGCGGTGGTGCGCATGGGAAGGACCCCTCCTTGTGGCCCCCACGTCGACCGGGGGGCCTGGTGAGTGAAAGCTCTGTGTTTACCGGTCTTGGAGCGACCGTACGTCACACCATGACCCCTGGCGCACGGTAGCTTTTTCCCGTGGCGTTTCGGCCGCAGGTCCCGTAGCGCAATGTCAAATAATTTCCGTTACATTACATCACGTCACAAACTGTCCGTTTTCTGGAGTTTATTCCCGACCTCGTCCACCACTGGAGGTCCCGGTGACGACACGTGGAGTTCTGTACGTGCATTCCGCACCGCGCGCGCTCTGCCCGCACGTGGAATGGGCCGTAGCGGGCGTGCTCGGGGTGCGGGCGAACCTCGACTGGATCAGGCAGCCCGCCTCCCCGGGCACCTGGAGAGCCGAGTTCTCCTGGCAGGCCGAAGCGGGCACCGCGTCGAAACTCGCCTCCGCGCTGCGCGGCTGGCACCTGCTGCGCTTCGAGGTGACCGCGGAGCCCTGTCCGACCGCCGAGGGCGAGCGCTACAGCTCCACACCGGAGCTCGGCATCTTCCACGCCGTCACCGGTATGCACGGCGACATCCTCATCCCGGAGGACCGGCTGCGGGCCGCCCTGGCCCGGTCGGCGCGCGGCGAGACCGAGCTGGAGGCGGAGATCGCCAAACTGCTCGGCAAGCCCTGGGACGACGAACTGGAGCCCTTCCGCTACGCGGGCGAGGGCGCGCCCGTCCGCTGGCTCCACCAGGTGGTCTGACCCCCCGTCCAACGCGGAAGGCCCACCCGGGATCACCCGGGTGGGCCTTCTGCCGTGTTTCAGGGGCGCACTAGACCGTACGGAACGCCAGGGTGACGTTGTGGCCGCCGAAACCGAAGGAGTTGTTGATCGCGGAGATCGGACCGTCGGCCGGCAGCTTGCGCGGCTCGCCGATGACGATGTCGGCGTCGATGTCGTCGTCGAGCGCGTCGACGTTGATCGTCGGCGGGGCCAGCCGGTGGTACAGCGCGAGCACGGTGGCGACGGTTTCGATACCGCCCGCGCCACCCAGCAGGTGACCGGTCATCGACTTGGTCGCGGAGATCGCGATGTGGTCGAGGTCGTCGCCCAGGACCTTGCGCAGGGCCTTGATCTCGGCCGTGTCACCCTGCGGGGTGGACGTGGCGTGCGCGTTGACGTGGACCAGCTCGGCCGGGTCGAGACCCGTGTTGTCGAGCAGGTTCTGCACCGCGGCCGCGACACCGCGGCCGGTCGGCTCGGGCTGCGCGATGTGGTGGCTGTCCGCGGACAGGCCCTGGCCCAGCACCTCGCAGTAGACCCGGGCACCGCGCTTGGCGGCGTGCTCGGCGGACTCCAGGATGACGACGCCCGCGCCCTCGCCCAGGACGAAGCCGTCACGGGCCTTGTCGTACGGACGCGAGGCCGTCTGCGGGTTCTCGTTGTTCTTCGACATCGCCATCATGTTGGCGAAGGCGGCGATCGGCAGCGGGTGGATCGCGGCCTCGGTGCCGCCCGCGACGACCACGTCGGCGCGGCCGGTGCGGATCATCTCGACGGCGTAGCCGATGGCCTCGGCGCCGGACGCGCATGCGCTGACCGGAGTGTGCACGCCCGCTTGGGCGTTGACCTCCAGGCCGACGTTGGCCGACGGGCCGTTCGGCATGAGCATGGGAACGGTGTGCGGGGAGACCCGGCGCACACCCTTTTCCTTCAGTACGTCGTACTGGTCGAGCAGTGTGGTGACACCGCCGATGCCGGAGGCGATCACGGTGCCGAGCCGGTCGGGTGCGATGGACTCGTCCTCGCCGGCCGGGGCGGTGTAGCCGGCGTCGGCCCACGCCTCGCGGGCCGCGATGACGGCGAACTGCGCCGAGCGGTCCAGCTTGCGGGCCAGCGGCCGGGGGAGGACCTCACTCGGGTCCACGGCGACAGGGGCGGCGATGCGTACCGGGAGTTCGGCGAAGCGCTCGCCCTCCAGGGGCTTGACGCCGGAACGGCCGGCGAGCAGACCTTCCCAGGTCGAAGCGCTGTCGCCACCCAGCGGAGTGGTTGCGCCGATACCGGTGACGACCACGGTGCGATTGGTCGGGCTCACAGGAATTCTTTCTCCACGTCTCAGGGGGTGCTGAATTGTCACGGCGCCACCGCCGGGTGGCGACAAACGCTCGTCAGGCTCAGGCCTGGTTCTTCAGGATGTAGTCCGCGGCGTCGCCGACCGTCTTGAGGTTCTTGACGTCCTCGTCCGGGATCTTGACGTCGAAGCGCTCTTCGGCGGCGACGACGACCTCGACCATGGACAGGGAGTCGACGTCCAGGTCGTCGGTGAAGGACTTGTCGATCTCGACGTCCTCGACCGGGATGCCCGCGATCTCGTTGACGATCTCGGCGAGGCCCTCGACGATCTCTTCCTGCGTGGCGGCCATGTGGCGCTCCTTCTCTGGTAACTGGGTAGGAAGACCGGGATGTGGATCCCGGCCCTAGGGGAGGGTAACGACCGTGGCGGCGTAGACGAGCCCCGCCCCGAAGCCGATGACGAGCGCGGTGTCGCCGCTCTTCGCCGCTCCGGTCGCCAGGAGCCGCTCCATGGCGAGCGGGATCGAGGCGGCCGACGTGTTGCCGGTGGTTTCCACGTCGCGGGCGACCGTGACGTGCTCCGGCAGCTTCAGAGTCTTCACCATCGAGTCGATGATCCGCATGTTCGCCTGGTGCGGGATGAAGACGTCCAGGTCCGACGCGGTGATCCCGGCGGCGTCGAGCGCCTGCTGGGCCACCTTGGCCATCTCGAAGACGGCCCAGCGGAAGACCGCCTGACCCTCCTGCGTGATGGCCGGGAACTTCTCTCCGGCGTCCTTGCCGAGGTACTCGTCCCACGGCACGGTCTGCTTGATCGTGTCGGACTTGTCGCCCTCCGAACCCCACACCGTGGGGCCGATGGCAGGCTCGTCCGACGGGCCGACGACCACGGCGCCGGCGCCGTCGCCGAACAGGAAGGCCGTCGCGCGGTCCTCCAGGTCCGTGAGGTCCGAGAGCCGTTCCACACCGATGACGAGGACGTACTGCGCGGAACCCTCCACCACCATGCCCTTGGCGAGCGTCAGGCCGTAGCCGAAACCGGCACAGCCCGCGGAGATGTCGAAGGCGGCGGGCTTGACGGCGCCGATCCGGTGCGCGATCTCGGTCGCGACGGCCGGGGTCTGCTTGAAGTGCGAGACCGTGGAGACGATCACCGCACCGATCTGCTCGGGGGCGACACCGGCGTCGGCCAGCGCCTTGCCCGAGGCCTCCACCGACATCGCGGCGACGGTCTCCTGGGGCGAGGCCCAGTGCCGGGTCGCGATGCCGGAGCGGGAGCGGATCCACTCGTCGGACGAGTCGATGGTCTCGAGGATGACCTCGTTGGGCACCACACGGGTCGGGCGGTAACCGCCGACACCGAGGATGCGGGCGTAGGGGGAGCCCTTGGCCGGCTTGATCTTGGACATGCTGTGTGGGCTCCTTCTCTCAGGCCGTCAGTTCGGCGACCAGCGCCGCGGCCTTCTCGAGATCGTCCGGGGTCTTCAGCGCCACGCTCGGTACGCCCTTCAGCGCGCGCTTGGCCAGACCCGTCAGGGTGCCACCGGGAGACAGCTCGATGATCCCCGTGACGCCCAGCTCGGCGAACGTCTCCATGCACAGGTCCCAGCGGACCGGGTTCGCGACCTGGCCGACCAGGCGGGCGACGACGTCGGCGCCCGTGGTGATGACGAGGCCGTCCTTGTTCGAGACGTACTTCAAGGCGGGGTCGGCCGGGGAGAGGGCCTCGGCGGCCTTCGCCAGCTCGGCGACCGCGGGGGCCATGTGGTGCGTGTGGAAGGCGCCCGCGACCTTGAGGGGAACGACCTTCATGGAACCCTCGGGCTTGTCGGCCTGCAGGGCTTCGATCTGCTCCATCGTGCCGGCGGCGACGATCTGGCCCGCGCCGTTGATGTTGGCCGGGGTCAGGCCGAGGTTCTCCAGGTGCGCGACGACGACGGCGGGGTCCCCGCCGAGTACCGCGGCCATGCCCGTCTCGGTGACGGCGGCGGCCTCCGCCATGCCCAGCCCGCGGGTCCGGACGAACGACAGCGCGTCCTCGTCGGGCAGCACGCCGGCGATGGCCGCTGCGGTGATCTCACCGACACTGTGGCCCGCGACGGCGCCGAAGGCCGAGGTGGAACCCAGCGCGGAGGCGGACAGCAGGCCGGCGGCGACCAGCAGGGGCTGGGCGACCGCGGTGTCGCGGATCTCCTCGGCGTCGGCCGTCGTGCCGTAGCGCGCGAGGTCCAGCTTGATGGCGTCCGACCAGGCGGCGACGCGGTCAGCGGCACCGGGGAGGTCGAGCCAGGGAGTCAAGAAGCCGGGCGTCTGAGCGCCTTGGCCGGGAGCGACGAGTACGAGCACCCTCACACTCTCTCTTGTGGATGGTCCCTGCCGCCCGTGGGGACAGGGACCAAGAACCGTCGGGGTAATTGTTGATGTCCCACAAAATCTTAGGACTGGGTATCGCCGTCAGCCAGACGCCCCAGAATCAGGGCGATCCGCAGCGTGAACGCCGACCGGACATCCGACGGCGACCAGCCGGTGACGTCGGTCACACGTCGTAGCCGGTAGCGCACCGTATTGGGGTGCACGAACAGCATCCGAGCAGCCCCTTCGAGGCTGCTCGCCTGCTCCAGATAGACGCTCAACGTCTCCAGCAGTGCCGACCCCGCCTCCTCAAGCGGTCTGTAGATCTCCTCCACCAGCTGTTCCCTGGCAGCCGGATCGGAGGCGATCGCGCGTTCCGGCAGGAGATCATCCGCCAGGACCGGCCGCGGCGCGTCCTGCCACGCCGTACAGGCCTTCAGTCCGGCCGCCGCGGCCTGGGCCGACTTCGTCGCGTTCAGCAGGTCGGGCACCACCGGGCCGGCCACCACCGGGCCCGCCGCGAACGGCCCGATCAGGGACTTGGCCACCCGCATCGGGTTGTCGCTGCCCCCCGCGATGACGACCAGGCGGTCCCCGAGCACACCCGTGAGGACCTGGAGCTTGTGGTGCCGGGCCGCGCGCCGGATCGCCTCGACCGTCAGCTCGCTGTCGCCCTCCGGGGCGGTGCCGAGCACCACGCACACGTGCTCCGGGGAGTTCCAGCCCAGCGCCGCCGCCCTCGACAGCGCGCCCTCGTCGGCCTCGCCGGACAGCACCGCGTTGACGACCAGGGACTCCAGCCGCGCGTCCCACGCCCCGCGCGCCTCGGCGGCCTGCGCGTACACCTGGGCGGTCGCGAAGGCGATCTCCCGCGCGTACACCAGCAGCGCCTCGCGCAGGATCGACTCGTCGCCGGGGGCCGCCACCTCCTCGATCGCGGTCTCCATGACCTCGATCGTGGTGCGGACCATCTCGACGGTCTGACGCAGCGTGATCGCCCGGGTCAGCTCGCGCGGAGCCGTGCCGAAGACGTCGGTGGAGATCGCCTGAGGAGTCTCCGGATGCCGGAACCACTCGGTGAACGCGGCGATACCGGCCTGCGCGACCAGGCCGATCCACGAGCGGTTCTCGGGTGGCATCGCCCGGTACCACGGCAGGGTCTCGTCCATGCGCGCGATCGCGTTGGCGGCGAGCCGGCCGGAGGACTTCTCCAGGCGGCGCAGCGTCGCGGCGTGCGGATGGGCGGGAGCGGGATGCGCGGCGTGTGTGGCGGGCGAATGCTCACGTTCGGGTTGAGGCACGGGACAAGACTGCCTTATCGGGAAGGCTGCGCCGAGTCCGGTCCCGCGCCGGGCCCCGGCCCGGCCGCTACGGTGGCCCTCATGATTGATGTACGCCGCGGCGCCGACCGGTACGAGGGAGGGGACCCGGCGGCCGGGATCACCACCCGCCACGCCTTCTCCTTCGGGTCCTTCTACGACCCGGACAACCTGCGCTTCGGCCCCGTCCTGGCTTGCAACGAGGAGACCCTCGCGGCCGGCGCCGGCTTCGACGAGCACCCGCACAGCCACACCGAGATCGTGACCTGGGTGATCGACGGCGAACTCACCCACCAGGACAGCACCGGCGAGAAGAGCACCGTCCTGCCCGGTGACGTCCAGCGGCTCAGCGCCGGATCCGGGGCACGCCACGTCGAGCGCAACGACGGCGACCGGCCGCTGCGCTTCGTCCAGATGTGGCTCTCGCCGCTCGCCGCGGGCGGCGACCCCTCGTACGAGGTGCTGCGCGGCGTCCCCGACGGCACGCCCTACGAGGTCCCCGCAGCCGGCGCCGCCCTGCACGTACGGCGTCCCGGCGCGGGCGAGCGGGTCGCCGTACCGGCCGCCGAGCGGGTGTACCTGCACGTCGTGCGCGGGGACCTGCGCCTGGACGGCGCGGAGCTGGGACCCGGGGACTCGGCGCGGATCACCGCCGAGAAGGGGCTGGAGATCATCGCCGGGTCCCCGGGGGAGCTGCTGATCTGGGAACTGCCGGCCTAGGGGAAACCTAGAGGGAGCGGAGTTCGGCCAGGACCGCGTCGGTGAACGGCGTCCAGGCCTCGACCGCCCACGGGCCGAAGGGCCGGTCCGTGAGCGCCACGCACGCGGCGCGCGCGTCCGGGTCCACCCACAGGAAGGTGCCGGCCTGCCCGAAGTGGCCGAACGCGCGGGGCGAGGACGTGCTGCCGGTCCAGTGCGGGGACTTGCGGTCGCGGATCTCCAGGCCGAGGCCCCAGTCGTTGGGGGACTGGCTGCCGTACCCCGGCAGGACGCCCTTGAGCCCGGGGTGGACGACGGAGGTCGCCTCGGCGACCGTACGGACGTCGAGCAGCCGGGGCGCCTGCAGTTCCGCGGCGAAGCGCAGCAGGTCGGCCACGGTGGAGACGCCGTCCTTGGCGGGCGAGCCGTCCAGCGTGGTCGACGCCATGCCCAGCGGCTCGAAGACGGCCTGGTGCACGTACTCGGCGAAGGGGATGCCGGTGGCCTTGGCGATGTGGTCGCCGAGCACCTCGAAACCGGCGTTCGAGTACAGCCGGCGCGTGCCGGGCGCGGCCGTCGCGCGGTGCTCGTCGAAGGCCAGGCCGCTGGTGTGCGCCAGCAGGTGACGGACCGTCGACCCCTCCGGTCCGGCCGGCTCGTCCAACTCGATCGCGCCTTCCTCGTGGGCGACGAGGGCGGCGTACGCGGCGAGCGGCTTGGTGACCGACGCCAGCGCGAAGCGGTGGTCGACGGGGCCGTGCGAGCCGGCGAGGCTCCCGTCCGCACGTACGACGGCCGCCGCGGCGGTGTCCACCGGCCAGGTCTCGATGATCCGCAGGCTTTCCATGCCGTTGACGGCCTCCTTGCTGTCCATGCGGCCGAGCCTACTTGCTTGGAGTGCACTCAAGGGTTTTAGCGTGGGGCCATGAGCCAGAGCCTGACGCAGACGCGGTACACGATCAGCGAGGTGGCGGCCCGGACCGGCCTGAGCCAGCACACCCTGCGCTGGTACGAGCGGATCGGGCTGATGCCGCACGTGGACCGCTCCCACTCGGGCCAGCGCCGCTTCACCGACCAGGACCTCGACTGGCTGGGCTTCGTGGGCAAGCTGCGCGCCACGGGGATGTCGGTGGCGGACATGGTCCGGTACGCCGAACTGGTCCGCGAGGGCGAGCACACCCGCGGGGAACGCCGTGAGCTGCTGGAACGGACGCGGCGCGAGGTGCGGGCGCGGATCACGGAGCTGACGGACGCACTGGCCGTACTTGACTACAAGATCGACATGTATGCGGGCACACGATGAAGACGGTTTCGCGGAGGGGACAGCGATGACGGATTACGGCAACACCCTGGACCGGGCCGAGCTCGGCAAGGGCGGCCCGAGGGTCGGCGTCCAGGGTTTGGGCTGCATGGGCATGAGCGAGTTCTACGGCGACACCGACGAGGCAGCCGCCCGGGAGACCCTGGAGGCGGCGCTGGCCGCCGGGGTCACCCTCTTCGACACGGCCGACGTCTACGGCCGCGGCCGCAACGAGGAGTTCCTCGCCCCGTTCGTGGCGGCGCACCGGGATGAGATCACCCTGGCGACGAAGTTCGCCATAGAGCGCACCGACGACCCCGCCCACCGGGGCATCCGCAACGACCGCGCGTACGTCCGCGGTGCCGTCGAGGGCAGTCTGCGCCGGCTCGGCGTGGACGTCATCGACCTGTACTACATGCACCGGCGCGACCCGGCCGTGCCGCTCGCCGAGTCGGTGGGCGCCATGGCGGAGCTGGTGCGGGAGGGCAAGGTGCGCCACCTCGGGCTGAGCGAGGTCACCGGAGCGGAGCTGCGCGAGGCGCACGCCGTGCACCCGATCGCGGCGCTCCAGTCGGAGTGGTCGCTGTTCAGCCGGGACGTGGAGCGCAGCGCGGTGGCCGCGGCGGCGGAACTGGGCGTGGCCTTCGTGCCGTACTCCCCGCTCGGCCGGGGCTTCCTGACCGGGTCCTTCGCGGACGCGTCCGCGGAGCTGTCGGAGAGCGACTTCCGGCGCCACCAGCCGCGCTTCACCGGCGACAACGCAAAGACGAACGCGGCACTGCTGGCCCCGGTCCGGGAGATCGCGCGGGAGCTCGGGGCGAGCCCCGCGCAGATCGCCCTGGCCTGGGTCCAGCAGCGCGCGGCGGTGCACGGGCTGACCGTGGTCCCGATCCCGGGCACCCGCCGGGCGGAGCGGCTGCACGAGAACATCGCGGCGACCCGGATCGCCCTGACGCCCGCGCAGCTGGCCCTGCTGGAGCCGATCGCCGCGCAGGTCGCCGGCGACCGCTACCCGGACATGACCTTCACCTCGGCGGCGCGGGAGGCGTAGAGGCGGGCCGCGTCACGGGTGCCGGGCCCGCAGCACCGCGAAGGCACCCCAGAGGGCGAGGGCGGCCAGGACCAGGCTGGTTCAGACCGTGTGCTGAACGCCGCGTCACATGTCAACGGGCGCCTTTGTCGGGCGGGTTGGGGACCGGGCCGTTTAGCGGGACTCGGCGGTGAAACGGTTCCGCAGGGTGGCGTACTCGCCGTCGGTCAGCAGGCCGGCCGAGTAGAGCTCGCTCAGGTGCCGCAGCCGCTCGTCGCCGGAGCGGCCCCGTGCGGCGGCGACCGGGGTGCGGCTGCGCGTGGCGGCGAGGACGGCCGCGGCGAACGGCAGCGACTCGTGGACCGCCCCGTAGCCGACGCTGAAGACGGCCGTCGCGAGATCGTGGTCCGGGCGGGGGTCGGGCGGGGTCTGCTGGGGTTCCCGCAGCAGCAGGCGCAGGTGACCGCCGGTTCCGCCGGGGGAGCGCCACTCGACGCCGGTGAGCTCGGCCAGCGGGTACTGCTGGTCGCCCGCCTTCCACTTCGTGCCGGTGGCACCGGTGCGTGACCAGTGGAAGCCGACCGACGAGCCGTCGAAGCCCACCCGTGCGTCGTACGCCTTCAGCTGGAGCGGCGGCTGCGGGACGTCGACCAGGAAGCGCGGGGCGGGCTCGGCGGCGTCGGACCCGAGCCGGGAGCGCAGGGCGGCGGCGAACGCGGCGGCCGACGTCGCCCGCTCGCCCGGCAGCACCATCCGGTACGGGTCGCAGGCGTCCTTCAGCTGTCCGGCGGCGGCCTCCATCAGCGGGTCGGCGCCCGGCCGCGGCACGGCGCGCAGGACCACCGTGTCCCGCCTTCCGGCGGTCACGGTCACAGCGGACACCGCTTCCAGGGGGATCCGGCGCGAACCCAGCGCTTGCCACAGTCTTGGCGTTCGCATCCCCCGAGCGAAGCGGATGAGCACCGAGTCCGAGTCGAACTCCCAGACGGCATGGTTTCCGGCCAGTACGTCACCCATGCGCCACATGGTAGAGGGCGCCGCCCCCGCGCGTCCCCCTCGAGGCGGGAGCCGTTTTCCGCGCCTCTACGCGCGTCAGTCCCGCTCTGTCCCGGAAATTCCCTGCCGACACGTGTCGTCGCCGGTCGCGCACACAACGGAAGCGAACGCGCCGGTTCCGATCTTGGCGAAGTTGGCCACCGAGTCCGTACCTGGCGCGAAATAGCCGGTGTGGCTCTTGGCCCTGGCCGAGGACAGCAGCCGCGCGCCGAAGTCCGGGGATACCGGATCGGCGCCGTGGCCCAGCCCGCCGACCTCCAGGTGCGGCACGTCCGCGATCCAGTCGCCCTCGTCCCGCGTCGCCCAGACCCGTGCCGAGGTGCGCAGGCCCGCGACGTTCTCCGCCCGCATGCCGGGGCTGCCCGCCACCACCACGTCCGTCACCCGGTTCGGCAGCTCGTGCGCGGCCACCCCGCACACCACCGACCCGTAGCTGTGGCAGAACAGCGCCACGCTCGAATTCCCGGGGAGGGAGACCGTCAGCGCCTTCAGCCGGACGGCGCCGTCGAAGGCCATCCGGCCCGTGGCGGCGTCCATGCCGACCCCGGTGGGGGCGGTGTAGCCGGCCCAGGCGATGACCGCCGTCCGGCTGTTCGGCGCGGCCGCCCGCTCGGCCGTGTGCAGCGCCTCGGCCATGCCGACCGGGGAGGTCAGCCGGCGCTGGGTGCGCTCGAAGGTGAGGAGGTCGGTGTCCACGCCGGGAACGATCACCGAGACCCGCTCGGCGCCGGCGAGGTCGCCGAAGACCTCGGCCACCCGACCGCCGCCGGTGGGGTCGAACGCGAGGATCTGCCGCCCCGGTTCGGCCAGCGAGGCGAAGCGGTGGGAGCGCCGGGTGGCCTCTGCCCGATCGGCCGGGGTCAGCGCGACGTCGCGACTGCGGGCCTCCTCCACCGGGCGGGCCTTCTCCAGGCCGTGTTGGTTGGCCCGGTAGCGGGTGGCGATCGGCGCCCCGTCGAGGTTGCCCACGACGAGCGGGTAGCCGTCGGCGAGTCGGGCCCGCTGCGCGCCGTCGAGGCCGGCGAAGAAACGCGCCACCGTCCGCACGGGGGCGTCCGCCGGCGGCACCGGACGGCCGTCCAAGCGGGCCTTGGACCAGGCGTCGAGGGCCGCGGCCCGCAGCGGCGGGCCACCCTTCGGCCGGTGCACGGCCGTCCAGCCCGTGGTCGCCAGCATGATGAAGACGACCGCCAGCGCGAGCAGGGCGCGCAGGGCGGCCGGGCGCGGGTCGGCGCCTGGAACGGTGGTGTGGGCGAGGCCGGGCAGATTCACTGGGATCAGCGTAGGAGACCGATTCCGGGCGTGGCGCGCCGGGTGACGGGGTTCACGCCCGACCGTGGGACCCCGGGCGGGGCGAACGGGCGGCCGCCGGGGCCTGGGTGAAAGATCCGGAATGCGCGTTTCGGGAGTGGCTCAGTGCCAGCGCCCCGCCAGAGCTGGGCCGATGCCGTCGAGGTAAGTGTCCGTCAGCCGGCGGATCGCCTCCACGCTGGTGTCGTCGCCCCGTCCCCAGAGCCGCCCCGTGACCCTCATCACGCCGAAGAACGCGGCGACCGCCACCCGGGGCCGCGGGTCGGCGTCCACGTCCAGGCCCTCGCGGGCGGCGATCAGCCGGGAGATCCGCTCCTCCAGGCACGTGGAACGCCGCAGGTGTACGGCGAGCAGGGCCGGCGTGGACTCGATCAGACGGTAGCTGCGCATGTAGAGGTCGACCGGGACCACCTCGCGCAGGGCGTCGTCGACGGTGTCCCACACCGCGAGCACGGCGCCCCGCATCGCTTCCAGGGGCCCCTCGGCCGCCGGCCGGGCCTGCAGTTCGGCGACGAAATGCGATTCCACCAGGTCCTGGACGGCGAAGACGACCTCTTCCTTGTTGGCGAAGTAGCGGAAGAAGGTGCGCTGGGACACCGCCACGGCCGCCGTGATCTCGTCGACGGTGGTGCGCTCGTACCCCTGGGAGACGAAGAGCGCGAGCGAGGCGCGCAGCAGCGCGCTCCGCGTGCGCAGCTTCTTGCGTTCGCGCAGTCCGCCCACCGGCGCCGCCGGCGCCGTCCGCTTGTCGATCGTCACCGCGGGGCTCCTTCCTGACGCCGGGTGGGCGGTCAGATTACCCGTGCCCGATGGCGCCGCGGCCGATCCGTTGAGCCGTTTTGCGAACGGCCGGCAGGCACGGCCGCACGCGAACGGCGGGTCGCGCATGACACGTTCGGGTCGGCCACGGGGAGCGCCCGCAGCTCCACGGGGGCGGGCGCGGGCTTCCGAGCAGGCCCCGGACGGGTCAACTCCGCACGGGGCGAAAGGCCCGCCGGACGGTTCCACCGGGACTGTCGCCTATCAGGGTGGACCCTCCCCGGGCCCCTTCCCCTCAACCGTCACCGCAGGTCAGCGTGGTGTCGGCGGAGCACCGGAAGCGGTCCGGGCGCCCGCCGTCCACAAGGAGTTGACCCGTCATGCGTACGTGTGGAACCATGCGCGTCACCACCACCCTCGCCGCGACCGCCCTGGCCCTCACCGCCCTCATCCCGAGCACCGCCGGCACGGCGCACGCCGCGGGCCCGCCGGGCCTCGGGGCCTGCGCGAGCGGACAGCTGTGCCTGTGGGCGAAACCGGACTTCAAGGGCACCCGGCAGACCCACGAGCTGAGCACCCTGGACATCAACAGCTGCACCGCCCTGCCCGCCGGCACCAGCGCCCAGTCGCTGGTCAACCGCACCGGGCGCCCGGTCACCACGTACCAGTCGGCGGAATGCGCGGAGACCGGCGAGTTCCAGACCTATCCGGGCGACGGGGTCTGGCTGCCCCAGTCCCCTTACCAGGTACGGGCCTTCAAGGTGTGGGAGAGGTAGCCCCACGCTGCGCGGCGAGGTCGCCCGGCCCGGCAGTGGTCACCTGGGCGATGGCTGCCGGGGCGGTGGCCGTTTCCGCGGCGCCGCCCAGGCGGGCGACCTCGCCGCGCAGCGCCCGTACCTCCGCCTGGAGCTCCCGGATCGCGGCGAGCTGGAGCCGCTCCGCCTGGTCGTCGCGTTCGAAGCGGGAGATGAACCACGCGGCGATGTTGGCGGTCACCACACCGAGCAGCGCGATCCCGGACAGCATCAGCCCGACCGCCAGGACACGGCCGAGGCCGGTGGTGGGCGAGTGGTCGCCGTAGCCGACCGTCGTCATCGTGGTGAAGGACCACCACACGGCGTCGCCCAGGTTCTTGATGTTCCCCTCGGGGGCGTCCCGCTCCACGCTCAGCACGGCCAGCGAGCCGAACATCAGCAGTCCGACGACCGCCCCGGCCACGTACGTCGTCAACTGGATCTGCGGGGCCATCCGGGCCCGCCGGCCCACCAGCATCAAAGTGGCGACGAGCCGCAGCAGCCGCAGCGGCTGCACCAGCGGCAGCACCACGGCCGCCAGGTCCAGCCAGTGGGTCCGCACGAACCGCCGCCGGTCCGCCGAGAGGGCCAGCCGCACCAGGTAGTCGACGGCGAAGGCGCCCCACACCACCCACTCCACGGAGGTGCAGGCGCCGTGCACCCGCGCGCTCGCGTCCGGAGCGACGATGGGCACGGCGTACGCCACTGCGAAGGCCACGGCGAGGACGAGCAGCGGGGTCTGGGTCCGCCGCTCCCACAGCAGCTGGCGGGATGGTTCCTTCATGCGCAGCATCGTAAGCAACGCATAAAAGGGCGCGGGCCCCGGCCGGAGCCGGGACCTGCGCCCAAGACCGCCCACGCGGCGTCCAGCCGTCGGCAGCGGGCGGGCGGGGTGAGGCCCGGGCTCGACCGGCCCGCGCCCCACCCCGTCCGTCGGGCCCCGGCAGGGGTCAGGCGTCGCCGCCGGCCGCGCCCGGGTCCGCCGCCGCCACGTCCAGCAGCCGGTACTTGTCGACGGCCTGCTTCAGCGCCGAGCGGTCCACCTTCCCCGCCTTGGCCAGCTCGGTCAGCGTCGCAAGCACCACCGACTGGGCGTCGATGTGGAAGAAGCGCCGGGCCGCACCGCGCGTGTCCGCGAAGCCGAAGCCGTCCGCGCCCAGCGAGGTGTACGCGCCGGGCACCCACCGCGAGATCTGGTCCGGAACGGAGCGCATCCAGTCCGAGACCGCCACGAACGGCCCCTCCGCACCCGACAGCTTCCGCGTCACGTACGGGACCTGCTGCTCCTCCTCAGGGTGGAGCAGGTTGTGCTCCTCCACCTCGACGGCCTCGCGCCGCAGCTCGTTCCACGAGGTCGCCGACCAGACGTCCGCCCTGACGTTCCACTCCTCGGCGAGGATCCGCTGCGCCTCCAGCGCCCACGGCACGGCCACACCGGACGCCATCAGCTGGGCCGGGATGGAGCCCGACGCGCCCTGGGAGACCCGGTGGATGCCCTTGAGGATGCCGTCCACGTCGACGTCCGCCGGCTCCGCCGGGTGCTGGATCGGCTCGTTGTAGACGGTCAGGTAGTAGAAGACGTCCTCGGCCTCGGGACCGTACATCCGGCGCAGGCCGTCCTGGACGATGTGCGCGATCTCGTACCCGTAGGCCGGGTCGTAGGCCACACAGCCCGGGTTCGTCGAGGCCAGCAGCTGGGAGTGACCGTCCGCGTGCTGCAGGCCCTCACCCGTGAGGGTGGTCCGTCCCGCGGTGGCACCCAGTACGAAACCGCGCGCCAGCTGGTCGGCCATCTGCCAGAACTGGTCACCGGTGCGCTGGAAACCGAACATCGAGTAGAAGACGTAGACCGGGATCAGCGGCTCGCCGTGCGTCGCGTACGCCGAGCCCGCGGCGATCAGCGAGGCCGTGCAGCCCGCCTCGGAGATGCCGTCGTGCAGCATCTGGCCTGTCGGGGACTCCTTGTACGCGAGCAGCAGGTCGCGGTCGACCGCCTCGTACTGCTGCCCCAGCGGGTTGTAGATCTTGGCGCTCGGGAAGAAGGCGTCCATACCGAAGGTCCGGTACTCGTCGGGCGCGATCAGCACGAAGCGCTTGCCGATCTCCTTGTCCCGCATCAGGTCCTTCAGGATGCGGACGAAGGCCATCGTGGTGGCGATCGACTGGTGGCCCGAGCCCTTCTTCGCGGCCGCGTAGGTCTTCTCGTCCGGCAGCTGCAGCGGCTTGGCGCGCACCACGCGGGTCGGGACGTAGCCGCCGTGCGCACTGCGCTGGTCGTGCATGTACTGGATCTCGGGCGAATTGCGGCCCGGGTGGTAGTACGGCGGCGCGCCGCTCTCCAGCTGCGCGTCCGTGATCGGGATGTGCAGGCGGTCACGGAAGCGCTTGAGGTCGTCGACCGTCAGCTTCTTCATCTGGTGCGTGGCGTTGCGGCCCTCGAAGTTCGGGCCGAGCGTCCAGCCCTTCACCGTCTGCGCCAGGATCACCGTCGGCTGGCCCTTGTGCGCCTTGGCCGCCGCGTACGCCGCGTACACCTTCTTGTGGTCGTGACCGCCGCGGCCCAGGTGCTGGATCTGGTAGTCGGTCATGTTCTCGACCATCGCGCGAAGCCGCTGGTCACCGCCGAAGAAGTGCTCACGGATGTACGCGCCCGACTCGGTGGCGTAGGTCTGGAACTGCCCGTCGGGCGTGGAGTTCATCTTGTTGACCAGGATCCCGTCGCGGTCCTGCGCCAGCAGCGGGTCCCAGGAGCGGTCCCAGATCAGCTTGATCACGTTCCAGCCGGCGCCCCGGAACTGCGACTCCAGCTCCTGGATGATCTTGCCGTTGCCGCGCACCGGGCCGTCGAGGCGCTGCAGGTTGCAGTTCACGACGAAGGTCAGGTTGTCCAGACCCTCGCGGGCGGCGATCGACAGCTGCCCGAGCGACTCAGGCTCGTCCATCTCGCCGTCGCCCAGATACGCCCAAACGTGGGACTTGGAGGTGTCCGCGATCCCGCGCGCCTCCATGTACCGGTTCATCCGCGCCTGGTAGATCGCCCCGAGCGGGCCGAGGCCCATCGAGACGGTCGGGAACTCCCAGAAGTCCGGCATCAGCCGCGGGTGCGGGTAGCTGGAGAGGCCGTACGGGGCCTTCGACTTCTCCTGGCGGAACGCGTCGAGCTGCTGCTCGGTGAGCCGGTCCAGGAGGTAGGCGCGGGCGTAGATACCGGGGGAGGCGTGGCCCTGGAAGAAGATCTGGTCGCCGCCGTCGCCCTCGTCCTTGCCCCGGAAGAAGTGGTTGAAGCCCACGTCGTAGAGGGATGCGGACGAGGCGAACGTGGCGATGTGGCCGCCGACGCCGATCCCGGGACGCTGGGCGCGCGAGACCATGACGGCCGCGTTCCACCGGGTGGCGTTGAGGACCTTGCGCTCGATCTCCTCGTTGCCGGGGAAGAACGGCTCGTCCTTGGTTGCGATCGTGTTGACGTAGTCCGTGCTGCGCATCTCGGGCACGGCCACGCGCTTCTCGCGCGCCCGCTCGATCAGGCGCAGCATGAGGTAGCGGGCCCGCTCACGGCCCCGCTCGTCGACCGCTGCGTCCAGGGAGTCGAGCCACTCCTGCGTCTCCTCCGGATCGAAGTCCGGGACCTGACTCGGCAGGCCGCCAATGATGATCGGATTGCGATCGGATGCGGAAGCCACGCTGTTCCTTCGCTGTCGGGGGAGTCGTGCCTTGTGTTCGCCGCCTCCCATGGTCTTACGCTCGGCCGTAATCGTCATCCGTACCACTGGGTAATCCCTGCGATCGGCGGGGACACCCGGCAGGTGCGGCCGGGTCCGGTTCCGCGGTGCGGGGTGGCGGGTGCGACCAAATCGCAACCTTACGCCCAAGCCGGTCAGCGGCCCCGGGAGGCCGTTCGTCCCTCAAACAGGTAGGAAAGTCCTCATGCGATGCGAATGAGCTGGAATGGTGTGGGATGAATCACCAGAGGTGCACACGGGCACCCTGAAAGTTGCGGCGAGACGGCCGCAATCGTCACCGTTTCGACGGTCTCGGCGGCCGGGTACTTGCGCGATCCGCCGCGCCCGTGTGGACTACGCCCAATGCTGCGCGTACGCGCGCCGCCGAAGAACATTCACCGAACATGAGCAGGAGGCACCCCGTGAGCGCGACCGCGGACCACGCGGAGAGCCTGGCCGCCCGGCTGGGTTTCCAGTCCGAACAGGTGGTCCAGGAGATCGGCTACGACGACGACGTCGATCAGGAATTCCGTGACCTCGTCGAGGAGCACGTCGGCGAACTCGTCGATGAGGACTACGACGACGTCGCCGACGCGGTGCTGCTGTGGTTCCGCGAGGACGACGGCGATCTGACGGACGCGCTGGTCGATGCCACCGAGCTGGTCGAGGACGGCGCACTGATCCTGCTGCTGACCCCCAAGACGGGCCGTGACGGCTACGTCGAGGCCAGCGACATCAGCGAGGCGGCCGAGACGGCCGGTCTCTCGCAGACCAGGAGCGTCAGCGTCGGCAAGGAATGGGCCGCCACCAAGCTGGTGACGCCCAAGACCGCCGCCAAGTCCAAGCGCTGAGCCGCGCCCGCTGCCGAGCGGACACGCTTCCACACCCCGTCGACCAGGTAGAGCCCGGTCGGCGGGGTGTGCGCGTTTCACGGCCCGGGCACGCCGGGACGGATCCGGGGGCCGGGCAGAACACCCCATAGGCTTTGACTCACCCGAACAGCCCAACGCAGGGATGCGGGAACGAAGGGATGCGAGAGATGGCCATCGAGGTCGGCGACAAGGCCCCGGACTTCGAGCTCAAGGACAACCACGGCGCCACCGTGCGGCTCTCCGACTTCCGGGGGGAGAAGGCCGTGGTGCTGCTCTTCTACCCGTTCGCCTTCACCGGTGTGTGCACCGGTGAGCTGTGCGAACTGCGCGACCAGCTCCCGCGCTTCCAGAACGACGACGTCCAGCTCCTCGCCGTCTCCAACGACTCCGTGCCGACCCTGCGGGTCTTCGGGGAGCAGGAGGGCCTGGAGTACCCGCTGCTGTCGGACTTCTGGCCGCACGGCGAGACCTCCCGCGCGTACGGCGTCTTCGACGAGGACAAGGGCTGCGCGGTCCGCGGCACCTTCATCATCGACAAGGACGGCGTGGTGCGCTGGACCGTCGTCAACGGACTGCCGGACGCGCGTGACCTGAACGAGTACATCAAGGCGCTCGACAGCCTCTGAGCGCCTCTGCGCGGGCCGTTACGCGCAGTTCCCTGCGAAAACCGCTTACAGGCGGGAACCCGTCACTAGGATCGAAACGTTGATCCGGTAGCAACCGCACGACGGGGCACCGCCCCACACAGAACCCAATGGAGGACCCGTGGGAGTCAGCCTCAGCAAGGGCGGCAACGTCTCGCTGACCAAGGCCGCGCCTAACCTGACGGCGGTCATCGTCGGTCTGGGCTGGGACGCTCGCACCACCACCGGTGTCGACTTCGACCTCGATGCCAGCGCGATCCTGACCAACGACCAGGGCAAGGTCGCCAGCGACGCGAACTTCGTCTTCTTCAACAACCTGAAGAGCCCCGACGGCTCGGTCGAGCACACCGGTGACAACACCACCGGTGAGGGCGAGGGCGACGACGAAGCGATCAAGGTCAACCTCGCCGGCGTCCCGGGCGACGTCGCCAAGATCGTCTTCCCGGTCTCGATCTACGAGGCCGAGACCCGCCAGCAGAGCTTCGGCCAGGTCCGCAACGCCTACATCCGCGTGGTGAACCAGGCCGACAACACCGAGCTCGCCCGCTACGACCTCTCCGAGGACGCGTCGACCGAGACCGCCATGGTCTTCGGCGAGCTCTACCGCAACGGTGCGGAGTGGAAGTTCCGTGCCATCGGCCAGGGCTACGCCTCGGGCCTGCGCGGTATCGCGCAGGACTTCGGCGTCAACGTCTGAGTCTGAGAGCAGCATCCGTCCGGCGCCGTGCACTGTGTGTACGGCGCCGGACCTGCTTCGTACGCTCCGGCACCCCACCGCTTGACCATTCCACCGTTCCACCGCTCGACCGCTCGACCGTCACATCGCCACACCGTCGTCCGGGGAGGACCACAACATGGGCGTCACACTCGCCAAGGGGGGCAATGTCTCCCTGTCCAAGGCCGCACCGAACCTCACCAGGGTTCTGATCGGTCTCGGATGGGACGCGCGCTCGACCACGGGAGCCGACTTCGACCTCGACGCCAGCGCGCTGCTCTGCAACGGCGGCCGGGTGCTGGGGGACGACTACTTCGTCTTCTACAACAACCTGACGAGCCCCGACGGCTCCGTCGAACACACGGGGGACAACCTCACCGGCGAGGGCGACGGCGACGACGAGTCGATCATCATCGACCTCACCCGGGTGCCGGCGAATGTGGACAAGATCGTCTTTCCGGTCTCCATCCACGAGGCGGACACCCGCCGACAGAGCTTCGGCCAGGTCAGCAACGCCTTCATCCGCGTCGTCAACCAGGCCGACGGCCAGGAACTGGCCCGCTACGACCTCTCCGAGGACGCTTCCAGCGAGACCGCGATGATCTTCGGCGAGGTCTACCGGTACGGGGGCGAATGGAAGTTCAGGGCGGTGGGGCAGGGGTACGCGTCAGGGCTCCGGGGCATCGCTCTAGACTTCGGGGTCAACGTTTCGTAAAGCCGTACACAGACGCATGGGGTGCCAGGTGCCAGTGGTTCTGAAAACCTTCGGCTGGTCGTTCGCCATCACGGCGCTCGGCCTTGCCTTTGCCGCGTGGCAGTGGGGGTGGGAGGCGTTCGGGGTCGTGCTGATCCTGTCGGTCCTCGAAATCTCGCTGTCGTTCGACAACGCGGTCGTCAATGCCGGAATCCTGAAGAAGATGAATGCCTTCTGGCAGAAGATCTTCCTGACCGTCGGCATCCTGATCGCCGTCTTCGGAATGCGGCTGGTCTTCCCGGTGGCGATCGTCGCCATCAGTGCGAAGGTCGGCCCCATTGAAGCCATCGAACTGGCCCTGGACCAGCCCGAGCAGTACGAGGCCCTGGTCACCGACGCCCACCCGGCCATCGCCGCCTTCGGTGGAATGTTCCTGCTGATGATCTTCCTCGACTTCATCTTCGAGGAGCGTGACCACAAGTGGCTCACGTGGCTGGAGCGCCCGCTCGCCAAGCTCGGCAAGGTCGACATGCTGTCGGTCTGCATCGCCCTGATCGCGCTGCTGGTCTCTGCCATGACCTTCGCGCTCAACGCCCACACCAGCACCGGACACCAGGACAAGTCCGCCACCGTGCTGCTCGCCGGCGTCGCCGGCCTGATCACCTACCTCGTCGTCGGCGGTCTGTCCTCGTACTTCGAGGACAAGCTGGAGGAGGAAGAGGAGCGCGAGCACGAGGAGGAGGAGAAGGCCAAGGCCGCGGGCAAGCCCGTCTCCGCCGTCGGCCTCGCCGGCAAGGCCGCGTTCTTCCTCTTCCTCTACCTGGAAGTCCTCGACGCCTCCTTCTCCTTCGACGGGGTCATCGGCGCCTTCGCCATCACCAACCACATCTTCTGGATGGCGCTCGGCCTCGGTATCGGAGCGATGTACGTCCGTTCGCTCACCGTCTACCTGGTCCGTCAGGGCACCCTGGACGACTACGTCTACCTGGAGCACGGCGCGCACTACGCGATCGGCGCGCTCGCGGTCATCCTGCTGGTCACCATCCAGCACGAGATCAGCGAGATCATCACCGGCCTCATCGGCGTGGTGCTGATCGCCGCCTCCTTCTGGTCCTCGGTGCGCCGCAACAAGCGCCTGGAACTGGAGGGTTCCACCGCCGAGGCATGACCGCGGCGTTAATGCGGAACGCTCCAATGCGGGGCGGTCCACCGGGTTCACGGACCCGGCGGGCCGCCCCGTTTCCGTAGGCTTCGCGGGGACCAGGGGACCAGGGGATCAGGGGGGTAGGGGATGGGCTTCTTCGACGGCATCATGGGCAGCCGTGCCGTGCAGTTCCAGTCGGGCAGTGCCTCGTCGAACGCGATCGAGCTGACCAAACGCCAATCGACGG
Organism: Streptomyces sp. NPDC023541; assembly: GCF_055559995.1. NCBI lineage: Bacteria > Bacillati > Actinomycetota > Actinomycetes > Kitasatosporales > Streptomycetaceae > Streptomyces > Streptomyces sp. NPDC023541. The sequence continues at coordinate 412,485 of NZ_JBVHJO010000002.1, forward strand.
TGTCGCTCACCAGGCAGGGCGCCGTCCACGGCAACCTGCGCGTCAATCTGTCCTGGCGCATGCGCACCTCGGACATCGGCGGCCGCTCGGGCCAGAGCGGCCAGCTCTTGCGCCACCCGTTCAAGCTGTTCAAGCCGGACATGGTGCAGGCGCACACGCAGGGCATGGTCAACGTCGACCTCGACATGGGCTGCCTGTACGAGCTGACCGACGGCACCCGCGGCGCCGTCCAGCCGCTGGGCAATCTGCTGGGCGACCTCAACGACCCGCCGTTCGTCAAGCTCAGCGGTGACGACCGGTTCGGATCGGGCTCGGGGGAGACCCTCTACATCAACCTCGACCACGCCGACGAGATCAAGCGGCTGCTGGTCTTCGTCTACATCTACGACCAGACCCCGGCCTTCGACCGGACGCACGCCATGGTGACGCTCTACCCCGTGACGGGCCCGCGGATCGAGATCCCGCTGGACGAGCGGCACCCGCAGGCCCGCTCCTGCGCCGTCGTCTCCCTGGAGAAGTCCAAGGGCGAGCTCGTCGTCAGGCGCGAGGTGAAGTTCGTGTACGGGTTCCAGTCCGAACTGGACCGGCTGTACGGCTGGGGGCTCCAGTGGGGGCGGGGCTACAAGAGCACCAAGAGGTGACCGCAGGAGCCCCCGGAACGCTTGCGCGCCCGGTCCCGCGCCCGGGGCACGTGCCCGTGCCCCGCCCGCGTCCTCAACGCCGGATGAACTGGGGTCCCTGCACCGGCAGCCGGAAGGACGGGTCGCCGCCCGGACCGGGCACCGGAGCCGGGGACACCGGCTGCGGGTACCCGTAGGCGGGCTGGGCGGCCGGCGGAGCCTGCGTCGGCGGGGCCATCGCGGTGGTCTGCTCCGAGGCCGGCCCCCCCGAGGAGGCAGCGGGGCCGGAGGCGGCGCCCGTGCCCGCGTCGGGCTCGGCGGCGTTCTCGTCGACCGAGATCCCGTGGTCGGTCGCCAGGCCCACCAGGCCGTCGGAGTAGCCCTCGCCGAGCGCCCGGAACTTCCATCCGTCGCCCCGGCGGTACAGCTCGCCGCAGATCAGCGCCGTCTCCGCACCGGTTTCCGGCCGTACGTCGAAGTAGGCCAGCGGCTCGGCGCCACCGGTCGCGGTGGCGTCGTACAGGAGGATCCGCAGGTCGCGGACCCGCTGGAAGGGGACGTCCTCGGCGGAGGCGACCACCAGGATCCGGTCCACGGCCGGGGTGACCGCCCGCAGGTCCGCCTGGACGGCGTCGGTGATCGCGTCGCCGACCTGCTTCTTGCCGAGGCGCCACACGGCGCCCGAGGGGTGCCGGGGCTGGTTGTAGAAGACGAAGTCCTCGTCCGAACGCACCCGGCCGTCCGGGCCCACGAGCAGCGCCGAGGCGTCCACGTCCGGCACCTCGGGACCGCCGGTCCAGCGCAGCACCGCCCGGACCGCCACGGGGGCCACCGGGATGTTCGAGCCCTTCTGCATCGCGTGCGTCATGCACGTCATCCTGCCCTCCCGGGGTGGAGCGGGACAATGCGGCCCCCCGTAGGGCCTTGTACCGATCGCGAGAGCTGGGCATGGTGCAAGAGGGTTACCTGAACTTCATGTGCTTGAGGAACTCTTGACTCACGTTCGTACGTACTATTACCGGCCATGCCAGTTGGGCCGCCGAGGCAGTACGGGGGAAGCACATGCGTCACTTTGGGCACGTATCGCCCACGATCCGTAAGGACCTCTTCCACCAGGAACCGGCGGAATTCACCGGGGCCTCGCCCGCCCGCGTCCTCGCGGCGGCTCTCGGGGCCACCCTCTACAGCCCGGCCACCCGCCCCGCGCTGGCCGCGGACATCCGCAAGCAGGCCGGCCGCGGAGTCGTCTCCATGGTCCTCTGCCTGGAGGATTCCATCAGCGACTCCGACGTCGTCGGAGCCGAGGAGAACCTCGTCCGCCAGTTCGCCGACCTCGACGGCGACAGCGCCGGCGGTGCGGCGGACGGTGCGGGGCTCCCGATGCTCTTCATCCGCGTCCGCACGCCCGAGCAGATCCCGGACCTGGCGCGCCGCCTCGGCCGCTCGGTGCGACACCTGGCCGGATTCGTACTCCCGAAGTTCGACGAGCGACGCGGCATCCCCTTCCTCGAAGCCGTCGCCGACGCGGAAGCCGCGAGCGGCCGGGCCCGGCTGTATGCCATGCCCGTCCTGGAGACGCCGGAGCTCCTCCATCTCGAAACCCGCGTCGAAGCCCTCGCCGGCATCTCCCGCACGGTCAACAGCCACCGCGAGCGCGTCCTGGCGCTGCGCCTCGGCGTGACCGACTTCTGCTCCGCCTACGGGCTGCGCCGCACCCCCGACATGACCGCCTACGACGTGAAGATCGTGGCCGGCGTCATCGCGGACGTCGTCAACGTCCTCAGCAGGGCCGACGGCACCGGCTTCACCGTGACCGGCCCCGTCTGGGAGTACTTCCGCAGCCAGCAGCGCCTCTTCAAGCCCCAGCTGCGCCGCAGCCCCTTCCTGGAGGAGGGCGTCGAGGAGCTGCGCACCGCGCTGATCGAGCACGACCTGGACGGACTGCTGCGCGAGATCGAGCTCGACCGGGCCAACGGGCTGCTCGGCAAGACCTGCATCCACCCCGCCCACGTCACGCCCGTGCATGCCCTGTCGGTGGTCTCCCACGAGGAGTTCTGCGACGCTCAGGACATCCTGCGGCCCGAGCGCGGCGGCGGCGGAGTGATGCGTTCCGCTTATACGAACAAAATGAACGAGGTGAAGCCCCACCGGGCCTGGGCCGAGCGCACCATGCTGCGCGCCGAGGTCTTCGGTGTGGCGAAGGAGCAGGTCGGCTTCGTCGACCTGCTCACGGCCGGGCTCCAGGTGTGAGGGGGCCGGTGCCGAAGCGGACGACGAGGAAGGACAAGACGATCGACGAGGTGTGGTCGGGTACGTGGGTCGCTGACCGGCTGGGAGTCGGCCTGCACGACTCCGAAAGGGGTCCGCGGCCGGGCCAGCGGCTGAGCCCGCGGCTGACGGAGCTGCTCGGGCTGGCCCTGCGGCGCAACCCCAAGCGAGCGCACCTGCTCGTCTCGCAGGTGCTGGGCAAGCACGTCCCGCAGTCCCCGCGCACGGTGTACGCCGCCGGGTACGGCCTCGGGACGCGCGTCCGGGCGCTGCTCGGCGAGGACGGCGCGGCCGCGGCCGTGGTCCTCGGCTACGCCGAGACCGCCACCGGGCTGGGGCACTGCGTCGCCGACGGCCTCGCCGCCGCCCCCTACCTGCACTCCACCCGCCGGCCCGTGCCCGGCGTGGCGACGGCCGGCGGCTTCGAGGAGGCGCACTCGCACGCCACCTCCCACCTGCTGCTGCCCGAGAACCCCGAGCTGCTCGCGGGCGACGGGCCGCTGGTCCTCGTCGACGACGAGTTCTCCACCGGCAACACGGTCCTGAACACCATCCGCGACCTGCACTCCCGCCACCCCCGCTCGCACTACGTGGTCGTCGCCCTCGTCGACATGCGCTCTGCGGCCGACCGCGACCGGCTCACGGCCTTCGCCGCCGAGCTGGGCGCGCGGGTGGACCTGATCGCCCTCGCCTCGGGCACGGTGTCCCTCCCGGACGGAGTCCTGGCCAAGGGCCAGGCCCTGGTGGAGGAGTACGAGACCGCCACCGCCGCTCCCGTCACCGCCCCCGCCCCGGCGGCGCAGGTGCCGTCGCCCGTCGTCCGGGTCGACCTGGACTGGCCGCACCGGCTGCCCGACGGCGGCCGACACGGCTTCACCCCCGCGCACCGGCAGCGCCTGGAAGCCGCCCTGCCGGACCTCGCCGCGCAGCTCACGGCCGCGCTCGGCACCGAGCCCGGACGGGTCCTCGTACTCGGCAACGAGGAGCTGATGTACGCGCCGCTGCGCCTCGCGAAGGCGCTGGAGGAGGCCGGCGCGGCCCGCGAGGTCCGCTTCTCCACCACCACCCGCTCCCCGGTGCTCGCCGTGGACGATCCCGGCTACGCCATCCGCACCCGGCTCGTCTTCCCCGCACACGACACCCCCGCCGACGGTCCCGGCGACCGATACGCGTACAACGTCGCCCGCCCGTCCGGCGGCGCCGGCTTCGACACCGTCGTCGCCGTCGTGGACTCGGCCGGCGACACCCCCGAGCTGTACACGGGACTCCTCGCGGCCCTCGCCCCGCACACCGGCCGCATCGTGCTGGCCGTCCTCCCGTCCTACACACCGCCCCTGGCGTCCCTCGCCTCCCTGGCGTCCATACCTTCCCGCACGCCCGACCACCGGCAGGAGCCGATCATGACCGAGCCCCTGCGCGGCCCCGCCTTCTCCTCCTACGCCCCCGAGGACGTCGGCTGGCTGCTCCAGGACCTCTCCGGCGTCCGGCTCGAAGCCCCGACCGAGGAGCGCGAGGAGGCCATCCAGGCCGGCGGCGCGCACTACGCCGAGTCCCTGCCCGTCGAGTACCAGCCCTCGCCCCAGTACCAGGAGCTCTACCGCAGCGCGCTGGCCGCCTCGGCCGCCCGCGTGGCCCGCGCCGTCGGCACGGTCACCGAGACCGTCCTCGCCGAGCGCTCCCCCTCCCCGGTCCTGGTCTCCCTGGCCCGCGCCGGCACCCCCGTCGGCGTCCTGATGCGCCGCTGGGCCCGCGCCCGCCACGGCCTGGACCTACCGCACTACGCCGTCTCCATCGTGCGCGGCCGCGGCATCGACGCCAACGCCCTGCGCTGGCTGGCCGCCCACCACGATCCCGCCGACGTCGTCTTCGTCGACGGCTGGACCGGCAAGGGCGCCATCACCCGCGAGCTGAAGGCAGCCCTGGAGGAGTTCCCGGGCTTCGACCCGGAGATCGTCGTCCTCGCCGACCCCGGCTCGTGCGTGCCCACGTACGGCACCCGGGAAGACTTTCTGATCCCGTCCGCCTGTCTCAATTCCACCGTCTCCGGTCTCATCTCGCGTACGGTTCTCAGGTCAGACCTGGTCGGACCCGCCGACTTCCACGGCGCGAAGTTCTACCGCGAGCTCGCCGGATCCGACGTCTCCGTCGAATTCGTCGACGCCGTCGCCGCCCACTTCGACGACGTGGCGGACGCCGTCGACGAGGAGGTCAAGGAGCTCCTCGCGGCCGACCGCACGCCGACCTGGGAGGGCTGGGCGGCGGTCGAGCGGATCAGCGAGGAGTACGGCATCCACGACGTGAACCTCGTCAAGCCCGGCGTCGGCGAGACCACCCGCGTACTGCTGCGCCGGGTGCCGTGGAAGATCCTGGCGCAGCGCGGCGCCGGGGCCGACCTGGACCACGTACGGCTGCTCGCCGAGCAGCGCGGGGTCCCGGTGGAGGAGGTCGACGGACTGCCCTACACCTGTGTCGGCCTCATCCACCCCCGATACACGCGCGGCGCCACCGGCGCCGACGGAAAGGCTGTGGCCTCCAAGTGACCGTCCTCGTAGCCAGTGACCTCGACCGCACGCTCATCTACTCGGCGGCCGCCCTCGGCCTGACCATGCCCGACCCGGTGGCCCCGCGGCTGCTGTGCGTCGAGGTCCACGAGAGCAAGCCGCTGTCCTACATGACGGAGACGGCCGCGGCACTGCTGGCGGAGCTCACCGAGGACCCGTCCGTCGTCTTCGTCCCCACCACCACCCGCACGCGCAAGCAGTACCAGCGCATCCGCTTCCCCGGCCGCCCCGCCCGGTACGCGATCTGCGCCAACGGCGGGCAGCTCCTCGTCGACGGCGTGCCGGACCGCGACTGGCGGCGGCAGGTCGCGGCGCGCCTGGCCGAGGAGTGCGCCCCGCTGGAGGAGGTCCACGCGCACCTGCTGGCCGCCGCCGACCCGGCGTGGCTGCGCAAGGCGCGGCTCGCCGAGGACCTCTTCGCCTATCTCGTCGTCGAACGGGCCCTGGTCCCCGACGAATGGCTCAAGTCCCTGACCGAGTGGGCCGGGGACCGCGGCTGGACGGTCTCCCTCCAGGGCCGGAAGATCTACGCCGTTCCCCGTCCGCTCACCAAGAGCGCGGCGATGCACGAGGTCGCCCGCCGGACCGGAGCGACCACGACCCTGGCCGCCGGCGACTCGCTCCTGGACGCCGACCTGCTGCTGGCCGCGGACGCCGCCTGGCGCCCGGGCCACGGCGAACTGGCCGACGCGGCCTGGACGGCGCCCTCGGTGACGGCCCTGCCCGCGGCGGGCGTCCTGGCCGGCGAGGAAATAGTGCGCGCATTCGCCCGCGAGGCCGGGCGGCTCGGCAGACTGGACGCATGAGCAAAGGCAACAGCACGAAGATCACGGACGAGCTGTACCGGTACATGCTCGACCACAACCCCCCGCTGGACGCCGTCCAGCGGGGGCTGGTGGCGAGGACGTACGCCACGTTCCCCGACGTCGCCGGAATGCAGTCCGCGGAGGAGCAGGGGCCGCTGCTGGCCTTTCTCGTCCGCCTGACCGGCGCCCGGCTCATCGTCGAGGTGGGCACCTTCACCGGCTTCTCGGCCCTGTCGATGGCCCAGGCACTGCCCGCCGACGGCCGCCTCATCGCCTGCGACGTCTCCGAGGAGTGGACGGCGTACGGCAGGGAGGCCTGGGAGGAGGCCGGCGTCGCGGACCGCATCGAGCTGCGCATCGCGCCGGCCCTGGAGACCCTGCGCGCGATGCCCGCCGAGCCCCACATCGACATGGCCTACGTGGACGCCGACAAGGAGAGTCAGATCGACTACTGGGAGGAGCTCGTACCGAGGCTCCGCACCGGCGGACTGATCGTCACCGACAACACGCTGTACCACGGCACGGTCCTCGACGAGTCGGCCACCGGCTCGGCGGCGGGCGTGCGCGCCTTCAACGACCACGTCGCGGCGGACCCGCGCATGGACTCCGTCCTGCTGGCGATCTCGGACGGCCTGACGCTCTCGCGCAAGCGGTAGCGGTAGCCCCAGCAGAGGCGGCGGGATGGCGGCGGGGTGTCGGCGTCCGGGCTTCGGGCCGGCCCGGGCCGGCGGTCAGCCGCAGCCGCCGCCACCGCAGCAGCCCCCGCCGCCTCCGCCGCCCATGGGACGGGCGGGCGCGGGGGCGCTGCTCGACCCGCCCACGGCGACGGCGGACAGCAGCTTGACGGTGTCGGCGTGCCCGGCCGGGCAGTCGGCGGGAGCGGAGGACTCGGCCATGGGGCGGCTGACCTCAAAGGTGTCGTCGCAGGTCCGGCAGCGGAATTCGTAACGAGGCATGCGCACAGGCTAAGCGCGCCCGCCGCCCGTCCGCTACGGCTCTAGACGGTGTCGGGCCGCACGAGCCGTCCGCGCGCGGCGCGTGCCCGGTCCTCCCGGGCCGCCTGCTCTGGGTGGCGGGCCCGCCAGTACGGATTGTCGTGCGGCAGCGCGCTGCCCACCCGCCCGTACATCCCGAACCACATCAGCATCACGCCGACGACGAAGCTGAACAGCACGTTCTGGATCTTGAAGGCCAGGAAGTTCAGCTCCGTGTCGAGCAGGGCGAGGTTCACGAACCCGCTCGCGATGAACAGCACGCCCAGCACGATGTTCAGCGTCGAGGCGAAGGTCCCGCCCACCACCATCCCGACGATCAGGAGGCCGCCGATGCAGATCGACAGGACGCTCAGCGCGCCGTTGGTGTTCAGCGCCAGCACCGTGTCGCCGCCCGTGTCGAAGAACCCGATCCGGTCGACGAGGCCGAGGATCCCGAACACCACCAGCAGCAGGCCGGTCAGCCCCGCCCCGACCCGGTACACCTGGCTGAGCTTGTGATCTGCGGGCAGATGCTCGTCGAGCCGGGCATTGACGGGATGCAGGGCGCGCTGCACGCGCCGCCCGATGGGGTGCGGGTCCGGGGGCACGCTCGTCTCGTACGGCTCGTGGGCCACGTAGGGCGCGTAATGCTCATGGGGCTCGGTGCACCCGTACGACGCATGAGGCACGTACGGCGCGTGGGACGCGGGTGGGGGCGTCTGGGACGCACGCGGCCTGTGGAAGGTGTGGGCAGCCATGGAGGCCTCCTCTGCTCCGTCCCGTACCCCCAGCATCCGCCGCAGGCCGTCCCGCGACAACCAGTACGAAGAACGCCCCTGGATCGTCTCCTTCCGCCTCACATGCGGAGGAGCCGGTGGACGTACTCGGCAGCCCCGACACTGCGGCGGGGCGCGGTACCTTGCCACGCGGACCCGGCCACAGCCGAAAGAGACGGCCCAAGGGCTGTCCCGTCACCCCCGGCGGGCGCGCGGCGACAGCTACGGCACCTCGCCGCCTTGTCGGAACGCCCCGCTACTACCGGTATCAGGACGCTCCTCCGCCTTGCGACGCACCGCGTCCGACGCCGTGCGCCGATCCACCGGGGAATCACGGGACAGCCCTCAGCCGTGGCCGCGCTCCTCCCGGATCCCGCTCACCACCCGGTTCACGGAAGCCCTTACGGCCTCCATCTCCTGCAGGAACGCCCAGTAGTCCGGGTGCCGCCCCTCCAGCCCCTCCAGCGCCCGGCCCACCCGCGCCACCGCATCGTCCAGCGGCCGCGCGTGCCGCGGATCGGGCACGCTGCGGCCCGCCATCGCCAGCCGCTGCGCGTCGCGGATCGCGAAGCGGGTCCGGTCGACCTCCGCCCGCGGGTCCCGCGCCACCGCCTCCAGCCGCGACAGCCGGTCCTGCGCCGCCGACACCGCCTCGTCCGTCGCGTCCAGCGCCCCGCGGACCGCGTCGATCAGCGTCCCCACGTCCGCCCAGCGCTGCTCGTCACGGGCCACGCCCGCCTCCCGCAGCCGCTCCTCGGCCCGCGACACGTCCCGCACCGCCTCGTCCGGCACGTGCTGGAGGTCCTGCCAGCACGCCGCGCTGAACCGCCGCCGCAGCTCGCTCAGCACCGGATCCACCCGGTCCGCCCGGTTGCGCAACGCCTGCGCCCGCGTCCGCAGGCTCACCAGCCGCCGGTCGATCTCCGCCGCCCGCTCGGGCAGCCGGGCCGCCTCGGCGCGTATGGCCTCCGCGTCGCGCAGGATCCGGTCGGCGCGCTGAACCGTCTCCTGCACCCCGTGCAGGGCCGCGCCCTGGTTCAGCTTGGTCAGCTCCGGCCCCAGCGCCGCCAGCCGCGCCGCCAGGTCGTCGGCCCGCATCCCCTTGGCCCGTACGGCGTCCAGTGCGTCACTGGCTCCGATCAGCGCGGCCCTGGCCCGCTCCCGGGCCGGCGCGACCCGCGCGAGCTGCGTCTCGGCCTTGTCCAGCAACGGCTGCAGGCCCTGCGCGAACCGCTCCAGCTCCCCTTTGACCCGCAGCAGTTCATCGCGGGCGCGGGTCAGCTCGTCCCGCGCGCGCGTGGCCACCGAGGCCTCCAACTCCGCCCGGTCCAGATCGTGCGCGTCGACCGCCTCGATGTAGACGTGGCTGACCTGGTCGATGCGCTGCCCGAGCGCGGCGAACCCCTCGGTCGCCTGCCGCGCGGCGGGCGACCCGTCGGCGGCGGCGATCGTCTCGATCGAGATCCGCAGGTCCCGCTGCGCCGTGTCCAGCTCGTAGAACGCGGCCGCGGCGGCATCCTTGGCCGCCTGCGCATCCGCCCGCCGACTCTCGTCCCGCCCACCGAACCACCGCCGGGATGCCGTCGTCACAGTCCCTCTCCCGTACGTGTCCGCCATGCCCCGGTCCATTCTCTCCCACGGGAACCGGTTTGCGTGGGGGGTGTGCCCGGCATGTAGGCTGTCCACTCATCCACGGGTGCGTAGCTCAGGGGTAGAGCGCTGCTCTTACAAAGCAGATGTCGGCGGTTCGAAACCGTCCGCGCCCACCAGCCAAAAGGCCCCCCGCCGATCATGGTTGGGGGCCTTTGACGGCTAAAAGTGACGGCAGTCCCTCACTCGCTCGGCCGCCGGTCAGGGTCCGGCGGTCCAGGTCGATGTCGGACCAGCGCAGCCCGAGAATCTCGCCCCGGCGCAGCCCCAGGGCGTCCGCACTTCGCGGTCGCGGCGGAGGTCTGGGCGGTGACGGCAGCCAACATCCGCCGAACGTCCGGCACGCCGAGGGTCTCCAGACGCTTGGAGCCCAGGTGCGGGATGAGGTAGAGCCGGACGTGCGTCTCGTACTTGGCGTACGTCGTCTTCTTGCGGTCCTGCCTGACGAATGTCTCCAACCAGTAGGGCAGCCACTCGGAGAGCTTGGCCGAGCGGGTGGGCGTCGGGATGCCCTGGCGGTCGCGCAGCACGAGTTCTTGCCGCTTCGCGTCGCACTCCGCCCACGTCTTGCCGTACACGGTTTCCGGGCGCGGGTGCCGTCGGGCTGGGGGACGTAGGCGCGCGCCTCGTAACGCCCGTGCTGCGCTGCCAGATGCTGCCGGCGCCGTTCGGGTTCCTCTTGCGTGTCGTCAGGCGGCTTCCTCCAACTTGGCTTCCAGGTAGGCGCGAACGCTGTCTGCGGGGATCCGGCGCGAACGGCCCTCGGTGAAGCTCGGGAGGGCGCGAGAGCGGATCGGGTTGTAGACGGTGAAGCGGCTGAGCCGCAGGGCGGCCATGACCTCGGGGACGGTCAGGGCCTGGTGCGTGGTGGGCAGGGGGGAACTCACAGCGGCCTCCGGAGTGGTGGTCAGTGCGTGTGTGTCCGAGGTAGGGATTTCTGCGTCACTGTGTCATCTGCGTCACTCGGGTCTTTGACCTGCGGGTTTGAGTGACGCAGGGGTTTGAGGGTTGCGTCACGGGTGACACAGCCGTGCGTCACGGGGTGACGCAGGTGACGAACGGTGACGCAGAAAATTGGGCTCTGCGTCACCGCTGTTTATGCAGGTCAGAGCCGATTTTCTGGGCCGTCGTGACGCAGGTGACGCAGCGTCTTCCTACTTAGGAAAAAGAGAGGGGCTTATGTCAGTTGTCTGTGCGCCTTCGGGCGAAATGGGGAGCCGCGGAGCGGCACGCCCGTTGGGCGGCGGCGCGGCCGCCGAAGAACAAGAAGATCACCGGCCGGCCAAGGCGGGGGGTGCTTCTCTTGCTTGTGCGGCCGCCCCGTCGACGCGAGGTCTAGAAGAGGTCCTTCTGCTCGTCCTGCCGGGGCTGGGGCCGGGCCATGGCGATGTAGCGGGCAGTGTTGATGCGGCCCCAGTCGACGAGGACACCGCGGGCGGCGAGGACGGGTTGGAGGCGCTTGAGGCGGTCGGAGAGGACATTGCCGGTGGTGGGCCGGCCCTTGGGCTGGGGCCGGAAGTCCTCGCCGGTGTAGAGCTGGGTCAGCGCGTGCAGCCACTCCGTGGACGTCATCCGGGTCTCGCTGCCGGGTTCGATGTCGGCGGCGCGCTTGAGGACGGTCTGGGCGAGGAGGTCGCCTTCGATGACGTCGTCGTTGGGTCGTCGAGGCTGGCCCGGTAGGCGTCCAGCGCGCCGAAGCTGCGGCGGCGGCGTCGAGCTGTGCACACAGGTGGGCGAAGTCGGCCATGCGCAGGTCGGTCGGGATGTCCGCTCGGGCGGCGCGGACGCTGACGGCCAGGTCGAGGACGGAGCCGAGGATCACGGGCAGGTCCCGCGCGAACTCCGTCCACAGCTCCGCCTCGGTCCGCCGCACGCGGGGGCGTTCCAGCCGGAGAGGCAGGAGGCGTTCGGCGAGGTCGGGCCGGATCACGCCCACGTCGATGCCGGTTAGCAGGAGGGGGCGGCGGTAGCGGGAGCGGACGACGTCTCCGTCGGTGAACAGGGCGCGCTTGATGTTCTCGGCGCCGGTGACGATGCAGCACATGAGGTCGGAGAGGTCCGGGCCGAGGTGGGAGAAGTTGTCCAGGCCGGTGATCCACCCGGCGGCAACGGCGGTGATCAGGTTCTCTTCGTCCTTAGGCGGTCGGCGCAGGTCTCCGCTCATGCCCTCGATGATGCGGACGAGCATCTTGCCGGCGGTGGACTTGCCAGCGCCCTGGGGGCCGGTGAGGAACGGGGCGGGGACGGGATGTCGGGGCCGAGGCAGCTGATGAGCCAGGCCAGGGCCAACCCTTCGCTCTGGGCTGTGGAGAAGTTGACCAGGCGCATCAGGAGGTCGATGCCTTTGCCCGTCGGTGCCCTTGACGGGGAGGGGGAGTTCGCCCGTGAGCTGGGTGCGGCGCCAGCAGACCTCGCGGGGGTCGTTCTCGGCGATGGTCTCCGGAGTGACGTTCTCCGGCTTCTCGACCACCACACCGTGCTTGTTCCACGAGAATGACCCGAACGCGATCTACTTCTCGGAGAGCGACCTTTCCCTCCCGAGGCCAACGAGCCGCACGTGCGGTACGACGGCGATCGCGCAATCGTGATCGGTGCTCTAAAGTGCTTCCGCCGGATAGGGCCGTGAAGCGCAGCCCGACCATCTCCGGAGGGTGACGCGGTGGGGTTTCCCAACCCCGCCAAGGCTCGCTTGGCTCGCCGTCGCGCCGCCCTCCTTGCCTTGGTCGCCGGGCCGAGCGCCGACGCCCGCCCGCGCTTACAAGGGGGCGAAGACCAAGCCGGGGTCAGGATGAGAAGGCGCAGCCAAAGTCAGAGCAATGCCTCCGGCGGGGATCGGCCGGCACCGGGATGGACGGGGCACGGTTGCCGAGTGCGAGCCCGTTGGGGCGTGCGTGGGGAGCTCCCATCCCGTCCGCCGTCGACCAGGGCAGAGCCGAGCAGACGCGGCCCATGGGGTTCGTACAGTAGCGCGCTCCACCTGGACGCCATGAACCACGCCTGCTCAACGGGTGTGGTCGACGGCGGACGGGGTGGGTGGTGGTGACGGTAGGCGCGTAATTGCACGTAGTGGTTACAAAGGGGCGCTTACTGAACCTCTCACCCCGGCTTGAAACCCTCCATATGGCGAGGTCCGACAATGTGAACCGGAGAGCCGGATATCGATCCAGCAGCCTTACTAACGACTACTTCGTCTGGGCCAACTACATACCCGGCCACCGCAGGAGCGATCTTCTCCTTCACTTCAGTAATATAGGTAGAAATCTGATGATAGCCATCCCTGGAAACGTAAGCGGCGTCTCCGAACTTGCATTCGAATAGATGGGCTGATTTTCCAGGCCGCACTAGAGCGATGTCAGCCCCCATTGGGGAATCTCTGCCGAATGCCTCCATGGTTAGAGCTTGATAGGACGACTGCTCGCCGTAGTAAGACCACATTGATTCTGACTCAAACCACAGGTCCCAGGTCACGCCATCCTCAGAAACAGCCTTGTAGTGTGGGCCGCCTGCTAGGCTAGCCGAAAGCGGCCTCATACTTTTCAACGTCCAGCCGGCATCAAGAAGTGACTTAAGGAGCACACCGAGCATCCCAAGGTGAAAAAGACGCCACCTCACTTCCTGTACCGGCATAAGATGCCTTCGAGCAAATTCCATCAGACTAGTAGAATGTGAATCGCGCAGATAGCTCGCCACTGGAGCGAGGACTGTCCACGGTGACCCTGAAACCCTTAGAGACCGCACTTCGGGAACAGTCGGCATTTGCCCTGTTGCATCACTGATGGGTGGCAGCTTTAGAAGATTTGCTGCGGCCGCCATCTGCGGTTTTGACTCATTTTTGAGCGAGGGGTCTACTTTGACGGCATCCCTTCGCATCGAAACAACTTCATCCAGGACCCACCGCAGAGTCCTGGCCATGATCTGGTCAGGGATCCTGTCACGTCGGTTCACCACATAACGCTCTGGCGGCCACGGTCCTTGTATTCGGGTCTCCACCCAGTGCGTGCCAGGCCCAGGGGAGCTTTCAATCCGACGTTGCCTGTTACTAGCAGCCGGCAAGGAGTCCAGCCACACGTTTACGTCTTTGGGCCAAGTCGATAGCAAAGGAAGGAGTTCGGCGAACATTACGCGTCTGGCTCGCCGTTGCACATCCGATGAGATCCAGTGAACTTCACTCCAATCATCGTCTACCCCAGCCAACGCCTGATATAGCTGCGCCTTACTACTCCAACCTCTAAGAACTTCCGCAAGGCCAGCCTCTGGGACTGCATAATTCCCACCTCTAGGCACAATTATCGCCCCAGATGCTGAAGCTGCTCACGAATCCAGGACCATTCTTCCCCGAACATGTCGGACCGCATCATGCTCTCACCGAGTCGATCCAGAATTTCGTCATCCTGCCGCGAGAGCCACGGCCCGAAGTTCGTCAAATAGGACTCGGCCATGAGAGGAGTTACCTCATCTCCTGGCTCGGCGAGGCCTATCACAACACTGCCAGGGAGTGCAAGGAACAGTGCTGGCCCCATGGCCGTACTTGAATCCGCGCAATGGATTTCGTACAAGCGAACAATCAGTCTACCGATATCACTCGATACGGTGGACTCTAGTTTGTAGCTGAGCATCCTTTCGGTAATCAACTCTTGAAACAGCTCAACCGAAGGTGGTGGTACGGGAACCTGAGCGAATCTACGGCCCAGTGCGAGGCCAAACCGAAACACCCGCTGGGCATCAATAGAGTTGTACGTACCAATAAGACGCCACTCTTGCCCAGCGAGGTACTGCACGACTACCTTGCGATCTTCGTCGCCTTCCTCTTCATCAGGTGATTCCTTCTCGCACACGCTACGAGAGCCAGACGTCCACCCTAGAAGAATCTCACGACTTGATCCCGGAGAGACTCGTCCAACCGTGACGGCCTGGCCGTCGCTTCCGGTCAGCCACGTGAGAAGGCCACCGAAGATGCGATCCATGTCAGCCCTGTTAGCTTCATCCAACAGGAGCCATTTGTCTTCTTCAATCGCCTGCAGAACGAAACCGGGAGTGAAGCGAAGTCGCCCTGAGTCATCTACGCTGTCACCGCCAACGAGTTCACGTGTTGTCCAGCTCTCATCGGCGGTTACCATCATCAGCTCGTGCCCCATGGTCATGCCGAATTTTCCCGGGTCCTCTCTGACCTCGCGAATAATCTCCTGGACGAGTGAAGACTTACCAGTACCGGGAGGGCCCACAAGCATGACTGCCTTATGCGAAGAAATCGCGTTACGAAGCATCCGACGCGTGCGCGGATCGAGCTTCAATGCAGGGATGGCAGCTGGCGCAGAAATGTTCGGCTGTTCTTCGACCGGAGGCAAGGTTTCATCTAGTCCTAGCTGATGGTCCACCTTGGTTTTCTCTGAAATTACTTTGCTGATATCAAAAGGAGACAAGTCCTTTAGGAGCCTATTTAGAGTCGCATCGCCAGCCGCATCGGAAGCCGCGACGTATGCGGCCAGCGGAAACCATTCAGGTTGGGTGCCCTCTTGACGCTGAAGCAAAAGTAGAGGCTTAGCCGTACGGGCGGCGACCTTTCTTGCGGCATCAAAGGTCGCTGGACCTTCGTCGCTCCGCTGAATCAGAGCCACTAGGAGAGAGGCCTCTTGAGCTCGCGGCGATTGAACCATCCGAACACTGAGATTACCCGCCTTACTTACATATCCCGTATAGATACGCGTAGCGGGCAAACCGGTAAGATTCGCCAAATAGGCCTCAAGAGCGCGATACTTGGATACGCTCGGTGACGAGTGATCAACGTCGGCAAGCAACGCTTGGAGGGTCTGCAACTTTTCAACGGTCACAGACCGTAGGCTAGCGCTGCTGATCAAGCTGTGGATGTGCCTTGACGCATCTCAAGCAACGGGGCTCCGCGCTACCGACGAGGTACGGCCTCCGCCATCGGGCTAGCCATCCACTCAGCATGTCGCTTGACCGCAAGCCCGAACGCCTCGTCATAGCGAAGCCGGCTCACTTCAAGGCGTCCGTAAAATCCAGCGGTGGCGCGAAGGCTCAAGGGAACCGCCTTGGCTAGGTCCACGCTCTCAAGGAGATGCCGATATGGCTGCCGCTCGGGCCACATGCTCGCGTCGACCGACCACCGCTGGTCGGCGTCACCCCAAGCAGCGGTTGGCCATCGGTCACCCTTGGGCAGAATGCCGCAAACCATGGCAATGGGGGTTCCCGGGGTTCGCAGTCTCTCCCCCAGCCATTGAGCAACGCCGACAGTTACTGCATTTCCCACTAGCTTCCATCGGGTGCCGGAGCGACCAAACGCCTGTGCGGGCGCTGTCCAATTGCCGGGGAAGCCCTGCAGAGTCTCAGCATCCGTTAGGTCTGGCGTGACGATGGCCCGCCCTGTTGGGGCGTCTCGAACCCACAGGGCAGGTGGAGACGGAATCCCTAGGCTGGAGCCACCTTTCAGGGTTGGCAACGCATCCTGTGCCCACCCAAGGCCCGTGCGCCCTTCGGTCCAGTAGAAGCCATAGGCATCGTCCCGATAGTGCTCCACGCCTGGTTCACCGGCGTCGTCGGCGAAGAGGACAGTTCGTGGGTCATGGGTACGCGAAGCCACCATGATCACTCGCTGCCGCCGCTGCGGCACCCCCGTGAACCGCGAGTCGACCAGGCGATAGGCCCACCTGTAGCCCAGCCGCTCAAACTCCGTGACCAGGTACTCCATGGCAGTGCCGCGATCGAGCACCAGCATGTTGCGGACGTTCTCGATGACGACCCACGTAGGTGAAGCCTCGGCGAGGAGCTCAAACAGGTGCTTGACGAGGCCGGATGCTTCGCCGTGAATGCCGGCAGTGCGACCTGCTTGCGACAGATCAGTGCAGGGGAAACCGGCAGTCACGACATCGACGTCGGGCAGATGCTTGAGATCTTTAATGTCTCCATGCAGGGGGGCATCGGGAAAATGATGCTTCAGCACGGCCTGCGCTGGTTCCCACCACTCGCACAGGAGCTCAGCCTCGAAACCAGCCCGGCTGAGACCAAGCTCCAGCCCTCCGATGCCTGCAAACAGGCCTGCAACAGTGGGCGGTCTCTGAACGGTAGTGGAGTCGAGCATGCTAGACATCGTCGCACGCGACACTGACAGCACCACGCTGGTCAAGTGCACCCCTAGCGATCTTTTACTGTGTGTAGCATCACGATCACGCCGGAATGCTCCCTTCTGTTATTTTATGGTGTGAAATGTTCGGCGTGAGGAGCCCATCGCCCACACGACCGTGCCGCGGACCGGAAGCCGGAGTCGCGCGACCGTGGCCTTGTGGCCATGCGGAGGGCAGATCGGATGACCGCCCCGCCCCATAGCCATGGACCAGGCGCCTTGACCTGCACAAACATTGCAGCCGCGAGCGGCCTCCGGAGCCATGTGCCAGCAGGTGTGTTTTGACGGCAGCTGCTGGCAACGGCTGCGCACACCGGGGGGTCGAGGCTGATCTTGACCCGATGGTTGGAGAGCAGGCCGGCGGGTTATCCGATGTCGCCTGCCTGGTCTGTCGAGCTTACAAAGCAGATGTCGGCGGTTCGAAACCGTCCGCGCCCACCAGCCAAAAGGCCCCCCGCCGATCACGGCGGGGGGCCTTTTGCGTCCGACGCCGAGGCGGTCAGCAGCCTTGGGGGCAGATGCCAGGGGCGTTCGACCCTCGCATCTTGATTGCGGCACCATGACGGGCATGGATTTTGAGGGGATAGGGGCGGTGTCTGCGGCCGTCGTGGCGGGCGTGGCGATTCCGGCGAGCATGCTGGTGGGCCGATGGCAGATGAGGGCCGCCCTGCGTACGGCGGAAGCCACCGGTGAGGCGGGGCTGGCGCAGGCCGAGTCTGCGTATCGTGCGGCGTTGGATGCGGTTCGCGCCCAGGCGAATGCTGCTCACCTGCAGTGGCGTCGAGGGATTCAACGGGACGCCTACGCCTCTTTCCTCCTTGCGGCGAACCGGGTGCAGGAGCTGGGCGAGCGATTCGTCGGGGACAACGAGGCGGACCTGTCGCCGGAGACCATCAGAGCCGGGGAGGCCGAGATGGACGACGCCCTCGTGAGCCTCAAGGCGGCTCAAACAGTCCTTGAGCTGGAAGGCCCTGACGACGTGGCCGCCCCTGCCGCAGGAATGACGGACGCCGCCCAAGTGATGGGGTATCACCTGGGGAAGCAGGCTGTCTACGAGCGAGCGTTGGGCAGGCTCGGCCGAATGCTGGATGACCAGTCACCCGGTGTAAGTGCTGCTGCCGAGAGGCTCATGGACGCGCTCGTCGGCCTCCGCTCCAATGGCCCCGCGGAGCAGGACGTGCCGACGGGGCGGAACACTCGGTCCTGTAGTGACGCACGGGGCGCGCTTCCACCGGGCACCCTGGACGACGGCGAGTTCAGAGCCCTGCTGGAGGGGTTCACATCCCGTCCCCCGGCCCTCAGCAGCTCGTACCTCGATGCCGTTCAGCGCTTCCGTGAGAACGAAGAGCGCTTCGTGCGTGCCGCCAAGATCGTGCTGCACGCTCCACCCGGTTCGTAGGGCCAGGCTCACTCTTACGCCCGGCCCCATGGGGTGTTTCGCCGATCAGGCCGGGCTCGCGGGGTCGGGGCCGCCCAAGTCCAGGCGGAACGGAGGGTACTTGTCGGTCATCAGGGAGGCGTAGGCGAGTACGCGCAGCGTCCAGCGGACCAGGCCCATGAGGAGGTCGAACAGGCCCCGTGGGTAGCGCCCGGTGAAGGCCAGGATCAGCACGGCGACGAAGGACAGCAGGCCGATGAGGCCGGAGAACGGGCTGTAGTCCTCCATGTACCGGTACGCGCTCCAGCCGCTGGTGATCAGCATGCCGACCACCAGCAATTGCGGGATGACCAGGAGCCACTTGACCAGGACCAGCCGGCGGGAAAGGCGGTCCGGATATTCCACGTCCACGCGGACCGGGTATTCCGGAACGTCCTTGAGGGTGAACGGCGGGTATTTGTCGGTGGCGAGCACCATGGAGCAGTAGTACTGGACGCGGGTGCTCCAGCGTATGACGCCGACGCTGAAATCGAAGAGGGGCCGCGGGTACCGGCCGGTGACGAGGATGCAGAAGAACGCGACCACGCTCACCAGCAGGAAACCGACCTGCAGGAAGAGCAGCACGATGTAGTGCGGGATGGCGAAGATCCACTTGACCAGCCACATCCATCGGGTGAGCAGGGGATCCGGCGTCGCCTCGACGCGCAGGGGGTAAGCGGGAATGGAAAGCACGGCTGTCACATCATTTCTTGCTCGCGGGGACGGTTGTTGCTTCTCCGCCATTAGGCCCCGCGGTACAGATGTGCGTCATGCCACTGGAACGCGTGGCAGGGGAATCCGTGACTTGACGAGTGCGCATTCCGCTGAGACGCGAAGACCCCCGGCCCGGAGGGGGTCGGGGGTCTTTCGGACGGCTCAGGCGTTGGGGCGCTTGCCGTGGTTGGCCTTCTTCTTCTTGCGGGCCCGCTTCTTGTTGCCTCGCTTGGCCATGGTGACAGTCTCCCTACTCTCGGTGACCTTCATGACGCCGTCAGTCTAGGCGCGGGCCGGGACGTCCGCATCAGGGCCTCTTGGCCGGTGCGGCAGGGCGTGGGATCGTCGGGAGATGGGCGAGTGGCTCGCATGGGGCGCGGTGGGCGCGGCGGTGGTCGTGGCCGTGCTGGTACTGGCGATGACGGAGCGCTCCCTGGGGGCGGGCTTCGAGCGGAAACGGGACGAGGAGCGAGCCCGACTGCTCGCCCACCTCGCCGAAGCGCCCGGCCCTGAGGCAGGGCCGCCGACCGCCGTGCCGGGGTCCCGGAAGTTCGAGGACGTCGGGGGCGGCCGACGGCCGCACGCGCAGCTCGGTGACCGACGGGACGACTTCACCCCGATCCTCGTGGAGTACTACGCCTACGGGCTCACGCAGGCGCGCAGCAGCTTCGGGACGAGCCAGCGGTTCGCCGGCGCCGGCGCGGCGATCCTGCTCGTCGGCATCGGGCTCGCCGTCCGGAAGGCCGAAACCGGCGGGGAGCTGTACCTCGGCATCGTCACCAGCGCGACGGGCCTGGTCACGACCCTGATCGGGCAGCTCTTCCACCGGCGGGCCGACATCGCACTGCGGCACATGGCCGACCAGACCGCCGCGCTTCGCGACGACCGCCGGGCCGCCGAGACGACCCAGCAGGCCATCGGGCTGCTGGAAACGGTCGACGACCCGGAGCTGCGGGCCCGCCTCCAGGCCGGATTGATCATGAAGCTTTCCGGGGCCGAGCTGCCCCGGTAAGCGGGATAGTGGAGACATGTGCCGATCGATTAAGACCCTGCGCCCGCCCGCCATCCCCGAGAAGGCGACCGAGGAGGAGATCCGGGCCGCCGCCCTGCAGTACGTACGGAAGGTGTCCGGGTTCCGAGTGCCCGCCGCACACAACCGCGAGGTGTTCGACGAGGCGGTGGACGCCATCGCCGAGGCCACCGCGGCCCTGCTCGACGGCGTGCACGTACGGGGGCAGACCGCCTCGGTGTGATCCGGGGGCGCTACCCGGCGGCGGCGCGCCGGCGCAGGACCCACACGCCGCCGATCAGGGCGCCCACGGCGAGGGTGCCGCCGACGGCGATCTGGGCCGTGCTCATCGAGCCGACGCTGCCGCCCGTCCCGCCCCGCGCCGCGCCGGAGGCGACCTGGAGGGAGGCGGTGACGCGCTCGCCGCCCGGACCGCCGCACTCGAAGAGGACCCGGTGCGTGCCGGGGCCGGCGTTGTTGAAGACGGTGGCGCTGCCGAAGAGGTTGGTGGCCTCGCGGTTTCCGGGGGCCAGCCGTACTTCACTGAACGCCGTCGACGTGACCCTGGCGACCTTGGTCCCGCATCCCTCGACGTTCAGGGCGACCCGGCCGCCCGGGGCGACCGTGGTGGGGGAGACGGTGGCGGAGGGGGCGGCGTAGGCGAGCGTGACGGGTGTGGCGGCGGCGACGATGAGGGCGGCGGCCGCGGCGGTCATCAGACGGCGCGGAGCGGCGGACCGCGAACGGGGCGCGGTGGCCGGCGGCTGGGCGAGCGGCGTGGCGGGCATGGAGAGAACTCCTCGGCTCCTCGAAACGGTGCGGCCAGGCCACGGATGTGACGCGGATTCGGTTGCGCACCGTCCTCTGGACGCTAGGAGCCCATCGCGGAAGCGGCGATCGGGGCCGGGTGAACGGGTGAGCCACTGCTCCACCCGGGGGAGCCCGCCGCCCCGGAAGCCGGCCCGGAAGCCGCCCCGGAAGCGGCCTACGCCGACGGGGTCGCGGCCACAGCCGAGGGCGGCCGGCGCACCAGGAACGCCGCGAGGGCACCCGCGGCGAAGAGCGCGACGATGGACACGGCCGTGCCGAGCCACTGCGTACCCAGCCACTGGGTGCCGAAGTAGCCCAGCGCCACGCTGTACCCGGCCCACGCCATGCCCGCCAGGACCGACCAGGGCAGGAACTCCGCCACCTTGCGCTGGGTCTTGCCCGCGCCCAGGGACACCACCGAGCGCCCCGCCGGGGCGAAGCGCGCGATCACCACCAAGGCGCCGCCACCGCGCGCGAGGGCCGTACCCAGGCGCTCCTGGGCACGCGTCAGCCGACGCGAGCGGGCGATGGCCCGGTCCAGCCGGGCCCCGCCGTGCCGGGCCACCCGGAACGCGGCCATGTCACCCAGCACCGACGCCGTCGTCGCGATCACGAGCAGCAGCAGGATGTCCGGCACCTGCTCGGGCCCAGGTACCGGCACCGGGGCGGCGGTCCCGGCCGCAGCCGCCGCTGCCGCCGCGGCGGTGATCACCAGAACCCCGCTCGGCAATACCGGAAGGAAGACGTCGAGCACGATGGACGCCGCCACCAGGGCGTAGATCCATGGGCTCGCGGTCAGCGACCCCAAAGTCTCAAACAAAGCGGGACTCCCCAGTCCGGTTGACGTGCTGCGGCATGAAGCGCCGCGACGTCGCGGGGGAGCGGCAGGGGCGGCTGACAGCCATACAGCGTACGCCCGGCACTCCTGCCCCGGGAGCCCGGGGCGGACCGTGCACCACAGCAGTGTCCACTCCACCGCCTCCCGCCCGGCCCCGCCGTCCGACCCCGACCAGGCCCCGTCATCCGGCCGGAGTCATTCCCCTACTCGGCCGCCGTGAGCTCCCGGTCCAGCACCGTCACCAGACGGGCCCCCTCCCGCTTCTTGCGCGCCTGGTCCAGGCGCAGCCGAGCCGTCCGCCCGGACAACGCCAGCGTCATCAGCTGGTTCCCGAACCAGGGACCACCCGTACGACGCCAGTTCAGCGGCGGCCGACCCGTCCGCCCGTGCAGGGAGAAGCCGCGCCCCAGCCACCGGCCCGTCCGCGACCAGCCCAGCCGAAAGCCCCACTTCACCACGGTGTGAATGGAATTGTGAACCGGCGAGCAGGTCAGTTGAAACACCCGCGCCGTGCTCGGTATTCGGGGCTCGGCCACATACGCGTGGTGCACGTCCCCCGACAGGACGCACACCGTCGCAGGCGCCCGCGGCCCCGTCCCCACCTCCTCGACCAGATCCGTCAGCGCGGCGAACGACGCAGGGAACGCCGCCCAGTGCTCCAGATCGCTGCGCCGCCGCAGGTCCTCACCGATCCGGGCCCACCGCGGCCCGCGCTCCCCGCGGCACAGCGCCGCGTTCCACGTCTCCGCATCGTGGATCAGCGGCGGCATCAGCCAGGGCAGTGAGGACCCGATCAGCAGATGGTCATAACCCCCGTGCCCGGCGAGGGCGTTCTCGCGCAGCCACTGCTGCTCCGCCGGATCGAGCATCGCGCGCCCGTCCTCGGCCAGCACCCGCCCGGCGCGCGTGTCCACCATCAGCAGCCTCGTCCGCCCGAAGTCGCGCCGGTAGCTCCACCGCACCGAGGCCGGATCGGCGTCCGCCGCGGACGCGAAGGCCCGCAGTGCGTCCGTGCCGTCGGGATCCGCACGGACCGCCCCGTACAGCCCGTCGGCCTCCAGCTCGGCGGGCGAGAGATTGCCCAGGTGCTGGTACACCCAGTACGACATCAGACCGCTGAGCACCCGCTCGCGCCACCACGGGGTCGCCCGCATCTCCGCGAGCCACGCCGCGCTCGTGTTCCAGTCGTCGATGACGTCGTGGTCGTCGAATATGTGCAGGCTCGGCACCGTCGACAGCAGCCAGCGGATCTCCGGGTCGAGCCACGACTCGTAATAGAGCCGGGTGTACTCCTCGTAGTCCGCGACCTGGGCGCCGGGCGCCTCCCGCAGATCCCGGCGGGCGGCGAGCCACTGCCGGGTCTCCCGCGACAGGGCATCGGCGTACACCTGGTCTCCGAGCAGGAGCAGGAGGTCCGGGCGCTCCGACTCCGGGTCCGCGGCCAGCCGCGCCGCGAGGGTGTCGAGCGCGTCCGGGCCGTGCGGCCCGCGCTTGCCGGCGGGCGGGGCGGCCTGACGGCAGGAACCGAATGTGATGCGCAGCCCCAACGCGGGCCGGCCCGGCCCCGCCACGACCGGAGTGGTGACCGTGCTCGGCGGGAAGCCGCTTTCGGGCAGCGGCCACACCTGCCGTCCGTCGAGCAGCACCTCATAGGCCGTCGTGGCGCCCGGGGTCAGGCCGGTCACCTGCACCAGCGCGTAGTGGTGTCCGGCTATCTGGAAGGTCCGCGCGCTGCCGCCGGCCCCGTCCGCGCACCGCACTTCGGCCGTGCACGGGCGGTCGGCCTCGACCCATATGGTGGCCGCTCCGCCCGTTTCCCAGTCGACGTGGCGCAGCAGCGGCCCCAGACGCAATCCGGCCATGCAACTCCCCCTCCTCCGTAGCCCCTTGGATCACGGTACGACGGGGAGGGGGAGCGACGCCTCCCCCTGGCGGGGGAGAGATCGACGGGCAGGGCCGGCAGTGGGCGGACGGCGGACGAAAAGTGGTCCGTCAGCAGCCGTTCAGCAGCCGTTCAGGACGTTCACCAGGGCGGTCTTCTCGCCCGAGTCCATGCTCAGACCCCAGTACTGCTTCACGTCGACCCACATCCGCGCGTACGTACAGCGGTAGGCGGTCCGCGGCGGCAGCCACTTGCCGGGGTCGAGGTCACCCTTGGCCTGGTTGACGTTGTCGGTGACCGCGATGAGCTGGGGGCGGGTGCGGTCGTTGGCGAACTGCTGGCGCTTGGACGTGGTCCAGGAGGAGGCGCCGGAACGCCAGGCCTCGGCGAGCGGGACGACGTGGTCGATGTCGAGGTCGCTGGCGACCGTCCACGTGGCCCCGTCGTACTCCGAGTACCAGCTTCCGCTCACCGCGGCGCAGGCGGAGTCCTGGACGACGTTCACGCCGTCCCGCTTCAGCACGGTCTCGCGGGTGTTGCAGGAGCCGGAGACGGTGCTCCAGTGCGGGAAGAGGTCGCGGCTGTACCCGCTGGTGGATCCTTCCGTCTTCGGCGTGACCGTCGCCAGGTACGCGCGGGCGGCCGAGGCGCTGATGGGGGTGGGCGGGGCGGCCGCGGCGGTGGGGGCGTTGACGAGGGAGGTGAGCGCGGCCAGCGCAGCTGCTGACGCGAGCACGCCAATTCGACGCGCGTAGACGGTGGGTATGAGTGCCATGAGGGGCTCCCTGGGTGCGGGGGGTGCGGCCGTGTCGCCCCGGCGGGGCGTGGCCATGCTGGCGCCGCCGGGTTGCGAGGGGGTGGGCGCCAGATGACAGCGTGGCGACATGAGCACGTCACATCAAGCCGCGCAAGGGCCCAGATTTAAATAGAAGTTGAGATTCCGCCATGGCCGGGCGGCTCGAACGGCGCTGGGGGGCGGCCGAGGCCGGGGCAGGCCGGGACACGGCCGGACCAAAGACCCATTCCGGCCCGCCACCTGCGTCGCGTACCCTGTTCGGAGCAGAAGGGGAGTAGCTCTTCGCCGGAACGTCGACATACTGCTGGGTCACCCAGCCGGCGCCCGGAGGCAGACCGCGCACAGCGGTCGGCCAGCGAGACCTTCGGCCGCAGTGTCCTGTCCCGGCGTGGGCGCGTTCCGTACGCGCACGCGCGTGCCAGGGCGCCGCCGAGCCGAAGCGACCCCTGACACACCCCAGGTCTCTCGGTACCGATGGCGCCCTGCCCGACCGATTGAGGTTCCACCCCCGTGTTCAGCTTCAGCATCACGGCGATCGCCTTCGGCGTCGTCTTCCTTGCCGAACTCCCCGACAAGACGGCCCTCGCCGGCCTGATGCTCGGCACGCGCTACCGCGCCTCCTACGTCTTCGCGGGGGTCGCCGCCGCCTTCGCCGTGCACGTCGCGCTCGCCATCGCCGCGGGCAGCGTGCTCACCCTGCTCCCGCACCGCCTCGTCCAGGCCGTCGTCGGCGTCCTCTTCCTCCTGGGCGCGGCCATGCTGCTCCTGAAGAAGGACGACGGGGACGAGGAGGTCAAGCCGCCCGCCGACCAGTCCTTCTGGGAGGTCTCGGCGGCCGGCTTCATGCTGATCCTGGTCGCGGAGTTCGGCGACCTGACCCAGATCATGACCGCGAACCTGGCGGCACGGTACGACGACCCCGTCTCCGTCGGCATCGGCGCCGTGCTGGCCCTGTGGGCGGTCGCGGGCATCGGCATCCTGGGCGGCCGCACGCTGATGAAGTACGTACCGCTGCGGCTGATCACCAAGGTCGCGGCAGCCGTGATGGCGGCGCTGGCCGTGTTCTCGCTGTACGAGGCCGTCGCGGGCTGACATCCCGGGGTGCGGTGCGGGTGTGCGGGTGCAGGTGCGGGTGCCGGTACAGGTGCCGGCCGGTGCCGGTGGCGGAAACTCCGTTGCGGACGGCGGGGCCGGGGGGCACGCTCGGCGCGTGATCGACTCGACCTCCCCCACCGGCCCCGGCCCGGCCTCCGGCCCTGGCTCCGGGCCCGTCCCGGACCGCCGTTTCGGCTGGTCCAACATGTTCGTCCACCCCGACGAGGACACGCGTGCCGACGGAGGGTTCCGGGGCGAGCGGGACGTACTCGCCGGCTACCTGCGCGACCAGCGGATCACGCTGGAGCTCAAGTGCGCGGGCCTCGACGCGGAAGCCCTGGCCAGGCGCTCGGTGGAACCCTCCGACCTGTCCCTGCTGGGTCTCGTACGCCACCTCGCGGGCGTCGAACAGTACTGGTTCCGGCAGGTCATGGCGGGCCAGGACGTACGCCGGCACTACCGCTCGCAGGAGGAACCGGCCGGGGAGTTCACCGGCGCGCTGGCCGACCCGGCGCTGGTGGCGAACGCGTGGGCGACCTGGCGGACCGAGGTCGCCTTCGCGGAACGGCTCGTCGCACAGGCTCCCGGCATGGACGTCACGGGCGATTGCGGCGGCGAGCCGATGGAGCTCCGCGAGGTGCTGGTCCACATGATCGAGGAGTACGCCCGCCACAACGGCCACGCGGATCTCTTGCGGGAGCGCATCGACGGGCGCGTGGGACAGTAGGTCTGCGTCGGCGTGCCCCTTCGGGGCGTGCCGCTACCGTGCGGGCGCGTCCTGGGGCTCCGGCCGCACCGTGATGCGGATCGAGCCGTCGGGGTCGGTCGTGACGGCGAGGGATGTCAGGTCCGGGACGTGCACCGTCGGGCCGTGCTCGGCGGCGCGGGGGCCCACGCCGATCACGCGCATGCCCGCCGCCCGGCCGGCGGCGATGCCCGCGGCCGAGTCCTCGAAGACGATGCAGTCGGCCGGGTCCACGCCCAGGGCGGCGGCACCCTTGAGGAAGCCCTCGGGGTCCGGCTTGCTGGCGCCGACGGACTCGGCCGTGACCCGTACCTCGGGCATCGGCAGCGCGGCGGCCGTCATCCGGGCGGCGGCGAGGGCGGCGTCGGCGGACGTGACCAGGGCGTGCGGAAGGCCGTCGATCGCGGCCATGAAGGCAGGGGCGCCGACGACGGGGACCACGCCGTCGGTGTCGGCCGTCTCACGCGCGAGCATCTCCGCGTTCTCGGCGAGGTTGACCTCCATGGGGCGGTCCGGCAGCAGGACGGCCATGGTGGCGTAGCCCTGGCGGCCGTGGACCACCTTCAGGGCCTCCTGCGGGTCCAACCCGTGGGAGACCGCCCAGTCGCGCCAGCAGCGTTCGACCACCGCGTCGGAATTGACGATCGTGCCGTCCATGTCGAGGAGCAGGGCCTTGGCGGTGAGGACTGCGGGTGCGGTGGTGGTGCTGGCCGGCATCGACGGGCTCCAGACGGGCGGGAAAAGAGAACAAGTGGTTCCGTCCACCGGTCAGGGAGTGAGGACGGAACCACTTTGTTCCATCACGATACAAAACTCGAGGGGTCTGCGCCACTCGCGGGCGTGTGACCCCTGTCGCCCTGTTTCCGGCCCCTGGCCTGCTCGCCCCCGCCGGCCGCGGCCTACCCCTCCAGTGCCTTGCGGGTGATGGGTCCGTACACGCCCCACTCCTGCGCGTCGATCCCGTGGTCGTACTGGAACTCCGAGAGGGCTTCCTCGACCCTCCAGTCGAACTTTCCGTGGAACCTGCCCCGGTACAGCCCCTGCGCCGCCAGCAGCCGCTGGAGCTTCTCCACCTCCGGACCGGAATCCCCGTAGCGGAGGACCGGTGCCTGCGCGGGCGGGCTGGAGGAGCGGCTCGTGCTCGGCGAAGCACTCGGCGACGGGGGCGCGGAGGACGCGGAACGGGACGCGCTCGGCGAGGCGGACGGCGAAGCCGATTTCGAGGCGGTCGGCGACTTGGACGCCGACGGGGACGCGCTGCTCGCGCTCGGCGCGACCGGAGCGGCGCTCACGGCGGGCGCCGAGGCCTTCGCGTCCAGCAGGGTCGTATCGCCGTCCGTGGAAGCGGGCAGCACCCACACCGCCACGGCCGTGCCGCTGAGGGCCACCGTCGCCGCGGCTCCGATCAGCAGCGCCAGCGGCCGGCGGCGGGAAGCGGAGCCGGACCGCTCCTGCGGGCCCCCGCCCCCACCCCCGCCCCATTCCCCTTGTTCTCCGCCGTGGACCGGGCCCGACGCGAGGTCCGCCGCTGACGCCGTGCGGAGCTGCATCGTCTCCGCCGGGTGCGGCGTGTGCGCCGGGCCCGCCTGCCAGGGGCCGTCCTGCCACGGCCCGGCCGCAGGCGCCACGGGTAGCCCGTATGCCGGAGTGTCGTCCTCCGCCTCCGTCACCGGGTGCGGCGCAGGTATCGGCGGGGGAGTCACCACACCGGACACGGGTTGCGGCGACGGCTGCTCGGCCCCCGCGGGAAGCTCGCCGGGGTCGGACAACGTCACGTACGGACGGATGCGCAGAGGGTTGAACCCCACACCCGGCGCACACCCGCAGGCGGCGCCGGCAGCGTCGCAATTTGGACAGTGCTCACCGTTCACTGGGACTCCCTCCCTGGCTTATTGCCTGCGATTATGCAGACCCGCCGCGGCCCTCCCAACCGCCCGAGAGGCCATAACCGGACACACCGCTCAGGATGGAGGTGTTGATCCGGCCGGAGGAGGAATCGATGGCTCAGGACGCGACCAAGGGTGCCGTGGACCCCCTTCCCGGCCCGCAGAAGACCGGCCCCGCCGGCGAGCACAGCGCCCGCGAGGTGCTCGTCCCCATCGGCGCACTGCTCCTGGGCCTGCTGATCGCAGCACTCGACCAGACCATCGTCTCCACCGCCCTGCCGACCATCGTCAGCGACCTCGGCGGTATGGCCCACCTGTCCTGGGTCGTCACCGCCTACATGCTCGCCGCCACCGCCGCCACCCCCCTGTGGGGCAAGCTCGGCGACCAGTACGGCCGCAAGAAGCTCTTCCAGTACGCCATCGTCCTCTTCCTGATCGGGTCGGCCCTGTGCGGACTGGCCCAGGACATGCCCCAGCTCATCGGTTTCCGAGCCCTGCAGGGCCTGGGCGGCGGCGGGCTGATCGTGCTGTCGATGGCGATCGTCGGCGACCTCGTCCCGCCCCGCGAACGCGGCAGGTACCAGGGCCTCTTCGGCGGCGTCTTCGGCGCGACCAGCGTGCTGGGCCCCCTGCTGGGCGGCGTGTTCGTCGACAACCTCTCCTGGCGCTGGGTCTTCTACATCAACATCCCCATCGGTCTCGTCGCCCTCGTCGTCATCGCCGCCGCGCTGCACATACCGGCACGCCCCTCGAAGCACACCATCGACTACCTCGGCACCTTCCTCATCGCATGCGTCGCCACCTGCCTCGTGCTCGTCGCCTCCCTCGGCTCCACCTGGGGCTGGGGCTCGGCCCGGATCATCGGCGTCGCCGTCCTCGGCGTCGTGTTCCTCGCCGCCTTCCTCCTCGTCGAGCGCAAGGCCGCTGAACCCGTCCTGCCGCTGGGCCTTTTCCGCATCCGCACCTTCACCCTCTGCTCGGCGATCAGTTTCGTCGTCGGCTTCGCGATGTTCGGTGCGATGGTCTACCTGCCGACCTTCCTCCAGATCGTCCAGGGCGTCTCACCGACCATGTCCGGCGTCCACATGCTGCCGATGGTCATCGGCATGCTGATCTCCTCCACCGCCTCCGGCCAGATCGTCAGCCGGACCGGCCGCTGGAAGATCTTCCCGATCACCGGAACCGCCGTCACCGCCATCGGCCTGCTCCTCCTCCACCAGCTGCACCGCACCAGCTCCACCTGGGAGATGAGCCTCTACTTCTTCGTCTTCGGCGCCGGGCTCGGCCTGGTCATGCAGGTCCTCGTCCTCGTCGTGCAGAACGCCGTCAGCTACGCCGACCTCGGCGTCGCCACCTCCGGTGCCACCTTCTTCCGCTCCATCGGAGCCTCCTTCGGCGTCGCGATCTTCGGCACGGTCTTCACCAACCAGCTCGACGACAAACTGGCCACCTCCCTGGCCGGCGTCACCCTGCCCGCCGACGCCGGCATCCCCCAGCTGGAGGCGGACCCCCGGGCCATCGGCGCCCTCCCCGCCGACCTCCGCCCGCGCGTCCTCGACGCCTATGCCACCGCCATCACCGACGTCTTCCTCTACGCCGTCCCCGTCGTCCTGATCGCCTTCCTGCTCGCCTGCCTCCTGAAGGAGGACAAGCTCCGTGCCTCCGTCACCGCACCCGACGTGACCGAGACCCTGGCCTCCAACCCCGTCCACCGCTCCTCCCACGACGAGGTCGCCCGGGCGCTGACCGTCCTCGGCACCCGCGAAGGCCGACGCCACGTCTACGAGAAGATCACCGAGAAGGCCGGCTACGACCTGCTGCCCGCCTCCAGCTGGCTGCTGCTGCGGATCAACAAATACGGCTCCGCGGAACCCGCACTGCTGGCCGAGCGCGTCAACGTGCCGCTGAAGGTCATCACGGACGCCGCCCGCCAGATCGAGGAGCGCGGACTCGCCGTCCGGGAGGGCCTTCCGCTGGTCCTGACCGAGCGGGGCAGCGAGGCCGCCGCGAAGCTCAGCGACGCCCGGCAGGAGTCCCTCGCCGAACTGCTCGGCGACTGGTGGGGCCCCGACCGGCCGACCGACCTCGTCAAACTGGTCGCGGAGATCAACACAGAGCTCTGCGGATCCGACGCCGAGGAGCCCTACGACGCCGAGCCCCGGCGCGACCACGCCGCCCGCTAGGCGGTGTCTCGACGGTCGGTCCTCAGACCAGGCGCTTCTCGAACCAGTGCTCCGCATACGGGCCGGAGTTGTACGCGGGTATCTCCGCATAGCCGTGACGCGCATACAACGCGCGGGCCTCCACGAGGTCCGACCGGGTGTCCAGCCGGATCCGCTCGGCGCCCAGCGCACGGCTCTGCGCCTCCAGGGCGCCGAGCAAGGCCGCCCCGCCGCCGGTGCCGCGGGCGCGCCGGTCGACGTACACCCTGGTGAGCTCGGCGGTCACCGCGTCGAGCAGGCGGATGCCGCCGCACGCCAGTGCCTCGCCGTCCAGGCGGCCGACGACGAACTGGCCCGTCGGCGGTTCCAGCCCGTCGTCAGGGAAGTCCAGCAGCCCCTGGTCGATCTCGGCCTCGGTGACCTCGCGTTTCCAGTACCGGCCGGCGACCTCGGCGTAGTAGGCGCGGCGCAGCCGGGTGGCATCGCTCGTGCTGAACGGCTCGGGGGACACGGCCCAGGCGGGTGAGGGGGTGCGCTGTTCGCTGTGAGTGTCGCTGTGAGTGGTCATGGCGTCATTGTGGAGTTCGCGCGCGATGTCCCGCGTGGAATATCCACATTGGCGGGCCGATGATAGGAAAAACGGCAATTCTGCTGACCCGGAGGGTGTGAAACGCCATGGCAGAGCATCCGGACTGTGCCCTGATCCGCCGCGGCTACGAGGCCTTCGGCAACGGCGACATGGACGCGCTGGCCGCGCTCATGACCGCCGACGTCATCCACCACGTGCCCGGCAACAACCCCATGTCCGGACACCACAAGGGCCGGGAGCAGGTCCTCGACTTCTACCGCCGCCTCGGCGAGGAGACGAACGGCACCTTCCAGGTGCACCTGGAATCGGTGCTCGCGGACGGCCGCGGGCACGTGATGAGCTTCCACACGGCGCGCGGTGACCGCGGCGACCGCGGCATCGAGATCCGCGAAGGACTCTTCTTCACGATCGTCGGCCACAAGATCACCGACATCGACCAGTGCACCGCGGACATCGACGAGGAAGACGCCTTCTGGAGCTGACCGACCCTGATCCCGCGGCCCGTGCCGACCCCGAGACGACCGTCCGGACCCCGGACCCGCCCGGGGTCCTGGCAGCGCCTGAGCGTCAGGCCTTCTTCGGCGCCGCCTGCTGCACGACCTCGAACGACCACACCGTCGAAGCCGAGGCCGCCGGCTTCGGCCGCTCCGCGCCCGCCGGCCCGCCTTCGCCGCCGCCACCCTGGTGAGCGGCCTTCATCGGCCCCTCCATCCACGCCTGGAAGTCCTCCTCCGACCGCCACCGCGTGTAGACGAGGTACTGGTCGGTGCCCTCCACAGGGCGCAGCAGCTCGAACCACTCGAAGCCGTCCGAGCTCTCCACCGCCCCGGCGCGCGAGGCGAAGCGCCGTTCCAGGACCTCCCGCTGCTCGGCGGGAACCGTCAGTGCGTTGATCTTCACGATGCTCATGGGAGCCATCCTAGGGACCCTTCGGGGGATATCGTCGTGCGGGTAACGGAGCGCGGCAGCCAGGCGAAGTCGGGGTTGCGGTCAACACGGCGGGAGGCCGGCGAGGCGTGGCGAACGCGGCAGAGCACAGCACAGCGGACGGACATGCCGGGGTCATAGGCGGTAACAGCAGGCTCGGCGCGGCGCGTCTCCTCCTGTGGGCCCTGGCCGGCGCCCTCGCCGTCAGACAGGCCGCCGCGGTGCTGCGCGTGCCACCCGCCGAGTGGCTGGGCGGCCTCCACCTCCCCGGCAGCCTTCCGAGTTCGGGCGGCGGCTCCGGCGGCGGTGCGGTCACCTCGGTCTACGACGTCGGACAGTTCGCCGGCACCCCCTTCGCCGGGCTGGTCCTCAAGCCGCTCGTCGGCCTCGCCGCGCCCTCCCTGGAGGTCGCCTGGACCTGCGTGACGCTGCTGTTCGTCGCCGCCATGGGGCTCGTCGCCGCCCGCGGCCTGCCCGACCCCGTGCCGCGCCGCACCGCGCTGCTCGCCGCGCCCGTCCTGACGGCCCTGATGATGGTCTCGCTGCCCGTCCGCGAGGCCGCCTCACCCGGCCGGACCGCCGTGGTTCCCGTCCTGCTGGTGCTCCTGGCCGTCTTCCGCGTCCCCGGCGACCGGCCCGCGGGCTTCCTCGTCGGCCTCGCAGCCGCGCTCCAGCCGGCCCTGCTGCTCTTCGCCCCGCTGCTGTGGCTGACCGGACGCCGCCCCGCCGCGCGGACCGCCGCCGTGACCTTCGCCGCCGCCACCGCGCTGTCGTGGGCGGCCCTGCCGCGCGACTCCTGGACGTACTGGGTGCACCACCTGGCCGGCACCGGCCTCGGCGGCGCCCCCGACGGCCTCGCCAACCAGTCCGTGCACGGCGCGCTGCTGCGCCTCGGCCTGACCGGGCCGGCCGAGGTCCTGCTGTACGCCGCCCTCGCGGGCCTCATCGTCTGGTCCGGCCTGCGCCGCGCGGTCCGCTACGCCCGCGACGGCCAGCTGCTGCTGGCCGTCGCCGTCACCGGCTGCGTGGCCGTCGCCGTGTCCCCGACCGGCTGGCGCCACCAGCTGCTGTGGGTGCTGCTCGCCGTCGCCGGCAAGATCGGCAAGCGCGCCGCCGACCGGCGCGTGTGGCCGGTCGCCGTCGTCCTCGCCATGACCCTGCCGAGCACGGTCCTGTTGCCGAACCTGACCGCGCTGG
Source organism: Streptomyces sp. NPDC023541 (assembly GCF_055559995.1). Classification (NCBI taxonomy): domain Bacteria; kingdom Bacillati; phylum Actinomycetota; class Actinomycetes; order Kitasatosporales; family Streptomycetaceae; genus Streptomyces; species Streptomyces sp. NPDC023541. Next base: position 445,345 of record NZ_JBVHJO010000002.1, read on the forward strand.
CCCCCCTACGCGACAACGTGCTGCTGCTCACCGCGGTCGCCGCGGCCTGCGCGGTGCCGTTCCTGCCGCGCTCGTCGCCGTACTGGCGTGACCCCGTCCCCACCGACTACGGGCGGCCGGCGCAGGCCCGCTGGTCGCGCGTGCCGCTGCTGCCGTTCTGGCGGCGCGTGCTGTCCCGCCCGAACCTCCTGCTGGAACTGCTGCTGATACGGGTCGGCTACTCGCTCTACTCCCACATCCGGGCTGCCGCGCCCACCAGCCGCTCCCTCGCCGAGGGCAACGGCAGCGAGATCCTGGGCATCGAGCGGGCGCTGGGCATCGACATCGAGCACGCCGTGAACCACGCCGTGGTGGACACACCCTGGCTGGAGGCCTTCTTCGACTTCTACTACACCTCCTTCCACTTCGTGGTCCCGCTGACGATCCTGGCGGTCCTGTACTGGCGGCGCCCCGGCGACTACCGCTGGGCCCGCGCCTCCCTGGGCCTGGCCACCGTCCTCGCCCTCGCCGGCTTCTGGCTCTACCCGCTCGCACCGCCGCGCCTGATGCCGGGCCTCGGCTTCGTCGACACCGTGCACGGTCCCCAGGACCTCGCCAACCCGTCGTACGGGGCGATGACCGCGATCTCCAACCAGTACGCGGCGATGCCCTCGCTGCACTTCGGCTGGTCGCTGTGGTGCGGGATCGTGATCGTGGTGCTGGCCCCGAAGGGCTGGCAGAAGCTGCTCGGGGCACTGCACCCGCTGATCACGGTGTGCGCGATCGTCGCCACCGCCAACCACTGGGTGCTGGACGCGGTCGGCGGAGCGGCCGTCGTCGCCGCCGGCTTCGGGCTCGTCCACGCGCTGTCCGGGCCGCGCGGCCTGCACGTGAGCGTCCCGGCGCAGCGCGCCGACGGCGCGGAACGGGAGGCGCCCGACACGCCCGACACGGCACCCGCCGCCCAGCCCGTCGCGCGGTCGCGCCCCTGAGGGCAGCCCGTCAGCCACCGCCGCGCCGCCTGCGCAGCAGCGTGCGCAGCGGCCCCGGGCTCTCGTACCCGACCCGCCGGGCTACCGCCGCCAGCGGCAGGGCCGTGGTGCGCAGCAGGTGTTCGGCCTGTTCCACACGCAGGTCCTGCACCAGCCCGACCGGCGTGCGGCCGAGCGTACGGGCGACCGCGCGCTGGAGGGTGCGCTCGCTGACGCCGAGGTCCCGGGCCGCGTCCGCGATCGGAGCCGGCTCGGCGAGGCGGGTCCGCGCCCACTGCTCGAAGGCGGCGACGAGCGGGTCGTGGCGGGCCAGCGCGCTGGGGATGGCGTACGCGGCCTGCGAGGCCCGGTCGTCGACGACGAGGTAGCGGCGGACCAGGTCCGCGAGGGCGGGGCTGCGCGCCCCGACGATCGACAGGGCCAGGTCGAGGTGGCCGAACGCGGCGCCCGCCGTGGTCACCCCGCCGGAGCTGACGACCATGCGCGTCTCCTCCAGCGTGACCCGGCGGTAGCGGTCCCGGAAGAGGGGGGCCAGCCACCAGCTGGTCGTCGCCCGCTGCCCGTCCAGCACTCCGGCCTCGGCCAGCAGGAACGTTCCGGTGCAGGAGGTGGCGAGCGGGGTGCCGCGCTCGCGGGCCTCCGCCAGGATCCGGCGGGCCGGGCGGTACGCGGCCGACGCGACGGCCTCGACCAGGGCCTCCGGGCGGCGTTCCCTCAACGCGGGCACCACCAGCAGGTCCGCGTCCTCGGCCACGGCGGCCGGAGCGGTGTCGATGCGGTGGCCGAGGCCGGTGCGGACCCGGCGCCGCACGCCCACCGTCACGATGTCGAAGGCCGGCGGCGGTGCTCCGGCCACCCGGCGGCGCAGCGCATCGGCCGTGTGCAGCACGTCCAGGACGGCCGAGATGCCCGAGTCGAAGACCCCGTCGAGGGCCAGTACGGCGATTTTCACCGCTCCACGGTAGCGCCGAGCAGCCCCTGCCGGGGCTGTCGGAATCCGTACGGAAGCTGCCGGATCCGACACTCCCCGTTCGGCCGGGCGGCCCCTAGGGTCGTTGCCATGACCACGTATGACACCAGTGCCCCGCTCCGCAGCCGTACCCACAGCTGGCAGCCACGGCCGGACATGACCCCGGAGATCCTCGGCATGAGCGGCCTGGAGATCCTCCGGGCGAGCCTGAAGGGCGAACTGCCCGGCGCGTCGATGATGAGCACCCTGGGGTTCCGGCTCACCGAGGCCGCCGAAGGCGTCGCCGTCTTCGAGGGCGACCCCGGCGACCACCTGCTCAACCCCATGGGGACGGTGCACGGCGGCTTCCTGGCCACCCTGCTCGACTCGGCGCTCGGCTCGGCCGTGATGACCATGCTCCCGGCCGGCACCGCCTACACCACGGTGCAGCTCGGGGTGCACATGATCCGGCCGGTCATGGCGGACACCCCCGCCCTGCGCTGCGAGGGCACCGCCCTGCACGTCGGGCGGACCACGGCCACCGCCGAGGCCCGGGTCACGGGCACGCACGACGGCAAGCTGTACGCCCACGCCACCACGACCTGCGCGATCCTGCGCACACGCTGATCCGGGGCGCGCCCGGCGCGGGCCGAAGGGGCGCCGCTGTGAGCGAGGATCACCCCGGTCGGTGGGTCCGCCACTCGAACGGCGGGGCCGGGCGACCGGGGGACGGCAGGGGCCGGGGCGTGGGAGGAGCGGCCCCTGCCGTCCTGGGTCACCGGTCAGCCGTGGCTGACCCGGAGCTCCTTGATGCCGTTGAGCCAGGCCGCGCGCAGGCGGCGCGGATCCTGCCCGGCCATCCGCAGGTCGGGCAGCGCGTCGGCCAGGGCGTTGAAGATCAGGTCGATCTCCATCACGGCGAGGGACTTGCCGAGGCAGAAGTGCGGGCCGCCGCCGCCGAAGCCCAGGTGCGGGTTCGGATCGCGGGTGATGTCGAAGACGTCCGGGTTCTCGAAGACCTCCGGGTCGTGGTTGGCGGAGGAGTAGAACATCCCCACCCGGTCGCCCGCCTTGATCTTCTGGCCGCCCAGCTCGGTGTCCTGGGTGGCGGTGCGCTGGAAGGACACCACCGGGGTGGCCCAGCGGACGATCTCCTCAGCGGCCGTGGACGGCCGGGTCGCCTTGTACAGCTCCCACTGCTCGGGGTGGGTGAGGAAGGCGTGCATGCCGTGGCTGATGGCGTTGCGGGTGGTCTCGTTGCCCGCGACGGCCAGCAGCAGCACGAAGAAGCCGAATTCGTCGGAGCCGAGGTTGCCCTGGCCCTCGGCCGCGACCAGCTGGGTGACGATGTCCTGGGCCGGGCACTCCTTGCGCTGCGCGGACAGGTTCATCGCGTAACCGATGAGTTCCATGGCGGCGTTGGAGCCGACCTCGGCCGTGATCGCGTACTCCGGGTCGTCGTAGGCGATCATCTTGTTCGACCAGTCGAAGATCTTCGCCCGGTCCTTCTGCGGTACGCCGATCAGCTCGGCGATGGCCTGCAGCGGAAGCTCGCACGCCACCTGCGTGACGAAGTCGAAGCTGCCGTCGGCGGCCGCCGACGCGGCCTCCTCGACGATCTTCCGGGCCCGGTCGCGCAGGGCCTCCTCCAGGCCGCGGATGGCCCGCGGGGTGAAGCCGCGCTGCACGATCTGGCGTACGCGGGAGTGTTCCGGCGGGTCCATGTTCAGCATGATCAGCCGCTGGGCATCTATGGCATCACGCTGGATGTGCTCGTTGAAGCGGATGATCGCGGTGTTGGTGGTCGAGGAGAACAGCTCGGGGTGCGTGGAGACGTACTTGACGTCCGCGTGCCGGGTCACGGCCCAGTAGCCCTCGTCGTCGAAACCGGTGACCCCCCGCCGCTGCGGGCACCACCACACGGGTGCGGTCTGCCGCAGCTGCGCGAACTCCGGGTACGGGACCCGGCTTTGGAGCAGGTCGGGGTCGGTGGCGTCGAAGCCGTCGGGGAGCGCGGGGCAGGACATCGGGCAACTCCAAAGTCTGATGGACCATCAGAAGTTGGCTCGAAGGTAGTAACGAGTTCTAGAAGTGACAAGGGGCGGCGCGCCAACTGTTGCGTGTGGAATCCGTGCAGGCCGCGTGCAAGACCCTTGCGTGCCGGGGCCCCAGGTCATAAGACTGCGGATAGAACTAGAACGCGTACTAGTTCGGGGCGGGGCGCCGGGACGGCCCGCCGCGCTGGCGCTGTGGAGGAGAGGACGAGCTCATGGCCGCGGAACCCGTCATCGTCGAAGCCGTACGCACACCCATCGGCAAGCGCGGAGGCGCGCTCGCCAACCTCCATCCCGCCTACCTGCTCGGTGAGACCTACCGCGAACTCCTCGCCCGTACCGCGATCCAGCCGGACTGCGTCGAGCAGATCGTCGGCGGTACCGTCACCCACGCCGGCGAGCAGTCCATGAACCCCGCCCGCAACGCCTGGCTCGCCATGGGGCTTCCGTACGAGACGGCGGCGACGACCGTGGACTGTCAGTGCGGCAGCTCCCAGCAGGCCAACCACATGGTCGCCAACATGATCTCCGGCGGTGTCATGGACATCGGCATCGCCTGTGGGGTGGAGGCCATGAGCCGCGTGCCGCTTGGCTCGGGCTCCAAGCACGGCCCGGGCAAGCCCTTCCCGGACGAGTGGAACGTCGACCTCCCCAACCAGTTCGAGGCCGCCGAACGCATCGCCCGCAACCGCGGCCTGACCCGTGAGGACGTCGACCGCCTCGGGCTGCAGTCCCAGGAACGGGCCCGGACCGCCTGGGCCGAGGAGCGGTTCAAGCGCGAGACCTTCGCCGTGCAGGTGCCCACCACGGAGGAGGAGCAGGCCGCCGGCCAGGGCATGTGGCGCCTGGTCGACCGGGACGAAGGCCTGCGCGACACCAGCATGGAGGCCCTGGCCCGGCTCAAGCCGGTCATGCCCACCGCCGTGCACACCGCGGGCAACTCCTCGCAGATATCCGACGGAGCCGCCGCCGTGATGTGGGCCTCGCGCAAGATGGCCCGCGCCCTCAAGCTCAAGCCGCGCGCCCGGATCGTCGCCCAGACGCTCGTCGGCGCCGACCCCCACTACCACCTGGACGGGCCGATCGACGCGACGCGGGCCGTGCTCGGCAAGGCCGGGATGTCGCTCAAGGACATCGACGTCGTCGAGATCAACGAGGCCTTCGCCTCCGTCGTCCTCAGCTGGGCCAAGGTCTTCGACCAGGACATGGAGAAGGTCAACGTCAACGGCGGCGGCATCGCCCTCGGCCACCCCGTCGGCGCTACCGGCGCCCGCCTGATCACCACCGCACTGCACGAGCTGGAACGCCGCGACAAGGAGTTCGCCCTGATCACCATGTGCGCAGGCGGCGCACTGGCGACCGGGACGATCATCCAGCGCCTCTGACCGCGCACGCGCGCACACCCCCCGCGCGCAGGCGCCCGCGATCCCGTGGGATGGGATGCAGAAGGCCCCGGGGGCCGGACCTGGGGAGGCCGGCCACCGGGGCCTTCGAACGTCTTGCTACTGCTACTGCTGCGGCAGCGTGTGCTGTGGCTTAGTACCAGTGGTTGGCCTGCCAGAAGTTCCACGCCTGGACCGGGCTGCCGTAGCGCTCGTTCATGTAGTCCAGGCCCCACTTGATCTGGGTGGCCGGGTTCGTCTTCCAGTCGGCGCCCGCGGAGGCCATCTTCGACCCCGGCAGAGCCTGGACCAGGCCGTACGCGCCGGAGGAGGCGTTCGTCGCGGACGGGTTCCAGCCGCTCTCGTGCGAGACGATCTTGTCGAAGGCCGCGAACTGCGCCGGGTCCTTGATCATCTGCTGCGCGATCGCCTTCGCGCCCGTCGGAGCGGCCTGCGCGGGGACCGCGGCAAGCATGGAACCGGCGACGCCCAGGGCGAGGACGGAACCCGCGAGGGCCTTCTTGGAAGCGGCGATGCGGCGGATGACGGCGTTGGACACGGATGAACCTTCCGAAGGGGGCAAGGGCGGTCGCGGGCATGTCGAGGACATGCGTGAGCCACTCACGCGAGGGAGAGAGGTTCGTCGGCGGCGGGTGGAGTACCCCTGCCGCCCTGCGACTCATCCAGTTCTACAGACGCCCCGACGCCCTGGCAAAGACGCCGTCTACTAGCCCACCCCGCACGTCGGGACCGTCGACCCCCGCTCAAACCGGGCGAATGCGCCCTTACCGGCCCTGTGGGGTCCACTACCCGCCCTCGTATGTGACCTGCGTCCTGTGGGCCGCCTCACCGGCCAAGCCCCCGGAACTCACCCTCGGTGGTCGGCCGGCACACCCGTCGGTGGCAGGTTCACGGGCCTCCACGCCCCCGGAATCGAAGGAGCCGGCGGCGTCGAAGGCAGCTTTGCGAGTCGCCCGCCGCAGCGCCCTGAGCAGGGTGCCCCCGAGCGCGAGCGTCAGTACGACCGTGAGCGTCCCCCGGCCCAGGTCCCACCCCAGCGAGGTCGCCAGGTAGTACGCGACGAACCTCGCGAGGTTCGCGGCCAGCGGGTCCCCCGGATGGAAGGAGATGCCCAGCGTGAGGTCCTGGATGATCACCCAGCCCTGCAGGTTCATGACCGCCCCGTACGCGAAGGAGCCGGCGAAGCCGTACGCGGCCAGCATCAGCAGCTCCGCCCGGCCCCGGATCCGCTCCGGACCCGGCAGCATCCCGGCTCCCAGCGAGAACCAGCCCATCGCCAGCATCTGGAACGGCATCCACGGCCCGACCCCGCCCGTCAGCAGGGCCGAGGCGAACATCGTCACCGAGCCCAGGACGAAACCGAAGCCCGGACCCAGGACGCGGCCGCTCAGCACCATCAGGAAGAACATCGGCTCCAGCCCGGCCGTGCCCGCGCCCAGCGGCCTCAGAGCCGCCCCGACGGCCGCGAGCACGCCGAGCATGGCCACCGCCTTCGCGTCCATGCCGTTGTCGGCGATCGTCGCCACGACGACGGCGACGAGGAGCGGCAGCAGCGCCGCGAACAGCCACGGGGCGTCCTGGGAGTGGGCCAGGCCCGACTGGCGGTCGGCGAGCAGCGGCCACCCGAAGGCCGCGACGCCGATGAGCGAGACGAGGATCAGGGCGGCGGCGGCCCGGGGGCCGATCCGGACCGGGCGGCTCGCGAGGCGGCTCATCGGGTCCGCTCCGCATCGAGGGCCTCGGCGACCTGGCGCACCGTGAGCCAGTGGCCCGGCGCCAGCACCTTCGCCACCTGGGGGGCGAAGGCGGGCGAGGAGACCACGACCTCCGCCGTCGGGCCGTCCGCGACCACCTCCCCGCCGGCCAGGATCACCACGCGATCGGCCAGTTCGGCGGCGAGCTCCACGTCATGCGTGGCCAGGACGACGGCGTGCCCGTCGGCGGCCAGGCCGCGCAGGATCTCGATCAGGCGGGCCTTGGCGGCGTAGTCCAGACCGCGGGTGGGCTCGTCGAGGAGCAGCAGGGCGGGGCGGCCCGTGAGGACCAGCGCGAGGGCCAGCGCCAGGCGCTGCCCCTCCGAGAGGTCCCGGGGATGGACATCGCCGGGCACCCCCGGCAGCAGGCCGGCGACGAGGTCGCGGCAGGTGCCGGGGGGCGCGCCGGCGTCGGAGTCGGCGGCGGCGCACTCGGCGGCCACGGTGTCGGCGTAGAGCAGGTCGCGCGGCTCCTGCGGGACGAGGCCGACGTGGCGCACCATCTCGGGCGGCGGGGTGCGGTGCGGGGTCCGGCCGCCGACGGTCACCTCGCCGGTGGCGGGGGCGAGCGTACCGACGAGGGCGGCGAGCAGGGTGGACTTGCCGGCGCCGTTGCGGCCCATCAGGGCGATGGTCTCGCCGGGCGCCACCGTGAGGTCGACGGCGCGCAGCACGTCGGTGCGGCCGCGGCGGACGCCGAGGTTCCGGGCCCGAGCGGTGTCGCCTGCGGCGGGCTCGGCGGGTTTCGGCTTGCTCCGGCCCAGCAGGCGGCTGAGCAGCCGCGGTGCGGCGTCGCCGCCGGGGGCGCCGCGCCCGGACCCCCGCGCCTCAAACGCCGGCGGGGCTGAAAGGCCGGGGCTCCGCCCCGCACCCCGCGCCTCAAACGCCGGCGGGGCTGGGTTGCCGGGCGCGGAGCCCGCCGTGTGCGACAGGCGGTCCCGCAGGGGTGCGGACAGGCGGCGGGCGTCGCGGACCGACAAGGGGAGGGGGGACCAGCCCGCGAGGCGGCCCAGGGAGACCACCGGCGGGCAGACCGGGGAGACGGCCATCGCCTCCGCCGGGGAGCCCAGGACCGGGGCCGCGCCGGGGGCGGGCAGCAGCAGGACGCGGTCGGCGTACTGCACCACCCGCTCCAGCCGGTGCTCCGCCATCAGCACGGTGGTGCCCAGGTCGTGGACCAGCCGCTGGAGGACCGCCAGGACCTCCTCGGCCGCCGCCGGGTCCAGCGCGGACGTCGGCTCGTCCAGCACCAGCACCTTCGGGTGCGTGGTCAGCACCGACCCGATCGCGACCCGCTGCTGCTGGCCGCCGGACAGCGTCGTGATCGGCCGGTCGCGCAGCTCGTTCAGGCCCAGCAGATCGAGGGTCTCCTCCACCCGGCGCCGCATCACCGCGGGCGGCAGGCCCAGGGACTCCATCCCGTAGGCCAGCTCGTCCTCCACCACGTCCGTCACGAAGTGCGCGAGGGGGTCCTGGCCCACCGTGCCCACCACGTCCGCGAGCTCGCGCGGCCGGTGCGTACGCGTGTCACGGCCCGCGACCGTGACCCGGCCGCGCAGGGTGCCGCCCGTGAAGTGCGGGACCAGCCCGGAGACCGTCCCCAGCAAGGTGGACTTGCCGACCCCGGACGGGCCGACCAGCAGCGTCAGCTCGCCCTCCGGGACCACCAGGTCGACGCCCTGCACCGAGGGGCCTTCCGCTCCGTCATAGGTGACCGACACCTGCTCGAACCGGATCACTGCGACGCCTCCTTCGGCGGTACGGGGGCCACGAAGGCGGGCAGCAGGCCGATCAGGACCGCGGCCGCCGGCCACAACGGCAGCGTGGGCGCCACCAGCGGGACCACGCCCGGGTGCAGACCGGCAGGGTCGACACCGCCGGCCCGGATCAGCAGGCCCGCGACGGCCGCCCCGGAACCGGCGACCAGCCAGGCACGCGCACCCCACCGGTCGGGCCGGTAACGGGTGCGCACCGACCGGCGGCCGCCCAGCCGCAGACCTGCCAGGGCAGACGCCGCGCCGATGCCGAGCACGGGCAGCCCGTACGAGGCGCCCTGCGCGGCCAGCAGACCGTACGTGCCCGCGCACATCCCGAGCAGGCCGCCCAGGGTGAGGACGGTGGTGGTGTGCCGGACGGCCGGCGGTACCTGCGCCGTACGGCCGTAGCCGCGGGCGTCCATCGACGCCGCGACGGAGACCGAACGCTCCAGGGCGCCCTCCAGGACCGGCAGGCCGATCTGGAGGACCGCCTTGATCCCGCCCGTGGGGCGTCCGCGCAGGCGGCGGGCGGTGCGCAGGCGCATCACGTCGGCGACCATGTTCGGCGCGAAGGTCATGGCGACGACGACGGCGACCCCGGCCTCGTACAGGGCGGCCGGCAGGGACTTCAGGAGCCGGGCCGGATTGGCGAGGGCGTTCGCGGCGCCGACGCAGACGAGGAGCGCGGCGAGCTTCGCGCCGTCGTAGAAGGCGAAGACGAGCTGCTCGGCGGTGACCCTGCCGCCGAAGCGGATGCCCTGCGCCCAGGCGGGCAGCGGCACCTCGGGGAGGACGAAGAGGACGTGCGTACCCGGGATGGGCGAGCCCAGGAGCATCGAGAAGAGCAGGCGCAGGCCGACGACGACCAGGCCGAGCTTGAGGAAGGCCCCGTAGGAACGGGCCCAGGGCGCGTCCGTGCGGCGGGCCGCGACCACGAAACCGGCGACGCCGACGATCAGCCCGAGGACGAGCGGGTTGGTGGTGCGCGACGCGGCGGTGGCGAGCCCGAGGGCCCACAGCCACCAGGCCCCCGCGTGCAGGGCGGTGGCGCGGCTGCCCTGCGGCGCCTTCCATCGTTCGTACGACGACCGGCGCGGGGAGTCCGCCGCCCCGGGCCCGCTCCGGCGGGGCGGGGGCACGGGGGCGGGTGCGGCTCCGGTGGGTCCTCCGGCAGGTCCGCCGGCGGGTCCTGCGGTCGGTTTTCCGGCGGGTCCTGCGGTGGGGCCGGTCGCGGGGTGCGTCATCGGCCCCGGCGGCGGGACTGCCAGACGCCCGCGGCGGCCAGGACCGCCACCAGGGCGATGCCCGCCAGCAGTCCGGCGGACGGGCCGCCGCCACCGCCGCCCGGGGCGGACCCGGACGGTGCGGCGGACGGCTGCGCCGCACCGGTGTCGGCCATCTGCTCACCACAGCCGTGCTGCGGGTAGCCCGCGATCGCGCACAACAGCGCCGCGCTGTTGTAGCGCAGTGGCTTCGCGACCGCCGCCAGCGCCTCGGCCGTCGTGGCCTCCGGCGCCACCTGCGCGCATGCCGTGCGCGGGGCCTCCTGCGGTGCGACCTCGCCCGACGGGGCGTCCGCCTGCACACCGAAGTCGATGACGAGGGCCACCCGCTTGCGGCCCTCCACCGCAGCGGTGGCCCCGCACACGGCCTGGAAGTCGGCCGCGACCCGCGGCTTGGCCGCCTCGGCCGCCGCGTCCTTGCTCACCGCGAAGCGGAACCCCTGGACGGAGCCGTCCGCGGGGCGGGCCAGCGACGGCCCCTGCGTGGCGTACGACCACTGGCCGCCCGCCGCGCCGTCCCAGAATGACCAGTAGCGGTAGCCGGCCGCCAGGGCCGGAGCGGCGGCCAGCAGGGCCAGGACGGTGCCGAGGGCGAGGGCGAGGGCGAGGGCGAGGGCGAGGGTCGCGGCGGGCAGGCGGCGGCGCATCAGAGCCGGTTCTTCTTCCGGCGGCCGCTCAGCAGGATGCCGATGCCCACGCCGGCCGCGGCGCCCGCACCGATGATCCACCACAGGTTCTGGCCGCCGGAGGGCTCGGCCTTCTCGCTCTCCACCTCGGTCGCACCGGTGTCCGCGCCCTGCGGGGCCGGGCCCGTCGCGTTCAGCGCGGCCACGAGGTCGGTGCCGCCGAAGGACTTCGGGTCGGTGCCCGTGGCGTGCGCGGCCAGGATCAGAGTGCCCAGACCCGCCGGGGAGTCCTTGGACCACTCGGCGGAGTTCGACTTCAGCCACTCCAGCGCGCCCGCCGCCGACTGCTTGTGCCCGGCCGCGGCCAGGGCGATCACCGCGTCGACGGTGTTGCCGGTGTCCGCCGTCGGCTGGTCCGCACCCGGGGTCACGGCCGTCAGGTGGCCGTCCTTCTTGAGGGCCTCGGCCAGGTAGCCCGCCGCGCCCTGGGCGGCGGCCGCGACGCCGGCCGCCGGGTCGGCGCCGGCCGCTGCCGGGCAGGTCAGCGGGGTCGCGGGGGTGTCCGTACCGGACGGGACGACGGCCGTGCCCGTGCCGAGACCGGCCAGCGTCGCCGCTGCCGTGGCATCGGCGTTCGCGAGCAGCTTGCCGTCGACCGGCTGGAACGCGAAGGCGCCCCGGTCGGCGGCCGGCTCGGCGTCGCAGCCCAGCTGGAAGGAGAGCAGCGCCTCGTACGGGGACTTGCCCGCCTTCGACTTCGTCTCGGCCGGCTTCTCGCCGGCCGCGGTCAGGGCGCTGATCACGATGGCGGTCGAGTTGGCGTCGGTGCCGCTGTCCATGGCGCCGCCGGGGTTGGAGCTCCAGCCGCCGTCCTCGTTCTGGACGGACTTCAGCCAGCCGACGGCCTTCTTCACCGTGTCGTCGTGGCCGCCGAGCGCGGTCAGCGCCTGAACGGCCGCGGCCGTCGCGTTGGAGTCGATGTACGCCGTCGCGTCGCAGTCCTTGGTGGTGTCCGCGCGGAAGGCGGCGAAGGAACCGTTCGCGCACTGCTGGCCGACCAGCCAGTCCACGGCCTGCGCGGCGGGCTTCACGCCGACGGTGTCCTGGGCGAGCAGGGCGAAGGACTGCCGCCACACGCCGTCGAAGCCGGGGTCCTTCTTGCCGTAGAGCCCGGAGGGGATGACCGGGGGTGCGGAGGGGGAGGGCGGAGCGGTGTCGGCGAGGGCTGCGGGGGCGGCACCCACGCAGAGCACGGCGGAGGCGGCGAGCGCGGCGGCGCTGCGGCGGACGGTCATGGGGAGGGTGCCTCTCCTGCTGGGGAGACCGGGGCAGGCACGCACAGGCACCGGGCTCCGGCTCCGTTTTCCTCGACGGTGCCGGCCGCCGGGAGAACCGGCGGCACGAGCCGCGCACTCCGGTACGGGGCATTCCGGCTTCCCGCCCGGATGGTGCCGGGGGCGGGTCACGGTTGCGGGTCAGCGCCGGAATCGCACCGGCTTCCCCCCGTACGGGGTGTGGACGACCGCCTCACTCTACCGGCCCGTAGCCCCCGGGCCCGGGGGGTGTCGGCCGGATCACGGCCGGGCCCGGTGCCCGGCCGTGCCGCGCCGGCGGCCCCGGCCCCGGGGGCCTCTCCTCCGGTCATGCCGGGCCCGGCGTGACATGCCGGCGGACCGGCAGGATCCCGCTCAGACCGCGCGGTACGTCACCGGGTCGGTTCCCGGGACCGCCTCGGCGCGGCCCTGCTTCACCAGCCGCCGCAGATGCGCCTCCGCTTCCGAGACGGCGATGTTGCGGGAGCCGTACGGGATCTGCTCCCAGGGCCGGTTCCACTCCATCCGCTCCGCGAGCCCCCACGGGGTCAGCGGCTCGGCCAGCAGCGCCCACAGCCCCGACAGGCGTTCGTCGTGGTGGTCCAGCAGTTCCCGGACGCGGGCGGGCGCGTCGGTGAAGGCGTGCTGGTGGGCCGGCAGCACCTCGGCGGGCGCCAGGCGGCCGATGCGTTCGAGGGAGTCGAGGTAGTCGCCGAGGGGGTCGGTGACGCGGGGGTCCTCGGGCGCCTCGTAGAGGCCGATGTGCGGGGAGATCCCGGGCAGCAGGTGGTCGCCGGAGAAGAGGCGGCCGTTGCCGGGGAGGTTCGCCGGATGCTCTTCCTCCAGGTGCAGGCAGACGTGTCCGGGGGTGTGGCCGGGGGTCCAGATCGCCCGCAGCCGGCGTCCGGCGAGGGGGAGCAGCTCGGCTGGGACTATCTCCCGGTCGGGGACGGCGGCGCGCAGTCCGGGCAGGGTCCGTGCGCGGCCGCTCGCGCGGGCGGCGCGCAGCGGGGCGATGTGCTCCTCGGGGGCTCCGGCGGCGGCGAGTTTCGTGCTCATGTAGTCGAACCACACCCCGGGCTCGGAGGATCGGGTGCGTACGACGACCTCGGTGTCGGCGGCGTGCATGGCGATCCAGGCGCCGGACGCCTCGCGGACCTGGCCGGACAGCCCGTGGTGGTCGGGGTGGTGGTGGGTGATGACGACGCCGTGGACGTCGGCGATCGCGATGCCGAGTGCGGCGAGGCCGGCGACGAGGGTGTCCCAGGACTCGGGGTCGTCCCAGCCGGTGTCGACGAGGACCGGGCCGCGGTCGGTGTCGAGGACGTGGACGAGGGTGTGTCCGAGAGGGTTGTCGGGGATGGGCACCTTGATCCCCCACACGCCTCCGCCGTGATCGGTGACCTGTGACGTGTCCTGCGGCATGAGCCCTCCGCCTGTCGACCGCCGTCCTCCGACGAGAACGCGTTCCAGTAGTAGCCCAAGTCGACCATCTCCACGGGATTCTGGCCAGTCGTTGGATCTTTTCGCTCTTCCGTCCTGGCCGTGGACTCCTGGAACTAGAACTGGTATCAGTTCGGGAACGCCAAGCCGCAGGAGGCCTCAGCCATGACGGAGCTCGTGGAACACGGAAAACTGTTCATCGGCGGTGAGTGGACGGATCCGCTGGGCACCGACAGGATCCGGATCGTCTCCCCCCACACCGAGCAGGTCATCGGCTCCGTCCCGCACGCGTCGAAGGCGGACGTCGACCGCGCCGTCGCCGTCGCCCGCCAAGCCTTCGACGAAGGGCCCTGGCCGCGGATGACGCTGGAGGAGCGCATCGCGGTCGTCTCCCGCATCAAGGACGCCATCGCCGTCCGCCACGAGGAGATCGCCCGCTCGATCAGCTCCCAGAACGGCTCCCCCTACTCCTGGAGCGTCCTGGCCCAGGCCCTCGGCCCGATGATGGTCTACGACGCCGCGATCACCGTCGCCCGCGACTACCCCTACGAGGAGCACCGCCAGGGCGTGCTCGGCCCGATCCTGGTGCGCCGCGAGCCCGTGGGCGTCGTCGCCGCCGTCATCCCGTGGAACGTCCCGCAGTTCGTCGCGGCCGCCAAGCTGGCGCCGGCGCTGCTCTCCGGCTCCACGGTGGTCCTCAAGCCCTCCCCGGAGGCGCCGCTGGACTCCTACATCCTCGCCGACATCGCGCGCGAGGCCGGGGTGCCCGAAGGCGTGCTGTCGATCCTCCCCGCCGACCGCGAGGTCAGCGAGTACCTCGTCGGCCACCCCGGCGTAGACAAGGTCGCCTTCACCGGCTCGGTCGCCGCCGGCAAGCGCGTGATGGAGGTCGCCGCCCGCAACCTCACCCGGGTCACCCTCGAACTCGGAGGCAAGTCCGCCGCCGTCGTCCTCCCCGACGCCGACGTCGAGACCGCGGTTGCCGGGATCGTGCCCGCCGCCTGGATGAACAACGGCCAGGCGTGCGTGGCCCAGACCCGCATCCTCGCCCCCCGCAGCCGCTACGAGGAGGTCGCCGAGGCCCTCGCGGCCGCGGCCGGCGCCCTCGTCGTCGGAGACCCGCTCGACCCGGCGACGCAGCTCGGCCCGCTCGTCGCCCGGCGGCAGCAGGAGCGCTCCCTGGACTACATCCGCATCGGCCAGGAGGAGGGCGCGAAGGTCCTGGCGGGCGGCGGCCGCCCGGCGGGACTCGACCAGGGCTGGTACGTGGAGCCCACGCTCTTCGGCGACGTCGACAACACCATGCGGATCGCCCGCGAGGAGATCTTCGGCCCGGTCGTCTGCCTGATCCCGTACGGGGACGAGGCGGAGGCCGTACGGGTCGCCAACGACTCCGACTTCGGCCTCAGCGGCAGCGTCTGGACCGGCGACGTCGAGCACGGCATCGACTTCGCCCGGCGGATCCGCACCGGCACCTTCAACGTGAACACCTTCAGCCTGGACATGCTGGGACCGTTCGGCGGCTACAAGAACAGCGGGCTGGGGCGGGAGTTCGGCCCGGAGGGCCTGAGCGAGTACCTGGAGCACAAGATGATCCACCTGCCCGCGGGCTACGAGGCCGGTGCCTGATGGGCGACCGCTGGCAGGTCGAGGTCGACCGGGGAGTGTGCATCGGCTCGGGCATGTGCGTGAACCACGCCCCGGACGGCTTCGTCCTGGACTCGGCCCGCCAGTCCCACCCGCGCCGCCCGCAGTCGGACGCGAGCGAACCGGTGCTCACGGCGGCGGAGGGCTGCCCGGTCGAAGCCATCATGATCACCCTGGCCGGCACCGGCGAACCGGTCTTCCCGCCGGAGGAGTAGCGTGGCCGTGGGGCGGGGGCGGGGGCGGGGCCCACGCCCCACGGCCGGGGCCGTCAGAGCCCGTACGGGTACACCTCAAGCCGGGGCGGCACGAAGGAGATGCGCCGGCCGATTCTCAACCCGGCGCCACGGCAGGTGACTTCGACCAGCACCACGTCCGAACCGACCCTGAGTACCACCGCGGGGTCCCCGTGCCCGCCGACGCTCAGCACCTCACCGGTGACGACCACGCCGGCCGGACCGAGCTGCAGGTCGTACGCGGCCGTCGGCGGCGCGGGACCCCACTCGGTGAGGGGGCCGGGGACCGTGAGCTCCACGAAGGCGTCGGTGCCGGGTGCGGGAAGCCGGTCGCCCATCCAGTGGGCGACCGCGCTTCCGTGCCCGTCAGTGCAGCGGAAAGCGACCCGCCCGTCCTCGAAGACCCGGTTCACGAAGACGCGCACGCGGGGTCACTTCCGCTCCGCGGCGCTCCGCTCGACGCAGAACTCGTTGCCCTCGGGGTCGGCGAGCGTCACCCACCCGGTCCCGTCCGGCCTGCGGTGGTCGCCGACGACGGTGGCGCCCAGGGCGACGATGCGCTCCACCTCCTCGTCGCGCGTGCGGTCCTGCGGCTGGAGGTCCACGTGCACACGGTTCTTGGCGCTCTTGGCGTCGGGAACCGTCACGAAGAGCAGCGTCGATCCGGGAGCCGTGACCAGCGCCTCGGGGTCCCCGGGGAAGTCGTCGTCGGCGAGAGAACCGTCCAGGACGGCGGCCCAGAACCGCCCGAGGCCGTAGGCGTCGGAGCAGTCAACTGTTATGTGTCGTACGAGAGAAGCCATGGGCGGGACTATCGAACAGCCCGCCGACCCCTGTCCACCGAGATAGCCGCTCGGCGCGCGAAGCCCCACCCTCTCCCGGCGGACCAGGGGTCAGAGACGCCGGACGGGCGCGGCGGCTTCTGCCGACCCGTCGGCTCGGCCGTGCCGGGCGCGCCGGCTCCACACCGTGTGTCCGACGAGAGCCACGGCGGCGACGCATGCCCCGACGCGAGTCACGTTCCAGCTCAGAGCGAATACCGCCCCCTCCGAGTCGGCCTCCACCCTCAACCGCTGAGTCGCCTCGAAGAAGGCGGTGAGAGGAACAACCAGACGGAACAGAAGGCCACCGACTCCGGGCGTTCGCGCTACGTTCCCCATGAGTCCCACGGGCGCGCCGAACACGAAGGCTGCTGTTCCCCACAGAAGAATCTTCCCCTGGCCGGAGGTGTCAGGCTCCATTCCGGCCGGAACGGAGGTGGCTGCTTCCATTCCCGCAGGAATGGTGGGATTCATATCCTTGAAAACGTAGTACGTGACCACGCCGATGGCCAACCCCAAAGAGGCCAGCAATGCCGACTCGATCTTGGATCGACGGGAATAGCCCACCATCAATGCGTAGCAGGCCCACGGCCAGCCGCTGGAAAAAACAATACTCACGGCGACGCAAAATGGATTGTCCCATTTCCCGGCAACGGGGCCCGCGAGGCCAAGTAGAAGGCCTGCTCCGAGAGACGCGGCGACAGGCGCGACGCGAGCACGGGTCAAGGGTGTGATTGTTCTTCCCCCGTTCGATGGGTGAGCCCGACGTGGAGGTGGCGTCACTCCGGGCTGCACGGGCAGCCGGACAGCCCCGGAGTGACTCACCAACCTATCGCACACTCCGAAGAGTTGCTGCTTGGTGCGGCGATCGGAACCTCTGCCCGGGCGTGACGCGTACCGCCCGTGAGCTTCACCGTGGCGAGCGCCTTCGTCTGCTGGTAGTAATTCAAGTAGCATTACTTGTCGATTACCCCGGGACTGACCCCTTTCGAGTGCCAGCCGTAACGCAGGTGCCACCGTTGGACGGGCTGAGGCGTTCCTGCGACTGCCGGCCTATGCCCAGCCACAGGGGCCCGCGCGCGCCGTCTGACAGGAGCGCGTAGCGATTGACGGCGGCTTATGGCCAGCCACACGGGCTCGCTGACGCCGTTGTCGAGGAGCGCGTAGCGATTAGTGGCGCCCTGGGCTCTGCCCGCGCATCGCTGGCCGCCCCGTCTCCTGCTCGATCCCCCGGCCCGTTCCTTTGGGGGTTTGCCGGCAGTCTTTCGTATTTCCGGGGGGACGGTCGGTCAAGGGTGGAGCGCAGCGACATCACGTAGTGACGCGACGAAGGGGCGCCCTTGGGGGACGACACGGAGAGACGATGGGACTGACGGGAAACCCCCAGGACATCTCTGATCCCGACCGACGCGGACACCGACCCCCACAACCGCCGCCGCGCCTTCCACCCCCGTCCGGCCGGAGCCTCCGCCCCCGCCCCGCCGACAGCGGTCGGTTCAGGACTTTTCCGGGGACGTCAGGTCGATCAGGCGGCAGACCGTTTCGATGTCGATCTTGACCTGGGCGATCGAGGCGCGGCCCGACAGCCAGGTGATCAGCGCCGAGTGCCAGGTGTGCTCGATGACCCGGACCGCCGAGAGCTGCTGCGCCGTCGGCGGGTGCTCAAGGCCCATGGCGTCCAGGATGATCGCCGTGGTCAGGCGGGACACGGTGTCGACCTCGGGGCTCACGCTGCGGTCCGCGAAGGTCAGTGCCCGCACCATCGCGTCGGCCAGCTGCGGCTCCCGCTGGAGCGCGCGGAAGGCGCGCATCAGGGTCTCCGCGACCCGGGCCGCCGGTTCGTCACCGGCCGGCGGGCGCTTGCGCAGCGTGGTGTGCATGTGCTGGAGCTGGTCCTGCATGGTGGCGACCAGCAGGTGCACCTTGGACGGGAAGTAGCGGTAGAGCGTGCCCAGCGCCACGCCGGCCGCCTCCGCGACCTCGCGCATCTGGACGGCGTCGAAGCCGCCCCGGCTGGCCAGCTGGGCACTCGCGTGCAGGATCCGGCGGCGGCGTGCCTCCTGGCGCTCCGTCAGGGGAGGCGACGCCGGTGTGGTGACGGCCTTCACTTCCGCTGTCATGTGTCCCGTTCCGTGTCGTTGCGCGGGCTGTCTCCGGGGTGATCCGCAGCCAGCATGGCAGGCGCCGCAGTCGTGGCGTGAATCACCTGCTCCACCTCTTACGGTGTGGTTTCCGGCCGGTAGATTCAATGCTCTCGGACGGATCAAGTCTGAAACTTGTTCTACATTATCCGAGCGGTTACGCTCCGGCGAAAGTGCAGCGAGAAGGGGGCCGAGAGTGACCGCTGAGGCCGTGGTGACGAGCCCTTTCGCGGGTTCCGCCGACGACGGCGAGCGTCCGCTGCGCATCGCCCTCCTCACCTATAAGGGGAACCCGTTCTGCGGCGGTCAGGGCGTCTACGTCCGGCACCTCTCGCGCGAGCTGGTCCGCCTGGGGCACTCCGTCGAGGTCATCGGCGCACAGCCCTACCCGGTGCTCGACACGGGCGCCACGCTCACCGAGCTCCCGAGCCTCGACCTGTACCGCAGCCCCGACCCCTTCCGTACGCCGGGACGCGACGAGTACCGGGATTGGATCGACGCCCTGGAGGTCGCGACGATGTGGACCGGCGGCTTCCCCGAGCCGCTGACCTTCTCGCTGCGCGCCCGCCGCCATCTGCGCGAGCGGGCGGGACAGTTCGATGTCGTCCACGACAACCAGACCCTCGGCTACGGCCTGCTCGGCGACCTCGGCGCGCCGCTGGTGACGACGATCCACCACCCCATCACCGTCGACCGCAAGCTCGACCTCGACGCCGCGCAGGGCCGCGTCAAGCGAGCCTCCGTACGCCGCTGGTACGCCTTCACCCGCATGCAGGGCCGCGTGGCCCGCAGGCTGCCGTCCGTCCTCACCGTCTCGGGATCCTCCAAGCAGGAGATCGCAGACCACCTCGGCGTCCAGGACGAGCGCATCCACGTCGTGCACATCGGCGCCGACACCGACCTGTGGTCGCCCGACCCGTCGGTGGCCGAGGTCCCCGGCCGCATCGTGACCACCTCCAGCGCCGACGTCCCGCTCAAGGGCCTGGTGTTCCTCGTCGAGGCGCTCGCGAAGCTGCGCACCGAGCAGCCCGACGCCCACCTCGTCGTGGTCGGCAAGCGCGCCGAGCAGGGCCCCGTCGCCCGCGCCATCGAGACGTACGGGCTCCAGGACGCCGTCCGCTTCGTCAAGGGCATCACCGACGCCGAGCTCGTCGACCTGGTGCGCAGCGCGCAGGTCGCGTGCGTGCCGTCGCTGTACGAAGGCTTCTCGCTCCCGGCGGCCGAGGCCATGGCCACCGCCACCCCGCTGGTCGCCACCACCGGTGGTGCGATTCCCGAGGTCACCGGTACCGACGGTGAGACATGCCTCGCCGTGCCGCCCGGCGACGCCGGCGCGCTGGCCGCCGCGCTGGGCCGGATGCTCGGCGACCCGCAGCTGCGGGCCCGTGTCGGCGCCGCCGGACGCGAACGGGTCCTGACCCGTTTCACCTGGGCCGCAGCGGCCAAGGGCACCGCCGCGCACTACCGCGCCGCCATCGAGCAGGCCGCCCGCGCCCGCCGCGCGCGGTGACCTTCCGCCCCATCCACACCGTCCCCACCCCCGTACACCCCCGCGACCGCGAAGGCAGGACCCCGTGCTGACCGTCGATTTCTCCCGGTTCCCGCTCGCCGCAGGCGACCGCGTACTCGACCTTGGCTGCGGCGCAGGCCGGCACGCCTTCGAGTGCTACCGGAGAGGCGCCCAGGTGGTCGCCGTCGACCGCAACGGCGAGGAGATCCGCGAGGTCGCCAAGTGGTTCGCCGCGATGAAGGAGGCCGGTGAGGCCCCGGTCGGCGCCACCGCCACCGCGATGGAGGGCGACGCGCTGGCGCTGCCCTTCCCCGACGAGTCCTTCGACGTCGTCATCATCTCCGAGGTGATGGAGCACATCCCCGACGACAAGGGCGTGCTCGCGGAGATGGTCCGCGTCCTCAGGCCCGGCGGTCGGATCGCCGTGACCGTGCCGCGCTACGGCCCGGAGAAGATCTGCTGGGCGCTGTCCGACGCCTACCACGAGGTCGAGGGCGGCCACATCCGCATCTACAAGGCGGACGAGCTGCTGGGCAAGATGCGGGCGGCGGGCCTCAAGCCGTACGGCACGCACCACGCGCACGGGCTGCACTCGCCGTACTGGTGGCTCAAGTGCGCCTTCGGCGTGGACAACGACAAGGCGCTGCCGGTGAAGGCGTACCACAAGCTCCTGGTCTGGGACATCATGAAGAAGCCGCTGGCGACGCGCCTGGCGGAGCAGGCCCTCAACCCGCTCATCGGCAAGAGCTTCGTGGCGTACGCGACCAAGCCCCACCTCCCCGTCGGCGCGACCCAGTGAGCTCGCCCGGGCGTACCGAACACCTCGTCCTGGACGGCGTACTGACAGCGGAGCAGGCCGCCGAGACGGTCGCGGGCATCCTGGCGGTGCAGCGCGACGACGGTGCCATCCCGTGGTTCCGCGGTCACCACCTCGACCCGTGGGACCACACCGAGGCGGCGATGGCGCTGGACGCGGCCGGCGAGCACGAGGCCGCCGAGCGGGCGTACGCCTGGCTGGCCCGGCACCAGAACGAGGACGGTTCCTGGTACGCGGCCTACGCCGACCGGCCCGACGGTGTGGACACCGCCGAGCCGCAGGACGCGAGCCGCGAGAGCAACTTCACCGCCTACATAGCCGTCGGCGTGTGGCACCACTACCTGTCGACCGGTGACGACACCTTCCTCGACCGGATGTGGCCGTCCGTGTACGCGGCCGTGGAGTGCGTGCTGTCGCTCCAGCAGCCCGGTGGGGAGATCGGCTGGAAGCGTGAGGCGGACGGCACGGCCGTCACCGACGCGCTGCTGACGGGCTCGTCCTCCATCCACCAGGCGCTGCGCTGCGCGCTGGCCGTCGCCGAGCACCGGGAGGAGCCGCAGCCGGACTGGGAGCTCGCCGCGGGCGCGCTGCGGCATGCGATCCGCCGTCACCCGGAGCGGTTCCTGAACAAGGACCACTACTCGATGGACTGGTACTACCCGGTCCTCGGGGGCGCGCTGACGGGCGCGGAGGCGACGGCGCGGATCGAGGCGCGCTGGGACGAGTTCGTGGTCCCGGACCTGGGGGTCCGCTGCGTGCTGCCGAACCCGTGGGTGACGGGCGGCGAGTCCTGCGAGCTGGCGCTCGCGCTGTGGGCGACGGGGGAGTCGGACCGGGCGCTGGAGGTCCTGCGGTCGATCGGGCACCTGCGCGCGGACAACGGCATGTACTGGACGGGGTACGTCTTCCAGGACAGGGCGGTGTGGCCGGTGGAGCAGACGACGTGGACCGCGGGGTCGCTGCTGCTGGCCGTCGCGGCGCTGGGCGGGGACGAGGCCACCACGGAGGTGTTCGGCGGGGGCTCGCTCCCGGCCGGGCTGGAGCCGGACTGCTGCGGCTGAGCCGCGCCCGGACGCGAACGAACGGGGCCCCTCCCGCCGGACGGCGGGGGAGGGCCCCTTTCGTCGCGCGCGTCAGCGGCGGTAGAGCCAGCCGGCGATCGCGTGGCCGACCAGGACGTACACCACGGCGGCCAGGCCGTAGCCGATGACGACCTGGACCCATTCGCGGCTGAAGGTGAACAGGTCGTAGGACCAGCCGGCCAGCCAGCTCGCGGTGTCGTGGATGAAGTTGACGAGCTCGTTGCCCTGGTTGGCGTCCAGGAAATAGAGCAGGATCCACAGGACGATCACGAAGGCAAGCACGTCCGCCACCAGAGCGACGGCCCGGCCTGCCTGACTGCTTCCTCGGGTGCGTACTCGCGTGTGTGAGGTCATGCTGCGCGTGTTGCCGCCCGGGCGCGTCGCAAACCCGAACGGGTCTGCCGGGTGGCGGGCCCGCGGGGGCGGGGTGAGGCTGCGGGGGACGCCTGAGTCCCCGGAGGAAACCGTGTCCGTACCCACGACCGTCCGATTCCGTCGCGCCCTCACGGCGGTGGTCCTGTCGACCGCGCTGCTGGCCGGTGTTACCGCCTGTGGCAGTGGCGGCGGTGGTAGCCAACGGGAGGAGCTGTCCGCCGCCTCGATGGGGGAGCTGGCCGCGCTCGCCGCGGCGGAGCCGGCGGCGGCGGAGGCCGACGAGCTGGCCGCCGCCACGCCTTCGCCGAGCACGTCCGCCGAGAAGCAGAAGTTCGCCAAGACGCGTTTCGTCGCCAACGCGGGTCTCGCGGCGGGCGCGACGTACCAGTGGATCGTCAAGCCGTACCAGGCGGGCAAGTTCAAGAAGGGCGCGAAGGGCCGCACCTTCGCGCTCATCAAGGCGGGCCTGGCGGGCGCGTTCGCGTACAACCGGCTCAAGGCGGCCGCCGACAACGCCAAGGGCGACCCGCTGCTGTCGAAGGCGATGGCGCCGCTGACGGCGGGCATCGAGTCGCTGAAGGGGCTCGGCAGCAAGCTGCGCAAGGGCCAGGCGGGTGACGCCGACATCTCGTCCTTCGACGACGTCATCGGCAGTGTGAAGGAGGCCGGCAAGAGCGCGGGCGCCACGGTGACCGACAAGGTCCCCAGCACCTCCCAGCTCGGCGGCTAGCCCCGCCTCTCGGTCGACGGCTCCATGGTCGGGGCGGGCGTCACGGCCCGCTCGACCGTGGTGCTGTTTCAATGGGGCGTGTGATCGAGTACGTGTTGCTTGCCGGTGGGGTGGTCGGGATCGGGTGGCTGGTGCGGCGCAAGCATCTGGCGCGCGTCGGGGCCGGGCCCGTGCCGGGGATTCCCGGGATGGCGCGGATGCCGGCCGGGCAGGGGCGGTGGCGGCCGGGGCGGGTGTACGCCGACGGGGGCGCGGCCCGGTGGGTTCCGGAGCGCGGGGAGGCCGTGGCGCTGCCCGGCGGGCGGGCCACCGGAGTGCGGGTGCCGTCGATGAAGGAGGGCATCTCCATCAATCCCGCTTCGCGGATCGTGACCTGCTCCTACGACGGCGGGGGGAGCATCGAGATCGCCGTGATGCCGCTGGACGTGCGGGAGTTGCTGGAGGCCGTGCCGCAGGCGGACTGACTCGCCCGGCGTGGCGCCGCCCGCCGCCCTCAGCTGTTGAGTTCCGCCAGGACGCGCAGGGTGTGCGGGTCGGGGGCCGTGACGAGGAGGTCGGTGACCGGGCCCTTGCGCCAGAGGTCGAGGCGTTCCGCGATCCGCTCCCGCGGGCCCACCAGCGAGATCTCGTCGGCGAAGGCGTCCGGGACGGCGAGTACCGCCTCCTCCTTGCGTCCCGCGAGGAAGAGCTGCTGGATACGGCGGGCCTCGTCCTCGTAGCCCATCCGGGCCATCAGGTCGGCGTGGAAGTTGCGGGCCGCGTGGCCCATGCCGCCGATGTAGAAGCCGAGCATTGCCTTGACGGGGAGGAGTCCCTCGGCGACGTCGTCGCAGACCTTGGCCCGGGCCATCGGCGCGATCATGAAGCCGTCGGGGAGGTCCGTGAGCGAGGCCCGGTAGACGTCGGTGCGGGTCGGCGACCAGTACAGGGGCAGCCAGCCGTCTGCGATCCGCGTGGTCTGGGCGATGTTCTTCGGGCCTTCCGCACCGAGGAGGAGCGGCAGGTCCGCGCGGAGCGGGTGGGTGATGGGCTTGAGGGGCTTGCCGATCCCGGCCGCGTCCTCGCCCCGGTACGGGTGGCTGTGGAAGCGGCCGTCCAGTGCGACCGGGCCCTCGCGGCGCAGGACCTGGCGGATGACGTCGACGTACTCGCGGGTGGCGGTCAGCGGGCTCGCGGGGAACGGGCGCCCGTACCAGCCCTCGACCACCTGCGGGCCGGACAGGCCCAGGCCGAGCATCATCCGGCCGCCGGAGAGGTGGTCCAGGGTCAGGGCGTGCATGGCGGTCGCGGTGGGGGTGCGGGCTGCCATCTGCGCGATGGCGGTGCCCAGGCGGATTCGCGAGGTGTGCGCGGCGATCCAGGTGAGTGGGGTGAAGGCGTCGGAACCCCAGGCCTCGGCGGTCCACACCGAGTCGTAGCCGAGGTTCTCTGCCTCGGTGGCGAGGTCGAGGTGGGCCGGGGAGGGGTCGCGGCCCCAGTATCCGAGTGCGAGTCCGAGGCGCATGAGCGGGTCCCTCCAGCCGGAAGTGACGATGCGTCAGGTGACTGTAGGGCAACGGCCCCCCGCCGGGAAGGGCGGGGGGCCGCGGCTCTCGGGCCCGGCTACTTGCTGAAGTAGCCGGTGATGTCGGCGATGAGGTCGACGCTGCCGGCGTTGTTGTAGAAGCTGACCTTGCCGTCCACCACGGGGACGATGACCAGGTTGGGGATGGTCTGGCCGGCGGTGAAGTTGAGGTTCGAGGCGCTGGTGCGGGTCGTGCCGCTCGGGTAGACCGACACGTGGCTGGACGTGGTCGGGTTGGTCGCCGTCACGTTCAGGATCACCGCGGTGACACCGGTGGCCGGCACGCCCTCGACGCCCGCGACGGTCAGGGTGACGACACCGCCCTGGCCGACCGGCGCCTTGGCGACGCCGAGTCCTGCGCGGGTGTCCATCAGGCGCTTCGGGCCGAGGCTGGAGTGCTTGGCGCCCACGCCCGACGCGGTGAAGTAGCCGGTGATGTCGGCGATGAGGTCGACGCTGCCGGCGTTGTTGTAGAAGCTGAC
This sequence comes from Streptomyces sp. NPDC023541, assembly GCF_055559995.1. Classification (NCBI taxonomy): domain Bacteria; kingdom Bacillati; phylum Actinomycetota; class Actinomycetes; order Kitasatosporales; family Streptomycetaceae; genus Streptomyces; species Streptomyces sp. NPDC023541. Next base: position 470,300 of record NZ_JBVHJO010000002.1, read on the forward strand.
CTTCCCGTTCACCACGGGGACGATGACCAGGTTGGGGATGGTCTGGCCGGCGGTGAAGTTGAGGTTCGAGGCGCTGGTGCGGGTCGTGCCGCTCGGGTAGACCGACACGTGGCTGGACGTGGTCGGGTTGGTCGCCGTCACATTGAGCACCACCGCGGTGAGGCTGTCCGGCGCGGGGAGCCCGTCGACGGCCGAGAGGTCGAGGTCCAGGACCCCGCCCGCGCCGACGGGTGCGGTCGACACGCCGCCCGTGCCGTCGCGCGTGTCCAGGACCCGCTTCGGGCCGAGGTTCATGTGGGTGCCGCCCTCGCCGCTCGCGAGGAAGTAGCCGGTGATGTCCGCGATCAGGTCGACACTGCCCGCGCTGTTGTAGAACTGGACGATCCCGTCCTGGACGGGCACGACGACCAGGTTCGGGATGGTCTGCCCGGGGGCGAAGTTGAGGTTCGACGCGCTCGTGCGGACCGTGCCGTTCGGGTAGACCGACACGTGGCCGGCCTCCGTCGGGCCGGTCGCCGTCACGTTCAGCACCACGGAGGTCACCCCGTAGGCCGGGACGCCCTGGACGCCCGCGACCTTCAGGGCCACCGTGCCGCCCGGGCCGACCTTGGCCTGCGGCACGCCCAGGCCCTCGCGCGTGTCCATCAGGCGCTTGGGCTGGACCGGGACGTACTTGACGTCCGAGACATCCGCTTCGACGGTGACCGGGAGGCTCGTGGACACCTTGCCGTTCGTCGCGGTCGCCCGGATCTGGATCCGGTGGCTGCCCAGGCTCAGCAAGGTGGCGGCGCTCGTGGCGCCACCCGCGACCGTCGCGACCGGAGCACCGTCCACCAGCAGCTCGAAGGAGCTCACCAGCTGGGCGGCCGTGCTGGTGGAGAAGCCGACCACGAGCTGCCCCGGGGTCTTCGCCGTTCCGCCCGGCGCGACGGGCTTCTCGTTCACCGAAACGATCTTCAGCTGGGCCGCGGGCCCCGACTTCCGGATCGTGTCCAGCTGCGGGTACAGCTGGTGGCCCGGGCACTCGGTGTTGAAGCCGTCCCGGTGGCCGGAGACCGTCCGGAACTGGTACGGCTGACCGGCGGTGAAGCTGGTGCCGGCGTAGTTCTTCTGGGTGGCACCCGCCGTCAGCGTCGTCGTGCCGTTCATGTCGGCGTCGTACTGGCCCAGCTTGTACGCCGCCATCCTGGAGATGCCTTCGAGCGCCTCGGGCGACGCCCCGGCGTTCGTGTAGTCGCCGAGGACCGCGACGCTCGTCGACTCCGAGTTGAAGCCGTAGGTGTGGGCGCCCATCACGGGCTGGTCCATGCCGCCCTGACGGCCCTCGAAGAGGGTGCCGCACTTGTCGACGAGGAAGTTGTAGCCGAGGTCGCGCCAGCCGTTGGTCTTCACGTGGTAGACGTGCAGACCGCGGACGATGGCCGCGGAGTCGGTGCACTCGTACGGGGCGGTCGCCGCCGTGTGGTGCACGAACAGGGCCTTGATCCTGCCACCCGCGAGGTAGATCGGGCCCTCGTTGTTCAGGGACTCGTCGGCACCCCACTGGGCGCGCGAGACGACGTCCGGTCGCGGAGCCGTGGACTCCGGGCCGGGCGCCACCGCGGCGGCCGCCGCCCGTGCGCCCGAGGCCGGCGCGCCCGAGGCCGACTCGGACTTCGCCGCCCCGTCACGGCGGCCGGCCGTACCCGGGTCCACCAGGTCCAGCTCCAGGCCGGCGGGCAGCGCGGCCGAGCCGCCGCTCACCCGTACCTCGGCCCCGTCCGCGGCACCGACCCACACGGGCTCCGTGGCACCGCGCGCTCCCGGACGGTCGCCGTCGAGACCGGCCTTGAGGGGCTCCAGCGCGACCCACTGCGTCCACGCGCCCGTAGCGGCGTTCCGGCTGCGGGCCTCGATCTTCCCCGGCGCATCGGCGGCGGCGTCCTTCCAGGACACGCCCATGAGGCCGAACCGCGCGGTGCCGTGCGCGGAGACGGCCGCCTCCGTGGCGCTCTTCGGCTCCAGCGCGATCCTGCGGACGGTGCCCTCGACCGGGCCGCCCGTCCCGGCGGAAGCGCCGGACGCGCTGCTGCCCGCCCGCTCCGGACCGGGTCCGGCGGCCACGGCCACCCCCGGCAGGCACAGCGTCGCGACGACGCCGAGCGCGGCGGCGAGAGCCGTTCCGCGCATGCGACTTGCTATCACGTAGTTCCCCACCCGTTTTTCAACTCATCGAATATGAGTACTGGTTGGGGCTGATGCTACTGACCCGGACCGACAGAACCGAACGAGTTCGAACGCACGACGCCCCACCGGCGGACCGGTGGGGCGTCGTGGGTGGAACGCAAGGGTGAAGCGGGAGGGCGTACGCGGATCAGCCGCGCTGGATCCCCGAGGTGTCGCTCAGGATGCCGCGACGGCCGTCCTGGGTCTGCGCGACGAGCGCGGCCCCGCCGCGCTGCTCGACCGCCAGGTACCAGGTGCCCGGGGCGAGTTCGGCGATCTGCGTGGGCGAGCCGTCCTCCGCGAAGAGAGGACGGGCCACCGGAACCGCGAACCAGAACGGGCTGAAGTCCGCCGCCGGGGCGGGCGTCGCGGCCGCCTGGTGGCCGGCGCCGGAGTCCTGCGGACCGGGCGCCGGAGTCGGCGTACCGCCGTACGGCGGGACCGGCTGCGGGGTGGAACCGTAGGGCTGCTGCCCGCCCGGGTAGCCGTACCCGGCACCCGGCTGCGGCTGGCCGCCGTACGGCTGCGGGGCGGCGGGCCGTGCCTCCGGCACCAGGGACCCGGCGAGCGCCGGAACCTTCGCGCCGAAGACGGCCACACCGGCCAGGGCCAGGGTGGCGAGGAAGGCGATGACGGCGCCCGCGCCCAGGTCGAGCGTGCTCGGGCAGGTGATCAGCGACCACAGCGCGGACCAGGCGGCCGAGACGGCGAGCACGGTGCCCCACGCCGACATCGGGATGCCCATGACCTTGCGGCTCTCCGGCTGGAAGCGGCCGGCGACGAGCAGACCCGCGGCGATGAACCCGAGCAGGAAGACGCTGGGGAGCACCAGGCGGTAGGCGTCGGTGTCCCAGGCGCTCGGCAGGTCGCCACCCGTGGTGGAGTAGAAATCGAAGAACGAGGCGATGAACAGCAGCGCCGCTGCTCCGATCACCACGCCGTCGCCTCGAGTGAGGGAGCGGATGTTCACGTCTTAGGTGTCCTTCTCGGTCTCGGTCGTCTCGTGGTGCCGCGGTCGCAGCGCAGATCGTGCCTGCAGCAGGGCGGGCGGCACCATGGTACGGAGGTTCCCCGCGGCCGAGAGGATCGGGGCGGCGGGCGTCCCGGCGGGACGCCCGAGAGGGACTACCCGCCGAGGAAGCCGACGATGCCGTCAGCGATGCCCTGGGCCGCCTTCTGCCGCCACTCCGGACTCGTCAGCTGCGCCGCGTCCTTGGCGTCACGCATGTTGCCGCATTCGATGAACACCTTGGGCCGAGTTGACAGGTTCAGTCCGCCCAGATCGTCGCGGACCACCAAACCGGTGCCGGCTCCCAGGTAGTTGGCGGGCGCCGAGCCGGTGGTGCGGGCGAAGTTGCCGGCGATGCGTTCGCCCAGCTCGCGCGAAGGTTCGACGATCTTCGCGGTGTCGGCGGCGCCGCCCTTGACCTTCGCCGGGAGGATGACGTGGAAGCCGCGGCTGCCGGCCGAGACCCCGTCGGCGTGGACGGACACGACCGCGTCGGCCTTCGCGTCGTTGCCGATGCGGGCGCGTTCGGTGATGCAGGGACCCCAGGCGCGGTCGCCCGTCTCGTGGGTGAGGACCACCTTCGCGCCCTGGGCCTCCAGGGCGGCCCGCAGGCGCTTCGACACGTCCATCGTGAACTCGGCCTCCATGTAGCCGGAGTTCGTGGTGGTCCCGGTGGTGTCGCACTCCTTGCGGTTGGTGCCGATGTCGACCTGCTGGTCGATCTCGGCGGTGTGCTTGAAGTTCCCGGTGTTGTGCCCGGGGTCGACGACCACGGTCCTGCCGGCCAGCGGGCCCTTGGCGGGCGCCGGTACGGGGGCCGCCGCGGGCGTGCCCGCCCCCGTACCCGGGCTGCCGCTCGGTGTGGAGCCCGGCTTCGCGTCCCGCTGGCCCGGCGAGACGGTCGAGTGCGAGGCCGGCTGCGGGGCCGAGCGGGGCCGGCTCTCGTCCGGCCCGGCGCCGGACAGCGCCTGGGTCAGGACCCAGCCGGCGAGGCAGGCCGGGGCGAGCGCGGCGAGCCCGACCACGAGCGTGGAGCGTCGGGTGAACCAGTGCCGGTCCGGATTCGCCGAGGAGCCGGACTCGGGGGGCGGGGGGCTGTCGTCGTAGCGCACGTCCGCGATGCTAGACCGCCGCCCGGCCGCCCGACCGGTACTGAGCCATCCGGGGGCGTGGTGCGCTTATATGAACGGCAGTGTCAGATGCCCGGGCCGGTGCGGCGCAGCACGCGCAGGGAGTCGGTGACGGAGATCTCCTCGAAGGCGCCGGAGGCGAGGGCGCGCAGGTAGATCCGGTACGGGGCCTGGCCGCCGTCGGCCGGGTCCGGGAACACGTCGTGGATGACGAGCGTGCCGCCCTCCGCGACGTGCGGGGCCCAGCCCTCGTAGTCGCCGGTGGCGTGCTCGTCGGTGTGGCCGCCGTCGATGAAGACGAAGCCGAGCTTGCCGCCCCAGGTGGCGGCGACCTGCGGGGAACGGCCGACGATCGCGATCACGTGCTCTTCCAGCCCGGCCCTGTGCAGGGTGCGACGGAAGGTGGGGAGGGTGTCCATCAGCCCGATCTCCGGGTCCACGACCGTCGGGTCGTGGTACTCCCAGCCCGGCTGCTGCTCCTCGCTGCCCCGGTGGTGGTCCACGGTGATCGCGGCCACGCCGGCCTCGCGCGCCGCGTCGGCCAGCAGGATCGTCGAGCGCCCGCAGTACGTGCCGACCTCCAGCAGCGGCAGCCCGAGCGCCCCGGCCGCGGCGGCCGCCCCGTACAGGGCGAGGCCCTCCCGTACGGGCATGAACCCCTTGGCCGTCTCGAAGGCGGCGAGGGTCTCCGGCTTGGGGCTGGCCATGTCGTTCCTCCTGCTGAGCTGCGTGTGGCGGCCCATGCTGCCCTACCCGCCGGTAGGACGCCATGGGCGGGGTCCCGGCAGGTGCGCGGCGCTCGGGCGACGCCCGGGAACGTCGCCCGCCCTCGCCGGCTACGCCAGTGGTCCGAGGTCGCCTTCGAGGACCGTCTGGATGATCTGGGGCCGGCCCCAGAGGCGCAGGATCTCGTTCGCGATGGCCACGATCGGCAAGGGGTCGTGATCGCCGTGCGCCCTGATGGCCGCGGCTGAGAGGCCGCGCGGTACGGCTCCGGCGTCCAGCAGCACGAGCCATTCCTGCGGACCGAGTTCGAGGTATTCCAGCCCGGTGAGCTTCGCGATCTCCAGCGGGTCGGCCAGGGTGCCGGGGTACGCGGTCAGGGTGCGCAGGCGGGGCAGGCCGACGACGGGGGCGAGGCTGAGCGGTGCGTCGTCCCACACGCCGATGGACAGGACCTCCAGGCCGGGATGCACGGCGGCCTCGACGCTCCTCAGGCTCGCGACATTGACCCGGGCGACGGCAGGCGGCGGCTGCTCGCCGGATCCCCCACGCTCCGCGCCGAGCCGGCCCAGCACGAGATCGGTGAGGGAGTCGGCGACCAATTCGGCGCCGACGTTCTCCTCGTGGGACAGCATGATGATCTGGCCCCTGTGACCGCGCGGGCCGGGTGTCAGATCGACGGCCAGCCGGTCCCCGCCGCCGTTGTCACCGAAGGCGATCCAGCCGGGTGAGCCGGCGAGGCCCTGCACCATGGCGTCGGGCGAGGTGGCGACCGCCTCCGTCGCCGCGAACTCCCAACGGCAGTGCCGTGACGCCGCATCCGCGATGTACAGGCCGTCGAGATCGAACAGCTCGCAGCCGACAGCCGCGCACTCGCTCATCGCCGCCTCGTAGTCGTCACCCAGGTCCTCCCACCGCGCCCTTGTCACCCGGTAGAGGACCTTGAGCTCGTCGGGCAGGGCGACGCCCAGGCGCGCCTCGGCCGCGGCGATCTCCTCCTCCGTCGCGCCGATGGCGTGCGGCAGGCGTTCACGCAGCGTCCGCTCCAGCAGCTCCAGGTCCGCCGAAGGAGCCGGCGCCGCCCCGGGGGCCGGTTCGGGGAGCCGGCGCCAGGGCTCGGGGAGAGCGCCGTCGACCAGGATGAGCGCCCCCGGGTGCGGGGTGCCGATGCCGGGTTCCACGGCGGGGCTGGGACCCAGCAGGCGCAGCTCGGTCTTCCCGCTCGGTGCTATGTCCGCGGTGAACGAGAGGTCGTCGACCCCGGCGTCCGCGAGTGCGCTCCGCACCCGCTCCACCGCGTCGAACTCCTCCTGCATGTCCTCCACCTGTGCGGCCCTGCCAGGGGACGGCATCCGGCGGGTGAGAGCCAGACTCCAGCCATGCCTGCCTATGCGCCCCGCGACGCGGACAGCCCTGGCAGCGGGCCCCCGCGCCTGTTCGGCCCGTAGGAGTCGCAGCACCGGTGCCCAGGTCGCGAAGTCGTTCATCGACGCGTCGGAGAACATCTGATCAGCCATGGCCAGACCGTAAGCGGGGCCGCTGACATCGACGTCGTGCGGGGGGTTCCACGCGAACCGGGTCACCAAGAGGTGTGCACATGGCTACGCTCGGCCACGGAACCGGCAACTGGCTTGGGGGTGACCGTCCATGGTCGGCGTGCGCGATCTCGATCCCAGCGCCTCACCGCTGGACTACTACGGCTCCGAACTGCGCCGCCTCAGAGAGGACGCGGGGCTCAACCAGGCGCAGCTCGGCAGCATCGTCTTCTGCACGGGCTCGCTGATCGGCCAGGTCGAGACCACGCGCAGGGTCCCGACGCGGGACTTCTCGGAACGGGTGGACGCGGCGCTGGGCACGGGCGGGGTGTTCTCGCGGCTGGTCGGGCTCGTGCTGCGGCATCAGCTGCCGACGTGGTTCCAGGCGTACGCGGAGATGGAGGCGCGGGCGACTTACATCTCCTCGTTTCAGCCGCAGTTGGTGCACGGCCTGCTGCAGACAGAGGCTTACGCTCGCGCGGTCCTGGGCGTATGGATTGAAGATGGTCTCGACGCCAAGGTGGCTGCTCGGTTGGAGCGCCAGCGCATCCTCGACCGCCAGAACCCGCCACTGATGTGGGTGGTGATGAGTGAGGCCGTACTGCACCAGGAGATCGGTGGCCGCGAGGTCATGCAAGACCAACTCGCCCACCTGGCAGCGATGCGGAGGCGGGAGTGGGTACACGTGCAGATCCTGCCGTACGAGGCGGGCGCTCACGCGGGATTGCCGGGTGAGTTCAACCTCCTGCGCTTCGAGGACAACCCGGACCTCGTCTATACCGAAGACTTTGTGCAGGGCCACATGACGGCCAATCCGCAAGCCTTCAAGGAGGGTTCGCTCCGATACGATCATTTGCAGGCTGCTGCGCTCTCCTTGGAGGACTCGGCGGCGCTGATCGCCCGAGTAATGGAGGAGCGTTATGGAGACCATCCAGAACCTGACGGGCACGCGGTGGCGTAAGTCCTCGTACAGCGCGGAAGGCAACTGCGTTGAGGTGGCCGTTCAGCCCCGCCTCGTCGCCGTCCGGGACTCCAAGGACCCCGAGGGGCCCGTCTTCACCGTCCGCCCCGCCGCTTTCGCCGCGTTCGTGAAGGCCGTCTCTGTATGATCCGCTCCCGACTCGGGGAGTAGGGGGCGGGGGACATGGAGCAGGTGGGGCCGGGCGGCCCGACGCGTGTGGGGCCGTTCGAGGTCGTCGGCGTGCTCGGGCAGGGCGGGATGGGACGGGTGCTGCTGGCGGCCGGTCCGGACGGGCGGCTCGTCGCCGTCAAGCAGGTCCTCGCCCACTTCGCCGACGACAAGGGCTTCCGGGCCCGTTTCCGTCGGGAGATCACCGCCTCGCGCAAGGTCTCGGCCGCCTACACGGCGGCCGTGATCGACGCCGACCCGGACGCGCCGATGCCCTGGCTCGCCTCGGTCTTCATCGCCGGACCCTCCCTCGGCGCCGTGGTCAAGGCGGTCGGGGTGCTGCCCGAGGACGTCGTACGCCGCCTCGCCGCGGGCCTGACGTCCGCCCTGGCCGAGATCCACCGGGCCGGGCTCGTCCACCGGGACCTCAAGCCCGACAACGTGCTCCTCGCCGAGGACGGCGTCCGCGTCATCGACCTCGGCATCGCACGGGCCACCGAAGGCGACTCCGACGGCGAGACCGGGCTGACGCGTACGGGCTGGGTCGTCGGATCACCCGCGTACATGTCGCCCGAGCAGGCCGAGGGCAAGCCGCTCACGCCCGCCAGTGACGTCTTCTCCCTCGGGTCCGTGCTGGTCCTGGCACTGACGGGCCGCAGCCCCTTCGCCGGGACCTCCACGCTCAAGACGCTGTACGACGTGGCGCACGGCGAACCGGACCTCAGCGCGGTACCGGCGGGGCTGCGCGACCTCGTCGCCCGCTGCCTGGCCAAGGACCCGGAGGCCAGGCCGTCCCCGGCGGAGCTGCACGAGTTGATCGGCCCGGTGGCCGCGGCGGGACGCCAGTGGCCCTCCGCCGTGTACGGGATGCTCACCGCCCAACGGGCTCGGATCGACGAGCTGCTGGCCGGCCCTCCGGCGGCCGGCGACCCGGAGCCGGGACCGGCCCCTGAACCCAAGGGCGCTCCGGAAGCCGTGCCCGCTCCGGAGCCGGGGCCCGTCCGGTCTCCCGCGCCCGAGTCCGTGCCGGTCCTCCGGTCGGAGGCCGATCCGGTCACGGTGCCGACGCAGGACACGCCGGCGCTCGTCCCGAAGGTGCCGCCGCTGCCGCCCGTGCCCCCGGAGACCCGCCGCGCCGGTCCGCTGCGCACCCGGCGACGCCGGATCGCGGCGCTGGTGGCCAGCGGAGTCCTCCTGGTGGCCGGTACCGGCGGTGCGCTCTACGTACGGGACCGCATGAACGCCCCCGTCGTCTACACGGCTGTCGCCAGTTGTGAGGTGGCGCGCGAGAAACTGCCGCTGGAGTTGCGGCCGTCGACCCTGGACACCTGGTCCGGGACGGTCGACGGTGTGCAGACGAGCTGCAACGGGGGCGGCGGTACCGCCGCGTCGCCGACGGCAACGGTCCGGTGGAACGTGAGTCTCGGCGGCGACGCGGACGCCAACGCGGTCACGCGCAGGCGCCATTTTCAGTCGGAGGCGGCCGGTCAGCGCACGGCGTCCCGTCTCGGGTTCGGCACCGAGGGCTATTGGGAGGCCTCCAGTGCCGACTGGACCTGCGTCCTTGCCGTGCGTGAGGGCAATCTCTCCGTCCGCGTGGGTCTGCGGGCGGCGCCGTACTCCAAGGGTGCCTGCGAGACGAAGGCGAAGGACGTCGCCCGCGCCGCGCTGAAGGCCGCCCCGCGCCGCTGACCCGCGCCGCCCCGCCCGCCCGTCACCCCCAGCGGGCAGCGGTGAGCACGGCGGAGGCGATCTCCCGAGGTCGCGTCGACGGTGAAGTCGTCGACGCCGGCGCCCGGCCGAGGATGCCCGCCCACTCGCCGGAGCGGTCCGGATGCCACTGCGGCGACGCGGCGTCGTGTCCCTCGCGCCTGCCCAGCCGTCGGTGGAGCACCGCCGGTTCGGCGCGGAGCCGGCACACCGACGCTTCGGCCGTGATCGTACGGCGCGGTTCGGGCGGGCCGAGAAGAACACCAGCATCTGACCTTCCGTCAGATTGGAACGTGTTCTAGTCTGCCGCGCATGGGCATCGGAATCACACAGGAGCAGCGGGAGTTGGCCGAGGCCGTGCGCGGCTGGGTGGCGCGGGTCTCGCCTCCCGAAGAGGTGCGCAAGCTGCTCGACTCCCCGCCGCGGACCGGGGTGCGGCCCGGCTACTGGGACGCGCTGACCGCGTCGGGGCTCCTGGAGCCGCATCTGGAGGGCGGGACCCTGCTCGATCTGGCCGTCGTCGTCGAGGAGGCGGCCCGGGGGGCGCTGCCCGGCGCGTACCTGCCGAGCGCGCTGGCCTCCGTACTGCTGGACCGGGCCAGCGCCGAGCCGCTCTCCGGCCGGGTCGGGGCGGTCGCGCTGGGCCCGGGGACCCTGACCGCCGTGGCCACCGAGGGCGGCGGGCACCTGATCGACGGGCTCGCGCCGCCCGTGCTCGGCGCCGGGGAGGCCGACCTCGTGCTGCTCGCCGCGGAGGCCGCGCACGGCACCCGCTGGTTCGCCGTGGACGCCGCCGCGCTGGACATCCGTACGCACGAGAGCGCCGACCCGACCCGTCCCACCGCCGAAGTGCGGGCGCGCGGCACGGTCGTCCCCGCCGGGCGGCTGCTGGAGCTCGACGCGGCCCTCGTCCGCGACCTCGCCTGCACGCTGTTCGCCGCCGACGCCTGCGGCACCGCCGCCTGGGCCCTGCACACGGCCGCCGAGTACGCCAAGGTGCGCGAGCAGTTCGGCCGGCCCATCGGGCAGTTCCAGGGCGTCAAGCACCTGTGCGCCGACATGCTCGTACGCCTGGAACAGGCCCGCGCGCTGGCCTGGGACGCAGCTCAAGCCATGGACGAGCCCGCCGGCGTGCGCTCGCTCGTGGCGGCCCTCGCCGCCGGGACCGCACTGGACGCCGCGTACTCCTGCGCCAAGGACTGCATCCAGATCCTCGGCGGGATCGGCTTCACCTGGGAGCACGACGCCCACATCCACCTGCGGCGGGCGATCGTCGCCCGCCAGCTGCTCGGTCCCGGCGACGGGCACCGCGTACGGGCCGTGCGGTGCGCGGCGGGCGGGGCGCGGCGCGAGCTGCGCCTGGAGTTGCCGGCGAAGGCCGAGGAGTACCGCGCGAAGGCCCGGGCCGCCATCGAGGACGCGCGCGGACTCGACCCGGCCGCCGCCCGGCGGATCCTGGCCCCCACCGGCTACGCCGCCCCCCACCTCCCGCCGCCCTACGGACTCGGCGCCGGGCCCGTCGAGCAGCTCGTCGTCCAGCAGGAGCTCGCGGCCGCCGGGGTCAAGGTCTCCGACCTCGGCATCGCCACCTGGATCGTGCCCTCCCTGCTGGCCTACGGGACGCGGGCACAGCGCGACGCCTACGCACTGCCGACCCTGCGCGGGGAGATCACCTGGTGCCAGCTCTTCTCCGAGCCGGGCGCCGGCTCCGACCTGGCCTCGCTGCGGACCCGGGCGGAGCGGCGGGAGGACGGCACCTGGCTGGTCAACGGGCAGAAGGTGTGGACGAGTTCCGCGCACAGCGCCGACTTCGGGATCCTGCTGGCCCGCACCGATCCGGACGCGCCCAAGCACAAGGGGCTCGGCTACTTCGTCGTCGACATGAAGAACACCCCCGGCATCGACGTCCGGCCGCTGAAGGAGATCACCGGCGAGGCCCTCTTCAACGAGGTGTACCTCGACGACGTCGAGCTCCCGGCGGACGCACTGGTGGGCGCGGCCGACGGCGGCTGGAAGGTGGCCCGCAACACCCTCGGCAACGAACGGGTGCACATGGCGGACCGGATGACCTTCGACACCGGACTGGAGGCGCTCCTCGCCCGCGCCGCCGACCTCGACGGCGCCCACCGGGCCCGGATCGGCGCGCTGGCCGCCGAGGCGCACGCCCTCGCCTGCATCGGGCTGCGCACCACGCTCCAGCAGGTGTCGGGGCTGGAGCCGGGCGCGGGGGCTTCCGTACGCAAACTCGTCCAGACCCCGCACCAGCAGCGGACCGCCGAGCTCGCGCTCGAACTGCTGGGGCCGGCGGGCGCGGCGCGGGAGGGGGCGGGGGAGCGGGCGGTGCACGGGATGCTCATGTCCCGCTGCCTGACCATCGCCGGGGGCACCACGCAGGTCCAGCTCAACGTCGTCGCCGAGCGGATTCTCGGCCTTCCCAGGGACTAGGAGTCATCGGGCATGAAGTCGTACATCGTGGGCGTGGGCATGACGAAGTTCGAGAAGCCCGAGTCACGGGACCGGCCGTACTGGGACATGGCGAAGGAGGCCGGGTCCGCGGCGCTCGGGGACGCGGGCGTGGCCTACGGGCTGGTGCAGCAGGTGCCGGTGGGCTACTGCTTCCAGGCCTCCACCGCCGGCCAGCGCGCGGTGTACGAGCTGGGGCTGAGCGGGGTGCCGGTCTACAACGTCAACAACAACTGCGCGACCGGGTCGACGGCGCTGATGATGGCGCGGCAGTTCGTGGAGGGCGGACTGAGCGACTGCGTGCTGGCGCTGGGCTTCGAGAAGATGAAGCGCGGCGCGCTGGGCGGGGGTGCCGATGGCGGCGCCCGCGGCGGAGCCGCTGGTGAATCCTTCACGACCTCGCCGGTGGCCCGGCACTACGGGATCATGGCCGAGGGCCACGGCTTCGAGATGTCCCCGCCCACGGCGCAGATCTTCGGCAACGCGGCGCGGGAGCACATGGAGCGCTACGGGACCACGCCCGCACAGCTGGCGGCGGTCGGCGCGAAGAACCACCGGCACTCGGCGGACAACCCGAACGCGCAGTTCCAGGACGTGTACTCGGTGGAGGAGGTCCTCGCGGCGAAGGAGATCCACGCACCGCTGACGAAGCTCCAGTGCTCGCCGACCTCGGACGGCGCGGCGGCGGCCCTGGTGGTGTCCGAGCGGTTCCTGGTGGCGCACGGGCTGCACGACAAGGCGGTGGAGATCGTCGGGCAGGCGATGACGACGGACACGGAGGAGTCGTTCGCGTCGGGCTCCTGCATCGACGTGGTCGGCAAGCCGATGAGCGCGGCGGCGGCCCGGCAGGTGTACGAGGCGTCCGGGCTCGGTATCGAGGACGTGGACGTGGTGGAGCTGCACGACTGCTTCTCGATCAACGAGCTGCTGACGTACGAGGCGCTGGGCATGTGCGAGGACGGGGCCGCGGGCAAGCTCGTGGAGAGCGGGGCCACGACGTACGGGGGGCGGTGGGTGGTCAACCCCTCGGGCGGGCTCATCTCCAAGGGCCACCCGCTCGGTGCGACGGGGCTGGCGCAGGCGGCGGAACTGGTCTGGCAGCTGCGGGGCGAGGCGGGCCCCCGCCAGGTCGCGGGCGCGCGCACCGGCCTGGCCCACAACATCGGCCTGGGCGGCGCGGCGGTGGTGACGATGCTCAGGCGCTGACCGCGCGGCCCGGCCGCCGGGGGTGCTGCCGCCGTGCCCGGGCCGCCCGCCGGCGCGGCACGGGCTCCCGGGGGCTCCGCCCCCGGACCCCCGCGCCTCAAACGCCGGCGGGTCGTCAGGCCCGCTTCAGCTCGCAGCGGTCGCCCCCGCACTCCCGGCGGAGCCGGCCCCGGGAGACGGTCTCGGCCAGGCCGATCGCCCAGCACATCGGGCAGCCGCGCAGCGCGACCAGACCGGCCGGGGCCAGGAGCAGGGTGGCCGGGCCGAAGACCGGGAGGAGGGCGAAGGCCGCGATCAGCGCGCCGAAGCCCAGCGCGCCGCGCGCCAGATGCCGCGGCACCGACGCGCTCGCGAAACCGGAGGCGGTGTCAGTGGTGGACACGGGTGTCTCCCAGGGTGTGCTGGAGCGCCGCGCGCGCCCGGTGGAGCCGCGACTTCATCGCGGCGGTGCTCAGGCCGAGGGCCTCGGCGGCGGCCCGGCCGCTGTGCCCCTGGACGTCCCGCATGATCAGCACCCGCCGCTGGTCCGCAGGCAGCTCGGCGATGGCCTCCGCCACCCGTCCCGCCTCCAGGCGCCGCAGTACCTCGTCCTCCGCCGACATGACGGCCGTGTCCGGCAGCGGCGGGCGCTCCCGGGGCATCAGCCGGGCCCGGCGCAGGCATTCGTTGCGGACGATGCGGAACATCCACGACGCCAGCGCCCCGGACGCCCTGAGCATGCCGATCCTGCGGTACAGGATGATCAGCGCCTCCTGGGCCGCGTCCTCGGCGTCCTCGCGGGACGCGCACAGGGAGTGCGCGAAGCGCCGTACGTTCGGATGCGATCCGGCGACCAGGGCGGTCAGCGAATCGAGGTCACCGCCCTGCGCGGCGACGATCAGGGCCTCGCCCGGCCAGTCCGTCCGGTCAGCCACGGGCCCGGCCCCGGCGGCGCAGGACGGCGACGGTGCACGCGCAGAGCAGGACGGCCGCGCCGGCAACGATGACAACAGTGATCACGTCAACCTCCAGGTCAGGTGCCGACCTCGGCGTCGGCAACATACACAAGAGGCGCGGGCACCCCGAAAGGATTCACCCCAGGGCCGGATCGACCACCGTCTCGCCCGTCGAGGCGCGGCGGACCGCGTCCGCCAGGTCCTCCACCCGGCCGTCCCGCAGGACCAGCCCCGCCGCGCCGGCGGCGAGCGCCGCCTCCCTCAGACCCGGGTGCGCCGAGCCCGTCATGACGAGGATCCGGCACTCCGGATCGTCCTCCAGCAGGGCGGTCACCGCCGCGAGCTCCTCCACCAGGGCCACGGCCGGGCGGGCCGTCGGGTCCCGTACGACCTCGATGTCCGGCTGGAGGCCGAGCTGGAGCGCGAGGGCCGGATTGTGCGGGTCCAGCAGGACCCGCAGGGCACGGGCGGCCGGGCGGTGTTCCACGGGCATTTCGTCCACCCGTCAAGCCTATCTGACGGCCAGTCAAGAGTCTTCCCAAGTGCGGAGGCGTGCGTTATACATTCCCTCACCGGCCGACCCTAGAACGCGTTCTAGAACCGGCCGCCCCGCATACGACCTCGGTGCGGCCGACGGTGCGGACGACCGCACCGAGGTCTTCCAGGCAGCGATTTTCCAACGACAGGGAGCCGCGTCCTCATGCCGATCGATGCCGCCAGGGCCCTCGCCGCAGACCCCCGCCGGGGGGACATCGGCTGGGACCACAAGGACATCCAGCTCTACCACCTCGGCCTCGGCGCGGGCCTGCCGGCGACCGACCCGGACGAGCTGCGCTACACCCTCGAATCCAAGCTCCACGTCCTCCCCAGCTTCGCGACCGTGGCCGGCGCCGGCATGGCCATGATGGGCGGCCTCGCCGCCCCCGGGATCGACGTCAACCTCGCCCACGTCCTGCACGGCGGCCAGTCCA
Source organism: Streptomyces sp. NPDC023541 (assembly GCF_055559995.1). Classification (NCBI taxonomy): domain Bacteria; kingdom Bacillati; phylum Actinomycetota; class Actinomycetes; order Kitasatosporales; family Streptomycetaceae; genus Streptomyces; species Streptomyces sp. NPDC023541. The sequence continues at coordinate 485,316 of NZ_JBVHJO010000002.1, forward strand.
TCGAGCTGCACCGGCCCATCCCCGTCCAGGGCAACGCCACCTCCTCCGCCAAGGTCGCCGCCCTGTACGACAAGGGCAAGGCTGCCGTGATCGTGCTGCGCACCGAGGTCGCGGACGCCGCCGGGCCGCTGTGGACCAGCGACGCGCAGATCTTCGTGCGGGGAGAGGGAGGCTTCGGCGGTGAGCGCGGCCCCTCCGCCCGGGAGGAGTTGCCCGCGCGCGCCCCCGACCGGGTCGAGGAGCGGCACATCCGCGAGGACCAGGCGCTCCTCTACCGCCTCTCCGGCGACTGGAACCCGCTGCACGCCGACCCCGAGTTCGCCAAGCTGGCCGGCTTCGACAAGCCGATCCTGCACGGCCTGTGCTCGTACGGGATGACCCTCAAGGCCGTCGTCGACACGGCCCTCGGCGGGGACGTCTCCCGGGTCCGCGCCTACCGCACTCGCTTCGCCGGGATCGTCTTCCCGGGCGAGACGCTGCGCATCCGGATGTGGCAGGAGTCCGGCCGCGTCCTGGTGTCGGTTACCGCCGTCGAACGGGACGACGCGCCGGTCCTCGCCGACACCGTCGTCGAACACGCGTAACACTCCACACCACCGACAGGAGCCGCACCGTGCGCGCAGCACTGCAGAGCGAGATCGGCCAGGACAAGCTGGAAGTCGTCGACGACATGGAGGCCGTGGGCTTCGGCCCCGGCAAGGTGAAGATCCGGATCAAGGCCACCGGCCTGTGCCACTCGGACCTGTCCGCGATGAGCGGCGTGCTGCCGCAGCCCGCCCCCTTCATCCCCGGCCACGAGGGCTCCGGCGTGATCACCGACGTCGGTGACGGCGTCACCGGCCACGCGATCGGCGACCGCGTCCTCGTCTGCTGGCTGCCGCCGTGCGGCCACTGTCCGTCCTGCAGGCGCGGCCAGGGCCACCTGTGCCTGGAGGCCTTCGGGAACGTCGCCACCCCCAACTTCAAGCGGGGCGACGGCGACATCTTCGGCTTCGCCGGCACCGGCACCTTCTCCGAGGAGATGGCCGTCCCCGCCGCCTGCGCCATCCCGATCCCCGACGACCTCCCCTTCGACATCGCGGCGCTGATCGGCTGCGGCGTCACCACCGGCCTCGGCGCGGCCATCAACACCGCCGAGGTGGAGGCCGGTTCCTCGGTGGCTGTCATCGGCTGCGGCGGCGTCGGCATATCCGTCATCCAGGGCGCCAAGGTGCAGGGCGCGGCCCAGATCGTCGCCGTGGACCCCGTCGAGTCCCGCCGCGAGGCGGCCCTGCGGTTCGGGGCCACCGAGGCGGTCTCCCCGGAGGGGTTCGCCGACGCCAAGAACCGGATCACCGCCGGCGAGGGCTTCGACTACGTCTTCGAGGTCGTCGGCACGTCCGCGACCGCGCAGAAGGCCTACGAGATGACCCGGCGCGGCGGCTCCGTCGTCGTGGTCGGGGCGGGCGCGCTCGACGACAACTTCCAGATCAACATGTTCTCGCTGTTCTTCGACGAGAAGAAGATCCTGCCCTCGATGTACGGAGGCGGCGACGTGCTGCGCTCCTACGAGCGCACCATCGCGCTGTGGCGGGCCGGCCGGATCGACCTCGCCAACCTGATCACGCACCGGGTGAGCCTGGCCGAGGTCAACGACGCCCTCGACCAGATGCGCACGGGCGTCGCCCTGCGCACCTGCATCGAACTCTGACCGCTCCGCCGGATCCGACCTGCTCTGAGAGGAACGCTACGGATGTCACTCCCACTGGAAGGGCTCAGCGCCATCGTCACGGGCGCGGGCCGCGGGCTCGGCCGGGCCGAGGCGATCGAGCTCGCGCGGCTGGGCGCGAGCGTTGTCGTCAACGACTTCGGCCAGCCCGGCCGGGACGGCTCGGGCGAGGCCTCGGCCGCCCCGGCACAGCAGGTGGCCGAGGAGATCCGCGCCGCGGGCGGGCAGGCCGTCGCGCACCTCGGCGACGTCGCCGACTTCGGGCAGGCGCGCGAGCTGGTCGAGCTGGCGGTGAGCACGTACGGGAAGCTCGACGTCCTGGTCAACAACGCGGGCATCCTGCGCGACCGGATGATCTTCTCGATGTCGGAGGAGGAGTGGGACTCGGTGATCCGCGTCCACCTCAAGGGCCACTTCAACACCACCCACTTCGCCTCCGCGCACTGGCGCGACCGGTCGAAGGCCGCGGGCGGCCCGGTCTACGGCCGGATCGTCAACACCTCCTCCGAGGCCTTCCTCGGCGGCTCGGCCGGCCAGCCGAACTACGCGGCGGCCAAGGGCGGCATCGTGGGCCTGACGACCTCGACCGCCCTGGCCCTGGCGAAGTACGGGGTGACGGCCAATGCCATCTGCCCGCGCGCCCGCACCCGTATGACGCAGGACGTCTTCGCCGGCTTCGAGGTGCCGGAGGACGGCAGGCTCGACGCCCTCGCCCCCGAGCACGTCGCCCCGCTCGTCGGCTACCTGGCCTCACCCGCCTCAGCGAAGGCCAACGGGCAGCTCTTCGTCGTCCACGGCGGCATCGTGGTCGTCATGGAACGCCCGAAGGTCGCCGCCAAGTTCGACACGGGCAAGGAGTCCTTCTCCTACGAGGAGCTCGACGAGGTCCTCACGCCGCACTACGACTCCCGCCCGGCGAACGAGACCTTCGCCGCGCCGGAGGTCCTGGGCCTCAAGCACGGCTGACCCGCCGGGGCACGCCCTTCGGGCGGCCGGCGCCGCTTCACGGACACGCCCTACCGCCCCGCCAGCGGAGCCTGCTGCAGGGGGACCGGCCGCGGTGAGGGCGGGGGCGGCGGTTCCACAGGGACCTGCGGGTCCACGCGGACCTGCGGGTCCATGTGGACCTGCGGGTCCCCGTGGACCTGCGGGTCCACGCGGACCTGCGGGGGAGGGCACGCGGGAAGGGTCATCCCGACGATTCCGCAGGGCACCTCCGGGACCGCGTACGGGAGGTGCAGGCGGCCCTGCGGGCTCCACAGGCCCGCACCGCCGAGCCACCCCGCCGGGGCGGGCAGCCGGAAGACGCGACGGTCGGCGGGACGCCACAGGCCGATGTCCCCCTCGGGCAGCCGCAGTGCCACCCCGCAGGTCTCCGGCATCAGGGCCTGGCCCGGCTGGACGGCGAAGGGCACGGCGTCCCCCAGCCGCAGGCACTCGGGGAAGCGGACCGGACGCGAGCTGCCCAGCACGCCCCAGCCCAGGCGCGGTTCGCCCGGGGCGTCGGAGCGGATCAGCAGCAGCCCGCTGTCCGGGTCGGCCAGCAGCAGCCGGTCGTCGCTGTCCTCGGTGATCTGCAGCAGCGGGGTGACCCTGCCGTCGCCGCCCAGGTCCACGGCGACGGCCTTGGTGGTGTCCTCCAGCTCGCGGTCCAGGGCCAGCAGCCGGCCCGTCCGGTCCAGCCACACCCCGCCGGAGCAGCGCCCCGGGATCCGGGCCACCCGCTGCGGCCCGAAGGCGCACCCGGCCACCTGCCACAGCGTGCTCACGGTGTCCGACGCGGCCACCGCGAAGGCACCGGAGCCGTCCGGGGCCGGCGGGAGCAGGAAGACCCGTACGCCCTCCTCCGCCTCCACTCCGCCCAGCTGGAGCTCCCCGGTGCGCGGCCCGGCCGCGGCGCCCGTCGGGTAGAGCAGGGCGAAGGCGTGCCGGTCCGCGACCCGGCGGTGGATCAGCACGCGCCCGTCGGTCAGCGGGAGGAGCTCGCTGTCCGCCTCCTCGGGCTGTGCGAGGGGCAGCGGCACCGCGTAGGGCTCGGGACCGGCGAGGGTCCAGCGTTCCGCGTAGCGCGCTTCGCCGTCCCCGGCGAGGCGGGCGGCGTACGACCCGTCCGCGGAGATCGTGAACGGGGCCGTGGTCGTCATCTCGATGGCACAGACAGTCATCCGGGCCGTCACCTCCGGTGAGGAAGCTAGTTTTCGGGATTCCTGCCGAACAACACCACCAAGGCGGCTTCACACGTAAGGGTGTCCGGGCGGCGATTCGTCTGTGATGGGCGGTGCGATTGTGCTGTGCGGCATCGAAAGGCAGGCGCCGCGGGCGGACGGCGGACCGCTTCGCAGGTACCGGTGCTGACCGGGCCGGCCGCCACGGACGGTAGCCTTGGCCCGTGCCCCGTCTCTCTGAAGTCATCGCCGCGCTGGACGCTCTCTGGCCCCCCTCGCGGGCCGAGCAGTGGGACGCGGTCGGAACCGTATGCGGCGACCCCGACGCCGAGGTCGGCCGGGTCCTCTTCGCGGTGGACCCCGTCCAGGAGATCGCCGACGAAGCCGTGGAACTGGGTGCCGACCTGATCGTCACCCACCACCCCCTCTATCTCAGGGGCACCACCACGGTCGAGGCCGGCACCTTCAAGGGCCGCGTCGTGCACACGCTGATCAAGAACGACATCGCGCTGCACGTCGCCCACACCAACGCCGACACCGCCGACCCCGGCGTCTCCGACGCCCTCGCCGGCGCCCTGGACCTGCGGATCACCGGCCCGCTGGTGCCGGACCCGAGCGACCCCGAAGGCCGCCGCGGCCTCGGCCGGATCTGCGAGCTGGACCGCCCCGAGCCCCTGCGGGAGTTCGCCGCCCGCTGTGCGGCCTGGCTGCCGCCGACCGCCCAGGGCATCCGCGTCGCCGGCGACCCGGACGCGATGATCCGGCGCGTCGCCGTCAGCGGCGGCTCCGGCGACAGCCTCCTCGCCGAGGTCCGCGCCGCGGGCGTGGACGCGTTCGTCACCGCCGACCTGCGTCACCACCCGGTGTCCGAGGCCCGCGAGCAGAGCCCGCTGGCCCTCGTCGACGCCGCCCACTGGGCCACCGAATGGCCTTGGTGCGAGCAGGCCGCCGCGCAGCTCGACGCGATCTCCGAGCGCCACGGCTGGGGTCTGCGCACCCACGTCTCGCGCACGGTCACCGACCCGTGGACGGTGCACGCGCCGTCCGTACCCTCCCCTTCTATCTCTGGAGCCCCCAACTGAACGCCGAGCCCGCCGACCAGATCCGACTTCTCGATGTCCAGGCCCTGGACGTCCGGCTGTCTCAGCTCGCCCACAAGCGCAAGTCGCTGCCCGAGCACGCCGAGCTCGACACGCTCACCAAGGACCTGACGCAGCAGCGCGACCTGCTGGTCGCCGCCCAGACCCAGGCGAGCGACACGGCCCGCGAGCAGACCAAGGCGGAGCAGGACGTCGACCAGGTGCGCCAGCGCGCGGTCCGCGACCAGCAGCGGCTCGACTCCGGCGTGGGCATCTCGGCCCGCGACCTGGCGAACCTGCAGAGCGAGGTCGTCTCCCTCGCCAAGCGCCAGGGCGACCTGGAGGACGTGGTCCTCGAAGTCATGGAGCGCCTGGAGGCCGCGCAGGAACGCGTGTCGGAGCTGACCGAGCGCGTCTCCGGCCTGGAGACGAAGGTCGCGGACGCCACCACCCGCCGTGACGCGGCCACCGCCGAGATCGACGCCGAGGTCGCGAAGGTCACCAAGGACCGCGAGGTGATCGTCACCTCCATGCCGGCCGACCTGATGGCCCTGTACGAGAAGATCCGCGTCAAGCAGGGCGGGGTCGGCGCGGCGCGCCTCTACCAGCGCCGCTGCGAGGGCTGCCGGCTGGAGCTGGACATGGCCGAGGTCAACGAGATCAAGGCCACGGCCCGCGACCAGGTCGTCCGTCACGAGAACTGCGGCCGCATCCTGGTCCGTACGGCCGACTCGGGCATCTGATGCCGCGTTTCGTCGTGGAGGCGGACGGCGGGTCCCGGGGCAACCCGGGACCCGCGGGCTACGGCGCCGTCGTCCTCGACCCGGCCTCTGGCGAGACGCTGGCCGAACGCGCCGAGTACATCGGCGTCGCGACGAACAACGTGGCGGAGTACAAGGGCCTGATCGCCGGGCTCACGGCGGCCCGTGACCTCGCGCCCGACGCGGTGGTCCTGGTCCGGATGGACTCCAAGCTCGTCGTCGAGCAGATGTCGGGCCGCTGGAAGATCAAGCACGCGGACATGAAGCCGCTCGCGGCCGAGGCCGCGCGCATCCTGCCGCGCGCGCAGGTCACGTACGAGTGGATCCCGCGCGAGCGGAACAAGCACGCGGACCGGCTCGCCAACGAGGCGATGGACGCGGGCAAGCGCGGCGAGCAGTGGGAGCCGTCGGCCTCCTCGGCCGCCTTCACGACCCCGTCGGCCCGCCCGGCCCCGTCGGGTCCGCCCGGTGACGCCGCCGCGGGTGCGGCGGCGGCGCGGGCGGCCCTGGCCGCCGCCCGGTCCGGCCCGGACACCGCGGCCGCCCGCGGCATCGCCCGCGCCGACACGCCGACCGGGATGCCACCTCGTACGTCGGCCACCGCGCCGGTGTCCGCGGAGGCAGGGGCCGACACCCTCTTCGCCGAGGCAGGGGCCGACACCCTCTTCGCGGAGCCCGGCCCCGGTACGGCCGGACCGGTCCCGTCGGCGGCACCGGCGCCCGGCCGGGCCGATCAGGCCGATCAGGAGCGGACGGCCACCGCCCCCGCGGGCGGGCAGGGCTGGGCCCCCGACATGGGGGCGCCGGCCACGTTCGTGCTGCTGCGCCACGGCGAGACCGCGCTCACCCCGCAGAAGCGGTTCTCCGGAAGCGGCGGCAGCGACCCCGAGCTGTCCCCGGCCGGCCGCCGCCAGGCGGCGGCCGTCGCCGAGGCGCTCGCCGCGCGCGGCACCGTCCAGACGGTCATCAGCTCCCCGCTGCTGCGCTGCCGGGAGACCGCGCAGGCCGTCGCCGACCGCCTCGGCCTCGACGTGACGGTCGAACAGGGCCTGCGCGAGGTGGACTTCGGCGCCTGGGAGGGCCTGACCTTCGCCGAGGTGCAGGAGCGCTTCCCGGACGACCTGCAGGCCTGGCTGGACTCCCCGAAGGCCGCCCCCACCGGCGGTGGGGAGAGCTTCGCGGCCGCCACCCGCCGGATCTCGGCGACCCGCGACCGGCTGCTGGCCGCACACGCGGGCCGCACGGTCCTGCTGGTCACCCACGTGACCCCGGTCAAGATCCTGGTCCGCCTCGCGCTCGGGGCCCCGCCGGAGTCCCTGTTCCGCATGGAACTCTCGGCGGCGTCCCTCTCGGCGGTGGCCTACTACGCGGACGGCAACGCCTCGGTCCGTCTCCTGAACGACACCTCGCACCTGCGGTAGGCCCCGCCGACGGCGGTCAGGGCGCGGGCTCGGGGCGGCCGAGGGCCTCCACCGCCCGGTCCAGGGAGCGGACCATGTTCCGGGCCTGGGCCTGGGCGGACTGGACGGCGCCGCGCGCCTGCCGCGGGTTGGGGCGGGGCCGTGCTCCGTCCGGGGCGGCCCAGTCACCGTCGTCGGTCCGCCCGATGTGGCGCTCCAGATGGCTCAGCACGTCCTGGAGGTGGCGGGCGACGTCGAGCAGGCTCCCGGTCACGGAAGCGATCTCGGCGGGGCTCGCGTAGGCGTCGCGCGGACCGGCGGTCGCTTCGGCCAGGTCGCGCATGCGCGCGGCAGCCGCGGCCGCGCTGGCGGGGTGGTCGCTCATGAGCTGAGAGTGCCGCATCATGCGGACCACCGACAGGTGTCGGCACCGACCGACGGAAATCCGGCGGACGGTACGGCGACGCCCCGGACCGGAGGAGCCCGGTTCGGGGCGGGGGATGGACAGACGAGCCGGCCTGTACGCCGGGTTCTGTCGCCCGGTGACCTCGCGGTCGCCGGGGAGACGGCCATCCATCTAGGACCGGCGTTGCCGCCGGCCTCGTGCGGTCTACCCGCGAACTCGGGCGGGCAGCCCTCAAGCGTTCGCGCAGACCCGTCCGGGGACGGATCCTCTTGACCTTGCTCCGGGTGGGGTTTACCTAGCCGCCTGGGTCACCCCAGGCGCTGGTGGTCTCTTACACCACCGTTTCACCCTTACCGGAGGCCGAAGCCCCCGGCGGTCTGTTTTCTGTGGCACTGTCCCGCGGGTCACCCCGGGTGGGCGTTACCCACCACCCTGCCCTGTGGAGCCCGGACGTTCCTCGGCGGGACCCTGGGGTCCCGACGCGGCCGCCCGGCCGACTCGTCTGCCGTGGCGCCCATGTTACCGGCTGTGCCGTCGCCGCTTGACCTTGCCGCAACGGCAGGGCTTCTACGCTCGGCGCCCGCGCGACGGCCCGCACCGTCCGCTTCCGCGCCGACGACCCCCGCACCCTGGTCCCGGCCCTGCGCCGGCGGGCGTAGCCGGGCGGGGCCGGGCGGGCGTCTAGGCTGGCCGGGGGGCCGCATCCCCTGCGTCGTGTCGTATTGAAGGAGAACCACCGTGCTCGTGCTGCTGCCGCCCTCCGAGGGAAAGGCCGCCGGCGGTTCCGGCGCACCGCTGGAGCCGCGGGAGCTGTCGCTGCCCGGGCTGGCGCCGGCCCGGGCGGCGGTGCTGGAGGAGCTGGTCGAGCTGTGCGCGGGCGACGAGCTCACGGCCCGTGAGGTACTGGGTCTGAGCGAGGGCCTGCGCGGCGAGGTCGCCAAGAACGCGGAGCTGCGCTCGGCGGCCGCCCGCCCGGCGGGGGAGATCTACACCGGCGTGCTCTACGACGCGCTGGGCCTGGCCGATCTGCCCGAGGCGGCGCGGGCGACCGCCGAGGATGCGCTCCTGGTCTTCTCGGGGCTGTGGGGTGCGGTGCGGGTCACCGACCGGATCCCCTCGTACCGCTGCTCGATGGGCGTGAAGCTTCCGGGGCTGGGCGCGCTCGGCGCGTACTGGCGCGGGCCGATGGCCGAGGTGCTGCCCGCGGCCGCCGCGGACGGGCTGGTACTGGACCTTCGTTCGGCGGCGTACGCGACCGCGTGGAAGCCGAAGGGTGAGGTCGCGGGCCGGACCGCGACCGTACGGGTGCTGCACTCGCAGCTGGTGGACGGCGTGGAGAAGCGGTCCGTGGTGAGCCACTTCAACAAGGCGACCAAGGGCCGCCTGGTCCGGGACCTGCTGGTGGCGGGGGCCGTGCCCGGCTCGCCGGCCGAGCTGGTGACGGCCCTGCGGGACCTGGGCTACGCCGTCGAGACGGAAGCCCCCGCGAAGGCGGGGCGGGCCTGGTCCCTCGACGTGGTCGTGACGCAGATCCACCACTGACGCGCCGTGGCCGTGGCCGGGGGCACGGCCCTCGGCGCCCCGCGCCTCAACGTCCCAGCGGCCAGGCCACCGTGGCAGGGGCGCGGTCGGAGGTGTCCGCATACGCGGCGCAGGCGTCGGTCAGGGTTTCCAGGAGGGTGAGCGGGTCCGGGAGGGGGTGCTCCATGCCGCGGATCCAGGTCACCGCCTGGTCGCCGGGGAGGGCCGCCGGTGGGACCAGGACGTAGCTGCCGCGGCAGTGCCAGCGCAGGCCCGGGTGTTCGTCCATCGTCTCGGGGTGGCAGTCCAGCGCGCACGGCCACCACTCGTCCTCGTCCTCGGGAGTGCCGCGGGTGGCGGTGAAGAAGAGCATCCGGGCCTGGTCGCCGTTGCCGCCCGATTCGGCGACGGGGCCGACCTTGATGCCGGCCTCCAGGAGCCGCGCGAGGGCGGCGGCGCCGGCTTCCAGCGGGACGTCGAGCACGTCGTGGACCATGCCGGTCGCGGTGATGAAGTTGGCGTCGGGCTCGTTGCGCGCCCACCGCTCGATCTGCGCGCGGTCGGTGGTCGACTGCGTCTGCCAGGCGAAGGAGACCGGATGTCGGGCCGGGGTCGGACAGCCGATGCGGTCGCACGAACATCGGTAGCCGGCGGGATGGGCGGCGGGGGCGAGCGGCAGACCGGCGGCGGAGACGGCCAGGAGGAGCGCCTCGCGTTCTCGTGCGGGGTCCTCGGCGGTGGGTTTCTGCCGCCGGCGCAGCCACTGGGAAATCCTGCTCTGCTCGCCGCGTTTGACGCGGCCGGACTCAGACCCCATCTATCCCCTCACCTCACCGTTGCCCCGGCAGACCTTCACATGGTCCCACCATCCTGGGCCCCGGGTGACCGCTCTCGATGACCGGGGGGCCGGGGTTGGGTGAGTGCCAACGCCAACATACCCACCGAATCGGGGCAAACATTCCCGGGTGAACGCAGGTTGTCGGGCGGCTAGCGGGCGGTGACGTTTGCCACCCCGCCGAGCACCCCGTCCACCAGTGAGTCGGTGTACGCGTGCGTGAGGGGCGCGGTGCGCAGCAGCCAGCGGTACGTCAGCGGCCCGAGCAGCATCTCGACCGTCAGCCGCAGATCCGTGTCGGGCGCGAGCTGGCCGGCTTCGCGCGCCGTGCGCAACCGGGCTTCGTACAGGGCGAGCTGCGGCTCCAGCAACTGCTCGGTGAAGCGGGCGCCGAGCTCGGGGTCGGTGGCTCCGGCCGCGGTCAGGGCGCGTGCGGGGGCCTCGTACTTCTCGTCGTTGAACTCGTCGACCGTCGCCCGCAGTACGTACTTCAGGTCGGCGGCGAGGTCCCCGGTGTCGGGGAAGCCGGTCCACTCGGCGTCCGCCTCCGCGTCCCCGGCGAGGGCGAGGGAGGCTTCGAGGAGGACGGCCGCCTTCGAGGGCCACCAGCGGTAGATGGTCTGCTTGCCGACGCCGGCGCGGGCGGCGATGGCCTCGATGGTCAGCTTGTTGTAGCCGACCTCTCCGACCAGGGCGAGCGCGGCGTCGAGGATGGCGCGCCGGGAACGGTCGCTGCGGCGCGTGGCGTCAGGGGTCTTGGTCATGCCCGCAAGTATCGCAGCGAGACGTCTCGTCTCCTCGGCTTCCGCGGCGTCCCTCATTTTCGTAAACCACCCCATCGGTCCACTGCGCCGTACCGGTCCAGGAGAGACGATTCCTTCCAGCACTCGTCCCGAGTCGTGAAAGTCGTGAGGAGCCTTCTTTGCGCAGAGACGCCACACCCCGGCGCTATCTGATGTGCCCACCCGCACACTTCAAGGTCACGTACTCCATCAACCCGTGGATGGATCCCACGAAACCGGTTGACCTGCCCCTCGCCCAGGCCCAGTGGGAAGACCTCAGGGACCGGTACCTGTCCCTGGGCCACACCGTCGAGACCCTCGTACCCGATCCCGCACTGCCCGACATGGTGTTCGCGGCGAACGGGGCGCTGGTGGTCGACGGCCGGGTCCTCGGGGCCCGGTTCGCCTACCCGGAACGGGCCCCGGAGGCCCGGATCCACCTCGAATGGTTCCGCGACCACGGCTACCAGGACGTCCACGAGCCCGCCCACGTCAACGAGGGCGAGGGCGACTTCGCCGTCACGGCGAGCTTCGTCCTCGCCGGCCGCGGCTTCCGCTCCAGCCCGCTCTCGCACTCCGAGGCCCAGGAGTTCTTCGGCCGCCCCGTGATCGGGCTCGACCTGGTCGACCCGCGCTACTACCACCTGGACACCGCGCTCAGCGTCCTCGACGGCGACGAGGTCATGTACTACCCCGACGCCTTCTCGCCCGGCAGCCAGGGCGTGCTGCGGCGGCTCTTCCCCGACGCGCTGATCGCCGACGGCCGGGACGCGGCCGCCCTCGGCCTGAACGCGGTGTCCGACGGCCGGCACGTGCTGCTCCCGCAGGCGGCCACCGGGCTGTTCGGCCCGCTGCGGGACCGGGGCTTCGAACCGGTCCCGATGGACCTCGGGGAACTGCTCAAGGGCGGCGGCAGCGTGAAGTGCTGCACCCAGGAGTTGCGGCCCCAGGAAGTGTCGTCGAAGTAGCGCCGGCCGCCCGAAGGGCGGGGCAGGCCCCGCCGGCCGGGCGGGACCCTCACGACACGACCTAAGGCGTCTCCGCAGGGCGTGCCCGGATCCGGCCCTCCGGGGGCGGCGGCCAGGCCTGGCCCCAGTCGGCGTCCCGAGCGGCCTTGTAGAGGCCGCCGTGGCGCTTGGTCACGTTGACCCGGGTCAGGCCTGCCCCGTCGCCCTCCTCGGGGCCGCACAGCTCCAGCAGGACGAGACCCTTGCGGATCTGCGGCTTGCGCGTGATCCGGGAGGCGGCCGGCTCCACCGGGAAGCGGGTCGCGGCGACGTAGCTGAACTTCTCGTCCTCGTACGGGAGCGAGCCGCCCTTGACCTGCCGGTGCAGGGAGGAGCGGCTGACCCGCGCCGAGAAGTGGCACCAGTCCTGGCCGACCTCGATGGGGCAGGTCCCGTCGTGCGGGCAGGGCGCGGCGACCCGCAGTCCGGCCGCGATCAGCTGGTCGCGGGCCTCGCGGATGCGCAGGTACCCCTCCGGCGTGCCCGGCTCGATCAGCACCACCGCCCGGCCGGCCCGCGCCGCCTCGGCGACGACGGCCGTGCGGGCCTGCCCGGTCAGCTCGCCGAGTACGTACGACACCGTCACCAGGTCGGCGTCGGGGACGGCCATCCCGGCGCCGATGACGGCCCGCCGCCACTGGGCGCCGCGCAGCACGGGCGAGCCGGAGGCCGCCGCCAGCTCCCGGCCGAGGGCCAGCGCCGGCTCCGCCCAGTCCAGCACCGTGGTCTGCCGGGGGCCGTCCCAGGTGGCGTCCACCGCCCAGGTCGCGGCGCCGGTGCCGCCGCCCACGTCCACGTGCGAGGCCGGCGCCCAGCCGGGCGCCGCCTCGGCCAGGGCGTCCAGGGCGGCCCGTACCGCCTCGAAGGTGGCCGGCATGCGGTAGGCCGCGTACGCCACGACGTCCGAGCGGTCGCGCAGTACGGGCGCGTCGGTGGGGGTCCGCCCCCGGTAGCTGGCGATGAGCCGCTCGACGGCGGCCGAGGCCTGCTTGGGCGGGAGTCCGTCGAGCAGCCCGCCGAGCGTGCTGCGGAGGGTCTCGGCGGTGGTGGGGGCGGAGGCGTTCACCTGCGAAGTTTACGCCGCGGGCGAATGCGCCCCCGCCGCCCGGGCCGCGCCGGACCCGCGCCCCGCGTCTGTGCGCCTCAGAGGCCGGCGGGGCGGGAGGCGCCCTGCCACGGCCGGCACAGGGCCAGGAAGCAGCTCGTCGAGAGCACCGCGCACACCAGCTGCACCACTGCCATCGGAACGGCGGTGTCCTCGCCCGCGATGCCCACCAGCGGCGAGGCGATCGCGCCGATCAGGAACGAGGAGGTGCCGAGCAGCGCGGAGGCCGATCCGGCCGCGTGCGGGGTCCGCATCAGCGCCTGCGCGTTGGTGTTCGGCAGCACGACGCCCATCGCCGACATGAGGACGAACAGCGCGGTGGCGACGGGGATCAGCCCGACCTCACCGAAGAGGCCCGTGGTCATCAGCAGCAGGGACACCGCGGAGGCCAGGACGACCGCGAGGCCGACGGCCAGCACCCTGTCCAGGCGCACCCGGCCGACCAGCAGCTTGCCGTTGATCTGCCCGACGAGGATCAGGCCGACGGAGTTCAGCCCGAAGAGCAGGGAGAAGGTCTGGGGCGAGGCCCCGTAGATCTCCTGCACCACGAAGGGGGAGGCGGAGATGTAGGAGAAGAGGACGGCGAAGGCGAAGCCGCCGGTCAGGGTGTAGCCGGTGAAGACCCGGTCGCCGAGCAGCCCGCGCATGGTCCGCAGCGCGGAACCGACGCCGCCGGTGTGCCTCCGCTCGGGCGGCAGGGTCTCGCCGAGGCCGCGCCAGACCATCAGGGTGAGGACCGTGCCGACGCCGGTCAGGACGACGAAGACGCCCCGCCAGTCGGCGAAGCGCAGCACCTGGCCGCCTATGAGCGGCGCGACGATCGGGGCGGCCCCGGATATGAGCATCAGGGTGGAGAAGAAGCGGGCCATCTCCTCGCCGTCGTACAGGTCGCGTACGACGGCGCGCGCGATGACGACACCCGCGGCCCCGGCCAGTCCCTGGAGCAGCCGGAAGGAGATCAGCAGCTCGGCGGTCGGGGCGAGGGCGCAGATCGCGGTGGCCAGGACGTAGACGGCCATGCCGGCGAGCAGGGGGCGGCGGCGGCCCCACCTGTCGCTCATCGGGCCGATGACGAGCTGGCCGAGCGCCATGCCGGCGAGGCAGGCGGTGAGGGTCAGCTGGATCGTCGCGGCGGGGCTCTTCAGGGCGTCGGTGACCTGCGGCAGGGCCGGCAGGTACATGTCCATGGAGAGCGGGGGGAGGGCGGTGAGCCCGCCGAGTATGAAGGTGACGAGCAGGCTCGTACGGCGTGCTGCCTTCAGGGGCGCGGTGGTGGACGCGGAGGGCGATTCGGGCGACGAGTCGTGCGAGGGTGCCGTCGCGGGGCCTCTCTCCGACATGCGGTACTCCAGTCTTCTCATCTGCTCTTATGCACCCCTGGCCGACCCATGCTCTCAGCAATCGGAACGTCCGGGGACCGGAGCGCGCTGTGACGTACCCTGCGGCCCCATGGACGAACGTACGAAGAAGATCGCCGTGGTGACCGGCGCCGGCTCCGGAATCGGCCGCTCCGTGGCCCTGACCCTGGCCGGGGCGGGATGGGCCGTGGCCTTGGCCGGCCGCCGGGCCGAACCGCTGGAGGAGACCGCCGCCGCGGCCGGGGCCGACGCCGACGTGCTGTGCGTGCGGGCCGACGTGAGCGACCCGGACGACGTGACTCGGCTGTTCGAGTCAGTGCGCGCCCGGTACGGGCGCCTCGACCTGCTCTTCAACAACGCGGGCACCTTCGGGCCCGGCGGCGTCCCGCTGGAGGACATCACCTACGAGGCCTGGCGCTCCGTCGTGGACGTCAACCTGACCGGCTCCTTCCTGTGCGCGCAGGCCGCCTTCCGGCAGATGAAGCGGCAGGACCCGCAGGGCGGCCGCATCATCAACAACGGGTCCGTCTCCGCCCACGTGCCCCGGCCGAACTCGATCGCCTACACCGCGACCAAGCACGCGATGACCGGCCTGACGAAGTCCCTGTCGCTGGACGGGCGGCCGTACCGGATCGCCTGCGGCCAGATCGACATCGGCAACGCGGCGACCGAGATGACCGAGCGGATGCAGACCGGAATCCTCCAGGCCAACGGGCAGCTGGCCGTCGAACCGGTCATGGACGCCGCCGACGTGGCCCGCACGGTCCTGCACATGGCCGAGCTGCCGCTGGAGGCGAACGTGCAGTTCGCGACGGTGATGGCCACGTCCATGCCGTACATCGGCCGCGGTTGAGCCCTTCCCGGATCTCCACAGCCCCGGACCTCCGCAGCCCCGGATGGGCCTCCGCAGCCCCGGGCCTCCGCCGCCCCTGGATCTCCGTTGCCACCGCGTGGGGCGGGCGTCGATCATGACCGTATGACCGATACCGACGTACTGCGCTACACCGCCTTCTCCAGTGACCCGGACGGCGGCAACCCCGCCGGGGTCGTGCTCGACGCCTCCGGGCTGGACGACGCCGCGATGCTGGAGATCGCCGCCGGGCTGGGCTACAGCGAGACGGCCTTCCTCACCGGCCCGCCGGAGGGGCTCGGAGGGCAGGAGGGCCGCTCCTTCACCGTGCGCTACTTCAGCCCGAAGGCGGAGGTCCCCTTCTGCGGACACGCCACCATCGCCACCGCCGTCGCGCTGGCGGAGCGGATCGGGCCCGGTGACCTCCTCCTCGCCACCCGGGCGGGCACCGTTCCGGTGTCGGTCACCGCCGAGGACGGCCGCCTGCGGGCCACGCTGACCAGCGTCGAGCCGCACACCGAGGAGATCGGCGCCGCCGACCTCGCCGAGGCCCTCGCCGCGCTGGACTGGCCGCGGGCCGACCTCGACCCGGCGTTCCCGCCGAGGATCGCCTACGCCGGAGCCCGCCACCTGGTGCTCGGCGCCGCCACCCGGGCCCGCCTCGCGGACCTCGACTACGACTTCGCCCGCCTGGAGGCGCTGATGCGGCGCCTGGACCTCACCACGGTCCAGCTGGTGCACCGCGCGGGCCCGGCGGAGTTCCACGTTCGCGACCCGTTCCCGGTCGGCGGAGTCGTCGAGGACCCGGCGACGGGGGCCGCGGCGGCCGCCTTCGGCGCGTACGCCCGGGAGCTCGGCCTGGTTCCGGACGAGGCCGAGCTGACCCTCCACCAGGGCGCGGACATGGGCCGCCCGGGCGTCCTCACGGTCGCACTGCACGCGGGCGACCCCCGCGTCCGCGTCGGCGGCACGGCCGTTCGCATGGCGTGAGCGCACCCGTCCGGCACGAGGCCCTGCACGGCGCGAAGGCCGGGGGCTCTGCCCTCGAACCCCCGCGCCTCAATCGCCGGCAGGACTGGTTCCGCCGCGAGGAAGGCGCCCGCCCTTCTCCGCCCCGCCGGCGTTCGAGGCGCGGGGTCCGGCGCGGAGCCGCGGCGGCGGCGCGTCCGCCCGCCATGCGTGGAGCCGCAGGGTGAGCGCGGAGCTGCGGGTGGTCGGCTTCGCCGAGGCCGACGTGCCCGCCGCGCCGGCCGTCCAGGTCGCCGACCTGGAAGCGGAGGCCTGGCCAGGCTGCACCCCGGGTCATGATCGCGCTCGAACCCCGCGCCCTGCTGCTGGTGGACCGGCACGGGACGGTTGCCGCCGCCCTGGCGCTGCTGTACAAGGAGATCCCGCTGGCGGGGCGCACGTACCGCGCCGCCGGGCTGAGCTCCGTCGTGACGCGGACCGCGGTGCGCGGCCAGGGGCTCGGGGGCGGCTGGTGGCCGCCGCCCTGGCGGAACTGGCGGCGGACCGGGCCGCGGACCTGGCGCTGTTCAGCTGCGACCGGCCCCTCGCGCCGTTCTACGAGGCGGCCGGCTTCGCGCCGCTGCCCGGCACGTCCTCGTCGACAGGCACCCCCGAGGAGCCGCTGGCCACCGACGCCCCCGGCTTCGACAAGGCGGTGATGGCGGCCTTCTTCACCGACGCCCCGGGCCGGGGACCGCGAGGCCTTCACCGGCGTGCGGGTCCCGCTCCACCCCGGGAGCGTCTACCGGCTCTGATGAACCGTCAGGCGGCGGGGGCGGCGTTCGGGGCGTCGGAGGGCGTGGGGGTGCTCGCCGGGCGGCGGCCGCCGCGTTCGGCGAAGAACAGCACCAGCACCGGGACCACGTACAGCGCCCACACGGCCAGCTGGAGGACGGTCGGGTCCGGCTGGAAGTTGAAGACCCCCTTGAGCAGGGTCCCGTACCAGCTGTCCGGCGGGACGGCCGTGCTGATGTCGAAGGCCCTGTCGTTCAGGCCGCCCAGGAAGCGGGCCTCCTGGAGGTCGTGGACGCCGTACGCGAGCACGCCCGCGGCCACGACCACCAGCATCGCGCCGGTCCACCGGAAGAACTTCGCCAGGTTGATCCGCACGGCGCCCCGGTAGAACAGGTACCCCAGCACGATCGCCGTCGCGATGCCCAGCAGCACCCCGGCCAGCGGCGCCGAAGAGCCCTCGCCGCTGGCCCGTACCGACGCCCACACGAACAGCGCGGTCTCCAGGCCCTCCCGGCCGACCGCCAGGAAGGCGGTCGCGACCAGGGCGCCGGTGCCCATGGCGAGCGCCGAGTCGAGCTTGCCGTGCAGCTCGGCCTTCAGGTGCCGCGCGGTGCGCTTCATCCAGAAGACCATCCACGTCACCAGCCCCACCGAGATGATCGACAGGCTGCCGCCCAGCAGCTCCTGCGCCTCGAACGTCAGCTCCTGGGAGCCGAATTCGAGCAGCGCGCCGAAGGTGAGCGAGAGCGCGCACGCGATCCCGATGCCGAGCCACACCGGACGCAGGGCGTCCCGGCGGTCCGTCTTCACCAGGTACGCGACGAGGATGCAGACGACCAGGCCGGCCTCCAGCCCCTCGCGCAGGCCGATCAGATAGTTGCCGAACACGTTGGTTCTTCCTCTCCGGCGGATTTAGGCGAACAGCGTCCGGCCCCACCAGTCGTCCTTGTCGCGGACCCCCGGCGGGACGGCGAAGACGGCCGAACCCACGTGCTGGATGTATTCGTTGAGGACGTCGGACTTCGCCAGGTTCCGCTGGATCGGGACGAAGCCCGTGCGGACGTCACGCTGGTAGGCGAGGAAGAACAGGCCCGCGTCGAGGCGGCCGAGGCCGTCGGTGCCGTCGGTGAAGGAGTAGCCGCGCCGCAGGATCGTCGCACCGTTGTTGGTGTCCGGGTGCGCGAGGCGGACGTGTGCCTCCGGCTTCATCGCCTTCAGGAAGGGCTCGTCGCGCTCCTTGGACTTGCCCACGGGGGCGCCCTCGCCCTTGTCGCGACCGAAGATGTCCTCCTGCTCCTGCAGCGGGGTCCGGTCCCAGGTCTCGATGTTCATCCGGATCCGGCGCGCCACCAGGTAGGAACCGCCCGTCAGCCAGTCGCTGCCGTCGCCCGCGCCGACCCACACGTGCTTGTCCAGGGCCGCCCGGTCGGTACCGGAGATGTTCCGGGTGCCGTCCTTGAAGCCCATCATGTTGCGCGGGGTCTGCTCGTCCGGCGTCGTCGAGGAGGTCTTGCCGAAGCCGAGCTGCGACCAGCGCACCGCGACCCGGCCGAAGCCGATCCGGGCCAGCTGGCGGATGGCGTGCACGGCGACCTGCGGGTCGTCGGCACAGGCCTGGACGCACAGGTCGCCGCCGGAGCGGGCCGGGTCCAGGTTGTCACCGGGGAAGAGCTCCAGGTCCACCAGCGCCTCGGGGCGCCTGCCCTCCAGCCCGAACCGGTCCTTGGCGAACAGCCCGGGCCCGAAACCGACGGTCAGGGTGAGCCGGGAGGGCTTCAGGCCCAGGGCCTCGCCGGTGTCGGTCGGCGGGGCTTCCGGCAGGCCCTCGTACACGTCGCCGACCGGGAGGCCCGCCGTCATCAGGCGGGCCGCCGCGGTCCACTCCTTCAGGAGCTTGACCAGCTCCGCGCGGTCCTTCGTCTTCACGTCGAAGGCCGCGAAGTGCAGGCGGTCCTGCACGGCGCTCGCGATACCGGCCTGGTGCTCGCCGTGGAAGGGCACGGCCGCGCCGGCGGCCGCCGCCGACACCATGTCCGAGCCGCCGCCGAAGGCCGCGGCCGCACCGCCGGCAGCGGCGGCACCGAGCGCGAGCCCGGCCCCGCCCCAGCCGAGCACCGCACGTCGGGAGGGGGCGGCCCCGCGGGCCGCGGCGGGGCCGCCGCCGTCCTGCTGGGGCTGTCCGGAGGCCGCGTCCGGCTCGGTCATCGTCTACTCCCGTCTGATTCCGTCTGCTTCCCGGTGGGCCGCTACTTGGCGACCGCGGCGGCGAGCTTGGAGAGCGGCTCGGCGAGCGCGTTCACGCCGTCCGAGAGCTCCTTGCGCTCGGCCTCGCCGACCTTGTCGTACGAGGTGAACTCGTAGGAGGCCTTGTCGGCGCGGTACTTGTCCAGAAGGGTGTTCAGGGCGGCGAACTGGGTGTCCAGCTGCTTGGACAGCTCCGGGTCGTTCTTCTCGGCGATCGGCTTGAGCAGCTCGTACGCCTTCTGCGCGCCCTCGACGTTGGCCTTGAAGTCGACCAGGTCGGTGTGGGAGTAACGCTCCTCCTCACCGGTGACCTTGCCGGTGGCGACCTCGTCGAGGAGTTCCTTGGCGCCGTTGGCGATCGAGGTGGGGGTGATCTCCGCCTGGCCGACCTTCTTCTGCCAGTCGGTCAGGTCCGTGATCAGGGTGTCGGCGAGCTTCTTGTCGTTGTCGTCGATCTTGTTGTCGGCCCACAGGGACTTCTCCAGGCGGTGCCAGCCCGTCCAGTCCTTCGCCGGGTCCTGGCCGGCCTCCAGGCCGTCCTCGCGGACGTCGACCTTCGGGTCGATGTCGCCGAAGGACTCGGCGACCGGCTCGGTGCGCTCCCAGCCGATGCGGGAGGGCGCGTACGCCTTCTTCGCGGCCTCGACGTCGCCGGCCTTGACCGCGTCCGCGAAGGCCTGCGCCTTGGGGAGGGTCTCCTCGGCCTGCGCGACGACGTACGCGCGGTAGGCGGCCACGGCGGCGTCCGCTTCGGGGCTGCGCTTCACGCCGCCGTCCTGGGCGCCGGTCGCCTTGACCTTCTTGGCGATGCCGTCGCCCTTCATGCCGGGCTTGCAGACGATCTCGTAGTCGCCCGCCTTGATCTCGGCGGTGATGGACGCCTTGGTCCCCGGGCCGATGTTCTCGCGCTCGGTGACGATGCGGGCGTCCGGGAAGAGGACGTAGACCTCGGTGACCTTGGAGCCCTTGTTCTCGACGTCGATCTGCACCTTGCCGGCCGGGAACTCCGTCTTCGACACGTCGCAGGCGTTGTCGGAAGCCGCCACGCGGATCGCGTCGTCGCCCTTGTCGCTCTTCTCGGAGCAGCCGGTGACGACGGTCAGGGCGGCCACCACGGAGGTGGCGACGACGGTGAGGCGGGCGGGGCGCATAGGGGGCTCCTGGGCGTCGGGCGAGGGCCGTCCCATGGGGGAGAGGCCGGTGAGGCGGACCTAACTTAACCGAGCCTTACTTGACCCATACCCCCTCGTGCAGTGATTCAGCTCTCACGTTCCGGCCCCGGACACAGAGGCGTCACGGACCCCACACGACGAGCCCATGGGGCGGTCAAGCGGGGGTCAAGAGGGCAGACCGTCCGGCATGCGGTTGGCGTGCGCGGCGCGTACGGGGACCACCAGCGGGGCCCCCGTGCGCGGATGAGGGAGCACCTCGACGGGCTGGCGGTAGACGCGGCTGAGGAGGGCGTCCTCGAACACCTCGGCGGGCGGGCCGTCCGCGGCGATCCGCCCGTCGTGCAGGACGGCGGCCCGGTCCGCGTAGGCGGCGGCCAGCCCCAGGTCGTGCAGGACGACGACGACCGCGTCCCCGGCCGCGGCCCGCTCCCGGCAGATGCGCAGCACGAGTTCCTGGTGGCGCAGGTCGAGGGCGGCGGTCGGCTCGTCGAGCAGGAGCAGCGGGGCCCGCTGGGCCAGTACGCGGGCCAGCGCGACCCGGGCCCGCTCGCCGCCGGAGAGCGCGGAGAAGGGGCGCCCGGCGAACCCGGTGACCTCGGCGGCGGACATCGCGGTGGCCACGGCCTCCTCGTCCGCGTCGGCGAAGGGGGTGCCGGCCCAGGGCGCGCGGCCCATCCGTACGACGTCCTCCACCGGGAAGGGGAAGGACAGCGCGGCCGACTGGGGCAGGACGGAGCGCCGCAGCGCCAGGTCGGCGGCGCTCCAGTCACCGACCGGGCGGCCGTCGATCCGCACCTCGCCGCAGGCGGCGGGCAGGTCGGCGGCGAGTGCACCCAGCAGGGTGGACTTGCCCGCGCCGTTGGGGCCGACCAGGGCCAGCACCTCCCCCGCGCGGGCGGTCAGTTCGATGCCGGCGAGCACGTCGCGCTGCCCGAGCCGGACGTGCAGGCCGACGGCTTCGGCGAGGGCCGTGCCGGGGAGCGGCCGGGCCGGGACGGTGCGGCGGCCGCGGGAGAGGAAACGGGCCGGCGTGGCCGCGGTGCGGGTGGTGGGGGTGGGGGGTGTACGGGTCACGCCCAGCCTCCTTGCTTGCGGCGGGTGCGACGCAGCAGCCAGAAGAAGAAGGGGCTGCCGATCAGGGCGGTCAGAACGCCGAGGGGGAGCTCGGCGGGATGGGCGAGGTTCCGGGCGGCGAGGTCGCCGGCGACCAGGACCACAGCGCCGGCGAGGGCGCTGCCGGGGACCAGGAAGCGGTGGCCGGGACCGTTGGCCATGCGCAGCAGGTGCGGGACGAGCAGGCCGATGAAGGTGATGACGCCGGCGACGGCCACGGCGGCCGCCGTCAGCAGCGCGACGACCAGGATCAGGGCGAGGCGCAGGCGTTCGACGTCGATGCCGAGGTGGCGGGCGGGCCGCTCGCCGAGGGAGAGGAGGTCGAGCCGGCGGGCGTAGAAGGGGGCGATGAGCAGGCCGGCGGCGGCGCAGGGGAGGACCGCGAGCACCCTGGGCCAGGTGGCCTGGGCGAGGGAGCCCAGCTGCCAGAAGGTGATCTGGTTGACCTGGCCGCTGTCCGCGAAGAACACGAACAGGCCGATGAGGGCGCCGGCGAAGGCGTTGACGGCGATGCCGGTGAGGATGAGCGTGACGACCTCGGTCTTCCCGCCGCTGCGGGAGAGGAGGTAGACCGCGCTGACGGTGATCAGCCCGGCGACGAACGCGCAGACGGTGACGGTCCAGTTGCCGAAGAAGCGGAGGCCCAGACCGATGGCGGCGACCGCGCCGACGGCGGCGCCCGCCGAGATGCCGATGACGCCGGGCTCGGCGAGGGGGTTGCCGAAGACGCCCTGCATGAGCGCGCCCGCGCAGCCGAGGCCGGCGCCCACGAGCAGCGCGAGCACGACGCGGGGGAGGCGGACGTTCCACAGCACGCTCTCGCCGACGCGGTCGAGCGGTGCACCGCCGAGGCCCAGGCGGTGCTGGGCGGAGGCGAGTACGTCGGCGGTGGGGATGCGGTAGGCGCCGGTGCCGGCCGAGATCAGGGCGAGGAGGAGCAGGGTGGTGAGGAGGGCGAGGGTGAGGCAGAGCGCCTTCCGGCTGCGCCGTACGCCTGCGGCGGGCTTGGCCGGCCGGGCGGGCTTGGCGGGGTCGTGCGTGGTCGCGGGGGCTTCGCCGGGGGCGGTGGCTTTGGTGGGGCCGGGCGCGCGCCGGGGCGTCTCCTGGGGCGCCGAACGGTGCTCGGGGTCGGACCGTGCGTCGGCGGTGCGTTCGGCGCCCTGCGGGGATCGCCCCGACACCCTCCCGGCCCCGGCGGATTCCTGCGAGAGGGCCACCTCAGGCTCCCTTGCCGTAGAGCTGGGTGATCAGGGAGGAGAGGACCTGGTCCGTGCGGGGGCCGTAGTTGAGGAGGACGCCGTCGTCGACCGTGACCACGCGGCGGTCCATGCCCGCCGGGGTCTGGGCGACGCCCGGGATCTTCACCAGGCCGTCGATGCCGCCGACCGATTCGAGGCCCTTGGACATGACCAGGATCGCGTCGGGGGCGGCGGCCGCCAGGGCCTCGCTGGTGATGGGGGTGAAGTCCTTGCCGAGGCCGGACTCCTTGCCGGTGTCGACCGCGCCGGCCGCTTCGAGGAGTGAGGCAGCTCCGGAGTCCGAGCCGCCCAGCAGGTAGACGGAGGCGGTGCCGCGGAGGTAGAGGAAGGCCACCCGGGGCTGTTTGCCCGTGGCGGCGGGAACGTTCCCGCGGGCGGCGGCGATTCGCTCCGCGGTGCGCTGGTTCAGCTGCGTGCCGGCGTCCTTGACGCCGAGTGCGGCGGCCACGGTGTCGATCCGCTTCGGTACGTCGTCCAGCCCCTTGGCGGGAGCGACGACGAGGACCGGGATGCCGGCGTCGCGGATCTGCTGGACCGCTTCGGCGGGGCCCGTGGTGGTCTCCGCCAGGACGAGCGTGGGGCGGAGGGAGAGCACGCTCTCGGCGGAGACGTCGTGGCCGCGTGTCACCACCGGCAGCACGGCGGCCTGTTCGAACGTGGCGGTGATGTCCCGGGCCACGACCTGCTTGCCGAGGCCGAGGGTGTGGACGATCTCGTTGAGGCTGCCGGTCAGCGGGATCACCCGGTCGGCGGACGCGACGGTGACCCGCGTGCCGTCGGCCGAGGCCACGGTCGCCGGCAGGTCGGGCTGTGGCGTCGCGGCGAGTGGCTCCACCCGGTCCGGGGCGGCGGCGGGCGCGGGGGCGGATGAGCCCGAAGGGGTGGCCGTACCTCCGCAGGCCGTCAGCGCGAATGCCAGTGCTGCCACGGCAACTGCGAGGCGGGGAAAGCGGTGTGACGCGGCGGTCGTAGGCACGAAGCACCGTCCTGATCGTCCGACTGGGGTTTTGGGGCCGGGGGTTTTCATCCGGTCCCGGTTAGCTTAGGTTAGCCTAACCTTACTTGGCAGATCTGGAGGGGGCATTCATGCCCGCGAGACCCGTCCGTACGCTCACCCTCGCCCTGCTGGCGGGCCTGTTGTGGGCCCTGCTGCCGGCGAGTGCCGCTCACGCGGGCGCCGTACAGGGGGGCCGGCTGGACTGGGGCGTCAAGTCGTCCTTCCAGAGTTATGTCACCGGCCCGGTGGCAAAAGGCGGTTTCAAGCTGAAGAGCGGAGCCGCCACGGTCGGCGGAAGCCTGTTCCGCTTCCATTCGGCGACCGGCTCCTACGACCCGGGGACGGGCACGTTCGAAGCCTCGTACACGGGCGGAGTCACGTTCCAGGGTCATCAGAAGTCCGACGGCGTGTACGAGCTGGACATGACCGTCAGCCGCCCCACTGTCAAGATCGGCGATGGCGGCGGGACGCTGTACGTGGACGTTTCCAGCAAGGCCAAGGACACCGGCACGGTCAGCAACCAGAGCCAGGTGCCCTTCGCGACGCTGGGCGTCGGCGGGATCAACATGAAGGGCGGCGCCACCCCGCTGACCCTCACGAACATCCCGGTCACCCTCACCGCCCAGGGCGCCCGGGCGTTCGCCGGCTACTACCCGGCCGGTGCACAGCTCGATCCCCTCTCCCTGTCCGCATCCCTGTCCGCCGACGTGAAGACGGCCCCGGCCGCGGAGTCCTCGCCGCCGGTGGCCCCGCGGCCGAGCGCCACGGCCCAGGCGTCGCAGGCGCCGGGCACCTTCACCGACGCCGCCGTCGACTGGGGGGTGCGCCGCACCTTCCGGGAGTACGTCACCGGCTCGATCGGCCGGGGCAAGTGGACCCTGGCCGAGGGGGCCCGGGACGGCGGCGCGCTGTTCCGATTCCCGCAGGGCAAGGGTGCGTACGACGGCCAGAAAGGCACTCTTGAGGCCGCTTTCGCCGGCACCGTCCGGTTCACCGGCACCCACCTGGACCTGACGCTCGGCAAAGTGGGCGTGAAGGTGGAGAACGGCAAGGGCGTGCTGTCCGCGGACGTCACGACCGCGGGCACGACGAAGAACGCCGTCGCGCTGGTGGAGTTCGATGCCAAGGGCCTCAAGAGCGAGGGCGCGCTGGTGACTTTGACCGAGGCCCCGGCCACCCTCACCGAGGGCGGCTCCCACGCCTTCAACTCCCTGTACAAGGCGGGAACCGAGATGGACCCCGTCTCGCTCGCCGTCGCCCTCGACGCGACCGCGAAGCTGCCGGCCCTGCCCGACCTGGGCTCCACGGCCTCGCCGTCGACCGCGCCCGCTCCCGCACCGTCGGCGGGCGAACCCGCCCCCGCCGCGGAGTCGGGCTCGTCCTCGAGCACCGGCCTCTACGCCGGCCTGGCCGCGGCCGTCCTGCTGCCGGCCGGCGCCGGAGCCCTCCTGATGTCCCGCAAGCGCCGTACGGCAGCCCCAACGGCCGCTGTCTCCGCCCCCGCTGCCGGTGCGGCTCCCGCCGCCCCGGTGCCCACCCCGACCCCGGCCTCCGGCTCCGCCGCCGGGGCCCCTGCCACAGAGCCGGCGCGGTCTTCCGCCCCGCCTCCGGCCGCGAAGTCCGCTCCGGGTTCGGTCCCGGTCCCGGGCTCGGACCCGGCGACGGGATCCGCGCCGGGGGCGTCTGACGGACCGGATGGGCCGGGGGCGAAGGCGCCCGCACCGGCCGGGGCCGGTGCGGATGCCGACGGGCAGGACGCCCAGTCCGCAGACGCGCCGAAGTAGCGAACCACCCCCTTCCCCTTCCCTCTCCCAGGAGTTCCCGCCATGTCGTCCATCCGCCGCCCGATCTCCCTCGCGGCCGCCGTCCTGACCGCCGCCGCACTCGGCGCCACCGCCTCCGCACTGCCGGCCACCGCCGCGGGCCGCCCCCCGACCGGGCCGGTGAAGATCGTCGGAGGTTCCCTCGACTGGGGCGTCCTCGCCAGCTACCGCGCCTACGTGACCGGCATGGCCAAGGGCACCATCACCGTCGCCGACGGCGCCCGGCAGAACGCGGACGGCACCCTGCGGTTCGTCGAGCCGACCGGCCAGTACGACCCGGCCGGCGGCCACGT
Source organism: Streptomyces sp. NPDC023541 (assembly GCF_055559995.1). Lineage (NCBI taxonomy): Bacteria > Bacillati > Actinomycetota > Actinomycetes > Kitasatosporales > Streptomycetaceae > Streptomyces > Streptomyces sp. NPDC023541. The sequence goes on from NZ_JBVHJO010000002.1 coordinate 510,937, forward strand.
GGTGAAGGCGGCCTTCAAGGGCAGCGTCACCTTCTCCTCGCCCGCCCCGCCGACCGGCCACGGTTTCGAGGTCAAGCTCTCCGACATCCGGATCGACACCGGTACCCAGAAGCTGACCGCGGACGTCACCAAGTCCGGCGCCACGGCCCAGGACGTGCCGCTGGCCACGGTGGCCTTCGCCGGCCAGTCGATGACAGGCCTCGCGACGACCCTCACCAAGGAGGCCGCGGACGCACTCGGTTCCCCGGGCTACGAGGGCAGGGCCGGCGACCCGCTCACCGCGAGCCTGAAGTTCGAGGAGCCCCCGGCCCCCGAGCCGACCCCGACGAAGCCGACCCCCACCAAGGACCCCGCCCCGCCGGCCGACGGGACGCAGAAGGCCCTCAACGGCAAGCTGACGTGGGGCGTGAAGGAGTCCTTCCGCCGGTACGTGCTGGGCGCGGGCTCGATCACCCCCGCCGGCGGCGCCGCCAAGAACGGCGACCTCTTCGACTTCGCCTTCGGCAAGGGCGAGCTGGACGTGGCGAAGCAGAAGCTGAACGCCTCCTTCGAGGGCAACCTCCGCTTCCAGTACGCAGCCCACGGCATCGACATGACCTTCGCCAACCCCCGCGTCGACACCACCGGAAGGACCGGCACCCTCTACGTCGACGTCAAGAACTCCGCCGGCAGCAGGACGGGCGTCGCCTTCGCCACGCTCGACCTGTCGAAGACCGACTACAAGACCAAGAACGGCGTGCTGTCGCTGAACGCCGTACCCGCGGCCTTCACCGCCGACGGCGCGGCCGCCTTCGCCAACGACACCACCGGCTCCATGTACAAGGCCGGCGACGCGATCGACCCGCTCACCTTCGCGGTGGCGGTGGACAAGGACGCGACCCTGCCGTCCACGGGCGGCAGCATCAACGGCGGGGCCACGGGCGGCAGCGCCGGCGGCAGCTCCGGCGCAACCGCCGGAGGGAGCGCCGGCGGTACGGGCGGCACCGCGGGCGGCGGTTCGGGCGGCGGTTCGGCCGGGGGCGGCTCCGTCGGCGGCAACCTCGCCGACACCGGGGCCGAGATCCCGGCCGGGGCCCTGCTCACCACCTCCGGTGTCGTGATCGCGGCCGGCGCGGGCGCGCTCCACCTCGCACGCAGGCGGCGTACGGCCCACGTCTGAACCGTGCTTGAATTTCCGCGTGAACGATCTCGATGTGCTGAGGGTCTTCTGCGCGGGTGACGGCCGGTACGGCAACCTGCTCGGTGTCGTGCGCGACGGCCGGACCTGCCCCGACGACGAGTCCCGGCAGGCGCTGGCCGCCGAACTCGGCTACAGCGAGACGGTGTTCGTCGACGACCCCGAGCGAGGGGTCGTCGACATCCGCACCCCCGGCACGCGGATGTCCTTCGCGGGACACCCGCTGGTCGGGGTCGCGTGGCTGCTGGACATCGAGGAGCTCCAGCCGCCCGTCGGCTCCGTATGGGCCCGTGACGACGGCGAGTTCACCTGGATCACGGCCCGGCCCGAATGGGTCGAGGGCAAGCGCACCCGGCAGTACGACAGCGTCGCCGAGGTCGAGGCGCTCCCGGCGCCGCCGCAGGGCGAGGGCTGGCTGTACGCCTGGGCGTGGGAGGACGAGGCCGCGGGCCGGGTACGGGCCCGGGGCTTCCCGCGGCGCCCCGACGGGGTCATCGCCGAGGACGAGGCCACCGGTTCGGCGGCGATCCTGCTGACGGCCGAGCTCGACCGCGCCCTGAACATCACCCAGGGCGCCGGTTCCCAGATCCTCACCGCCCCCGGTGCGGACGGCACCATCGAGGTCGGCGGCCGCGTCCGCTTCGCCCCGCCCGCGACCCCCTAGGGCTGTCCGGTAATCCCCGGCGGGCGCACGACGTACGGCACCTCGCCGCGTTGGCGGACGCCCGGATACGGCCCAGTATCAGGACGCTCCTCCGCCTGGCGGTGCACCGCATCCGACGCGGCGCGCCGACCCACCGGGGTCGAGGGGACAGCCTTCTGGTACCCCGTTGCGTACCCCGTCCGGGAGAAATGAGTACGCGGGCCCTGACGCGGGCGCCGGTCGGCGTCGTGCAATGGCGTCATGACGACGCCGACGCCCCCGACGACCCCGACGATCCCGACGACCCCGACGACCCCGACGCCCGCGCACCCCGACGAGCGGCGGCCGTGGCTGCCGGTGGCGGTGATGTTCACCGTGCTGGCGCCGGCCGCCGCGTGGCTCGGCCAGGCGCTCTCGTACGGGCCGGGTGCCCCGGGCCCCTACGCCCTGTTCTACGTCGTGCCGTTGGCGCTGGTGGCCGCCACCTGGATCCCGCCGCGGACCGGCGCGCAGCGCAGGCGGCGCCTCGCGCTGGGGAGCGCCGGCTGCCTCATGGCCCTCTTCTACCCGAACGTCCTGCTCGTCACCTGGCTCGTCCTCTGGGCGCTCACGGCGGGACCCTGAAACAGCCGCGGGGCCGGGCCAGGTGCACTGCGCACCCGTCCCGTACCCGTTCCCGTTCCCCTCCCCGGGGTCACGCGCTGAGGGGGAACTCCTCGCCCAGCTCGCGGAAGACCGCGCCGTTGAAGTCGAAGGCGCGCTTGCACTCGTCGATGATGCGCTGCTTCTCCAGGTCGTCCGCGGCGATCGCGTCCAGCAGCTCGCGGTAGGTCCGCTTGAAGGCCGCCGGGTTGGAGATGTCCGCGAAGACGTAGAAGCGGACGCCGTCGCCCTTGCGCTCGAAGCCCCACGTCCGCTCCGCCTTGTCGCGGATGATCTGTCCGCCGGAGAGGTCGCCCAGGTAACGGGTGTAGTGGTGGGCGACGTACCCGCCCGGCCACTCGGCCGCGCACTGGGCCACCCGTGCGGCGTAGGCCTCGGTAGCGGGCAGCGCCACCACGGTCTCGCGCCACCGCGGGCCCAGCAGGTGCGCGAGGTCCCGCTCTATCTCCGCGACGCGCATCAGCTCGGGCCGGATGAACGGGCCCGCCACGGGGTCGTCCTTGAGGGACTCGGCCGCCTCCTCCAGGGCCCGGTACACGAACCACAGCTGCTCGGTGTACCGCGTGTACGCGTCCACGCCGAGCCGTCCGCCCAGCAGGTCGCTCATGAAGGTCGACGTCTCGGCCTCGGTGTGCTGCTCGTGCGACGCGACGCGGATGACCGTAGAGAAGGCGTCCAAGGCGGACCTCCAGAAAGAGGAAACAGGCGCGGCGGCAGTGCCGCCACGCCCGATACTCCTACTTAGGCATGCCTAAGTCAATGAGTTCCCGACGCGGTGTCGGTAAAAAATCCGGTCGGGTAACCGGCTAGGGAAGGGTCAGGATGTCCGCCCCGGAGTCCGTCACCACCAGGGTGTGCTCGAACTGTGCGGTGCGCTTGCGGTCCTTCGTGACGACCGTCCAGCCGTCGTCCCACATGTCGTAGTCGTGGGTGCCCAGGGTCAGCATCGGCTCGATCGTGAAGGTCATCCCCGGCTCGATGACCGTGGTCGCGTGCGGGCTGTCGTAGTGCGGGATGATCAGGCCGGAGTGGAAGGACGAGTTGATGCCGTGGCCGGTGAAGTCCCGGACCACGCCGTAGCCGAAGCGCTTCGCGTACGACTCGATGACCCGGCCGATGACGTTGATCTGGCGGCCCGGCTTGACGGCCTTGATCGCCCGGTTCAGTGCCTCGCGCGTGCGCTCCACCAGCAGGCGCGACTCCTCGTCCACGTCCCCGCACAGGTAGGTGGCGTTGTTGTCGCCGTGCACCCCGCCGATGTACGCCGTCACGTCGAGGTTCACGATGTCGCCGTCGCGCAGGACGGTGGAATCGGGGATGCCGTGACAGATGACCTCGTTCACGGAGGCGCAGAGCGACTTCGGGAAGCCCCGGTAGCCGAGCGTCGAGGGGTAGGCGCCGTGGTCGCACATGTAGGCGTGGGCGACCCGGTCGAGCTCGTCGGTGGTCACCCCCGGCGCGATCAGCTTGGCGGCCTCTTCCATCGCCTGGGCGGCGATCCGGCCGGCGATGCGCATGGCCTCGATGGTCTCGGGCGTCTGCACCTCCGGTCCGGTGTACGGAGTGGGCGCGGGCTTGCCGACGTACTCGGGTCGGCGGATGTTTCCGGGAACGGAACGGGCGGGAGAGAGCTCGCCTGGTACGAGCAGCGACTGACCGGACATGCAAGCGAGTGTATCCAGCGGTGATGGGGCAGCATGGCGGGATAGAGCGGCACACAGCGGCTTGCGGAGGCATCGAGAGGAGCCCGGACGGCGATGGCCCTGTTCAAGAAGCGCCAGGTGGGCAAACCCGGCGAGTGGTACTACTGCCTGGTCCACCACAAGGTCGAGGAAGGCCCCGAGTGCCCGGCCAAGGACCGGTTCGGCCCTTACGGAACGCCCGAGGAGGCCGCCCACGCCATGGAGACGGCGCAGGAACGCAACCTGGAGTGGCAGAACGACCCCAACTGGAACGACAAGACCCGCGAGGAAGAAGAGGGCACGGGCACCGCCGGCTGACGGGCCCGTAGGCGGCTACCAGCGGCTGGGCGGCGGCGCGGTCAGCCGGTCGACGAGCCCCGCCAGCCGGTCCCGCAGTCGGCGGGACCCGCGCGGCGCCGGCGGGCCGTTCTCCCCGGCCGCCGCGCTGACCAGGTGCTGCACGGTGTCCAGGTCCAGCTCGGCGCCGCCCTCCGGCACCGACAGGGCGTCGTGCGCGAGCGCGGCCAGGTCCCGGTCCCCGCCGTCCAGGGACAGTACGGTCGCCCCCGCGCGCCGCGCGTCGTGCACGCGCTCCAGCAGCCCTTCGCCGGGGTCCCGGGGCGCCACCACCAGCACCGTGTGCCCGCGCCCGGCCGCCGCCAGCCGGCCCAGTCCCACCGACAGGTGCGGCGGCTCCCCGGGCCGTACCCGGTGGCGCACGAGCGTCGGCGACAGCTCCGGGCTGCCCGACCAGGCGGCCTCGTCCACGAGGTGCGCCGCCAGGTGCCACGGCTCGTAGCCCTCGGTCCCCACGAGCAGCAGGTTCCCGCCGGCCGGAACGACGGACCGGCGCAGCGAGCCGGCGAAGCGGCGGGCGTCGCCCGGCCACTGCGTACCGGCGAGCACCTCGCGCAGCAGGGCGACCCTGACGGCATCCATGGCGGCATCCTGCCGCATCACGCCGACACGGGGGGCGCTTCCCCGCTCTTCGACCGTGGGCTACCCGGCAGTACCCTCGCCCCCATGACTTCCTCAGACAGCACGCAGAAGCCGCCGGCCAAGGACCCCTGGGACCTGCCGGACGTGTCCGGCCTCGTCGTCGGCGTCCTCGGCGGCACCGGCGACCAGGGCCGGGGCCTCGCCTACCGGCTCGCCCGCGCCGGCCAGAAGGTGATCATCGGCTCCCGTGCCGCCGACCGCGCCCGGAGCGCCGCCGACGAACTGGGGCTCGGAGTGGAGGGCGCCGACAACGCCGAGTGCGCGCGCCGCAGCGACATCGTCATCGTCGCGGTGCCGTGGGAGGGCCACGCCAAGACCCTCGAAGCGCTGAGCGAGGACCTCGCGGGCAAACTCGTCGTGGACTGCGTCAACCCGCTCGGCTTCGACAAGCAGGGCGCCTACGCCCTCCAGGTCGAAGAGGGCAGCGCCGCCCAGCAGGCCGCCGCCCTGCTTCCGGACTCCCGCGTCACCGCGGCCTTCCACCACCTCTCGGCGGTCCTCCTCCAGGACGAGTCGATCGACGAGATCGACACCGATGTCATGGTCCTCGGCGAATCCCGCGCCGACACCGACGTCGTCCAGGCCCTGGCCGCCCGCATCCCGGGCATGCGCGGCATCTTCGCGGGCCGCCTGCGCAACGCCCACCAGGTCGAGGCCCTCGTGGCGAACCTGATCTCCACCAACCGCCGCTACAAGGCCCACGCGGGCCTCCGCACGACGGACGTCTGACCGGTCCGTACCCGGCCGGGTCCTTTACGGCACCACTGCGGGGCATGGGGGACACTGGAGGGGCTCGACCCCCTTACGTGTTCCCGAGGAGCTCTTCCCATGCCCCGCCTTGCCGTCTTCGCCGTTGTCGTCTGCGCCCTTGCCGTGGCCGCGGCCGTCGTCGCCTTCGTGGAGGGCAGCTTCCTCGGGATCGTGTGGGTGCTGCTGGCGGGCCTCACGTCCAACATGGCCTGGTACTACATGCGCAAGGCCAAGGCCGAGAAGGCCGCCACCGCCCGCAACGTCTGAGCCGCGGCGGCCGCCGCCGCTCAGTGCAGCCAGAAGAAGACGGTGTCCTCGGTGCGGCCCGCCTTCTTCGTCCGCTCCCACTCCTCGGCCTCGACCCGCATGGGCCCCAGGAGCACTTCCGCCGTCTCGCGCACCTCGGGGTCGAGGCGGTCCAGGACCGCCTGGTACGCCCGGACCAGCTCCGCGGCCCGGGAGGCCGGGAAGGTGCCCATGGACGGGAGGACGTCGCCCGGGTGCGGGAGGCGGATCGGCGGGCCGGAGAAGAGGAGCGCGGCGGGCGCCAGGTCGGCCGGGACCCCGTGGCGGGTCATCTCCTCGTCGACGGTGTGGAACCAGGAGGGCCGCCGCCAGTGGCCGAGGTCGTAGGTGTCGGAGAAGTTCACCGCCACCAGCGCCTGGAAGGCGTACCTGTAGCCGGGCTCCATGTCCGTGCTGGGGCCGTCGGCCAGCAGTTCCTCCAGCGCCTGGGCGACCGGCACGCCCAGTGTGATGCCGTGGCCGTCGAGGCGGGCGTCGATCCGGGCGCACCGCTCCCGCGCGACGGCCAGGACGCGGTCCTGTTCGGGCGTCCGCTCCACCGCCGTCAGCAGCCGGATGACGACCCGCATGTCGCCGGTGCTCATCTCCAGGTTTCCCATGGCTCCATTCCCTCCGTATGTCGGCGACGTTCATGATCGCCGACTGTTGAGGTCCGCCGCCCTCAGTCCTGCGGGACCTCGCACAGGCCGGTGCCCTCCTGCCAGAAGCGGTAGAGGTCGCGGCCGCAGTAGGTCTCCAGGTCCGACACGCCCAGCGCCGACAGCACGCCGTCCACCGCGTCGAAGAAGACGGCGTTGACCGCCGGGATCCACAGCAGCGCGAAGACGGCGATCAGGCCGAACGGCGCCAGCGGCTCCACCTCGCGCCGCACCCGGTACGACAGCCAGGGCTCGATCACCCCGTAGCCGTCGAGGCCCGGCACCGGCAGGAAGTTCAGGATCGCCGCCGTCACCTGGAGCATCGCGAGAAAGCCCAGGGCGTAGCGGAAGGCGAGCGGTACCCCGTCCAGCGCGTCCAGCCAGAACGGCGCCGTGCAGACGACCGCGAAGACCACGTTCGTGAGCGGGCCCGCCGCCGAGATCAGGCTGTGCTTCCAGCGGCCCTGGATCCGGTCCCGCTCGATGAAGACGGCGCCGCCCGGCAGACCGATCCCGCCCAGGATCACGAAGACCACCGGCAGGACGATGCTGAGCAGCGCGTGCGTGTACTTGAGCGGGTTCAGCGTCAGGTAGCCCTTGGCGCCGACCGTGAGGTCGCCGCCGTGCAGGGCGGTCCGGGCGTGCGCGTACTCGTGCAGGCAGAGGGAGACGATCCACGCCGACGTCACGAAGAGGAACACCGCGAGCCCGGTGCTCGTCGAGTACCCCGTCCACACCGCCCAGCCCGTGACGGCCATGACGGCGAAGATGCCGAGGAATACCGAACTGATCCGCCGCTCGTGGCGGGCACCCTGATGACCCATGCGGGGAAACCTATCCCGGGCCGCGTACGGAAAACGGTTCGGGGCCGGGCCGGGGTCCGGGGACAATGGGCCGGTGCGTTATGCGATTCTCGGCTCCGCCCAGGCCCACCGCGACGACGGGACCCCCGTAACCGTCGGCGGGGCACGCCTGCGTGCGCTCCTGACGGCGCTCGCGCTGCGCCCGGGGCGGGTGGTGCCGGTGCGGCTGCTGGTCGACGAGGTGTGGGACGCCGACCCGCCGGCGGACGCCGTGGCCGCCCTGCAGGCACTGGTCGGCCGGCTGCGCCGGGCGCTGGGGCACACGGCCGTACTGTCCGCCGAGGGCGGCTACCAGCTGGCCGCCGAGCGGGAGGACGTCGACCTGTACCGCTTCGAGCGGCTGGCCCGGGCCGGCGCCGAGGCGCGGGACCCGGCCGAGGCCGCCGCCCTGTACGAGGAGGCCCTCGCCCTGTGGCGCGGCCCGGCCCTCGCGGACCTGCCCGACCCGGCCGCGGAGGCGGCGCGCTGGGAGGCCGTACGGATGGACGCGCGCCGGGGCCGGCTCACGGCGGCCCTGGCCCTGGGCCGGCCCGAGCAGTGCCTGCCGGAGCTGACCGCGCTGTGTGCGCGGCAGCCGCTGGACGAGCCGCTCCAGGCACTGCGGATCCGGGCCCTGCGCGACGCGGGCCGCCCGGCGGAGGCCCTGTCCGCCTACGACGAGGTACGCCGGGACCTGGCCGACCGGCTCGGCACGGACCCCGGACCGGCCCTGCGCGCCCTCCACGCCGAACTCCTGGACCCGGCGGATCCCGCCCCGATGACCTGGTCGGCGGCTGCGGGGCCGGGGTTCGCACCCGCCGGCCCGGAACACCCGGCCGACGCCCCGGGCCGCTCCCCGGCCCCGGGCCGTGCCTCGGCCCCGGCCCACGGCATGGCCCGGGGCCGAGGCACGGCCCAGGGTCAGGCCCATGCCCAGGGCCAGGGTCAGGCCCCGGCCCCGAGCCACGGCACGGACCCGGCCCAGGCCCATGGCCCGGCCCCGGCCCATGGCCCGGCCATGGCCCACGGCACGGCCCCGGCCCCGGCCCACGGGGCGGCCGGCGGCCGCGGTCCCGCCTCCCCGGCCCCCGGCCCGCAGACCGGGCCCGGTGCGGGCAGGGGCACCGGATCCGCGCCCGCCCCCGCAACCGCCCCGCCCGGCCAGGGCAACGGCAACGGCAACCTGCGGGCGCGGCTGACCACCTTCGTCGGCCGGGAGGACGACATCCGCGTCATCGGGGACGACCTCGCGCGGGCGCGGCTCGTCACGCTCCTCGGACCCGGCGGCGCCGGCAAGACCCGGCTCTCGCAGGAGGCCGCCGAGGCGCACGCGGCACGCGGCGGCTGGCCCGACGGCGTGTGGCTCGTCGAGCTGGCCCCCGTCGACGACCCGGAGGACGTCGCCGAGGCCACCCTCGCCGCGGTCGGCGCACGGGAGACCAAGCTGCGCGGCGCCGCCGCCGAGGAACTGCGGGCGCTGACCGACCGCAAGGGCGACGACCCCACCACCCGCCTCGTCGAGCACTGCGCCCACCGCAGCCTGCTGCTCGTGCTCGACAACTGCGAGCACGTCGTCGAAGCCGCCGCCGAGCTCACCGAACGCCTCCTCACCCACTGCCCGGGCGTCCAGATCCTGGCCACCAGCCGCGAACCCCTCGGAGTGCCCGGGGAGTCCCTGCGCCCCGTCGAACCGCTGCCCGACCCGATAGCGCTGCGCCTGCTCGGCGACCGCGGGGCGGCGGCCCGCGCCGGATTCACCGTGGACGAGGACCCGGCCGCCGCCGCGGAGATCTGCCGCCGTCTCGACGGGCTGCCGCTCGCCATCGAGCTGGCCGCGGCCCGGCTGCGGTTGCTGACCCCGCGGCAGATCGCGGACCGGCTCGACGACCGTTTCCGGCTGCTGACCAGCGGCGCCCGTACCGTCCTGCCGCGCCAGCAGACCCTGCGGGCCGTCGTCGACTGGTCCTGGGACCTCCTCGACGAGGCCGAGCGGACCGTCCTGCGCCGCCTGTCCGTCTTCGCCGGCGGCTGCGACCTCGCCGCCGCCGAAGCCGTCTGCGCCGACGGGGACGCCGACCGTGACGCCGCCTTCGACGTCGCCGACACCCTCGGCTCCCTCGTCGACAAGTCCCTCGTCGTCGCCGCCCCCGGCCCCGGCGCCTCCGGCATGCGCTACCGCCTCCTGGAGACGGTCGGCGAGTACGCCGCCGAGCGCCTCGGCGAAGCCGGCGGCGACCGCGAGGAAACCGCCCACCGCCACCTCGTCCACTACCGCGAGCTCGCCCGGACCAGCGACCCCCTGCTCCGCGGTCGCCGCCAGCGCGAGGCGGCGGAGTTGCTCGCCACCGAGTACGAGAACCTCCGTACGGCCCTGCGCCGGGCCGTCACCACCCGCGACGCGGACGAGGCGCTGTGCCTGGTCCACTCCCTGGGCTGGTACTGGCACCTGCACGACCAGCGGACCGAGTCCCGGCACTGGGCGGAGGCGGTCGCCACGCTCGGACCCAACCCCTTCGCGGCTCCGGTCGTCCCCGCCGAGCCGGTGTACGGGCAGCTCGTGGACGCGCCGCCGCCCTACACCGGTGAGGTGCTCGCCGAGGCCTGGCGCGCCCTGCACCTGGTCCGGCTGGCGGCCCGGGACCAGACCAACAAGGACTGGGACGACCCCGAGGTCCGGGCCCTGGTCGACGGGGTGATCGCCACCTACCGGCCCGGACTCCCGCAGACCTGCCGCACGCCGGCCTCCCTGTGGATCTACGCCGTCATGATCGCGGGCGACGCCGGGCTGCTCAAACAGGTCGTCGACGCGACCGTGGCCACCACCCGCGCGCTCGGCTACCGCTGGGAGCTCGCCTCCGCGCTCCAGCTGCGCGCCAACATCCTCGCCAACCGTGCCGACTGGGCGGGCGACGCCTCCCGCGACGCCGACGAGAGCCTGGAGCTCTTCCGGGAACTGGGCGACGACTGGGGCTGCGCGGAGGCGCTGTCCGCCCGCGCCGAGTCCCGGGAGCGGCGCGGCGAGCACGCCCTGGCCGCCCGCGACTACCGCGAGGCGATCGCCTACGCCGAACGCCTCGGTGCGAAGGCGCAGGTGACGGTGTTGCGCGTCCGGATGGCCGGGACGCTCACCGAGACCGGCGAGATGGCGGAGGCCGAGCGGATCCTCAACGAGATCACCGCCACGGTGCAGCGGTTCGGCAACGAGGCGATGCCCGCGGCCCGGATGTTCCTCGCGGGCATCCTCGGACGTACCGGCCGGATCGCCGAGGCCCGCGTCCAGATCCAGGTGCTGCGCGAGGAGTTCGCCTACGGCGCCTACGCCATCTTCGACGTGTTCCTGCTGGCCACGTCGGCCTGGCTGGACAACCAGGACGGCCGCTACGAGGACGCCCTACAGGGCATCCGGGACGCCGCGGCGGCCTTCCGGCACCCGCTGGCGCTGATGGTCGCCCCGCACCTGCCCGCCACCTTCCTGCTGACGGCGGCCGTCTCCCTCGTGTCGCCCGGCGGCCCGCGGCGGGAGTACGACGGCGCCCGGCTGCTCGGCGCCTACCGCGCCCTGCTGCCGCCCGACCACTTCCCGGTGACCACGGAACGCGAGGACTTCGCCCTCGCCGAGAAGCTGGCGCGGTCGGTGCTCGGCGACACCGCCTGCGAGGCGGCGTACGCCGAAGGCGGCGGCCTCACCCTGGAGGAAGCCACCGCCCTCATCTGACCCGGCCCCCGGCCGGTGCCCGTCCGGGACGCGATCCGGAGTGGACCGGTCCGCGGGTCAGGTCTTCTGGCGGAACTTGCGCACCGCGAGCGGCATGGTGACCGCCGTGATGGCCAGTGACCAGGCCAGCGTCATCCACACCGAGTCGCCCACGGGCGTCCCGTTGATCAGGGCCCGGGCCGCGTCGGCCAGGTTCGACAGCGGGTTGTAGTCCGTGAAGGACTGCAGCCAGCCCGGCATCGTGGACGGCGGGGCGAAGATCGAGCTGCCGAACTGCAGCGGCATCAGGACCAGCATGGCCATGCCCTGGACGGCCTGCGCGCTCTGCATGGTGAGACCGAGCAAGATGAAGATCCACATCAGGGCGCTGCCGAAGACCGCGGACAGTCCGATGGCGAGGAACAGGTCGAGCACCGAGGACTTGATCGACAGGCCGAGGATGAAGCCCACCGCGAGCAGGATGGCGATGGCCACCATCATGCGGCCGAGCTCGACGACGATCTTGGCGAGGAGCACGGACGACCGGGCGATCGGCATGGACCGGAACCGGTCCATCACGCCCTTCTTGAAGTCGTCGTTGACCCCGGTGCCCACCGCCATGGCGATGTTCATGCCCATCATGGCCATGAGGCCCGGCACCACGTAGTTGACGTAGTCAGCCTGGTTGCCCTTGCCGGAGATCGCGCCGCCGAAGACGAACACGAACAGCAGCGTGAAGATGATCGGCATGAACAGGACGTCGAACATCGACTCCGGGTCCTGCTTGATCTGCAGGGCGTTGCGGCGCACCAGGGCGCCGATGTGCCGCAGGTTGGCCCGCAGGCCGATCCGGCCCTCCCCGCGCGGGGCGGCCACCGAGGGCCGACCGGGCGCTGTGGGCGCGGGCTTCGTCGTGGTTACGGTGCTCATGCCGCGACCTCCTCGGTCTTCTCGGTGGGGACGGTGTCCCCGACGAGGGTGGGCTTCTGGCCGGTGATGGCCAGGAAGACCTCGTCGAGGCTGGGCAGGTAGGTGCCGAGGTCGGCGATCGCGTACCCGCGGGCGGCCAGCAGGCCGACCACGGCGGTCAGCTGCTCGTCGCTCAGGATCGGTACGAGGAGCACGCCCTCGTCCGGCACGGCCTGGGAGCCGGCCACGCCGTCCAGTCCGGCCTCGGCCAGCGAGCGGGCCATGCCCGGCAGGTCCGAGGAGGACACGGGACGGACCTTCAGGGTGCGGCCGCCGACGCGGGCCTTCAGCTCGTCGACCTTGCCACTGGCGATGACCTTGCCGCGGTCGATGACCGTCAGCTCGCTCGCGAGCTGCTCGGCCTCCTCCATGTACTGCGTGGTGAGCAGCACGGTGGCGCCCTCCGCGACCAGGCGCTGGACCTCGTCCCACACCTCGTTGCGGGTGCGCGGGTCGAGACCGGTGGTCGGCTCGTCCAGGTAGATCACGGCCGGGCGGCCGATCAGGGAGGCGGCCAGGTCGAGCCGGCGGCGCATGCCGCCGGAGTAGTTCATGGCGGCCTTCTTCGCCGCCTCGGTCAGGGAGAAGCGCTCCAGCATCTCGTCCGCGCGCAGGCGGGCGTCCTTGCGGGAGAGGTCGAGCAGCCGCCCGATCATGTAGAGGTTCTCCCAGCCGGAGAGCTTCTCGTCGACCGAGGCGTACTGGCCGGTCAGGCCGATCGTGCGGCGCAGCTGCCGCGGCTGGCGGACCACGTCGAAGCCGGCGACGGTCGCCGTCCCCGCGTCGGGGACGACCAGGGTGGAGAGGCAGCGCACCAGCGTGGTCTTGCCGGCGCCGTTGGGCCCGAGGACCCCGAGGACCGTGCCCTCACGGACATCCAGGTCGACACCGTCGAGGGCCTTGGTCTCGCCGTAGTGCTTGACCAGCCCCCGCACCTCCACGGCGTTGGGGTTCTTGTCGTTTCGCGTCATGCCCACCATGGGACCAGGCGCCACTGACAAAGCACCGACAGGCGACCGACAAACGTACGACAGACATACGACAGCCCGCCGACGCGCGGTCGGCGGGCTGTCGGAGCGGTTCACCCCACGTCAGCGGGGCGCTTCACGGGGCGCTTCAGTGGAACGCGTGCTGCTCCTGCGGGAAGGTTCCGCCGACGACGTCCTCGGCGAAGGCCTTCGCCGCGTCGGTCATCGTCTCCCGCAGCTTCGCGTACTGCTTGACGAACTTGGGCATCTTCCCGCCGGTCAGGCCCATCATGTCGGTCCACACCAGGACCTGCGCGTCGCACTCCGCGCCGGCGCCGATGCCGACCGTCGGGATGTGCAGGGACCGGGTGACCTCGGCGGCCAGCTCGGCCGGGACGAGCTCCAGCACCACCGCGAAGGCGCCCGCGTCCTGCGCGGCCTTCGCGTCGCGCAGCAGCTGGTGCGCGGCCTCGTCGCCGCGGCCCTGCACCCGGTACCCCATGGCGTTGACCGACTGCGGGGTCAGACCCAGGTGGGACATGACGGGGATGCCCGACTGCACGATCAGCTCGGTCTGGGCCAGCGAACGCTCGCCGCCCTCCAGCTTCACGGCGCCCACTCCGGCCTCCTTGACCAGGCGGGTCGCGCTGCGCAGCGCCTGCACGGGGCCTTCCTGGTACGAGCCGAACGGCATGTCGCCGATGACCAGCGCACGGCTGGTGCCGCGCACGACGGCCGCCGACAGCATGGTCATGTGGTCCATCGTCACCGGGACGGTGGAGTCGAAACCGAGGTGGCAATTGCCCATCGAGTCGCCGACGAGGATGACCGGGATGCCGGACTCGTCGAAGACGGAAGCGGTCATCGCGTCGTAGGCGGTGAGCATGGGCCACTTCTCGCCGCGTTCCTTGGCGAGGGCCAGGTCGCGGACGGTGATGCGCCGGGTGCCCTTGCCTCCGTACAGGGTGGGGGAGGCGGCGGCTGCGGGTTCGCGGGCAGGCGAAACGGCGTGCGTCATTGCAACTGCTCCTTGTGTCATCTCGAGGCACCCTCACGGTGTCCCCGGACTCACCCACCATGGTGGCATCCCCGGGGGCGTGGGCGGAAGTGGTCCGCAGGGCCCGCCGGTCCGGTGGCGCCAATGTGCGCGTTTCGTGACAAGCGGAACCCCTTGCGTTCAGCCGTTCGTCCTCCCGTACGTGCGACCGTGACGGACGGTCGTGACATACGGCACGGAAGGCTCCGCTTCATCGCCTAGGGTCAAGGGGCGGGGACGGAGCGCGAGCACGGCAGTGAGGGCAGTGGCATGGCACAGGCGTACAGGACGGAACCGGGGAACGGCGGCTCGGAGCCCGAGCCCTCCGAGCCCCGCTTCGTGCGCCGGTTGGCCGAACTGCGCGGGGACCCCGGGATCTGGCGGCGCGGATGGGTGCTGGCGTCGATCGCGGCACTGCTGTCGCTGATCATGATCTTCCACGCCGAGCTGCCCAACGACGTCGGCAACCTCGGCAGTCTCACCGAGACCTTCCTGCCCTGGCTGGGCCTGGCCGTCCCGGTCCTGCTGGGCGGCGCAGTCCTGCGGCGGTCGGCCACCGCGCTGATCGCGGTCGTGCTGGCCGCGGTGGTCTGGCTGAACCTCTTCGGCGGTCTGGTCTTCGACAAGTCGGGCACCGGCGGCAACCTCGTCGTCGCCACCCACAACGTCGACGCCGACAACCCCGACCCGCGCGGCACCGCCGCCTCGGTCGCCCGCTCCGGGGCCGACGTCCTGGCCCTCACCGAGCTCAAGGGCGGGGTCGTCCCCGTCTACGAGAAGGCCCTGGCGAGCACGTACAAGTACCACTCGGTCGAGGGCACCGTCGGGCTGTGGAGCAAGTACCCGCTGAGCGGCAGCGCGCCCGTCGACATCCGGATGGGCTGGACCCGGGCCATGCGGGCCACCGTCGCCACCCCCCAGGGCGACGTCGCGGCCTTCGTCGCCCACCTGCCCTCGGTCCGCGTCAAGCTGAATGCCGGCTTCACCGCCAACCAGCGCGACGACAGCGCCGACGCGCTGGGCGCCGCGCTCGCCGCCGAGCCCCTGAAGAAGGTCGTCCTCCTCGGCGACCTGAACGGCACCATGAACGACCGCGCCCTGTCCGAGGTCACCTCGCAGATGCGCTCCACCCAGGGCGCGGCCGGCGACGGCTTCGGCTTCAGCTGGCCCGCGCAGTTCCCGATGGCCCGCATCGACCAGATCATGGTCCGCGGGATCCGGCCCGAGGCGTCCTGGACCCTGCCCCGCACGGGCAGCGACCACCTGCCGGTCGCCGCGCGGCTGACGGTCCACAAGTAGCGGCGCACCCGGAACGCGCCAGGGGCCTCACCACGACGGTGGTGAGGCCCCTTCCTGCTCCTGCCGCGGTTCCTGCCTGCCCGCGGTTCTTACGCCTGCTCGCGCCAGCCGTTCGTGATCGGCAGCCGGCGGTCCTTGCCGAAGCCCTTCGCGGAGATCTTCGTACCCGGCGGGTACTGGCGGCGCTTGTACTCGGCCGTGTCGACCATCCGCAGGGTCTTCGCGACCAGCTCGGCGTCGAAGCCGGCGGCCACGATCTCGTCCAGCCCGTGGTCCCGGTCCACGTACAGGGCGAGGATGGCGTCGAGCACCGGATAGTCCGGCAGCGAGTCGGTGTCCACCTGCCCCGGGCGCAGCTCGGCGCTCGGCGGCTTCACGATCGAGTTCTCCGGGATCGGCGGGGTCTCGCCGCGCTCGGCGGCGGCCCGGTTGCGGTACCGGGCGAGCCGGAATACGTCGCTCTTGTAGACGTCCTTGATCGGGCCGTACGCGCCCGCCGAGTCGCCGTACAGGGTGGAGTAGCCGACGGCCAGCTCCGACTTGTTGCCGGGGGCCAGCACGATGTGGCCCTCCTGGTTGGAGACCGCCATCAGCATGGTGCCGCGCAGCCGGGACTGGAGGTTCTCCTCGGCCAGGCCGGTGAGGCCCAGCGAGCCCATGTAGGCGTCGAACATCGGCTCGATCGGCGTGGTGCGGAAGTTCAGGCCGGTGCGCTCCGCCAGGTCGGCCGCGTCGCCCTTGGAGTGCTCCGAGGAGTACTTCGAGGGCATCGAGACGCCGTACACGTTCTGTGCGCCGATCGCGTCGCAGGCGATGGCGGCGACGAGCGCGGAGTCGATGCCCCCGGAGAGCCCGATCAGGACCGAGCGGAACCCGTTCTTCTTCACGTACGCGCGCAGGCCGACGACCAGCGCGTCGTAGACCTCCTCGTCATCGTCGAGCCGGTCGGCGTAGCCGCCGGGCACGACCGGCTCGTACGGTTCCACCGGCTCCGCGGACAGCACGACGCGGTCGATGCGCAGCCCGTCGTCGACCACGCCCTCGGGGGCGTCGGCCCGGGCGGCCGGCAGGTCGAGGTCGACCAGGACGCAGCCCTCGGAGAACTGCGGGGCGCGCGCGATGACCTCGCCGTCGGCGCCGACGACGATCGAGTCGCCGTCGAAGACCAGCTCGTCCTGGCCGCCGATCATCGCCACGTACGCGAGGGTGCAGCCGGCCTCCTGGGCGCGCTTGCGCACCAGTTCGAGGCGTACGTCGTCCTTGTCCCGCTCGTACGGGGAGGCGTTGATCGAGACCAGCAGCCCGGCCCCGGCGGAGCGGGTGGCCGGGACGCGGCCGCCCTCCTGCCAGAGGTCCTCGCAGATGGCCAGGGCCACGTCGACGCCGCGCACGCGGATCACCGGCTGCGTGTTGCCCGGCACGAAGTACCGGAACTCGTCGAACACGCCGTAGTTGGGCAGGTGGTGCTTGGCGAAGCGGAGCACCACCCGGCCGCCGTGCAGGACGGCCGCCGCGTTCTCCGGGGAGCCGGCCGGGCGCCCGAGGCGGGGCGCGGCCTTCTCGCTCCGGTCGAGGTAGCCGACGACGACCGGCAGCTCGCCGAGCCCCTCGGCGGCCAGCCGCTCCGCGAGTTCGCGCAGTGCGCTGCGGGAGGCCTCGACGAAGGAGCCGCGCAGGGCGAGGTCCTCGACGGGGTACCCGGTCAGCACCATCTCCGGGAACGCCACCAGGTGGGCGCCCTGCTCGGCGGAGTGCCGGGTCCAGTGGACGACCGAGTCGGCGTTGGCGGCGATGTTGCCGACGTGCGAGTCGATCTGATTCAGAGCGAGGCGTAGTTGAGGCACGGGGCCCAGTCTAATCGTCTTTCTGACG
The DNA here is from genome assembly GCF_055559995.1 of Streptomyces sp. NPDC023541. Lineage (NCBI taxonomy): Bacteria > Bacillati > Actinomycetota > Actinomycetes > Kitasatosporales > Streptomycetaceae > Streptomyces > Streptomyces sp. NPDC023541. Next base: position 528,475 of record NZ_JBVHJO010000002.1, read on the forward strand.
CGATGTCCTGGGCCCCGCGTGTTTCCGGGGTTTCCGGCGTGCCGCCCGGGCCCGCCGTACGGCTGTGTCAGCCGATCGGGCCGACGTACTTCACGTCGTCGAGCAGTGTCCCGGCGGAGATGTCCGCGGTGATGCTCTTGGTGCCCTCGGGGATCTCGAACGCCACGACGCCGCTGGCGGATTCGCCCGGCAGGATCGATCCCTTCACCATCTTCGGGACGCTGCTCCCGCCGCCGCTGTCGAAGACCATCTCGGCCGTCATGCCCTTGTCGTCGCGGACGTTGGGCACGGCGTAGATCACCTCGTGCGGTGCGTTCGAGCCGTTGGTGATGGTGATCGTGAGCTGGATCGCGTTCTTGACCTGCTCGCGGGCGATGATGCCCTTCGGCTCGTACTTCTTCGGCGTCGACAGGCTCACCTTGACGCCGTTCGGGTACGTGAAGGTCTCGCCGAACAGCAGTGCGCTGGTCAGGCCGGGGACCTGGGAGGGCGAGGGAGACGCCGAGGGCCGGGGCCCCCCGCTGGGGTACAGGCCGTCCAGGTCCGGCTCGTTGTCCTCGATGCCCGCCTCGACGCGGTCGGCGGCCCGCTCGAAGACGGCGACGGTCAGGAAGAAGCCGCCGATGGAGGCGAGGATGCCCGCCCCGGCGAGAACGGTGCCGACGATGGCCATCGTCTTGTTCGGGGCGCCCTTGTTGGCGCGCGCGATGGCGCCGATGCCGAGGCCCACGCCGATCAGGGCGAGGATGCCGCCGAGCCAGAACAGCAACGGTACGAAGCCGAAGACGATGCCGAAGCCGCCGACGATCAGGGCGGCGACGGCCAGGCCGTTGGTGGCCGGGGTGGCGGCCTGCGGGTAGCCGGGGTACGGGGCGGCGCCGAAGCCGGCGGCCGGCTGTCCCCACGGACTCACGGGGCCGCCGGGGCCGGGAGCCCCCGGAGCGGTGGGCGCGCCGAACGGCGCGGCCGGGGTCGCGAAGGCAGGGGCGGGGGCGGGGGCGGAGGCGGGCGGGGCGAACGCCGAGGGGGCCGCAGCCGGTTCGGCGGCGGGGCCCGCGGGGGCGGCGGGCCGGGCCGCTTCCGGCTCGGGGGTCGGTTCGGAGGTCCGCCCGGCCGGCTCCGCGGCAGGTTCGGCGGCAGGTTCGGCGGGTTCCTCGGCAGGTTCGACGGCGGGGGTCTTTTCGAGCGAGAGCGGCTGCGCGGGCGCCGGTATCGGGGCCGCCCCGGAAACGGGCGTGCCCGCCGGTTCCGTCGGCGGGCCGGTGGGGGAGCTGGGCGTGTTCGGCGGGGTGGTCATACCGGCGGAAGCGTCCTTTGTCGCGGCTGTCGTGATCAGAGCAAGGGTGCCATGCCGGTGGCGAACGCCCTTCCGAATTCGCGTGCGGCTCCCAGGTCGCTCCCGGGCCGCCCCTACGGCTGGTAGCCGATCAGACGTCGTGGCAGTGCGGCAGTGCGCCGTCCGCAGCCCCGGGTTGTCGGCGTCGAACACTCCTTGTCGTAGGAGAGCGGCTCCTTCGGGTCCTCGACGATCACGGGGCGTACGGGCCGCGGTCCCGCTGGACCCCGGTGTGCGGGCCGCATCGGCCCCGGACGGCGCCGCCCGGGCGGCCCTCGCCGGCTCCGGAGCCGGTTCCCGGGCAGGTCCCCGCATCTGCGGCAGGGCGGCCGGACTGTGGTGAGCACCACCGCGCACGGCAGCACCGGGAGCCCCGGCCGAGGCAACGCAGCGGGTCGCGGACACGTCCTCCATGGCGTGGGACTCAGTCGGACGGCCCGGGGACAGCATGGTGACGGTGCCCAGCAGCAGCGCGGCGAGCAGCAGCAGCTTCAAGCCCCGGGGCGACTCGCTGAGCCCTGCGCGTCATGGCCGGAACCCTACCCGGGGTGGGTATCCGATCGGAGGATCGCCCCCGGGCCTGCCTAGGATCAGTCACACTATGTCCCCACATGGGCTCACTGAGCGCACCGCCTGGCCGGTCGCCCTCCTGATCGGCCTCGCCGGCGCGGCCTACACCGCGTGGGTGCTCGAAGTCGTCCTCTCCACGGGCCTCAACCCCATCGAGACGTACGTCAGCGAACTCGCCGCCCAGGACCAGCCGCTCGGCGGCCTCTTCCGGGCCACCGACTTCACCGCCGGGCTGTTCGCCTTCGCCGGAGGCCTGCTGGCCCTGATCCGGCTGCTGAAGTACGCCGAGTCCCGCCGCATCTGGGCCGTCGTGGGCTGGGCCGGTGTGACCCTCTTCGGCGCGGCCACCGCGGCCGACGCCTGGCTCCCGCTGAGCTGCACGCCCACCGCGGACCCCGAATGCGCCGCCCGCGAGACCGCCGGGCTCGTCCCCGCCACCCATCAGGCCCACGCCGTGAGCAGCACCCTCGCCATGACCGGGGCCCTCGTGGGGCTGGTGGCCCTGACCGTCGCCGCCCGCCGCTACGGCTGGTTCACCCCGCTCGCCCGCTACGGCCCCGCGCTGGTCGCCCTGGAGCTGCTCGCCACCGCCTGGACCCTGTCCTCCATCGCGATGTTCACCGCCGGACGCGGCACCTGGGCCCTGGGCGCCGGTCAGCGGTTGCAGGTCCTGCTCGTGGCGATCTGGCTGGGCCTGCTCGCCCACTCCGTCCACAAGGAACGCCGCACATGACCGCGCCCGAGCCGCCGAACCCGCGAAGCGCAGGAACGGGCCGAACGGGCCGAACAGGCCGAACGGGGCTTTTCGTGCGCGTCGACGGAACTGCGCTGCACGTCCTCGTCGAGGGCCGGGGCCCCGTCTGCGTCCTGAGCGCCGGACTGGCCATGGCCTGGTTCGACTGGGACGCGGTCGCCGCGCTGCTCGCCGCCGAGGGCCGCACCGTCGTCCGCTTCGACCGCCCCGGCCACGGCCTCAGCGGCCCGGCCACCGCACCGCCCACCACCGCCGGGGAAGCCCACCGGATCGCCGGCCTGCTCGACGCGCTGGGGTACGGCGGGCCCGCCGCCGACCCGGTCACCGTCGTCGGGCATTCGATCGCCGCCTTCCACGCCGAGGGATTCGCCCGCCTGTACCCGCGCCGCACCGCCGGCCTCGTCCTCGTCGACGCCAGCGTCGAGGAGGACCCCCGTACGTTCCTGCCGGCCGCGCTGCGCACCGCCGCGGCCCGCGCCCTCGGCCGGGCCGTGACCGCCGCGGGGCTGCCGGCCGCGCTGGGCCCCGCGGCCCGCCGGGCCGCCGTACGGGCCTCACGCACGGGCGGCGGCGACCCGGCCGCGCGGGACCTCGTACGCCGCTGCTACCGCACCGGCCGCGTCTGGCGCGGCGCCCTGCTGGAGAACTCCCGATACCTGGACATGGCCGCCGAACTGGCGGCGCTGCGCCGGACCCGCCCGCTGACCGCCCCCGCCACCGTCCTCGCCGGTCACGACGGATCGGCCGGCCGCGGCGCACTGCGCTGGCTGGGCCGCCAGGCGGACCTCGCCGACGGGCTCGGCGCCCGCTTCGAGGTCGCCGAGCCCGCCGGCCACCTGGTCATGCACGACCGCCCGGACCAGGTGGCCCGGGCGGTCGTGGAGACGAGTGAGCGGAAGCGGCGGGCCGGCCGGCCGGCCGGTCCTGGGCCGGGCCCTGGTCCTCGTCCTGGTCCGGATGCCGGTCCCGGTCAGCGCCGGGCGTAGACCTTCTCGACGAAGCCGGCCAACTGGTCCTCGGACAGGTGCTGGGCCAGATCGGCCTCACTGATCATCCCGACCAGCTTCTTGTCCTTGATCACGGGCAGCCGCTTGATCTGGTGGCTCTCCATCTCGTCGAGCACCGCGGTCACGTCCGCGTCGGCGTCGATCCAGCGCGGAGTGCCCCGGGCCATGTCCCCGCACGTCATCTTCGACGGGTCCAGGCCCTTCGCCACGCAGTTCACGACGATGTCGCGGTCGGTGACGATCCCGCACAACCGCTCTTCGGTGTCGCTGATGGGCAGCGCACCCACATTGAGCCGGGCCATCAGCTCGGCGGCCCGGTCGACCGTCTCGTGCGCCGGTATCCACTGGGCCCCGGGGTGCATGATCTCTGCGGCGGTGGTCATGACCGAACCTCCTGAGCGCGCCGTTCACGGCCGGGTGCGGGCGCGCCCGGCCCGGCGCCCCCACCGGAGTGCGGCCGTTCGGCCCACCCGACCGCCCCAGGACGGGAACCCGGACGGTGCCCCGGGCGGGGCCCCGAACGGCGGAGCACACGCCCGTAGGGGTGAGAGGGCGCCTCCCCCCACCGTACGAGCGTGTCCCGTCACCCGCGCGGTGTGGCTCCGCGCTGCTTCAGCATGTCCGCCATCAGCGTGAGCTCCGAGCGCTGCCCGTCGACCATCCCCTGCGCCAGCTCCCGCTCGACGGGGGTCCCGCACTGCTGGGCGCACCCCTCGGCCATCGTCACGCCGCCCTTGTGGTGGTCGGTCATCAGCTGGAGGAAGAGCACTTCCGCGTCCCGCCCGGAGGCGGCGCCGAGCTGCTCCAGCTCCTCCTTGGTGGCCATGCCGGGCATCAGCGCGCCGGGCTTGGCGGGGCCGTGCCCGGCGTGTCCGCCGTGGCCCGCGGAGCTCCCCATCCACGACATCGGCGGCTCGTCGGCCACCACCTTCGGCAGTCCCCACAGGTCCAGCCAGCCGAGCAGCATGCCCCGCTGATTGGCCTGCGTGTTGGCGATGTCGTAGGCGAGGGTGCGCACCGCCTCGTCCTGGGTGCGGTCCCGCACGATGAAGGACATCTCCACCGCCTGCTGGTGATGGACCGCCATGTCCCGGGCGAAGCCGGCGTCGGGGGAGTGCAGTCCCGGCGTCCGGGGCGCGGCCGCGGGCGGGGCCGCCGATCCGCCGTTCGCCGCGGCGACCGTGGCCGCCGCCGCGAACAGCAGCGCCAGCAGCACGGCCGTGCCCGCGACCCAGTACGTACGGGGGACCGCGCGGCTCACTTGGCCGCCAACCCGTTCGTGCAGGCCGCGCCCGGCTCCGGGGTCTGCTCGCCCTGCACGTACTTGGTGAAGAACTGCTTGACCCGGGGGTCGTCCGCGCTGTCCACCGTGAGCTGCTTGCCCCACGCGCTCAGCATGATCGAGCCGCTCTGCTCCTTGACCGGGCTCATCAGCGTGTACGGGGTCTTGCCGACGGTCGCGGCGAGCTTGTCCACGTCGGCCGGGGCGGCCTTCTCGTTGTACGTCACCCAGACGGCGCCGTGCTCCAGCGAGTGGACGGCGTTCACCTCGGGCAGCGGGGTCTTGTAGACGTCGCCGTTGCAGTTCATCCAGCGGGGGTGGTGGTCACCGCCGACCGGCGGGTTCATCTCGTACTTCACCGGCGTCTCGACGTGGTTGCGGCCGAGCTTCTTCGCGTCCCAGAGCTGCTCGCCCTCGACCGGCTTCTTGCGGATCTCCTCGGCCTCCTTGCGGAGCTGCTCCGCGGCCTCCTGCTTGCGCTGCTCGGCCTGCTTCTGGTCGATCAGCACCCAGGCGCCGAAACCGACGAGACCGACGACGACGGCCGACGAGACGGTGATCGCGACGGCCTTGTTGCGACGCTCCCGGGCCTTCTCGGCGCGGCGCATCTCGGCTATGCGCGCCTGGCGGGAGTTCGGGTCGGTGTGCTGGGGGGTACTGCCGGACTTGCTGGCCATGTGCCCTGGTTCCTTCTTCTGATGAGGGGGGTGGACGGAACGCAAAACCGGACCCGTCAGGTCCGCAGCACCTGGAGAACATGCAGGTCGGGGGCGCGCGCCAGCGGCTCGGGCGGCCGGATCCGCCCCGCGGCCCTCGTGGGGGCGCAGGGCAGCGGCCCGCCGCCGCCCGTCACGGTCACGGCGGGCGGCGGCACGGGCAGCACGGCCGGGGTCACGTGCGCGAGGGGGGAGCAGCCGGGCAGGTCGTACGGGGCCACGCAGACGGCGCGCTCCGCACCGTGCGTCGCACGGTATGCCGCACCCGGAGCCCGGGCCTCGGAGGATACGTCCGGATCACCGGATCGCGCGCAGAGGAACAGCGCGCCGGTCAGCGCTGCGAGCACGGTCAGCACGGCGGCGCGGCGGAGCACGGAACGTCCCCGACGCCTCCGCTGCGTGTACTGCCGGCCCCCCATGGGCGCAGATGGTAATGCTCATGACCGGGCCGAGGTCAGTGCGGGGGTGCCGTGAGCTTTCCCGGGTGCGTAATGTGGCGGAAACCACCACTGGCGATACTGGGTCGACCCGACTGTGCCGCGGCCCTTCAGGCGGTGGTGCACAGGCCGTCTGAACTGCGAGGATGAAGGCATGGACAAGCAGCAGGAATTCGTCCTCCGGACGCTTGAGGAGCGCGACATCCGCTTCGTGCGCCTGTGGTTCACCGACGTACTGGGCTTCCTCAAGTCCGTCGCGGTCGCCCCCGCGGAGCTGGAGCAGGCCTTCGACGAGGGCATCGGCTTCGACGGCTCCGCCATCGAGGGCTTCGCACGGGTCTACGAGTCCGACATGATCGCCAAGCCGGACCCGAGCACGTTCCAGATACTGCCGTGGCGCGCCGAGGCACCCGGCACCGCCCGCATGTTCTGCGACATCCTCATGCCGGACGGCTCCCCGTCCTTCGCGGACCCGCGCTACGTCCTCAAGCGCATCCTCGCCAAGACCTCCGACCTGGGCTTCACCTTCTACACCCACCCGGAGATCGAGTTCTTCCTGCTGAAGGACAAGCCGCTGGACGGGACCCGCCCGGTCCCGGCCGACAACTCCGGCTACTTCGACCACACCCCGCAGAACGTGGGCATGGACTTCCGCCGCCAGGCGATCACCATGCTCGAATCGATGGGCATCTCGGTGGAGTTCAGCCACCACGAGGGCGCCCCGGGCCAGCAGGAGATCGACCTGCGCTACGCCGACGCCCTCTCCACGGCCGACAACATCATGACCTTCCGCCTGGTCATGAAGCAGGTCGCCCTCGAACAGGGCGTCCAGGCCACCTTCATGCCGAAGCCGTTCTCGGAGTACCCGGGTTCGGGCATGCACACCCACCTCTCCCTCTTCGAGGGCGACCGCAACGCCTTCTACGAGTCGGGCGCCGAGTACCAGCTCTCGAAGGTCGGCCGCTCCTTCATCGCGGGCCTGCTCAAGCACGCCGCCGAGACGGCCGCGGTCACCAACCAGTGGGTCAACTCCTACAAGCGCATCTGGGGCGGCTCCTCGCGCAGCGCCGGCGCGGGCGGCGAGGCCCCGTCGTACATCTGCTGGGGCCACAACAACCGCTCGGCCCTGATCCGCGTCCCGATGTACAAGCCGGGCAAGATGGGCTCCTCCCGCATCGAGGTCCGCTCGATCGACTCGGGTGCCAATCCGTACCTCACGTACGCGGTCCTCCTGGCGGCCGGCCTCAAGGGCATCGAGGAGGGCTACGAACTCCCGGCGGGCGCCGACGACGACGTCTGGGCCCTCTCCGACGCCGAACGCCGCGCGATGGGCATCGAACCCCTCCCGCAGAACCTCGGCGAGGCCATCTCCCTGATGGAACGCAGCGAACTGGTCGCCGAAACCCTCGGCGAACACGTCTTCGACTTCTTCCTCCGCAACAAGAAGCAGGAGTGGGAGGAATACCGCTCGGAGGTCACGGCCTTCGAACTCCGCAAGAACCTCCCGGTCCTGTAACCCCAGAGCACCCAGCACTCCGGGCCGGTGGTCGACGACCACCGGCCGGTGACGGCTGCCCGTGGCACTCCATCCCCGGCGCTAGGGGTGCACAAGGGGGACGCATAGGGGGCGGGAGTTGGTGAAACGATACTGCCGCGGGCATTGGAGTGAACTGCCGTTCCCGGCGGTGTCCCCAGGCGTTGGACCGGCCGACGCGCACATCGACCAGCGCGTCGTCGTTCCACTGATCCTTAGGGGAGTCATGCGTATTCGTTCTGCTGTCACCGCGTCCGTCCTGGCCGCCGGCATCCTGCTGGGCGGGGCCGGTGCGGCTCTGGCCAACGACGGGGTCGACATCGACTACTTCTCCGGCGGTCGTGCGGGCCTCTCGTCGAAGTGCTCCTCGCTCGCCGCGGTGCCCGCCACCAAGCCCGGCTTCACGGGCCCGATCTACACCTCCACCTGCCTCACGGACGGCGAGCGGGAGTGGGCGAAGGGTCACCACCTGGGTGCCTGATCCGGCGGCCCGCGCCGCGGGGGGCGGACCGACGGCGACGTCGGTCCGCCCCCGCAGCGTTCCCGGCCCCGCACGGGCGGGACCACCGGCGGGACCACCGGCCGGACCACCGGCGGCTTGGTCGCTTGGTGGCTTGGGCAGAACTTTGCCCGACAAGCCGCATACGTTCCGCCCGGCACGTGCAGGCGCACTGGTGGAACCCGCGTCGCTCAGCCCCGAGGACCCGTGCATGGCCGTACACACCGTTCGTCCGCTCACCCGGACGATCCCCGCCCCCCAGCGCGTCTGGTACGCCTCCTACGGCTCCAACATGCACACGGACCGCCTCGCCGCGTACATCGCCGGCGGCGCCCCGCCGGGAGCGACGCGCGCCCACCCGGGCTGCCGCGACCGGCGGGCGCCCGAGCGCTCGGTCCCGGTCGAGCTCGACGGCCGCCTGTACTTCGCCACCGAGTCCCTGGTGTGGACCGGCGGACGGGGCTACTACGACCCCACCGCCCCCGGCCGGATCCGCGGGCGGGCACACCTGGTGACCACCGGCCAGCTGTCCGACATCGCCGCGCAGGAGATGGCCCGGGAACCGTGCGCGGACCTCGACCTCACGAGCGTCCTGCGGGACGGCCGCCACGCCCTGGGCCCCGGCCGGTACGAGACACTCGTCTGCCCGGGCACGATCGAAGGGATCCCCGTGGTGACCTTCACCGCGCCGTGGACCCTCCGCGACGTCGAACTGCGCACCCCGGCCGCCGCGTACCTGCGCCACCTGGCCACCGGCCTCCTGGATTCCGGCCCCTGGACGCAACAGGACACCGCCGAATACCTCTCCACCTGCCCCGGCGCCGCCGGCACCTGGACCCCCGACCGAATCCACGCCCTCCTGCCCGCCGTCCCCTGACGCCCGCCGCCCGCCCCACGGGGCTGAGGCCGGCCCTTCAGCGGACTGCGCGGTGCCAGGTGGGGCGGGTGGGGGGCGCGGGGGTGGTGGAGGTGTGGAGTTCGGCGTCCAGGCCGAGGACCGTCGTGGTGGTGGTGCCGTCGGGTTCCTGGACGGCCGCCGGGGCGCCCGCGAAGAGCATGCGGGACTCCGCCCAGGCCGGCGGCCCGCCGAGGCCCGAGGTGCTGACCGTGCCGCTGTCCGCGCGGCCCGCCACGTGGCGGCCCGCCGCGCCGACCGCGCCGTAGCCGGCCCGGCCGCCCGCCTCCGTGACGCTGGAGACCTGGGGCCGGGTCGCCGGCCCCGCGGTGACCACGGCGGTGCGCACCACCCCCGAGTCGGGCCGCCGGAAGTACAGGCGGACGCCCCCGCCGTCCGGGGACGCCGTCAGCGGGACCGTCGTGGCCGGCAGGCCCGTCGGCGAGGGCCCGCGCAGTGGGCCGTCCGGGTCGGCCTGGGTCCAGGCCAGCACTGACGTCGTGGTCGTCGCGTACACGTGCCGCCGCCCGGCGGAGTCGACCGCCGTGACCGGGTCGCTCTGCAGGTCCTCGCCGCCCAGCCGCTGCCAGGGCGAGAACCCGCCGTCCGGCTGCTGAACGACGGCGCGCAGCGTGCGGCGGGAGTCGCGGAGGTAGACCGTGAGCAGGCCCCGCCCGTCCACGCCGACCGCGGGCGCGCTGATCGCCGAGGTGCCGTCGTCGTCGCTCTTCTCGGGGGTGCCGAGCGACTGCCACGCGCCGAACGCCCCGTCGGGCGCGACCTGGACGGCGTACACGACCTCGCGCCGGTAGTCCGCAGGGGCGGGGCCGAGGACGGTGCGGGTGGCGAGGACGGCGACGCGGCCGTCGGGCAGCCGGGCGGCGGTCGCGCCCGGGTCGATGCCCGTGCCCGCCAGGAAGACCGGCTTCTCCCAGGCGCCGCCTGCGGCGCGCGTCCAGTAGGCCATGCGGCCGTCCAGCACCGTGAACGCCCAGAGGCGGCCGGGCGTCCCCTCCGTCAGCCAGGACGCGTTGTCGGCGCGGGTGTAGCGCAGCGACTGGGCCCAGTTGCGCCCGGTCGGGTTGCCCGCGACCTTGCGGTCGCCGCATCCCGAGGGGCTGCCGCAGTAGTCCTGGTGGTCCTGCCAGGCGTAGGTCCGCAGGTAGCCGGTCTTCGTCTCGGCCGTCTGCGGGTCCAGCGAGTGCGGGAGCGTGCTGTTGTGGTAGCCGAGGTAGCTCTGCACCGAGAAGTGCGGGCGCCGCTGCACCTGTTGGGCGTAGGCGGCGGTGGCGGCCTGCACGAAGCGGGCGCCGTACATGTGGTCCTGGTGGTCGGTGTAGCGGCCGTTCTCGCCGTACCGGCCGGGCGTCGGGTCCTGCATCCGTACCGTCGTGGGCCGGTACTGCTCCAGGACCCCGGCTATCGCCTGTATCAGCTGGTCCTTCGTGTACGAGAAGCCCTGCTTGACCGGGGTCCCGGTGGTCAGCTGGGACTCCAGCGCGGGTATCCGGCCGTTCCACAGGCCGCGCAGGCTCTCGGGGGTGTCCTCGCCGGTGCTGCGGGCCTCGCGCAGCATCAGCCACACCAGGTTGACCTGCGGCTTCGCTATGAGGACGTCGACCTCGGCGCGGCCTCCGCCGGCCGTGGGCACGACCGTACGCCGCCACGCGCTGGTGCGGTCGCCGGTGGCCATCTGGGCGTAGGCGGAGCGTATGCCGTTCTGCCGGGCCTCCGCGTAGTGGGCGCGGTCGGCGGGCTGTTCGGGGTCCTTGGCGGCGTTGCCGTGCGCCTCGTTGCGGCCGTCGGACTCGCCGGACGTGAGGTACGCGGTGGTGACCTGGGTGCCGGAGACCAGGGAGCGGCTGAGGTCGGGGTTCATGAAGAACAGGTCGTCGTCGGGGTGCGCGACGAGCTGGACGACCGACCCGGAGGTGACGCTCGCGGGCTGGACGACGGTCGGGTTCTTCTCCTGTGCGGTCCCGGCGGCGGTCTGCTGGCCGGAGGCCACGGAGAGTACGGAGAGCACGCCGGTGGTGCCGGCTGTCAGCACGGTGAGCAGGGCCGCGAAGCGGCGACGGGTCACGGGCATCGGGCACGCCTTGGGGTCGTTCCGGGCAGGAGAAAACACTGAGCAGTCAGAGAGAGTCCGAATCGGCGAACTTGGTTCACCGAAGCGGCCGATGACTCCTGCTTTCCGGAGAAGACCGGGTAAGTGCCGCCAAAGTGGAGGCAATTCGTCCGGTCCGGGCGTGGCGAGGGTGTGGAGTGCTATGGGGTGATATGGGGTCGCGTGGCGGAAGTCGGTCCGGGCTGCGGAGATCGCGCCGCGCTACGGAGATCGCGCGGCGGGGAACGCGCCGCGCTACGGAGAACGCGCCGGGCTGGGGCCTGTCCGACGGATCATGTGACCTGTCCCGGATTCAAGTCGTTGGCATGTTCACGGGGCGGGGAGATCTCACGAATGAGGAATCGTCGCGGCTGAAGCGGCATCTGCCGAAGTGCGGCCAGCGGGGGGGGGGGGGGGGAGATTCATCGCAGGGTGATCAACGGGATTCTCTTCCGACAGCGCGCACAGGGGTGCCGTGGCGGGATCTGCCTGCGCGTTTCGGCAAGTGGAAGACTGTCTACGAGCGGCACAGGCGCTGGTCTGCGGACGGCACGTGGGACAGGATCTGCAAGGCCGTCCTGGCCGACGCGGACGCGACGGGCTGCATCGACTGGTCGATGGTGAGCGTGGATTCAACGTCCTGCCGCGCTCACGAGAACGCCGCCGGAGCACGCAAGAAGCCACCCCGGGTTCCGGGAAGACGGACGCCCCGGCAGCACCGCCCCCGATGAGGGGCTCGGACGCTCCGGGGTGGGCTGACATGCAAGATTCATCTGCTTGGTGAGGGGGTCGCCGGCCTCTCGCCTTCCTCGTCACGCCGGGTCAGTGGGGCGGCGCACCGCAGCTCGTTCCCGTGATGGAGCGTGTCCGTGTCGCCCGCCCGGACGGTGGGCGCCCCCGGACCCGGCCCGATCATCTCGGCGGTGACAAGGCGTACTCATCCCGGCGGAACCGCCGCTACCTGCGCCGACGCCAGATCAAGCACACCATCCCCGAACCGAAGAACCAGCGGGCCAACCGCCAGCGCGGCGGCAGCAGGGGCGGCCGGCCCACCGGCTTCGACACGACGATCTACCAGCGCAGGAACGAAGTGGAACGCACCATCAACGCGCTCAAGAACTCCCGGGCGGTCGCGGCGAGATACGACAAGAGGGCCTACATCTTTCACGGCACCGTCACCGTCGCAGCCGTTCGGCCCTGGCTCCGGTCCCTATCGGAGCGAAGGAGCTGGCACCCGTCACGAGAAAATGGCGTGCACCTGATCGACCGCCTCGGGTCCGTAGCCGACCGCGCCCACGGGGACTGCGCCGTTGATCGCCTCGATCACACGCCCGGCCCATACCGGCCCGAACCCCCCGCACAGTTCAATCAGCTGCACACCCTCGTCCACCAGGCGGCGCGCGGCCTCGATGCCCTCCTCGGGCTTCTCCACCCCGACGAACACACTGCGGCACGTACCCGTGTCCACGACGCTGACATCGCCACCTGCCGCGCTGCCGTCCGCCGTGTAGATGAACCCCCAGTGTGTGAGCGCCATACGTATCGACCTCCTGTGATCGTCAGAGCCACCAGCCAAGCAGAGCCAGGGCGGGAATGGCCTGGAACGGAGACAAGCCGTGAGTGATCTACGCCGCACTCCGGATGCCCGCACCGTCCGAGTACAGCAACACGGCCCGCTAGCGCATGATCCGCCGGACAGCACCTAGGGGAGAACGCGCCGCGCTACGGAGCCGCGTTGCGCGGGCCCACCGGCTGCCACGGCGCCAGGTACGCGTCCGGGGCGTCCGCCGAAGAGGTCACGTACAGGCGGGCGTCGAGCCCCACCACCGCCAGGCTGACCATGTTCCTCCCGGTCATCGTCGACGACGGCGCGCCGACGAACATCAGCGGGGACCGCCCCCACGGACGTCCCGGCCCGACCTCCGAGCCCAGCTGTCCGCCCGCCGCGCGGCCCGCCAGCACGTGCCCGCTCGCCGTGACCGAGCCGAAGCCGTTCAGCCCGCCGAGGTCGGTCATGTGGTTGACCTTCAGCCCGCCGTCGGCCGTCAACAGAGCCGTACGGACGTTGCCCGAGCCGGGCTTGCGGAACCACAGCCGTACCCCGCCCTCGCGGCCCTCCGCCGTCAGCGGGAGCGTGGTGTCGGGCAGCCCGGTGGCCGTGGCCCGGCCCAGCGGGGCACCCGGCTTCGGCTGCGCCCAGCCGACGACCGTCTTCGACGTCGCGGACAGCACCATGCGCCGCCCCGCGCCGTCGGTCGCGGTGACCGGAGCGCCGTGCAGGTCCTCGCCGCCGTGCTTCTCCCAGGGGCCCCAGCCGCCGTCGGCCTGCTGCACCCGGCCGCGCAGGCCGTACGCGCCGTCGCGGACGTACGCCGCCAGCAGGCCGGTGCCGTCGACCGAGACGGCCGGCGCGCTGATGTCGGAGGTCCACGTCTCGTCCGCGGTCTCGGGAGTGCCGAGCGACTGCCACTCCCCGAACCCGTCCGCCCCGGGCTCCTTCTGCACCGCGTGGACGACCTCGCGCTTGTAGTCGGCGGGCCGCGCCCCGAAGGAGGTACGGGTGCCGAAGACCGCGATGCGGCCGTCCTTCAGCGTCACGGCGGACACACCGGGGTCCATTCCGGTGCCGGGCAGCAGGTCGGGGCCGCGCCAGGCGCCGACCGGGCCGGGCCGGTGCCAGACGGCGACCTGGCCGTCGAGCACCTTGAAGGCCCACAGGCCGTGGTCCTTGTCGGAGGTCAGCCAGTTGGTGCCGGTGCCGCGGGCGTAGTTGATGGAGTCCGTCCAGCGGTTGCCCGCCGGGTGGTCGGAGACCTTGAGGTCGCCGCAGCCCGCGTCGCTGCCGCAGTGGTTCTGCCGGTCGAGCCAGGCGTAGGTGTCGAGGCTGTCGAGCTTCTCCTTCGCCTCCTGCGGGTCCAGTGCGCTGGGGAGGGAGCCGTTGAAGTACCCGACGTAGTTCTGCACCGCGAAGTGCGGACGGTCCTTGACGTCCTTGGCGTAGGCGGCCGTGGCCATCTGCACGAAGCGGGCGCCGTAGAAGTGGTCCTGATGGTCGGCGTACTGCTTGGTGTCCGGGTACCGGCCGGGGGTCGGGTCCTGGAAGCGGACGGTGGTCGGCGTGTACTGCTCCAGCACGCCGACGAGGGTCTGGACGACCTGGTCCTTCGAGTACGCGAACCGCTGCTTGACCGGGGTGCCGGAGGAGAGCATCGACTCCAGACGGGCGACCTTGCCGTCCCAGAGGCCGTGCAGGCTGTCGGGCACGTCGGCGTAGCCGTGGCCGGCCTCGCGCAGCTGCAGCCAGACCAGGTTGACCCGGGGGTTGGCGACGAGGACGTCGACCTCCGCGTGGCCGCCGCCCTTCGTCGGGACGACGGTGCGCTTCCAGGCGCTGCTGCGGTCGCCGGTGGCCATCTTGGCGTAGGCGGCGCGGATGCCGTTCTGGCGGGCCTCGGCGTAGGCGGGCTTGTTGGGTGCGGTGGTCGCTCCCTTGGCGGGGGCGGCGTTGACGCCGTCGGCCTCGCCCGCGGTGAGGTAGACGGAGGTCACGGGGTGGCCGGCGGATATGGAGTAACGCAGGTCGGGATTCATGAAGTACAGGTCGTCGTCGGGGTGCGCGACGATCTGGACCACGCGGCCGGGGTCGGGTACGGCGCCGGCCGCCAAGGGTGCGGGGTCCGGACCGTGCGGGGCTGCGGGGGAGCCGCCGCCCAGGCCCTCGACGGCTGTGCCGGCCCGGAGTACGAGCATGCCGGCGGCGGCGACGGCGGCGCAGAGTGCGACGGCCTTGACGAGGCCGGCCCACCGGTGGTTCCGCTGCGGGCCCTGCCCGGCCGCGCCCCCGCCGCCCCGCCGCCGCTGCGCCCGCGGCACGGCCCCGCCTCCGCGAGCCGCCCTGCGGCTGCCGCCGCGGCCTGGGGCCGAGGCGGACGCCTCTGCGCGCCCGCGAGCCTGGTCGGTGGCCCGGGCTTCGCGGGCCAGCCGTGCGGCCTTGCGGCCGGCCGCTGTGCCCTTGCGGCCGTCGGCCGCGCGTGCGGGGCCGTCCGGTGCCCCGGCTTCGCCGGCCAGCCGTGCGGCCCGGCGGCCGCCGGCCGGATCCGGGGCAGCGGTGGTTGTCCGGGCGGGGCCGGGAGTGCCGTCGGCGGCTGCGGCCGTGCCGGCTTCGCGGGCCAGCCGTGCGGCCTTGCGGCCTCGCGGGGCGCGCGGCGCCTCCGCTTCGCGGGCGAGCCGTGCGGCCCGGCGGCCGCCCGCCGGATCCGGGGCAGCGGTGGTTGTCCGGGCGGGGCCGGGAGTGCCGTCGGCGGCCGCGGCCGTGCCGGCTTCGCGGCCGTCGGCAGGCGCCCGGGAGGCGGTGGGCGGTCCGGCGGTTTCGGCGTCGGCCGGGTGGCGGGGTTCGGGGAACCCCGGGTGCTGGAACTCGTAGGCCTGCTGCGGCAGGACGGGAGCGTCTGTCCGCTGGAATCCGTCGGTCTGCTGAGGCAGGAAGCGCGCGTGGGGCTCGTGGAACTGCTGCGGCTGGTGGGGCCGGTCGTCCGCCCCGCCGGTCCAGCCGCTCCACCCGGCCTGCGGGGCATGGTGAAACTCACGTACGGGCTCGGGGTGTTGATGCTGGTGGGGCAGGTGGGCTTGGTGGTACTGCTGGGACTGCGACTGCGACTGCGACTGCGACTGGGAATCCTGGTTCCACGCGTACTGCCCGTACTGCCCGAACGGCTCGTACTGCACGGCCTGTCCGTACCGGTGCGTCGGATCAGGGTCCGGGCCCGGGGCTCCGCCCGCCGGGGGGCCGGGGCGGGGGTGTCCGTCGGACATGGGGCTCCTCGTGGCCGGTCGGCGGGGAGCGGGCCCCATCACGCGATAAGTATTCAGATAATCCGATAATCCACGCCATGGTACGTCCCGGTGAGTCGAACGCCTGCTCCGGCTAGGCTCGACCCAGGCAGGTCAGGGCAGTGCAACGAGAGCCAAGGCAGTGGCAGCGACGACCGCGGGAGGCGGCGGGATGACGGTCCCGGGACGCAGGAGCAGCACCTTCATCCGGCTGCTCCGCAGCGGTTTCACCGACCCCTCCGCAGCCGCCCGGCTGCTCGACGCCGGCGCGCTCGCCGCCGTCCGCGCCGATCCCGTGCTGCTCGACGCCCTCGGGGCGACCGCCGATCCCGACCTGGCCCTGCGCGGGCTGGTCCGGCTCGCCGAGGCCCAGCCCTCCGGCGAGCTCCCCGGGCTCCTCGACACCCTCGTCAGCGCCAAACCCCTCCGCGACCGCCTCCTCGGCGTGCTCGGCGCCTCCGAGGCCCTCGGCGACCACCTCGCCCGCCACCCCCGCGACTGGATCGGCCTCGTCACGTACGAGGCCGCCGACCTGCACCCCGGACTCCCCGAGTTCGAGCGCGGCCTCGCGGACGCCCACGACCCCGTCGCCCTGCGCGTCGCCTACCGCCGCTGCCTGCTCTCCATCGCGGCCCGCGACGTCTGCGGCACCATCGACGTCGCCCAGACCGCCGCCGAGCTCGCCGACCTCGCCACCGCCACCCTCCGCGCGGCCCTGCGGATCGCCACCGCCGCCGCCCCCGAGGACGCGGCGCTCTGCCGCCTCGCCGTCATCGCGATGGGCAAGTGCGGCGGCAACGAGCTCAACTACGTCTCCGACGTCGACGTGATCTTCGTCGGGGACGCCGTCAACGGCACGGACGAGGCCAAGGCCCTCCAGGCCGCCACCCGCCTCGCCTCCCACCTGATGCGGATCTGCTCCGAGACCACCGTCGAGGGCACCATCTGGCCCGTCGACGCCAACCTCCGCCCCGAGGGCCGCAACGGACCCCTCGTCCGCACCCTCGCCTCCCACATGGCCTACTACCAGCGCTGGGCCAAGACCTGGGAGTTCCAGGCGCTCCTCAAGGCCCGCGCCGTCGCCGGCGACGAAGCCCTGGGCGCCGCCTACATCGACGCCATAACGCCCCTGGTCTGGCAGGCGGCCGAACGCGAGAACTTCGTCCCCGACGTCCAGAAGATGCGCCGCCGCGTCGTCGACAACATCCCCGCCGCCCAGGTCGACCGCGAACTCAAGCTCGGCCCCGGCGGCCTGCGCGACGTCGAGTTCGCCGTCCAGCTCCTCCAGCTCGTCCACGGCCGCAGCGACGCCACCCTGCACTCCCGCACCACCCTCGACGCCCTCCACGCGCTCGCCGCCGGCGGCTACGTCGGCCGCGCCGACGCCGCCCAGCTGAACGACGCGTACCGCTTCCTGCGCTCCATGGAGCACCGCATCCAGCTCTACCGGTTGCGCCGCACCCACCTCGTCCCCGAGGACGAGAACGACCTGCGGCGCCTGGGCCGCTCCATGGGCCTGCGCACCGAACCCGTCGCCGAGCTCAACAAGGCCTGGCGCCGGCACGCCTCCGTGGTGCGCCGCCTCCACGAGAAGCTCTTCTACCGGCCGCTGCTCGACGCCGTCGCCCAGCTCACCCCCGGCGAGACCCGGCTCTCCCCGCGCGCCGCCGGCCAGCGCCTCGAAGCCCTCGGCTACGCCGACCCGGCCTCCGCCCTGCGCCACCTCGAAGCCCTCGCCTCCGGCGTCACCCGCAAGGCCGCCATCCAGCGCACCCTGCTGCCGGTGATGCTGGGCTGGTTCGCCGACTCCGCCGACCCGGACGCCGGCCTGCTGAACTTCCGCAAGGTCTCCGACGCCCTCGGCAAGACCCCCTGGTACCTGCGCCTGCTGCGCGACGAGGGCGCCGCCGCCGAGAACCTCGCCCGCGTACTGTCCGCCGGTCGCCTCGCCCCCGACCTGCTGATGCGGGCCCCGGAGGCGGTGGCCCTGCTCGGCGACCCCGAAGGCCTGGCGCCACGTACGCACGAGGCCCTGGTCCAGGAAGTCCTCGCCGCCGTCGGCCGCGCCGAGAACCCGGAGACCGCCGTCGCCGCCGCCCGCGGGGTGCGCCGCCGCGAGCTGTTCCGCACCGCCGCGGCCGACATCATCGGCTCCTACGGTACGGAGGACAGCCCGGCCGAGGAGGACCACGGAGCCCTGGTCGACCGGGTGGGCGGGGCCGTCTCCGAGATCACCGCGGCGACCATCGCGGGCGCCCTGCGCGCCGCCGTGCAGTCGCAATTCGGCGACACCCTGCCCACCCGCTTCGCCGTCATCGGCGTCGGCCGCTTCGGCGGCCACGAACTCGGCTACGGATCCGACGCCGACGTCCTCTTCGTCCACGAACCCCGCGAGGGCGTCGACGAGCAGGAGGCCGCCAAGGCCGCCCAGACCGTCATCGCCGAGATGCGCAGGCTGCTCCAGCTGCCCACCGCGGACCCGCCGCTGCTCATCGACGCCGACCTGCGCCCCGAGGGCCGTTCCGGCCCGCTGGTGCGCACCCTGGCCTCCTACGCCGCCTACTACCGGCGCTGGTCGCTGACCTGGGAGAGCCAGGCGCTGCTGCGGGCCGAGCCGGTGGCGGGCGAGGAGGAGCTGGGACGCCGCTTCATCGAGCTGATCGACCCGCTGCGCTACCCCGCCGAGGGACTCGGCGACGACGCGGTGCGCGAGATCCGCCGGCTGAAGGCCCGTATGGAGTCGGAGCGGATGCCGCGCGGCGCCGACCCGACCCTGCACACCAAGCTGGGCCGCGGCGGTCTCAGCGACGTCGAGTGGACCGTGCAGCTGATGCAGATGCGGCACGCCCATGCCGAGCCGGGCCTGCGGACCACCCGGACCCGCGAGGCCCTCGCGGCCGCCCACGCGGCCGGGCTGATCCCGACCGACGAGGCGCAGATCCTGGACGAGGCCTGGGTGCTGGCGACCAGGGTCCGCAACGCGGTGATGCTGGTGCGGGGCCGCGCCGGGGACACCTTCCCGTCCGAGGCCCGGGAACTGGGGGCGGTGGGCCGCTACCTCGGCTACGCCGAAGGCACGGTCGGCGAGCTGCTGGACGACTACCGCCGCATCACGCGCCGCGCCCGCGCGGTGGTCGAGGAACTCTTCTACGGAGGCTGACCAGCCTTCTGCCGCCCGGCGGCCGGGGGCCGTGGGCCGTGGACACGGAACAGCGGAGCGCGGACCCGGGGAAGGGTCCGCGCTCCGCTGTTCCGTAGTGGCGCGGGCGTCAGCGGGCCGTGCCGAAGTCCTGGGTCCAGTAGTGGTTCGGCTGGGCGAGGCCGATGCCGATCTCCTTGAAGGAGCAGTTCAGGATGTTCTCGCGGTGGCCGGGGCTGTTCATCCAGCCCTCCATGACCTTCTCGGGCGTGCTGTAGCCGTAGGCGACGTTCTCGCCGTACGTGCTCCACGCGTAGCCGGCGCGGGTGATGCGGGCGCCGGGGTCCGAGCCGTCGGAGCCCGTGTGGGACATGTTGCTGTTGGCGGCCATGTCCGCGCTGTGGTCCTGGGCGGCCTTCGTGAGCTTCGCGTTCAGGGTGACGGCCTGGCATCCGGCAGCGGCGCGCTCCTGGTTGACCAGGGCGAGGACGGCGGCGACGGAGCCGGAGGCGGCCGGCGCGGGCGAGGTCTTCGGCGGCTGGGGCGCCTGAGGCTTCCTGGGGAGCGGCGGCTTCGCGGGCTGCGGCGCGGCCTGCGGCGGCTGCGCCTGCGAGGGCGGCGCCTGCGGCGGCTGCGCGGGCTGGGAGGTCTCCGCGACCGGCTGCTCGGGCGCCGGTGAGCTGCTCGGCGCCGTCGGGACGTCCACCGGAACCGTGGTGTTCGGGACGGCCGTGGGCACGTACTGCCACGGGCGCTGCGCCTGGTGGCTCACCGTGCGCGTCCGGCCGGTGTCGTCGCCGCCGGTGTCGAAGCAGGCCATGGCGGCCGTGGGGACACCCACGATTCCGAGAGCGCTGACGCCGATGATTATCTTCCGGTACTGCTTCTTCTTCCGATGCTTCTGCATGCGTGACCTCATTCGGTGATCGCGAAGCTTCCGGCGCCGGAACTGCGGGACGCCGGAATGGTCGACATTCTTAGAAGCCCGCCATTGGCCTGGCAAGTTTCCGTTTCGCGCTCACGCGGAGGATTCGGCACGCCGCTTGAAACGGGCCGTTGATCGTGCATGGTCACGATCAGGTCACTTGCACAACCATGTGATGTGTCTTCAGGAGCGGCCGTGACCAGGGAAGTAGGGGGCAGGTCAGGCGGCAGCCGGGATTCCGTTCCCGTAGGTGAGGGGAATGTCGAATCCAAAACGGACAAATATCGAAATGTCGATGGGCTGGCGCGCCGGGGAAGCCCTCCGGCGCTGGGGTTCGTGTCGTGACGCATGTCACGCAACCAGGTGCCGGACCGCGGCGTCGGGGCCCGTGCCCTGACGGGGGCGGTCCAGGGCGCGGCCCAAGGCGAGGTCCTGGCTGCGGGGGAAAGGGCCCGGCGGAGGGTGCCGGAACAACCTGCCCGCATTCTCCGCGGACCATTCGGAGGAATTGACGGGGCCCGGAAAAGATCAGGACGACGGTCGGCATGATCGGCCCGTAGCAATTCCTTCGCGCGACTGTGCGTGTTCGTGCCTACAGGTGGTTGCAGGCGCCGAGCCGGTCCGGCCGCGGTAGGGGTACTGCCGTGACGCAGAAGAAGGACAGGGCCGGTGACCAGACGAGCGAACGTCCGAGACAGCGGAGCGCCGTGACCGCCACGACCGCCGCGCTCGCCGGAGCGCTGATCGGCGCCCTGGCCGGTCTGACGGGAAGCACGCTCGCCTACTTCGAGGCCAAGGACACGCGCCGGGAGGAGGCCCACGCCCGCCGTTCGGACATCCGCCGGGCGGCCTACGTGGAACTCGCGGCGGCCGTGAACGAGTACCTGCAGCAGGCCACCCAACTGCTGAGCGTGAGCCTCGACCCCACCAAGACCCCGCAGGAGAGGCGGCGCCAGTTCGAGGGCGGATACGCGCCGGCCAACACGGACCTCTCCCGGGCCCTCACGACGGCGCGCCTCGTGGCACCGTCCGAAGGGCGGCGGGACCTGGCGGCGATCGACACCCGCTCCGCGCGCGTGGGGGAGCTGGCGACGGACCGGTACGCCAAGGGCCCCGAAGGTGTCGACCTGGCGAAAGCCGACGCCGAATTCGCCGAGGCGGTGAAGGCGCAGCT
This sequence comes from Streptomyces sp. NPDC023541, assembly GCF_055559995.1. Lineage (NCBI taxonomy): Bacteria > Bacillati > Actinomycetota > Actinomycetes > Kitasatosporales > Streptomycetaceae > Streptomyces > Streptomyces sp. NPDC023541. The sequence goes on from NZ_JBVHJO010000002.1 coordinate 549,680, forward strand.
CGCCGCACTGCAGTCGTTCATGGACCGGGCCGCCGACGAATCGCTGTAGCGCGCGGGCACCGCACCGCAGGGTTCAGGCGACGGCGGTGGCCGTCCCGCCCGTCGGCGGCGCGTAGCTCCGGCAGCGGCCGGGGGTGGGGGAGCGGAAGGCGAGTTCGCAGCCGTCGCATGTGCGGAGGGGGTGGACGGTACGGTCCGGGCCGGCCGGGTGGGGTGTCCAGGGGTGGTCCGGCAGGCGGGGCGGCAGCAGTTCCCGCAGGCGGTGGGCGAGCAGCGCGGCGGGGGAGTGGATCGGCGGCGTCGGCAGCGAGCGCGTGAGAGCCGCGGTCACGGCGCTCGGGGTCAGTCCGCGCTCCAGCCAGACGGCCGCGGCGGGCGCCAGCCGTACGGTGTCGCGCTCGGACAGCAGCAGCCGCGGATCGCGCAGGCGCAGCCGGGCCAGCAGTTCCCGCGCCGCCAACTCGACCTCGGACGGAATGGGTTCGGGCGCGAGTGCGCCTGCGGGCGCGGGCTCCGGGCCGGGCTCGGGCTCCGCTTCGGGCTCCGGATCCGGGTCCCGTCGGGGGACGGGCTTCGGCTCGGACCGCTGGGACGGGATCCGCCGCTCGCGGGTGGCGTCGGCCATCGCGGGCGGGTTGTTGTACGACACCGTGCAGGTCACGACGCGGCCCGTGGGAAGCCGCTCCTGGAAGCGGGCCAGGTAGCCGTGCCGCTCCAGCTCGCGCAGGGCGGTGGCGATACGGACCTCGCCCTCCGGGAAGCGTTCGGCGAGGGCCTTGATGGTCACCTTGGAGCCTGTCGGGAGCGACTGGATGTGCGTGGCCAGGCCGATCGCCGCCATGCTCAGCTCGCGGTGCTGGGCGAGATGGTTGCCGATCTTGACGTAGCCGCGGCGGTGGTCGTGGTTGACGTGTCGGATCCCCGACGGGACGCGCACAGGCGCGCTAAGCTGCTGGTCAGCCATGGGGAAGGTGCTTCTTCCGCTGTGGTCAGGCCCTCGACCGGGATTGCCGTCCCGGCCGGGGGCCGAATGCGTTTTGGGGTTGTCGGGATTCAGAGTGCCCGGCGAATTGCCCTGCCCGCCAGCTCGGTTGGGGTGATTCACCCGACCGGGTGAGAGGGGAGGGGGAGGTATGGAAGGTCATTTCCCCCGGTTATTGGTCTTTAGGCGTCGTGCGGCACCGGATATTGATCCACCGGGTCGTGGAAACCTCGATCCGGTGAAATCGGACTCGCCAGATCCATTTCCGCCCACACCGTCTTCAGCGGTGCCGGCCCTAAGGGCTGTCCCGTAATCCCCGGTGGATCAGCGCGCGGCGTCAGACGCGGTGCATCGCAAGGCGGAGGAGCGTGCTGATACTGGGCGTATCCGGGCGTTCCGACAACGCGGCGAGGTGCCGTGACTGTCGTCGTGCGCCCGCCGGGGATTACGGGACAGCCCTTAGATCCGTCCCCCACCGCACGGCGAGCGCGGACACCAGCACCAGTCCCCGCCCCGACTCCGCCTCGGCGTCCGGTGCGCCGCCGGTTGCGAGCGGCCCGAACTCCCTGCGAGTGTCGGACACTTCGATACGCAGCGTAGGCCCCGGCGCGAGGCGCAGCGCGAGCCGGAAGTCCCGCCCGCTCACCCTGCCGTGGGTCACGGCGTTCGCGGCGAGCTCGGCGACGACCTGTGCCGCATCCTCGAACGGAAGCTTTCGCTCCGTGAGTTGGTCCACCCCGAGCGCGCGTGCGGCGCGGGCTCCGCGCGGGGTGGAAGGGAGCGTGGCGACGAGGGAGATTTCCTGATTCACGTGACTCAGCGTGGCCATCCGTGCGTACGCTGAACAGAGTTGAGGGCGCTGTGTACGACGGCTGTCCAGGGCGGTCCGGTGGTGTCCTCGCGGTCCAAGGGGAGGCGGATGTGAACACGGACGGCGCCGACGAGTCGAGCTGGGAACTCGACCCGGAGGACGAGTCGGGGGCGGTCATCGCCACGGTGGGACGCCAGCTGAAGATGTGGCGCGAGGCGGCAGGGCTCGACCGGGCGAAGTTCGGTGAGGGGATGGGATACGGGGCGAACCTGATCTACAAGATCGAACGCGGAGCCCGTATTCCGCGCCCGGAGTTCCTGGACAAGGCGGACGAGGTCCTTGGGGCGGGCGGGAAAATCGCCGCGATGAAGGCCGACATCGAAAGGGCCCGCTATCCCAAGAAGGTCCGGGATCTGGCCAAGTTGGAATCCGAGACGGTCGAGATCGGCGCGTACGCCAACATCGTCGCGCATGGGCTCCTGCAGACGGAGGAGTACGCCTGTGCCCTGTACGGGCTCCGGCGTCCCGCCTACCCCGAGGAGGTGGTCGAACGCCTCGTCGCCGCTCGCATGGACCGTCAGAAGGTTCTCCGCCAAACCGCGGCCCCGTTGCTCACCGTTGTGCAGGAAGAAGCGGTGCTTCGACGGCCCATCGGGGGCAGGATGGTGTTGCGCCGCCAACTGGAGCACCTGCTTGAGGTGGGCAGGCTGCGGCACGTCGAAATCCAGGTGATGCCCACGGCCGTCGAGGAGCACGCCGGTCTCGCCGGATCGCTCCAGCTGATGCGTCTCAGGGATGGAACGACGGTAGGACACAACGAAGTTCAGCTGGTCAGCCGTTTGATCACTGACCCCAAAGAGGTCCAGGTCCTGGACATGCGCTATGGCATGATCCGAGCACAGGCTCTGACGCCTCGGGAATCGCTGGCGTACATCGAGAAGGTACTGGGGGAGACATGAGCATCAAGCCGTCGGGCGAGGGCCTCTCCGCACTGAAGTGGGTGAAGAGCAGCTACAGCACCAACGACGGGCCTGAGTGCATCGAGGTCGCCTGGACCAAGAGCAGCTACAGCGCCAGCGACAGCAACGAGTGCATCGAGGTCGCCCACACCCCCGGCACGGTCCTCGTCCGGGACTCCAAGCGTCCCGAGGGCGCGCGCCTCGCCGTCGGTCCGGACGCCTGGAACGGGTTCGTCGCTCACGCCGCCGCGTGATCCGACTCGCGGAAGCCATCAAGGCTGTCTTCCGCCACCGGCGGCCCGAGCCGTGGTGCTGGGCGGTCGTGGTCGAGGCCGCCTGCGACGGCACGCACACCAGCCGGGACGCCGATCAGGCGGTGTCGCAGGCCGGCCCTGCCGTCTCCGCGCACGCCGACCTGATCGCCGAGTCCCTCGGCCGGGGCTCCGTGTACCGCGACAACGTGCTCGCGCTCGCCCTTGCCGGGATGGGTGACGTCCGGGCGCTGCCCGCCCTGCGGCGCCTCGCCGACGACAACCGCCTCCCGGGGGACCGTCCCCGCGTACGCATCCTGGCCGCGTTGCCCGCCGCGGAGCTGCTCCCCGTGGTGCGGCCCGCCCTGCGGCGCGAGCCGGAACGCACCGCCCTCCTGGAACTCCTCGCACTGTGGGGACCTGCCGCCGCGCCCGCCGTGCCCGAGGTGATGCGGAGCCTGGATACCCCGTACGCCTACGACGCCCTGCGCGCCCTCGGGCGGATCGGCCCCCCGGCCGCGGTCGCCGCCGACCGGCTGGCCGCGTACGCCACCGGTCGTGACCCGGGAGCCGGCCGCCCCCACACACGCCTGGCCGCCTGGGCGCACTGGAAGGTGACCGGCGACCCGACCCTCGCCCTCGACGTGTGCGCGGCGGTCGTGCGGTCGGGGACGGCGAGCCACGGCCTGCCCTTCCTCGCCGACCTCGGCCCCCTGGCCGCGGCGCACGCGGACCCCGTTCTCCGCATGACGGAATCGGCCGGCGCGTGGACGCGGGTCGCCGCCGCGCACGCGTACTGGCGCATCACCGGGGACCCCGCGCCCGCGATACCGGTTCTGCTCGCGGAGGTGGACCCGGCATGGACGGGCAGCCCGGCCATGCCGGTGCGGGAAGCCGTCCACCGCCTCGGAGGGATGGGAGCCCCGGCCGGTTCGGCGGCGTCCCTGCTGCGAGGGCTCCTGGCGCGGGAAGAACGGCTCAGCCGGCCCTTCGCCGGGGTAAGGATCCTCGCCGACCAGGCATATGTCCGCACGCTCACCGAGGCCCTGGAGAGGATCGCCCCGGGCGATGAGGCGGCCCCGCTCAGAAGGTGGTGGAAATGAAGTTCACGGTTCGTCGCGCTCGCCCATACGACGGGGACGTCCTCGGCGAGATCCACGCCGCCGCCTGGGAGGCGGCGTACGCGCCCTTCTTCGATCCTGGGTTCGCCGCGGACGGGGTCGCGAGCAGGCGTACCCGCTGGCACGCACGGCTCGCGCAGCAGGACTCCGCGATCCTGTTGGCCGAAGGGGACGGCCGTCCGGTGGCCATGTCCGCCTACCGCTCGTCCCCGACCCGGCCGGGCCTGGCCGAGATCCTCTCCTTCTACAGCCACCCCGACAGCTGGGGCAGCGGCGCCGCGGCCGCGCTCATGGCGGGAACGCTGGAGGAGCTGAGCGGCGCGGGGTTCGCCCGGGCGCACCTGTGGACGCTGCGCGACACCCACCAGTCCCGGCGCTTCTACACCAAGGCCGGCTTCACCGAGAGCGGCGCCACCCGTAGCCACGACTTCGGTGACGGGCGGCCACTGACCCAGGTCGAATACGAGCGCACGACCTAGGCGCGGGTGCGGAAGCGGTTCAGCATCTGCGCCGCGGGGTGCGGGCCCGTGTGCTCGGGGTGGCGGGGCAGGCGGTGCGGCATCGCGCCGTACCAGGTGCGCGAGACGGTGTAGCCGAAGGCCAGACAGATCATGCCGCCCACGGCGTCGAGCCAGAAGTGGTTGGCGGTGGCGACGATGACGACGAGGGTCGCCGTGGGGTAGAGCAGGCCCAGGATCCGGGCCCAGGGGGCCGAGGCGACCGCGAAGATCGTCAGGCCGCACCACAGCGACCACCCTATGTGCATGGACGGCATCGCAGCGTACTGGTTCGACATGTGCTTGAGGTTCCCGGAGGCCATGGAGCCCCAGGTGTGGTGCACCAGCACGGTGTCGATGAAGTCCTGCCCGTTCATCAGCCGGGGCGGCGCGAGCGGGTAGAAGTAGTAGCCGACCAGGGCGACGCCGGTGGTGGCGAAGAGGACCAGGCGCGTGGCGGCGTACCGCCCCGGATGGAAGCGGTAGATCCACACCAGCACGCCGATGGTCACGACGAAGTGGAGCGTGGCGTAGTAGTAGTTCATGCCCACGATCAGCCACGTCACGGAATTGACGGCGTGGTTGACCGACTGCTCGACGGCGATGCCGAGGGTCCGCTCGACACTCCAGATCCAGTCGGCGTTGGCGAGGGCGATCGACTTCTGCTCGGGCACCGCGTTGCGGATCAGCGAGTAGGTCCAGTAGCTGACCAGAATCAGCACGATCTCGAACCAGATCCGCGGTCGGCGCGGGGCGCGCAGCCGGGAGAGCAGGGCGCGGTCGGACTCCGGGCGGGTCTCGGTCTCGACCACTTCGGGTGAGGAGACGTCCGTCCGGGTTTCCAGTGTCTTCACGCTCGATTCACCCATGGGGAGAGAGTCTGCCAGATGAGCTCTCGCCTCCGATCATCCCCCGGGACGGTCTTCGGCGCAGCCGGTCCGCCTCAGGTACGAGACGGGCCGCGCCGCTGACCGGGGCCCGAGGCCGTGGAGCCGCGCACCACCAGTTCCGGCAGGAACACGAATTCACTGTGCGGGGCCGGCGTACCGCCGATCTCCTCCAGCAGGGTCCGCACCGCCGCCTGCCCCATCGCCTGCACGGGCTGGCGGATGGTGGTCAGCGGCGGGTCGGTGAACGCTATGAGCGGGGAGTCGTCGAAACCGACGACGGAGACGTCCTGCGGCACCCGCAGTCCCTGCTGGCGGGCCGCACGGATCGCACCGAGCGCCATCATGTCGCTCGCGCACACCACTGCCGTGCAGCCGCGCGAGATCAACGCGGAAGCGGCGGCCTGGCCGCCTTCGAGCGAGTAGAGGGAGTGCTGGATCAGTTCCTCGGTCTCGGCCTCGTCCAGGCCGAGACGCTCCTTCATCCCGGCCCGGAAGCCCTCGATCTTGCGCAGCACCGGCACGAACCGCTTCGGTCCGACCGCGAGGCCGATCCGGGTGTGGCCGAGCGCGGCGAGGTGCGTGACGGCGAGGTGCATTGCCGCACGGTCGTCGGGGGAGACGAAGGGGGCCTGCACCTTGTCGGAGAAGCCGTTGATCAGGACGTAGGGGACGCCTTGGCCACGGAGTTGGTCATAGCGCCCCATATCGGCCGTGGTGTCGGCGTGCAGGCCGGAGACGAAGATGATCCCGGAGACGCCGCGGTCGACGAGCATCTCGGTCAGCTCGTCCTCGGTGGACCCGCCGGGCGTCTGCGTGGCCAGCACCGGCGTGTATCCCTGGCGGGTCAGCGCCTGGCCGATGACCTGGGCGAGCGCCGGGAAGATGGGATTGTCCAGCTCGGGTGTGATCAGTCCGACGAGGCCGGCGCTGCGCTGGCGCAGCCGTACGGGGCGTTCGTAGCCGAGCACGTCGAGCGCGGCCAGCACGGATTCGCGGGTGCCCGCGGCCACACCGGGCTTGCCGTTGAGCACGCGGCTGACTGTGGCTTCGCTGACCCCCGCCTGGGCTGCGATGTCGGCTAGCCGTGCGGTCACGGGATTGGACTGTACCGGCCGCCACGTCAAAATGCCCACCACGTGCACGAATCCGGGGGAAGACGGACGGTGCGGCCGTCGGTCTCGACGGGGGCGCTGGAGAGTACGGGGCGACCGGGCGCGGGGAGTTCGACGGGCTCCGGGCGGGTGTTGAGGGTGCAGGCGAAGCCGGGGCGGGTGAAGAGGAGGACCCCGTCGGGGGAGGGGAGCCAGTGCATCCCGCGGGGGTCGGGGGACGCGCCGGCCTCGGGGGCGCCCAGTCCCGGCATGGCGCGGCGCAGTTCCAGGGCGGCGCGGTAGAGCTCCAGCGTGGAGTGGGGGTCGCCGGTCTGGGCGGCGACGCTGAGGCCGGCCCACTCGGGGGGCTGCGGCAGCCAGCTGCCGCCGGGCCCGAACCCGTACGGGGGCTCGGCCCCCGCCCACGGGAGGGGTACGCGACAGCCGTCACGCAACCCGTCCTGCCCGTCCGCCTCCGGCGCGGTCGGCAGGTCGGGCGCGGGCGCGGTCCCGGTCGCGGCCTGCGGACCGGCGGCGGTTTCGGCCTCCGGCCGGGTGGGGGTGTGGGCCTGTGGTGCGGGGTGGTCGCCGGCGCGCGGGGCGATGACGGTCGGGCGGCGGACGCGGCGGAAGGCCGGGTCCTGGCGGCATTCCGGGGGGAGGGCGGTGACCTCCGGGAGGCCCAGTTCCTCGCCCTGGTAGAGGTAGGCCGAGCCGGGCAGGGACAGCATCAGCATGGCCGCGGCCCGGGCTCGGGCCAGGCCCTGCGCCCCGCCGCCGTAGCGGGTGACATGGCGGACGACGTCGTGGTTGGACAGCACCCACGTGGTCGGGGCGCCGACCGAGGTGGTGGCGGCCAGGGACTCGTCGATCACGGTCCGCATCGCCGCCGGGTCCCAGGGGCAGTTCAGGAAGCGGAAGTTGAAGGCCTGGTGGAGCTCGTCCGGGCGGACGTACAGGGCGAGCCGCTCCGAGGACGGGGCCCACGCCTCGGCGACCCCGATGCGCGCCCCTTCGTAGGAGTCGAGCAGCCGGCGCCACGAGCGGTGGATCTCGTGGACCCCGTCCTGGTCGAAGAACGGCAGCGGCTCGGTGCCGATCAGCGTGGCCTGGGCGCCGCGGCCGATGTCCGGCAGGCCGTCGGCCTTGACCATGCCGTGGGCGACGTCGATGCGGAAGCCGTCGACGCCGAGGTCGAGCCAGAAGCGCAGGACGGAGTCGAACTCGGCGGCGACTTCCGGACGGCTCCAGTCGAGGTCCGGCTGCTCGGGCGCGAAGAGGTGCAGATACCACTCGCCGTCCGCGACGCGGGTCCAGGCAGGGCCGCCGAAGACCGACTCCCAGTCGTTCGGCGGGAGGCTCCCGTCCGCGCCACGCCCGCGGCGGAAGAGGTAGCGCTCCCGAGCCCGCGGCTCCCCGGCGAGCGCGGCCCGGAACCACGGGTGCTGTTCGGAGGTGTGGTTCGGCACCACGTCGACGATGACCCGCAGCCCCAGCCCATGGGCCGCCCGGAGGAGGTCCTCGGCGTCGGCGAGGTCGCCGAAGAGCGGGTCGACGGCCCGGTAGTCGGCGACGTCGTAGCCGCCGTCCGCCTGCGGGGAGGCGTAGAACGGGGTGAGCCACACGGCATCGACCCCGAGGCGGGCGAGGTGGGGGAGGCGGGATCGGACGCCGCGCAGGTCGCCGATCCCGTCACCGTCGCTGTCGGCGAAGGAGCGTACGTACACCTGGTAAATGACGGCATCGCGCCACCAGTCACCGCTCGCAGCCGCGGCGTTGCTGTAAGCGCTTGCAAGGCCGACGGCCGTCGACTCGTGGGTCATATCGGGGTCAACGCGGCTACTACCCCCCTGGTTGCGGGCTCGGACAGTCGAACGTGCCTCGAACTAACAGCAAGCTGCGGACACCGTCCGGACACACGGATGTAACGATCGCCTCCGCTTGCAGAAAGTTTGCGCAAGCCCTTTCGGTCCTCTTTCAGTCTTGTTACGTTCCTGGCAACTCGGGACCGCGAGGGCGCGGCCGGGATCATCGAAGGAGTTCATATGCGGCGTGGCATAGCGGCCACCGCGCTGGTCGCGGCCCTGGCGCTCGCGGCGACGGCTTGCGGCGGTGACGACAAGGGCAACGGCGGGACCGACGCCGGCGGCGAGCTTTCCGGCACGGTCACGTGGTGGGACACCGCGAACGACGCCGAGAAGGCCAGCTTCCAGAAGATCGCCGAGGGGTTCACGGCGAAGCACCCGAAGGTCACAGTCAAGTACGTCAACGTCCCGTACGGCGACGCGCAGAACAAGGTCAAGAACGCCTTCAGCAGCGGCTCCGACGCTCCTGACGTGATCCGCGCCGACGTCGGCTGGGTCGCGGACTTCGCCTCCCTCGGCTACCTCGACGAGGTCCCGGCGGACATGGCGAAGAAGGTCGACAGCGAGTTCCTGCCGCAGGCCGCGGCCAGCGGCAAGTACGAGGGCAAGACCTACGCCGTGCCGCAGGTCATCGACACCCTCGGCCTCTTCTACAACAAGAAGATGCTCGCCGACGCCGGCGTCCAGCCCCCCAAGACGCTGGCGGAGCTGAAGACCGCCGCCGAGGCGATCAAGGCGAAGACCGGCAAGGCCGCCCTCTACCTGCGCGGCGACGACTCCTACTGGTTCCTCCCGCTGATCTACGGCGAGGGCGGCGACCTCGTCGACGCGAAGAACAAGACGGTCACCGTCGACAACGAGGCGGGCGTCAAGGCCTTCAAGACCGCCCGCGACCTGGTCGCCTCCGGTGCCGCGGTCACCAACGCCACCGACGGCTACGCCAACATGCAGACGGCCTTCAAGACCGGCGAGGCCGCCATGATGATCAACGGTCCGTGGGCCGTCGCCGACACCTACGCCGGCGACCAGTTCAAGGACAAGGCCAACCTCGGCATCGCCGCCGTCCCGGCCGGCTCGGCCAAGGCCGGCGCCCCGCAGGGCGGCCACGACCTCGGCGTCTACGCCGGCTCGAAGAACCGCGCCGCCGCCCACGCCTTCGTCGAGTACATGACCTCCCAGGAGGTCCAGGTCCAGTCCGCCAAGGAGCTGAGCCTGCTGCCGACCCGTACCGCCGCCTACGAGCAGCCGGACGTCAAGAGCAGCGAGATGGTCCAGTTCTTCAAGCCGGCCGTCGACAAGGCCGTCGAGCGCGCCTGGATCCCGGAGAACGGCTCCCTCTTCGAGCCGCTGAAGGTCGAGTACACCAAGGCGATCACCGGGGCGTCGAGCCCGGAGGACGCGGCCAAGGCGGCCGGCATCGAGTTCCGCAAGATCCTCAAGGGCTGGAAGTAACGAAACGATGGCTGCTGACACCAGCCAGTCTGTGGTGAAGGCCGCGGACGACGGAGTCGGGAACGACTCCGCCGTCCGCGGCCGGAGCCGCTGGACTGACAGCGGGAACACAGGGAACACACGCAACACAGGTGGCCTGAGGCGCGCCCTCGCCACCCACTGGTACGCCTGGGCCATGGTCGCCCCGGTCGTGCTCGTCCTCGGCGTGATCATCGGCTGGCCGCTCGTCCGCGGCATCTACCTGTCGCTGACCGACGCCAACGAGCGCAACGTCGCCCGTGACATCGGCGCCCGCCACATCGACGCCACGTACGAGTTCATCGGACTCGACAACTACACGGCGGTGCTCGGCGACCCGGTGTTCCTGCAGCGGCTGGTGTGGACGGTGGTCTGGACCGTCGCGTGCGTGTCCATCACGTTCGTGCTCGGACTGACCCTCGCCAACATGCTGAACCGGCAGTTCCGGGGCCGCGCCGCCTACCGCATGGCGCTCATCCTGCCCTGGGCCGTGCCCGGCTTCGTCTCCGTCTTCGCCTGGCGGTTCCTCTTCAACCGCGACAACGGCATCCTCAACAAGGTCCTCGACGGCGGCGGCATCGCCGCCGTGCCGTGGCTCGACGACCCGACCTGGGCCAAGTTCTCGGTCATCGCCGTCAACGTCTGGCTGGGCATCCCCTTCATGATGGTCGCCCTCCTCGGCGGCCTGCAGTCGATCCCCGGCGAGCTGTACGAGGCGGCCGAGATGGACGGCGCCAGCGCCTGGCAGCGCTTCCGGCACATCACCCTGCCCGGGCTGCGCGCGGTGAGCATGACCGTGATCCTGCTCTCCACCATCTGGACCTTCAACATGTTCCCGGTGATCTTCCTGCTCACCCGCGGCGGACCGGGAGACTCCACCGAGATCCTGGTGACCCAGGCCTTCCGGGAGGCCTTCATCACGAGCCCGCGCGACTTCGCCGTATCCGCGACGTGGGGCGTACTGATCCTCCTGCTGCTCATGATCTTCGCGCTGGTCTACCGGCGCTCGCTGCGCAAGCAGGGAGAGGTGTGGTGACCATGACCAGCACGCGTACCCGGGGCAGCCGCTCCCCGCTCGCCTCCGTCGGCCTGCACGCGACGCTCGTCGTCGCGTCCGTCATCGCCGTCTTCCCGGTCCTGTGGATCCTGCTGACCTCGCTCAAGCCCGCGCAGCACGCGATCACCACGGACTTCGTCAAGGAACCCACCCTCAGCAACTACGAGTACCTGCTGGAGTCGAGCCACTTCCTCGACTGGTTCCTCAACTCCGTGCTGGTCGCCGGCGTCACCACCGTCCTCGGTGTCTTCATCGCCGCCACCACCGGATACGCGGTCAGCCGCTTCAAGTTCCCCGGCATGAAGCCGCTCATGTGGACCCTGCTCATCACGCAGATGTTCCCCATGGCCATCCTGATCGTCCCGCTCTACAACCTGATGGGACAGCTCGGGCTGCTCAACCAGCCCGTCGGCCTGATCATCACCTACCTCACCATCGCCGTGCCGTTCTGCGCATGGATGATGAAGGGCTTCTTCGACACCATCCCCGTCGAGATCGACGAATCCGGCCGCGTCGACGGACTCAACCCCTTCGGCACCTTCTGGCGGCTGATCCTCCCGCTCGCCAAGCCCGGCCTCGCCGTCACCGGCTTCTACGCCTTCATCACCGCCTGGGGCGAGGTCGCCTACGCCTCCGCCTTCATGGTCGGCGACGAGAACCTCACCCTGGCCGGCGGCCTGCAGACCTTCGTCACCCAGTACACCTCCAACTGGGGTGCCATGAGCGCCGCCTCGGTCCTCATCGCCATCCCCGCGGCGATCTTCTTCGTATTCGCCCAGCGTCACCTCGTCGCCGGGATGACGGCAGGCGCCACCAAGGGCTGACCACCCGAGCCTGCCCGTTCCACCTCCCGGCCCGACCTCTTCAAGGACGACATGACCCAGCACCTCGCCGACGCACTTCCCACCACCACCGGCACCCTGCCCGGCTGGTGGAGAGACGCGGTGATCTACCAGGTCTATCCGCGCAGCTTCGCCGACTCCAACGGAGACGGCATGGGCGACCTCGAAGGCATCCGCAGCCGCCTGCCCTACCTCAAGGACCTGGGCGTCGACGCCGTCTGGCTCAGCCCCTTCTACGCCTCCCCGCAGGCCGACGCCGGCTACGACGTCGCCGACTACCGGGCCATCGACCCCATGTTCGGCACCCTGCACGACGCCGACGCCGTGATCCGCGAAGCCCACGGACTCGGCCTGCGCATCATCGTCGACCTCGTCCCGAACCACTGCTCCGACCAGCACGAGTGGTTCAAGCAGGCGCTGCGCGAAGGCCCCGGTTCCCGACTGCGCGAGCGCTTCCACTTCCGTCCCGGCAAGGGTGAGGACGGCGAACTGCCGCCCAACGACTGGGAGTCGATCTTCGGCGGCCCGGCCTGGACCCGGGTCGCGGACGGCGAGTGGTACCTGCACCTCTTCGCGCCCGAGCAGCCCGACTTCAACTGGGACCACCCCGCCGTCCAGGACGAGTTCCGCTCCATCCTGCGCTTCTGGCTCGACCTCGGCGCCGACGGCTTCCGCGTCGACGTCGCCCACGGCCTGGTCAAGGCCCCCGGGCTGCCCGACCTCGGCGCCAGGGACCAGCTCAAGCTGCTCGGCAACGACGTCATGCCCTTCTTCGACCAGGACGGCGTCCACGAGATATACCGCTCCTGGCGCCGCATCCTCGACGAGTACGAGGGCGACCGCGTCCTGGTCGCAGAGGCATGGACCCCGACCGTCGAGCGCACGGCCCGCTACGTCCGCCCCGACGAGATGCAGCAGGCCTTCAACTTCCAGTACCTGACGAGCGATTGGGAGGCGACCGCGCTCCGCGAGGTCATCGACGGCTCGCTCGCCGCGATGCGCCCCGTCGGCGCCCCCACCACCTGGGTGCTGTCCAACCACGACGTGACCCGGCACGCCACCCGCTTCGCCAACCCCGCCGGCCTCGGCACCCAGCTGCGCGAGCCCGGAGACCGCGAGCTCGGTCTGCGGCGGGCCCGCGCGGCGAGCCTGCTGATGCTGGCGCTGCCCGGTTCGGCATACGTCTACCAGGGCGAGGAACTCGGCCTGCCCGACGTCACCGACCTGCCGGACGAGGTCCGCCAGGACCCGTCGTTCTTCCGCGCGGCCGGACAGGACGGCTTCCGCGACGGCTGCCGGGTCCCCATCCCGTGGTCGGGCACCGAGGCCCCGTACGGCTTCGGCACCGGCGGCAGCTGGCTCCCGCAGCCGGACTCCTGGGCGGAGCTGAGCGTCGAGGCGCAGACCGGCGACGCGTCCTCCACCCTGGAGCTGTACCGGGCCGCCCTGCGGCTGCGCCGCGAGCACCCGGACCTGGGCGCGGGCGAGTCCGTGGACTGGCAGGAGGCTCCCGACGGCGTCCTGGTCTTCCGCCGCGGCGACTTCCTCTGCACCGCCAACACCACCGGCACGGCGGTACGGTTCCCCGTCGCGGGCAAGGCCCTGCTGTCCAGCGGTGCGACGGTGGAGGACGGCGTGCTGCCGGCCGACACCACGGTGTGGTGGCAGGTGACGGCGGGGTGACGTCCCCCCTCCGGCTGACGGACATCGCCGCGCAGGCCCAGGTCAGCGAGGCGACGGTCAGCCGCGTGCTCAACGGCAAGGCGGGCGTCGCGGCCGGCACCCGGCACAAGGTGCTGGCCGCGATGGACCTGCTCGGCTACGAGCGGCCCGTCCGGCTCAAGCGCCGCAGCAACGGCCTGGTCGGACTGCTCATCCCGGAGCTGACCAACCCGATCTTCCCGGCGTTCGCCCAGGTCATCGAACAGGCCCTGGCCGGGCACGGCTACACCCCGGTGCTGTGCACGCAGACACCGGGCGGGGCCACCGAGGACGAACTGGTGGAGCAGCTGGAGGAGCGGGGGGTCACCGGCATCGTCTTCCTGTCGGGGCTGCACGCCGACTCCCACGCCGACCCCGCCCGCTACCAGCGCCTCGCCTCCCGCGGGCTGCCGTTCGTGATGATCAACGGCTTCAACGAGCACGTGAACGCCCCCTTCATCTCCCCGGACGACCGGGCGGCCGCCGAGATGGCCGTACGGCACCTGCAGGACCTCGGGCACGAACGGATCGGACTGGCCATCGGGCCGACCCGCTACGTGCCCTCGGCCCGCAAGGAGCAGGGCTTCCGGTCCGTCGTACCGGACGCGCAGGACGAGGGGCGGATCCAGCGCACCCTCTTCACGGTCGAGGGCGGGCACGCCGCGGGCGGCGCCCTCCTCGACCGCGGCTGCACCGGCATCGTGTGCGGCAGCGACCCGATGGCGCTCGGGGTGATAAGGGCCGCGCGCGAGCGCGGCCTGCGGGTGCCGCAGGACGTGTCGGTGGTCGGCTTCGACGACTCGCCGCTGATCGCCTTCACGGACCCGCCGCTGACCACGGTCCGCCAGCCGGTACGGGCGATGGCGACGGCCGCGGTCGGCGCCCTCCTGGAGGCGGTCTCCGGAACCCCGGTCCAGCGCACGGAGTACGTCTTCCAGCCGGAACTGGTGGTGCGCGGCTCGACGGGCCAGGTGCCGGTGTAGGGGGGGCGGGTCGGGGGTGCGGCGGGGTCGGGGGTGCGGGCGGGGCCGGGGGTGCGGGGCCACGGGGGCGGGGCCTTCACCCCCGCGGCCCCACCGCCCCGGGTCGGCGGTTTCCCACCCACCTCCCGGCGCGGGGTGGTGTGGGAGGAGCGGGATCCGCTCGGGCGGGATCAGGGACGTGCTGCGGGTTTCCCGTCAGTCCCATCGTCTCTCCGTGTCGGGCCGGCCCGTCAAGGGCGCTCCTTCGTCGCGTCACTTCGTGATGGCCTTCGGCCACCCTTGACCGACCGTCCCGCCCCGGAAATCCGAAAGACTGCCGGGAAGCCCCCAGAGGAACGGGCCGGGACCAGTTTTCAGGGACGGGGCGTCGGATGCGTCCGGGCGGAGCCCGGGGCGCGTCAAATCGCTACGCGCTCCTGCCGGACGGCGTCTGCGAGCCCCGTGGGCTGGGCATAGGCCGCCATCGATCGCTACGCGCTTCTCGACGACCGCGTCCGCCCCTCATCTCGGGTCGTTAGGGGCCCTATCGCGGGGCGGAGGGGCGATCCATCGGCTCAGCCGAACCCAACCCCCATCAAGACCACCATGAGATCCCAGCCGCCGGTACAGACGGGTGCAATTGGGGCGAATTGACGGCTCTTTGAGGCGCACACCCGCCCAGACATGGATTGGCATCGCTCCAGCCGTCATCTGACGCTTTTCCGCCCCACGCAGGGGCCGGACGCCGACCACGAAGAGTCGGAGAAGGTTTCTGCGGCCCGCGACCAGCCCCAGACGGATCGCAGACGCCTGATCGAGCAGCGTGCATCGATCTGCGGCGGCTTATGTCCGGCCCAAATGGCTCGCTGACGCCGTCTCGCAGGAGCGCGTAGCGATCTGTCGCGCCTATGACCAGCCCATATGGCTCGCTGACGCCGTCAGGCAGGAGCGCGTAGCGGTTGGTGGCGGCTTATGCCCAACCCGCGGGGCTCGCGGACGCCGTCTTGCAGGAGCGCGTAGCGGTTGGTGGCGGCTTATGCCCAGCCCAGGGGGCTCGCAGGCGCCGTCAGGCAGGAGCGCGTAGCGATCTGACGCGCTCCTGGCTTTGCCCGGGCATGCCACCGCCCTCGTCCCTGAAATTCCGTCCCGGCCCGTTCCTTTGGGGGTTTCCCGGCTGTCCTCGTATTTCCGTGGCGGGACGGTCGGTCAAGGGTGGAGCGCAGCGACATCGCGAAGCGACGCGACGAAGGAGCGCCCTTGAGGGACCGGCCCGACACGGAGAGACGATGGGACTGACGGGAAACCCCCAGGACGTCACTGACCGCCGAGTTCTCGGTTCCCGCTCCCCGGAGCCGCCGCGGGCTTTCGGTTTCCGTCCGTTCGGTTCCCGCTCCCCGGGGCTGCCCCCGGCTTTCGGTCTCCGTCCGTTCGGTTCCCGCTCCCCGGAGCTGCCCCGGCTTTCGGTTTCCGTCCGTTCGGTTCCCGCTCCCCGGAGCCGCCCCCGGCCTTCGGCCTCCGAATGACCGGCCCCGCCCCACCCGGAGCCCCCCCGCGCCTTGGTCCTCGCCTCCGGCCGCTTTCGGTGCGCGGCACGGGGTGTCGTGTGGGTTCCTGAGGGGTGAACTCGCCTCTGGGGGGCCCTAGTCGAGGTGTCTGTCCAGCAGGACACGCCTCGGAAACAATTCTGCAATCTCTTGCGCAAACTCTTGCAGGGCTCCTACCTGGGACCTACGGTCGCTCCAATCCCCACCTCTCCCCCCAGGAGGACCCCGCATGCCTGCCAGGGCCGTCAGAGCTGCAACCCTTTTCAGTACCGCCACCGCACTCGCCGCCGCCGCCGCGCTCACCGCCGTCGCGCCGCAGGCAGCCGCCACGCCCCCGGGCGACAAGGACGTCACGGCCGTTCTCTTCGAGTGGCGCTTCGACTCCGTGGCCAAGGCCTGCACCGGCAGCCTCGGCCCCGCCGGGTACGGGTACGTCCAGGTGTCGCCCCCGCAGGAGCACGTGCAGGGCAGCCAGTGGTGGACCTCGTACCAGCCCGTCAGCTACAGGATCGCCGGCCGGCTGGGCGACCGTACGGCCTTCAAGGCCATGGTCGACACCTGTCACGCCGCGGGTGTGAAGGTCGTCGTCGACTCGGTCATCAACCACATGGCGGGCCCGGCGGACGCGGGCGCCACCCTCACCGGGACGGGCGGGAGTTCGTACACGAAGTACAACTACCCGGGGATCTACTCCGGCTCGGACCTGGACGACTGCCGGGCGACGATCTCCAACTACCAGGACCGCGGCAACGTCCAGAACTGCGAGCTCGTGCAGCTCGCGGACCTGGACACGGGCCAGGACCACGTGCGGGGCCGGATCGCCGGCTACCTCAACGACCTGCTGTCGCTGGGCGTCGACGGCTTCCGCATCGACGCCGCCAAGCACATGCCCGCCGCGGACCTCGCCGACATCAAGTCCCGGCTGACGAACCCCGGGGTCTACTGGAAGCAGGAGGCGATATACGGCGCCGGGGAAGCCGTCCAGCCGAGCGAGTACCTCGGCAGCGGTGACGTGCAGGAGTTCCGGTACGCCCGGGACCTCAAGCGCGTCTTCCAGAACGAGAACCTGGCCCACCTGAAGAACTTCGGCGAGGCCTGGGGCTACATGCCGTCCGCCCAGAGCGGCGTCTTCGTCGACAACCACGACACCGAGCGCGTCGGGGACACGCTGACGTACAAGGACGGGTCCGCCTACACCCTCGCCACGGTCTTCACGCTGGCCTGGCCCTACGGCTCCCCGGACGTGCACTCCGGCTACGAGTGGACCGACAAGGACGCCGGCCCGCCGAACGGCGGCACGGTCAACGCCTGCTACTCGGACGGATGGAAGTGCCAGCACGCCTGGCGGGAGATCTCCTCCATGGTCGGCTTCCGGAACGCGGCGCGCGGTCAGGGCGTCGTGAACTGGTGGGACAACGGCGGTGACCAGATCGCCTTCGGGCGCGGCTCCAAGGCCTACGTGGCGATCAACCACGAGGGTTCGGCCCTGACCCGGACGTTCCAGACCTCGCTCCCCGCCGGCGACTACTGCGACGTGCAGAGCGGACGCACCGTCACCGTCGGCTCCGGCGGCCAGTTCACCGCCACGCTCGGCGCCGGGACCGCCCTCGCCCTGCACGTCAACGCCCGTACCTGCGCCGGCACCCCCGCGGGCCCCGGCGGCGCGGCGTTCGCCGTCAACGCCACCACCGTGCCGGGCCAGAACATCTACGTCACCGGCGACCGCGCCGAGCTCGGGAACTGGAACACCGGCGCCGCGCTCAAGCTGGACCCGGCCGCCTACCCCGTGTGGAAGCTCGACGTCACGCTCCCGGCCGGCACGTCCTTCGCGTACAAGTACATCCGCAAGGACGCCTCCGGGAACGTCACCTGGGAGAGCGGCGCCAACCGGACGGCCACCGTCCCCGCGAGCGGCAAGGTCACGCTGACCGACACCTGGCGCAACTGAACCCGCCCCACAGACCAGGGCCGCCCGGCACCACCTTCCCCGCCCCCGCCGGGCGGCCCTCATCCATGCGACACGTACACAAGGAGACCCGCCTTGATACGCCCTGCCGCAGGAGTGCTCGCCGCCGCCCTGGCCGTGACGCTCCTGCCCGCCCTCCCCGCCGCGGCCGCCGAGGCCAAGGCGCCCGCTCCGCCCTCGGACGCGAAACTGGCCGCCGAACCGGCCCGCAACGACCTGACCCGCGAGCAGTTCTACTTCGTGCTCCCGGACCGGTTCGCGAACGGTGATCCGCGCAACGACCGGGGCGGACTGACCGGCTCCCGCCTGGAGACCGGCCTGGACCCCACCGACAAGGGCTTCTACCAGGGCGGCGACCTCAAGGGGCTCACCGACCGGCTCGACTACATCAAGGGGCTCGGCACCACGGCCATCTGGATGGCGCCGATCTTCAAGAACCAGCCGGTGCAGGGCAAGGGGAACGACGTCTCCGCCGGCTACCACGGCTACTGGATCACCGACTTCACCCAGGTCGACCCGCACTTCGGGACCAACGCGGACCTGGAACGGCTGATCGACAAGGCGCACGCCAAGGGGATGAAGGTCTTCTTCGACGTCATCACCAACCACACCGCCGACGTCGTGGACTACAGGGAGGCCTCCTACTCGTACCTGTCGAAGGGTGCGTTCCCGTACCTGACCAAGGACGGCGTGCCGTTCGACGACAAGGACTATGCCGACGGGAAGCGGAAGTTCCCGAAGGCCGACGGGGAGTCCTTCCCGAGGACCCCGTTCGTGCCGGACGCGAAGAAGAACCTCAAGGTGCCCGGCTGGCTCAACGACCCGACGATGTACCACAACCGGGGCGACTCCACCTTCGCCGGCGAGTCCTCCGAGCAGGGCGACTTCTTCGGCCTCGACGACCTGTGGACCGAGCGTCCCGAGGTCGTCAGCGGGATGGAGAAGATCTACGAGAAGTGGGTCAAGGACTTCGACATCGACGGCTTCCGCATCGACACGGTCAAGCACGTCAACACGGAGTTCTGGACCCAGTGGGCGACCGCCCTCGACGAGTACGCGGCCGAGCGCGGACGCGACGACTTCTTCATGTTCGGCGAGGTCTACTCCGCCGACACCGCCGTCACCTCCCCGTACGTGACGCGCGGCCGCCTGGACGCCACCCTGGACTTCCCGCTCCAGGACGCGATCCGCGCGTACGCCTCCCAGGGCGCGGCGGCCTCGCGGCTGGGCTCCGTCCTCGCCGACGACTACCGCTACACCTCGGGCAAGGCCAACGCCTACGAGCAGGTGACCTTCCTCGGCAACCACGACATGGGCCGCTTCGGCGCCTTCCTGAAGCAGGACCGGCCGGGCGCCGCCGAGCAGGAGCTGCTGGGCCGCTACCGGCTCGCCAACGAGCTGATGTTCTTCTCCCGGGGCAACCCGGTGGTCTACTCCGGTGACGAGCAGGGCTACACGGGCGCGGGCGGCGACAAGGACTCGCGCCAGCCGCTGTTCGCCTCGAAGGTCGCCGACTACCTGGACGACGACCAGCTCGGAACGGCTCGCACGCACGCGAGCGACGCTTACGATCCGGAGCACCCCCTCTACAAGGAGATCAGTGCTCTCGCGAAGCTGACCAAGGCCCACCCGGCCCTGCGCGACGGCATCCAGAGCGAGCGCCTCGCCGACGGCAGCGTGTACGCCTTCGCGCGCACCGACGCCCGTACCCGTACCGAGTACCTGGTCGCCGCCAACAACGGCGCCGAGTCCCGCACCGTCGAGATCGACGCCCCGGCGGGCGCCCAGTACCGCACCCTGTACGGCGGCACCGCCCTGATCCGCGCCTCCGCCGCGGGCAAGCTCACCGTCGTCGTCCCCGCCCTCGGCTCGGTGGTCCTCCAGGCCGTCGCCCCCCTCGCCGCCCCCACCGCCAAGCCCGTCCTGACCCTCAAGGCCCCGGCCCCCGGCGCCGCCGGCACCGTCGAGCTGTCCGCCGACGTCAGCGGCGGTGGCCTGAACCGGGTCGTCTTCGCCGCGCAGACCGGCAACGAGAAGTGGCAGGTCCTCGGCTCCGCCGACCACGCCCCCTACAAGGTCACCCAGCACGTCACCGCGCCCGCCGGGACCCCGCTGCGCTACAAGGCCGTCGTCGTCGACTCGGCCGGCCGTACCGCGAGTGCCCTCGCCGCGTCCGCCGCCGGACAGGCCCCGCCCGTCGAGGTCCCCACCGCCACGCAGCGCGACTACGCGGTCGTCCACTACAACCGGCCCGACGGCGACTACACCGACTGGCGGCTGTACGCCTGGGGCGACATCGCGGACGGCGAGGCCACCCCGTGGCCGGCCGGCCACGGCTTCACCGGCCGTGACGCCTACGGCGCCTTCGCGTACGTCAGGCTCAAGCCGGGCGCCTCCTCAGTCGGTTACCTCGTCATCGACAAGGACGGCAACAAGGACGTCGCCGCCGACCGCACCATCGACGTGACGAAGACCGGCGAGATCTGGTTGGAGCAGGGCAAGGAGCCCGCCCGCACCGACCGCCCGGCCCATCCGCCGCAGGACCAGGGCAAGGCCGTACTGCACTACCAGCGCCCCGACGGCGCCTACGACGGCTGGGGCCTGCACGTCTGGACCGGGGCCGCGACACCGACCGACTGGTCCAAGCCGCTGCTCCCCGCCCGTACCGACTCCTACGGCGCGGTCTACGAGGTCCCGCTCGCCGCCGGCGCCACCAGCCTCAGCTACATCCTTCACAAGGGCGACGAGAAGGACCTGCCCACCGACCAGTCCCTGGACCTGAAGGCCACCGGCCACGAGGTGTGGATGCTGGGCGGCCGGCAGAAGTACCTCCTGCCGCAGCCCGCCGGCTCCTCCGCCGCCCTCGACCTCACCAAGTCGCAGGCGGTCTGGATCGACCGCGACACCATCGCCTGGAACGCCCCCGCGACGGCCGCGTCCGTCCAGCTCCTCGCCTCACGTGACGGCGCCGTGAAGGCGGAGAACGGCGCGCTGACCGGCCCGGCCCAATGGCTGCGGCTGGCCCGCGCCGAACTCACCGCCGCCCAGAAGCAGAAGTTCCCGCACCTCTCGGCGTACTCCGCGTTCAGCGTGGACCCGCGCGACCGGGACCGCGTACGGGAGGCCCTGCGCGGGCAGCTCGTCGCCTCCGCCCGCGCCGCGAACGGCGCCGTCCTCGCCGCCACCGGCGTCCAGCTCGCCGGGGTCCTCGACGACCTGTACGCGACGACCGCGGCCCTCGGCCCGGTCTTCAAGGACGGCCGCCCCACCCTGTCCGTGTGGGCGCCCACCGCCCAGCAGGTGTCGCTCGAACTCGACGGGCGTACCGTCGCCATGCGCCGCGACGACGCCACCGGCGTCTGGTCGGTGCGCGGCGAGCGCTCCTGGACCGGGAAGCCGTACCGCTACGCGGTGACCGTGTGGGCCCCCAGCACCCGCCAGGTGGTCCGCAACCTCGTCACCGACCCCTACTCCACCGCCCTGACCGCCGACTCCACCCACAGCCTGGCCGTCGACCTCGCCGACCCCAAGCTCGCGCCGCCCGGCTGGAAGTCCCTGCGCAAGCCCGCGGCCGTGCCCTTCACCTCCGCTCAGATCCAGGAGCTGCACATCCGCGACTTCTCCGTCGCGGACCGCACCAGCGGCCACCCCGGCCAGTACCTCGCCTTCACCGACACCGGCTCGGCGGGCATGCTCCACCTGCGCGACCTGGCCACCGCCGGCACCTCCTACGTCCACCTGCTGCCCGCCTTCGACATCGGCACCATCCCCGAGAAGGCCGCGGACCGCACCCAGCCCGCCTGCGACCTCGCGGTGTACGCGCCGGACTCGCAGGAGCAGCAGGCGTGCGTGGCGGCGGCCGCCGCGAAGGACTCCTACAACTGGGGCTACGACCCGCTGCACTACACCGTTCCCGAGGGCAGCTACGCCAGTGACCCCAACGGCACGGCCCGTACCGTCGAGTTCCGCAGGATGGTCCAGTCCCTGAACGGGTCCGGGCTGCGCACGGTGATGGACGTCGTCTACAACCACACCGTCGCCGCCGGTCAGTCGGACAAGTCTGTCCTCGACCGCATCGTCCCCGGCTACTACCAGCGCCTGCTGGCCGACGGCAGCGTCGCGACCTCCACCTGCTGCGCGAACACCGCTCCCGAGAACGCCATGATGGGCCGCCTGGTCGTCGACTCGGTCGTCACCTGGGCGAAGGAGTACAAGGTCGACGGCTTCCGCTTCGACCTGATGGGCCACCACCCGAAGGCCAACATCCTGGCCGTCCGGGCCGCGCTGGACGCGCTGACGCCCGCCAAGGACGGCGTCGACGGCAAGAAGATCATCCTCTACGGGGAGGGCTGGAACTTCGGCGAGATCGCCGACGACGCCCGCTTCGTGCAGGCCACGCAGAAGAACATGGCCGGGACCGGCATCGCCACCTTCTCCGACCGGGCGCGCGACGCGGTCCGCGGCGGCGGCCCCTTCGACGAGGACCCGCGCGTCCAGGGCTTCGCGTCGGGCCTGTTCACCGCCCCGAACGGCTCGCCCGCCAACGGCACCCCCGAGCAGCAGAAGGCCCGCCTCCTGCACTCCCAGGACCTGATCAAGGTCGGCCTCTCCGGCAACCTCGCCTCGTACGCCTTCACCGACACCTCCGGGCGCCGCGTGAAGGGCTCCGAGGTGGACTACAACGGCGCCCCGGCCGGCTACGCGGCCGCGCCCGGCGACGCCCTCGCCTACGCGGACGCCCACGACAACGAGACCCTCGCCGACGCCCTGACCTTCAAGCTCCCGCCCGCCACCGGCAACGCCGACAAGGCCCGCATGCAGGTCCTGGCCATGGCGACGGCCACCCTCTCCCAGGGCCCGGCCCTCTCCCAGGCCGGCACGGACCTGCTGCGCTCGAAGTCCCTGGACCGCAACTCCTACGACAGCGGCGACTGGTTCAACGCCATCCAGTGGGACTGCCGCGCCGGCAACGGCTTCGGCCGCGGCCTGCCCCCGGCCGCCGACAACGCCCCGAAGTGGCCCTACGCGAAGCCGCTGCTGACGGGGCCGGCGCCCACCTGCACCGACATCAACGCCACCGCGGCGGCCCACCGCGACCTGCTGAAGATCCGCACCACCGAGCCGGACTTCTCCCTCGCCACGGCGGAGGCCGTCCGGTCCCGGCTGGCGTTCCCGCTCTCGGGCCGGGAGGAGACCCCGGGCGTGATCACCATGACCCTGGGAGACCTGGTGGTGGTCTTCAACGCCACCCCCACCGCCCAGCCCCAGCGCGTCACCGCCCTCGCGGGCACCGGCTACCGCCTGCACCCGGTGCAGGCGGCGGGCTCCGACGCCACCGTCAAGCAGTCCGCCTACGACGTACGGACAGGAGAGTTCACCGTCCCGGCGCGCACGGTGGCCGTCTTCACACGACGGTGAGCCGGTCGAGCCGCTTCTCCAGCAGGATCACCCCGTAGGTCCTGCCGTCCTTCCCCCGCTTGTCGGGGAGCTCCCCGACCACCCGGTAGCCCGCGTCCAAGTAGTACGCGAGCAGCCGGGGGTTGGTGGAGACGCAGTCCAGTCGCGCCCGCTCCCGCCCGGTCCTGGCCGTCCGCCGTTCGGCATGTTCGAGCAGCCGGCGCCCCGCTCCGGCGGGAGCGGTCTCGCGCGACACCATCAGCCGGTGCACGTAGCCCGCGACGGGCGGCTGGATCCCCCAGGCCTCCTCGTCGGACCACCACAACTCGTAGGCCCCGCACACCCGCCCGTCGGCGTCGCCGGCGAGCCACACCTCTCCGTCGTGCATCTTCGACCGGAAGTGCGCGGCGTCCTTGTCGCCGGGCTTCCACTGCTCGATCCCGTGCTTCACCATCCAGCGGGCGGCCTCGTCGTACAGCCGCACCAGCGTGCCGGCGTCCTTCTCCACGGCCGGCCGGAACAAGATCCCGTCGTCAATGATCACGCGGGCATTATCGGTGATCACCACCGGTCGTGATCAAGAGAGGGCGCGGTATGCGCGCCGGTCACACCGCGGGGGCCGCGCCACCCGGAACGAGCCCCACCAGACGCCCGACCAGCTCCCCGAAGGGCCCGTCGGCGGGCTCGTCGGCCAGGATCCGTACGAGGATCCCCGCCATCTCCAGGTCGTACGCGGCGCTCACCGCGGCCAGCGCCGCGAAGTCGTGCACCAGTTGGAGCTCCAGCTCGCCCCGCGGGATCCGGCGCCCGTCCAGCCAGATCAGCGCCGTGGACTCGGCGAGCGACACCCAGGAGCGCACCACGAGTTCGAGCCGGGCCGGCACCTGGTCGAGCCCGATCCCGAGGTGCGTGAGGATCTGTTCGTACGCCGCCTGCCGGACCTCGTCGATCATCGCGTTGGCACGGCTGCTGCCGGCCGCGGGACCGCCCCGCATCAGGGCCGAGAAGCCCGGCCCGTGGTCCTCGACGAACGCGAAGAACCGCCCCATCACCCGCAGCAGGCGCGCCCCCAGCGGCCCCTCCCGCGGCTCCACGAACCGCTGCGCCAGCTCGTCGGCGGCCCGCCGCAGCGCCGCCTCGTACAGGCTGAGCTTGCCGGGGAAGTAGTGGTAGACCAGCGGCCGGGATATCCCCGCGGCCGCCGCGATCTCGTCGATCGACACATCGTCGGGCGACCGGTGGCTGAACAGCTCCAGGGCAACCCCGATCAGCTGTTGCCGCCGCTCCTCGACACCCATTCTGCGCCGCACTCCGGTCGTCATGCGGACACCCTACTGGGGAGCGTTCACAGGTCCAGGGCGAGGCGGTCCCCCTTCGCGCGCGAGACGCACAGCAGCATCGACTCCCCGCGCTCCTGGTCGGTGAGCAGGTCGTCGCGGTGGTCCACCTCGCCCGCGAGGACGCGGTGTTGGCAGGTCCCGCAGAACCCCTGCTCGCACGAGTACGGGGTGTCCGGCAGCTCCCTGCGCACCGCGGCGAGCGTGCTCTCCCCGGCGCCGACCTCGACGACCCGTCCCGAGCGGCGCAGTTCGACCGTGAAGGCCCGCGCCGCACCGGGCGCGGCGGACGGCGCGAAGCGCTCCAGGTGCACGGCCGCCGGATCCTGAACGGCCTCCGCGACGGCCAGCATCAGGGGTTCCGGCCCGCAGCAGTAGACCAGGGTGCCGGGCGCCGCCGTGGCGAGCGGGGTCAGGTCCGGCAGGCCCACCTCGTCCTCGGGATGGACCGTGACCCGGTCGCCGTAGGCCGCGAGGTCGTCCAGGAACGGCATCGAGTCGAGGGAGCGGCCCCCGTACAGGAGGGTCCAGTCGGCGCCCGCCGCCGTGGCCGCGCGGAGCATCGGCAGGATCGGGGTGATGCCGATGCCGCCCGCGACGAACGCGTACGACGGAGCCGGGAGCAGCTCGAAGCGGTTGCGCGGACGACGCAACTCCAGCTCTGCTCCCTCGACGAGCTGTGCGTGCGCCTCGCGGGAGCCGCCGCGGCCGTCCTCGACCAGCCGGATCGCGATCCGGTAGCGGCCCTCGTCCGCCGGGTCGCCGCACAGCGAGTACTGGCGGACCAGGCCCGAGGGCAGGGTGACGTCCACGTGCGCACCCGGCGTCCACGCGGGCAGCTCCCGGGACTCCAGGGTCAGTTCCATGACGTCCTGCGCCGGCTCCGCACGGGCGACGATCAGCGCACGCAGCGCTCGGCGCGGGGAGTGGCCCGAGACGGGTACCTCCAGGGCCGGCAGCGGCCACAGAGGGGACTGCCCGATACGGCGGTTCAGTGCCCGCCGCGCCGCCCAGGCCGCACCCGCGACCGCCGTGGCCGCCGTGACCGCGAGGGCGCGCCTCACGCCCGCCCCCCGCCGTTCGCGCCGGGGGAGGAGGCCAGGTAGGCCACCGCCCGGGCGGTCGAGCCCTCCTGCGAGGGGTGGTACGTACGGGAGAGGTACTTCGGGATGGACTTCAGCATGGAGCCCGTCGACGGGAGCACGCCCTGCTGCCCGGCCAGGAAGAACTGCCCGAAGGAGGCCTTGCCGCCGACGAGGTGGGGGTCGTTCTCCATGAAGAAGCGCACCCCGCGCTGCCAGAGGAAGACCAGGGCGGTGAAGGCGGTCGCCCAGGTCCGGGCCCGGCGCCGGTAGCCGCCGTCGACGTGCATGAAGAGGTCGAAGGCCACCGAGCGGTGCTCGACCTCCTCCGCGCCGTGCCAGCGCAGCAGGTCCAGCATGGTGGGGTCGGCGCCCCGCCGGTCGAGTTCGTCGGCGCCCAGCACCCAGTCGCCCAGGAACGCCGTGTAGTGCTCGATCGCCGCGATCATCGCGACCCGTTCCATCAGCCACCAGTGCCGGGCCCGGCCCGGCGGCAGGGTCCGGTCGCCGAGCAGTTTCTCGAACAGCCAGTCCACCTGCGCGGTGTAGGGCGTCGGGTCGAGGCCCAGCCGCTTCAGGTGCGGGAGGACGTCGTCGTGGGCGGCGGCGTGCATGGCCTCCTGGCCGATGAAGCCGACGACGTCCTCCCGCAGCCGCTCGTCCTCGATGTACGGGAGCGCCTGCTTGTAGACGTGCACGAACCACCGCTCGCCGGCGGGCAGCAGCAGGTGCAGCACGTTGATCATGTGCCCGGCGAAAGGTTCGCCGGGCAGCCAGTGCAGCGGGGTGTCCTCCCAGCCGAAGGACACGTTCCGGGGCCTGAGGTCCACGTGTTCCGACGCCACGGGGGCGGGCGCGAGCGGCGTATTAGACATGGCGTCAATGTACTGATGGGTACAGGGAGTGAGAAGACCCCTGCGCCCACTTCTCGCGCCCGCCGCCGCCCGGCGGGTGGGCCTGTCCGGCTACCGACCGGTGCTGCCGCTCGCGAGGGCCCACTCGCGGTTCAGGGAGCCCAGCGGGATCCGGCGCTCGAAGACGGGCGTGCCGAAGAGGGAGAGCTGCAGCTGGAGCTGACCGCTCAGGTCGAACCCGCCGTACAGCGCCCAGGCTCCGCTGACGGAGGCCTTGCCGTCGCTGGACGCGGCCGCCTTCACGTCGGCCTCGCCGCGCAGGTAGGGTGCGAAGTCGCCGGTGACGCCGACGGCGCCGTAGAGCCCGACGGACGCCTCGGCGCCGAGCGCGCCCTTGACCCGCCCGGCGGCGGTGACGGTCGCCCGGACCGGCGTGCTCTTCACGTTCGAGGAGCTGACCGGGGTCCAGCCCTTGCCGAAGGCGTAGCTGCCGCCGACCTTGAAGTCGCCCTGGACGTCCTGCTGGACGTCGAGGGTGACCTTGCCGTCGGCCTCCACCTGGATGTAGCAGGTCAGGCCGAGGTTGACGACGACCGGCACCGGACCGACCTGGATGACCGGCGAGGCGTGCAGCTTGGCGAAGGGGATCCGCTTGGGTGCTCCGGTGCTCGCGGCGGCGCGGCCCTGGAGCTTCCACTGCGAGGACCAGTCGCCGCTCATCCCGAGGAACGCGCCGCGCGGGCCGGAGCCGCCGCCCTGGGTGCCGTCGTAGGAGAACTCGACCTGCGGGGCGAGCTGGACGAAGCCGGAGACGGAGGCGCCGGCCGAGGCGGGGGCGTCCGGGGCGGTGTCGACGGAGGCGTTCACGTCGAGCCGCAGGTTTCCGAGCGGCAGCTTCGCGCCCTCGGGGCCGAATTTCAGGCCCTCGCTCTTGGCCCAGGAGAAGGTGACGCCCTTCATCAGGGGCTCGACGACCACCGACGACGGGTCGACGGGGACCTTGCCGTCGGCCTTGTCGTCGTTGAGGACGGCGGCCAGTGTCGTCGAGGCGGTTTTGACCTCGGTGCCCCGATCGGTCTTGCCGACGACCTCGGTGACCTTGGCGAGCAGGCCGTTCGGGGCGCCGGGCGCCGGGGCGCTGGCGATGACGTCACCCGCGGCGACGGGCTTGTCGGCCTCGGGCGACTTGTCCTTCGAGGGTGCTTCGGAGGGCCCCTTCGGCGGGGCCTTGGCTATGACGGCCCGTCCGGTGGCCGCGTCGTACGAGGCGACCTTCAGCGTGGACTTCTGCGTCCTGCCCTTGGAGCCGCCGCGGGCGACGGCCGCGGGCGTGGGCTCGCCCTGGGGTGCGGCGGCCACGTCCAGCTGCTGTGACGTGCCGTCGGCGGACGGGGTGAGGGGGGCGGGCGCGGCCGGTTCGGCGGCGCCGGTGTGGGATGTCGATGCGCAGCCGGTGGCGGTGAGCGCGAGGGCGGTCAGACCGGGGAGGAGGAGGCTGCGGGCAAGCGTGCGCACGTGGTGGACCTTCAAAAGGGGCGGGGTGTGGGGGATTACCAAGCGGTAACCGGTATCCGATCATGCCATGCGTGCGCAGTGACCGTCATGTCCGGATCCCGCCAACTCCCTTCAGCTGCTTGGTCGTTGAATCTTCACGCGACTTCGCGGCTGTCCCGGCACGCGCCCATGGCCCGCCCCGGCGGTCAGCGCAGCACGCCCGCCTTCGTCCCGTCCGTGAGCTTCCCCGACAGGTCGACCTGCGCACCCGCCGGCGCCTTGACCGCCAGCCGGTTGCCGTTCGCCGAGCCGCTCACCCCGCCGCCCGACACCGACAGCGAGGTGAACTGCGCGCTGCCCGCCGCCAGGACGTACCACTGACCCGCCCGCGACTTCCACAGCACGCCCGCCAGCACCCGCGGCTCCCGGGGCCCGCACGCCGCGGCCCCTTCCGCGGCCGCCGCCTGCGCCGCCGCGGCCGAGCCCGGCGCCAGGAACTGGGCCTGCACACGGTCCGCCGCGCCCTGCCAGGTCTCGGCCCGCGTACAGAGCCAGGTCGCCGTCCCGTCGCCCTCCGGCAGCGGCTGCTTCGCGTACGTCCAGGCGTTGACCGCGCGAACCCCGTGCGAGCGGACCGACGGCAACAGGCAGGCGATCCTCGACCAGTCCGCGAGCTCCGCGGCCTCCGTCACGTTCCGCTCGGCCCCCGGCGCCCCCGAGGTGAGCCGGGCCGGGGTCAGCTCGCCCAGGTCGGTGATCAGCCGGGTGGCTCCGTCCCCGGTCAGGGACAGGGCGTTCCAGCTCGTGCAGTCGCCCGTGGGCGCCGGACCCGGCACCGGCGGGGTCACACCGTCCTGGGTCGGCTTCAGCACCGTCGCCGGGCCGCCGGGCTTGAGCAGGTCCCGCAGGGCCGCCCCCGTCACCCAGGGCGCGGTCAGGTAGCGGACGTTGCCGTCGACCCGGCTCACGACCAGCGCGGTCGCGGTGTCCGCCGAGGCGCCGTCGGTCCGGGCGAAGTCCAGGGCCGCGCCCGAGGGCCCGGAGCGCGGTTCGGCGTAGCGGACCACGCGCAGGCCGTCGTACAGCAGGACCACCACGGCCTGGTCGACGGTGCCCGCGAACAGCAGCTGCGCCGGTCCCATCGGCGGCCCCGACGGGGTCCCCGGGGTGGCCGACACGACCACGGAGGAACCGGGCCGCGCCCAGACGGCCAGCGCCCGGCGCAGCAGCGCCGTGTCGTCCGTGCGGTCCCCGCGGGCCGGCCAGGTCGAGAAGTCCGTACGGGAGGACGTGTGCCAGAGCGCGGGCGCGGCCCGGACCAGCTTCGCGGGATCCAGGGCCTGTTCGGCGGCGGCGTTGCGCGCGTACGGCGGCGCGGCCGCCCCGTCCGCGCCCCAGCCCCCGCCGGGCAGCGCGAGCAGCGCCCCGCACACGGCGAGGGCGGCTCCGGCGGCCAGCGCGGCCCGCGTCAGGCGGCGACGCCGCAGCAGGTCGGTGGGCCGGGCCTGGAGCACGCACGGGTCGAACTCGGGGGAGGCGAACAGCGCGTCGTTCGCCGGATCCCCGGACTCCCGGACCGCCGCGGCCGGATCCGGGACACCGGCCTCGTCGAGCACCCGCAGCACATCCGTCTCGGGCAGCCGCTCCAGGGCCCGCAGCACGCAGGCGGCCCGGCCGGGGCCGTCGAGGGTGGCCAGCCACTGGTCGAGGGCGAGCTCCTCGGCCCCGCCCGAGCGGGGGAACAGCCGCAGGCCCCACACCTGGGGCAGCACCGGCGGGAGCTGCGCACGCCGCGGCAGCGCCCGGAACGTCATCGGGAGCCCCGCCTCCAGGGCCGCGCGGAGCACCCGCAGCCGGACGTACGCGTACCCGGAGTCCTCGGGGCCGCCCCGCTGCCCCGGGACCCCGCCCTGCACGGCCGCGGCGCCGGCCGCGGCGTCCCGCCGCCCGCGTGGCAGCGCCCGCTGGACCAGCGAGTGCGCGGTGAGTACCCGCCGGTTGCGGCCGAGGGTGGGGGGCAGCACCAGATAGGCGAGCCGCACCAGCCGCGGATAGTGCTCGACGATGGCGGCCTCGGCCTGCTCGACGTCCGGCGGCACGGACACGGGGGGCAGGGGGCGGGTGGCGGTATCCGGCGCAGTCACGTTCAGCAGAACGAGCGAATCGTCGGATGGTCACCCCCTGCGCGCCCGGGGCGGGCTCAGCCCGCCAGGCGGCCCCGCAGCGCCTCGACCGTCTCGTCGGGGACGCCGAGTCCCTCGCGCGCGTACTTCTCCATGGAGCCGTAGCGGGTCTCGACCTCGTCGAGGGCGGCCTCCAGGTAGGAGGGGAAGACCCCGATCAGCGCGAGCGCGATGTCCGGGTTGCCGCCGGCCGCCGTGAAGCCCTCGATCATCGGGGCGAAGGCCTGCTTGACCGCCGGGTTCACCGAGAGGTACTCGGCCATCAGGGTGTCCTCGTCAGCGCCGAGCAGCGACAGGATGACGGTCGCGCCCCAGCCGGTGCGGTCCTTGCCGGCCGTGCAGTGGAACAGCAGCGGGCCGGCCTGCGGGTCGGCGGCCTCGGTGAGCAGCATGCGGTAGGCGGCCTGCGCGGAGCCGGAGTGCACGAAGGACCGGTAGGTGTCGGCGAAGAGGGCCTGCGCCTTGCCGCCGCCCAGGCGCTCCTCGGCCACCACGGGGTCGGAGAGCAGGTCCTTGAGCTGCGCGGCGGCGGGCTTCCTGCCGGCGTCCCGCAGCTTGTCCGCCAGGACGTCGCCGATGAGGAGCCGGGCCCCGGCCGGTATGCGGTCGGGGTGGTCGGCGCGCTCCGCGTCGGTGCGGAGGTCGATGACGGTACGCACGCCCAGCGCCGCCACCACCGGGTCGGCGTCGAGGTCGAGCCGGTCGAGCTGGCCGGAGCGCAGGACCAGGCCGTGTCGTACGGTGCGGCCGCCGGAGAGCGGGGTGCCGCCGAGGTCGCGCAAGTTGGCGACGGTGGTGGACGGGGTGGCGGTCATCGTGGCGGCTCCAGCGGTGTTCGAGTTACTCGTGTCATGCGGTGTCGCGGTGCTGCGGTCGTACGCGCGGCTCGGTGCGACGGTGGGACGATTCAGGTCATTTTCTGATGTTTCGCACCAGGGAGACAGTCGAGGGCCAGCGAGACCCCTATGCCGATCCCGAGCGCCGCGAGGTGCCCCGCGTCCGTGAAGGTCCGGCCCCGTCTGAGGGCCGGCGCCGCCGCGAGCGCCAGCAATCCGGCCCGGGCGGTCGTGCGGACGGCCCCGCGGGGCAGGGCGGAGGTCAGCGCGCCGAGGACGGCGTTGAATCCGTAGCTCGTCCCCACGTCCAGGGCGCGCCGGGTCGCGGAATCGGTGGTACCGCGCAGCGCCCCGTACACGAGGAGGGTCGCGGAGGCGTGCCCGAAGAGGAACACGGCGGCCGTCCACCAGGCCCCGTAGGCGTATTCGGCGTAGCCGAGCACCGCGACCAGCAGCAGTGCGTACGGCAGGGGCATCGGTTCTTCGACGACGAGGGCACTGCTCAGCAGGGTCTCCCAGCGCCCGGCGGCGAGATTGTCGACGTTCGTCGAGCAGTCCCGGAGCAGCCGCTCCCGATCGGCCGGTCCGGTGCGCTCCAGGGCGTACGCCCCGAGCTGGACCGCGCCGGCGTACACCGCGCCCCATGGAATTGGATTCACATGCTCATGATCGGATAAGCCCCTGGTGGAAGCCAAGGGGCGGCGTGCGAACATGTCCCGGCCATGTTCGAATCCTTCGCGCCGCTGCGCGCCACCCGAGCCGCGATGTTCGCGGCGGTGTGCGTCGTCCTGGGCGCGGTGGGGCATTCGTACATGTCCGGCAAGGACATCCCCTTCTTCGGCCTTCTGGGTGCTTTCGCGGTGACCTTCGGCCTCGCCCGGCTCGCCGCCGGACGACGGCGGGGACCCGTCGGGATCGCCGCGGCGGTACTCGCCGTCCAGGGCGTGCTGCACCTCGTCTTCTCCGGCAGTCATGCGGCGGGGACCGCCACCGGGCCCGGCGCCGTCCAGCACCACCACGACATGTCAGCGGCCGACGCGGGCCTGACCGCCGCCGGGGCCCCCGGCGTCGCCGATGTGGCGGGCACGGCCGACATGACCGCCATGGCCGACATGGCCGGGACGGCCGGTCACGGCGGCGCCGGGATGATCGCCGCGCACGTGCTCGCCGGGCTGCTCTGCGCCGCCTGGCTCGCGCGGGGCGAAGCCGCCGTCTTCCGGCTGGCCCGCGTCCTGGGCGCCGTCGCCCTGCATGCCGCCCGGCCGCTCGCCCGCGCGATCGACCTGCTGCGGGCCCGGGTGGCGGCCGTACCGGCCCCGCCCGCCTCCCCCGCCCCGCACCCGCACCGGCGGGCGCGCCGACTGCGCGGAGCGGTCCACGCCCACGCCGTGGTGCGCCGCGGGCCGCCCCGGAGCGGCAGTGCCCACCGCTCCACGGCCCCCGGCCGTCCTGCCCGCGCCTGATCCGGCGCACCTCCACGGCGCGTCCGTGAGAGGGGAGGCGAGGTCCGGGGCCGCAGTCCCCATGCCTTCGCCAACCCCTAGGACCAACATGTCCCTTGACGAGGTTCAGGACGTCCGCACCCCGGACTCCGATCCGCCCGCCACATCCAAGAGCCCCAGCGGCAGCTGGGCGGCCGTACGCCCGCTGCTCCTGCGCATGCACTTCTACGCGGGCCTGCTCATCGCCCCGCTGCTGTTCCTCGCCGCCGCCACCGGGCTCCTGTACGCCGCCTCCTGGCAGGCCGAGAAGATCGTCTACGCCGACGAGCTGACCGTCGCCCGCGTCGGCGACGGCACCCTGCCGCTCAGCGCCCAGATGGAGGCGGCCAAGGGCGCCGCACCGCAGGGCGAGGTCGTGTCCGTGTGGCCCGGCCCCGACGCCGAGGCCACCACCCGGGTGATCATGGACAATCCGGGCCTCGCGGAGGGCGAGACCCTCACCGTGTTCGTCGACCCGTACACCGCCGAGGTGCGCGGGCAGCTCACCACCGTCGGCGACGCGCTGCCGCTGCGGGCGTGGCTGAGCACGTTCCACTCCAACCTCCAGCTGGGGGAGTTCGGCCGCAACTACAGCGAGATGGCCGCCAGCTGGATGTGGGTGGTCGCGCTCGGCGGCCTCGCCCTGTGGATCGGCCGCCGTCGCAAGCGCACGGCGCAGCTCGTCCTCCCGGACCGGGGGGCCACCGGGCGGCGCCGGACCCTGTCCTGGCACGGGGTCGTCGGCCTCTGGTCCGTCGCCGGACTCGTCGTGCTCTCCGCCACCGGCCTGACCTGGTCGAAGTACGCCGGTGAGAAC
Organism: Streptomyces sp. NPDC023541; assembly: GCF_055559995.1. Taxonomy (NCBI): domain Bacteria; kingdom Bacillati; phylum Actinomycetota; class Actinomycetes; order Kitasatosporales; family Streptomycetaceae; genus Streptomyces; species Streptomyces sp. NPDC023541. The sequence goes on from NZ_JBVHJO010000002.1 coordinate 583,170, forward strand.
ATCGGGCAGCTCCAGGACGGCCTCGGCGGGGCCACTCCCGCCGTCTCCGCCAAGCTGAACCCGGGAGCGGGGGCCGGCGGCGCCGACGAGCACGCCGGCCACCACATGCCCGAGGGCACGCAGATGCCCCCGCCCGCGTCCACCGCCGACGTCGGCATAGACCGCGCCGTGGCCGCCGCCCGTGACGCCGGCGTCACCGAGGCGATCCGCGTGACCCTGCCCGCAGAGGGCAAGGGGTACGTGATCAAGGAGCAGGACAAGCAGGTGCCGGTGCACCTCGACACGGTCGCCGTCGACCCCGCCGACGCCCGGATCATGGACGAACTGCGCTTCGCCGACTATCCCGTCCTCGCCAAGATGACCCGCTTCGGCATCGACCTGCACATGGGCCAGACCTTCGGCCCCGCCAACCAGATCGTGCTCGGCGCGCTGGCCGTCGCCGTGATGTTCCTGATCTTCTGGGGCTACCGCATGTGGTGGCTGCGCCGGCCGACGAAGGACCGCACGCTGTCGGTGGGCCGCCCCCAGCCGCGCGGCGCCTGGCGCAAGCTGCCCGTGACCGTGCTGCTGCCGCTGGCCGCGGGGACCGCGCTGGTGGGCTGGTTCATCCCGCTGCTCGGCGTCAGCCTGGCCGCCTTCCTGGTGGTGGACCTGCTGCTCGGTTTCGTGGCGCGCCGTCGGGCGGCGGCGGCCGCGGCCGCGTAGCGCGGGACCGGTGAACGCGGTGGGCCCGTACTCCCCAGGGGAGTACGGGCCCACCGTCGTCGTCGGGTCGGTCAGGGGGCGGGGGTCAGGGCGCGTACTTGTAGCCCACCCGGCGCACGGTCTGGATCGCACCGCGGTGGGAGCCGCCCAGCTTGCGCCGCAGCCGGGCGATGTGGACGTCCACGGTCCGGCCGTCGCCGACGTGGCCGTAGCCCCAGACCGTGGTGACCAGCTGGTCCCGGCTGTGCACCCGGTGCGGGTGCTGCACGAGGTGGGCCAGCAGCTCGAACTCCAGGTACGTCAGGTCGAGTACGCGCCCGTCGACCTCGGCCGTCCGCTGCGCCGCGTCGATCCGGATCAGGGCGTCGTCCTCGTCGGGAGCGCCCGCCGGGCCGGGGACGGACTGCACCGGGGCGGCCACGGCCTGCGGCGCGAAGGCGATCGGAGGCTGCTGGTCGGCCGGTACGAGGACCAGGTAGCCGACCATCGGCGGCTGGCCCGGCAGCGCCGGAAGGGTGTGCTGGGGCGCGGGCAGCCAAGTGGCGCCGGGCGGTAGGAAGTCCACGACCCGGGCCACCTCGTCCCGGTCGACGGCGCGCAGCCGGTGGCGGGGACTGGGCGGATGGGCAAGGGAAGCGGCGGTCGCAGCGGAGGTCAGGGAGCGGGTGTTCGCCATGAGTGGTCAGCTCTTTCACGCGGAGTGGTCGGCAGGAGACGTGCGTGCGTCATCGATGTCGTACCGCGCAGACCGAAGGCCTCGGGGAAACCCGGAGGAGAGGTCCCGGAGGCTTTAGAGGGCCGGCGCGTTCTTCGCGCGGCAACACTCACGATCGAAGTCGTGGTCCTGACGGGACGGCCAGAACGGCTCGAGGTCGCTGCGACCTGACGAGGTGTGCGGGTGGCTGGCCATGGCCCCATTCAAGCAGAAGTGCCGGCTCCGGGGCAGGCCGCGTCTCGTATCGCGGACCAATGTCTCGCCATTCGATCCCCATGCCCGGCAAACCGGGGCAATCTATCAACTGGCCAACCGCTTCCGCCAGTCCAGTCCCGTCACCCGTATCGCATCGTGGGCAGAGCCGCCCCACGCCCACGCGAGCCCCTCGGCGGTGAGCGCCGCGACGACCTCCCGGCCGACCGAGGCCGTGAGGGCCTCGTCGGACTCGAACCCTCCGTACAGCAGGAACAGGTCCTGTCCGGCGGCCGCCCCCTCGGTGGCCTGAGAGTGGAAGAAGACGAACCCGCGCGCGTCCTGCGAGCCGACCGCCCGGATCTCGCCGAGACCGCAGCGGCGACAGCACGTGAAGTTCTCCCGCGCCGTGATGCCGGAGGCCTCCAGGGCGGCGAAGGCGCGGGTGATGCGCTCCGGATCGGTCGTGCCCTCCCACTCGGCCTGCTCGGCCACCCGCTCCCGCCACAGCCGCTCCACGAGCTGTGCGGCCTGGTCGCGGGAGACGGGCCGGACGTCACCGTCGACGAGGTGGTCCTCGGCGGACTCGGTGAGTGCGTCCCGACTGTCGTAGCCGCAGCGCAGCCATTCTCGGACGGCCTGCGCCAACTCCCTTTCCACCTGCGGATCGAGCGGCGCTGCGTCGGCGCCGGCGGGCTCCGGTGGGAAGTCGAGGCGCTCCCAGCGCGGGCCGGTGTCCCAGTCCTCCTCCCCGCGGGCCCAGCGGGCCATGACCGTCGCCGCCTCGGCCGCCGTGGGCAGGTACGCCCGGAAGTGCCGGTCGGCGGAGCCGGCGCGGTGCTCCAGCTGGTAGTCCCCGCCCTCGTCGTGCCACACCTGTATGTACTCGTCCGGATCCGCCGTCAGCCGCTCGACGATGACGAAGTGGTCCCCGTCCGCGCCGATGCGCGCCACGAGTTCGGACAGAAGGCCGAGCGCGGGCCGTTCGTACGACTCGCCGCGCTCCGTGTGGAGCCTGATCGCCAACATGGGTCCACCGTGCCACCCGGCACTGACAACGCCCGCCGGGCCTCGGGAGGCTCGGCGGGCGTCGCTGTCGGCGTCGTGTCGGTGTCGGCGCCGGGCGCGGCCGTCAGGCCAGGCCGTCCTTCTCCAGGCCGGTGCAGCAGGTGTCCGTGATCAGGCGGGTCACCACGTACGGGTCCACGTTGGCGTTCGGGCGGCGGTCCTCGATGTAGCCCTTGCCGTCCTTCTCCACCTGCCACGGGATGCGGACCGAGGCGCCGCGGTCCGAGACGCCGTAGCTGAACTCGTTCCACGGGGCCGTCTCGTGCAGACCCGTCAGGCGCTCGTCGATGCCGGCGCCGTAGTTCTTCACGTGGTCGAGCGGCTTGCTGCCCTCGCCCAGTGCCTCGCACGCGGAGATGATCGCGCGGTAGTCCTCGCGCATCGACTTCGTGGAGAAGTTGGTGTGCGCGCCCGCGCCGTTCCAGTCGCCCTTGACCGGCTTCGGGTTCAGCGTCGCGGAGACGCCGAAGTCCTCGGCCGTGCGGTAGAGCAGCCAGCGCGCGATCCACAGCTGGTCGGAAACCTCCAGCGGGCCCACGGGGCCGACCTGGAACTCCCACTGGCCGGGCATGACCTCGGCGTTGATGCCGGAGATGCTCAGGCCCGCCGCGAGGCAGTGGTCCAGGTGCTTCTCGACGATCTCGCGGCCGAAGATCTCGTCCGAGCCGACACCGCAGTAGTAGCCGCCCTGCGCGGCCGGGAAGCCGCCCACCGGGAAGCCCAGCGGACGGGCGCCGTCGAAGAAGGTGTACTCCTGCTCGATGCCGAAGATCGGCTCCTGGCCGGCGAACTTCTCGGCGACCGGACGCAGCAGCGCGCGGGTGTTCGACTCGTGCGGGGTCATGTCGATGTTCAGGACCTCGCACAGCACCAGGACGTTGTCGCCGCCGCGGATGGGGTCCGGGCAGGAGAACACCGGCTGCAGGACCCGGTCGGAGGCGTGGCCCTCGGCCTGGTTGGTGCTCGATCCGTCGAAGCCCCAGATCGGCAGCTCGGCGCCGTCGGCCAGGATCTTCGTCTTGGAGCGAAGCTTCGCCGTCGGCTCGGTGCCGTCGATCCAGATGTATTCAGCCTTGTAGCTCACGGGGCCCCATCCTCAGACTCTGCGGGTGCTGCTTCATCGCTGCGGTGTTGACCGCAGCGTGCCCGCCCGCGATTTCTCTTCCGTTGCCCGTGTGTGAACCCCGTGTTACCGAGGTTTACGCCGCTGGTCGGCCGACGTGTGCGGGTTGACGGTCGAGCACCCGTCCGAGTGGGGCACACTGGCCGCGTGAGCATTTCGTCTGATGTGAGCCCCGCCGGAGACCGTGCCGGAGGTCCCTCCGGGTCCGCCGCCGAGACCATCGCCGCGACCGCAGCCGGTCGGGCCCCCGCAGGCCCCCGCCCCCGGGTCGGACTGCTGGGCACCGGCCCCTGGGCGCACCGCACCCATGCCCCCGCCCTCGCGGCGCACGCCGGCTCCGAGTTCGCCGGCGTGTGGGGCCGCCGGCCCGAAGCCGCGGCGGAGCTGGCGAACGAACACGGCGTGAAGGTGTACGAAGACCCCGACGCGCTGTTCGCCGACTGCGACGTCGCCGCCTTCGCCCTGCCGCCCGACATCCAGGCCCCGCTCGCCGTGCGCGCGGCCGCCGCCGGATGTCATCTGCTGCTCGACAAGCCCGTCGCGACGACGCCGCAGGACGCCCGGGCCGTCGCCGACGCGGTCGCCCGCCACGGGGTCGCCTCCGTGGTCTTCCTCACCCTGCGCTTCGCCGAGCCCACCGCGGGCTGGGTCGCCGAGCAGGCCGGCCGCACCGGCTGGTTCACGGCGGCCGCGCACTGGCTCGGCGCCGTCTTCCCGCCCGACGGCACGCCCAGCGCCTACGCCGACTCGCCCTGGCGCAAGGCCAAGGGCGGGCTGTGGGACGTCGGGCCGCACGCCCTGTCGGTCCTGATCCCGATCCTCGGGGACGTCACCGGGGTCAGCGCCACCCGCGGCCCCTCCGACGTCGTCCAGCTGGCGCTGCGGCACGCCTCCGGCGCGGCCAGCACCGCCGTACTCAGCCTGGGCGCGCCGAGCGCGGCCGCCGGGGTGGGGCTGGAGCTGCGCGGCACCGAGGGCGTGCACGAACTGCCCGGCTGGAGCGACGTACCGGGTGCCTACGGGCGGGCCCTCGACGCGCTGCTCACCGCCGCCCGGACGGGCGTGCCCGATCCGCGCGGAGCGGAGTTCGGCGCCCGGCTGACGGAGATTCTGGCGGAGGCGGAGGCGCAGCTGCCCGTGTGAGGCCCGGCTCTCCGTGTGAGGCCCGGCCCCCTGTTTGACGAGGGCGTTGGCGATGATGACGGCGAGGCCGATGGCGGCATCGGCCAGGCCGATCAACAGGGCCGAACCGGGCGGGCATCCCACGCGGAAGCGCCACGACCGAGCCCCGGGCGGACAGCAGGGGCCGTGCGCGAGCACGGCCGCCGCCGCTGTCACGAGCACCCGGCCGGCGTCGTGGTACGGGGTGAGGTCCCCGCCCTTCTGATCGAGCGCGGCCGGCAGACCACTGGCCAGGACCGTCCCGCACACCCCGCCGAGCATCCGGTCGACCCCCCGCCGTGACGGGGGGAACGGGTGCGGGGTGGGGCGAGAGGAAGGCGACCGGCCGGGCCGCCCGCTTCCGGCGTGCCCCCTCCGGCTCTACCGGCCCGCCACCGCTCGGCGGGCCACCTCCGCCAGGGCGTCCAGGGCGCGGCCGAAGGCCGCGTCCGGGGGCGCCGCGTAGCCGACGACGAGGCCCTCACGGGGCGGGGCCGGGTCGGCGGGGTGCCGGTAGGAGGAGAGGCCGTCCAGGGCCAGCCCCAAGGCGTCGGCCGCCGCGAGGGCCCGGGCCTCACGGCCCGGCGGGAGTTCCACCACGGCGTGCAGTCCGGCCGAGATGCCGGTGACCCGGACCTCCGGGGCGCGGGCGGCCAGTACGGAGACCAGCTGGTCGCGGCGGCCGCGGTAGCGCAGGCGCATCCGCCGCACGTGCCGGTCGTACGCCCCGCAGTCGATGAAGTCGGCGAGGGCCAGCTGGTCCAGCGCGCTCGCCCAGGACTCCCGCAGCCCCTTCGCCGCCAGCACCTGCCCGAGCAGGTGGTCCGGCAGGACCAGCCAGCCCAGGCGGAGCGCGGGGGAGAGGCTCTTGCTGAGCGAGCCCGCGTACACCACGTGCTCCGGGGCCAGGCCCTGCACCGCGCCGACCGGTTTGCGGTCGTAGCGGAATTCTCCGTCGTAGTCGTCCTCCACGATCACGCCGCCGGTGGTACGGGCCCACTCCACGGCGGCGGCGCGCCGGGCGGGCAGCAGGCGGCTCCCGGTCGGGAACTGGTGCGCAGGTGTGAGCAGCAACGTACGGGCCCGGGAGGGGAGTTCCTGGGTCCGGGCGCCGTCCTCGTCGACCGCGACGGGGTGCGGCCGGACCCCCGCGGCGTCGAGGATGCCGTGGTGGAAGGGGAGTCCGTACGCCTCCACGGCCCAGTCCCGGGGGCGCAGGGACGCGAGGAGCCGCAGCCCGTTGGCGAAGCCGGAGCAGATCACGATGTTCTCGGGGCCGGTACGCACGCCCCGCGTCCGGGACAGGTAGCCGGCCAGGGCCCGCCGCAGCTCGGGGCGGCCCCGTGGATCGCCGGGCCCGAAGGCCTCGGTGGGCGCCTCGGCCAGGGCCCGCCGGGCGCTGGTGGCCCAGGGGCCCGCGGGAAGGAGGCCGGGTCGGGCTTGCCCTGGAGCAGGTCGTGCCGGGGCGGTTCGGGTGGCGGGCCGGCCCCGGTGGCCGGCGCGGGCGGGCTCGCCACCCCCTCCGCGACCCGGGTGCCGGAGCCCTGCCGGGCCGTGAACCAGCCCTCGGCGACCAGTTCGGCGTAGGCGTCGGCGACGGCGTTGCGGGCCAGCCCGAGGTCGGCGGCCAGGGCCCGGTACGGAGGCAGCCGCGTCCCGCCGGCCAGCCGTCCGCTGCGCACGGCGCTGCGCAGGGCCCGGGCGAGGGCGGTGCGCCGGGCACCCTCGGCGGGCAGATCCAGGTGCAGGTCGGACCCGGAGGCGGAGGCGGAGGCGGAATCGGATCCGGGGGCGGAACCGAATCCCGGGGAGCCGGATACGGATTCGGATGCGGTCACGGGCGGGGCTCCGACGCGAAGACGGCATGGGTGGCCGTCAGGAAACGGCGGACGGTGTGCCGTTCGGCGGGGGCGAAGGAGTCCAGCACCTTCAGCACTCCGTCGATCAGCGGCCCGAAGAACTCCCGGCCCAGGCGGATCGCCCCCGGCTCCACCCGCAGCAGGATCCGGCGCCGGTCCTGGTCGTCACGGATCCGGGCCACGTGGCCGAGCCGCTCCAGCCGGTCGATCACGGCGGTGGTGCCGGCCGAGTTGAGGCCGAGCCGGGCGCCGAGCAGGCCCGCCGTGGCCGGCTCGGCCGCGCGGTCCGCGTCCAGCAGGCAGATCAGCGCCCGTACGTCGGTGGGGTGCATGCCGTTGCGGGCCGCGAACTCCGCCTGGCGCAGGCCGAAGTCGACGGTCACCGCCCGCAGCAGGTGCACCAGTTGCAAGTTGTCCGGTTCGCGATCGAGCGGGCCGGGCTCGGCCGGCTCGTGGTTGTCGGGCACGTCGCCTCCCCTTTAATATCTCGTTGAGCGAGATTATCGCCTGGCGAGACATTGGAGCAGCCCGTGTCCTCCCCCTCCTACTCCCCTTCTTTCCGCGCCGCCTACGACGAGGTGCTCGGCGGATGGCCCGGCCCCGTCGAGGCCGTCGACCTGCCGACTCCCTACGGGGTCACCCGCGTCAACAGCTGCGGCCCGGTCGGCGCCCCGCCGCTGGTCCTGCTGCCGGGCGGCGGGGCCACCTCCGCGGTGTGGGGCGCCTGCGCCGCCGCCGGGGCGGCCGCCACCCACCGGGTGCACGCCGTGGACCTGGTGGGTGAACCGGGGCTCGCCGTCCCGGAGCCGGGGCAGGCCCTGCGGACCGCCGAGGACCTGGCCGACTGGCTCGACGCAGTGCTCGACGGGCTCGGCCCGCGCGGACCGGTGACCCTCGGCGGGCACTCGTACGGGGCCTGGATCGCCGCGCACCACGCCGCGCGGCGGCCCGCCCGGCTCGGCCGCCTCGTCCTGCTCGACCCGACCCAGGTCTTCGCGGGACTGCGCCCCGGCTACGTCCTGCGCGCCCTGCCCGTGCTGCTGCGGCCCACTCCGCGGCGGATCCGCTCCTTCCTCGCCTGGGAGACCCGCGGTGCGGCCCTCGACCCGGCCTGGCTCCGGCTCCAGGACGAGACCGCCCGCTTCCCCACCGCCCGGCCGGTCACCGGTCCGCGCCCGGACCTCGGCCCGCTCGCGGAGCCGCCCGGCGGGCGGTCGGGGATCCGGGTGGACGTCCTCTTCGCCGGGCGGGCGCGCTGCCACGACCCCCTCCGGGCGGCCCGCGCCGCGCGCGGGGCGCTGCCGGGCGCGCGTGTCGAGGTACTGCCCGGGGTCTCGCACCACGCGCTGCCCCTGACGGCCGCCGCCGAGATCGCCCGTCTGCTCGCCGACTAGAGGCCCGCGCGTCAGCGGCGTTTCGATCCGGAGAGTCGCTATTTTCCTGACATGTCCTCCGGCCCGGCCCTCACGGCCCCTTCCGCCACCACCCCGCTCGCGTCCCCCCAGCCGCGCCTGCTGTACGACGCCTGTCCGCTCTGCTGCCACGCCGAGATCTCCGTCCTGAGGACCGGGGACTGCTCGCGCCACCCGCTCTACAAGCCCGTCGTCGCACCGGTCATGACCTGGATGCGCTGCGCCGCGTGCGGGCACGTCTTCACCGACGGCTACTTCTCGGACGAGGTCTCGGCCGAGATCTTCTCCGCGACCAACCCGAACCAGCAGCCCGGCGCCGGCTTCGAGCAGAACCGCTACACCTCGGCGCGCATCGTCGAACGCGTCGCGCGCTACGTCCCGGACGGCCGCTGGCTCGACGTCGGCTTCGGCAACGGATCGCTGCTGTTCACCGCCGAGGAGTGGGGCTTCGAGCCGCAGGGCCTCGATCTGCGGCCGTCGACGGCGGAGGGGCTGCGCCGGCTCGGCATCGAAGCGCACTGCGCCGACCTCACGGCGCTCGACGCCCCCGGCCGGTACTCCGTCATCAGCCTGGCCGACGTGCTGGAGCACATGCCGTACCCCGGCGAGGGCCTGGCCGCCGCGCACCGTCTGCTGCGCGACGGCGGCGTGATCTTCGCGTCGATGCCCCACTACGACTGCCCGGTCTGGCGCCTGCTCGACGCCGGCGAGGCCAACCCCTACTGGGGGGAGCTGGAGCACTTCCACAACTTCAGCCGCCGGCGCCTCTACGCGCTGATGGAGGAGCACGGCTTCGAGCCCCTCCACTACGCGGTCAGCGAGCGCTACCGCGCCTGCATGGAAGTCATCGCCCGCCGCGTCTAGGGAGTGCGGGACAGGGCGTCGCGGACGGCCTCTTCGGAGCGGGCGACCACGGCCGTGCCGTCCTCGGCGGTGATGATCGGGCGCTGGATGAGCTTCGGGTGCGCGGCCAGGTGGGCGATCCACCGGGCCCGTGCCCCGTCCGTCGCCTCGCGCGGCAGGTCCCGTACGCCGGTCTCCTCGGCCAGCGGGTCCGACGTGCGGGTGATGTCCCACGGCTCCAGCCCGAGACGGCCCAGCACCTCGCGGATCTCGTCCTCGGACGGCACGTCCTCCAGGTAGCGGCGCACGGTGTACTCGGCGCCCTCCGCGTCGAGCAGGGTGAGCGCGCTGCGGCACTTGGAACAGGCGGGATTGATCCAGATCTCCATGGCCCCGACCCTACCCGGGGCCCGTCTGGCCAGGGTCTTCTGTCAGTGGTCCCCGGTAAAATCGAGGGAGAACGACAGGAAGCCAACTACCGTTTGGGAGGCTGTAGATGGCCACTGCCAGCATCGTCCGGCCCGTCCAGAAGAAGCCGCTGCCGGCGGGCCTGCCCCGCGAGTGGTACGAGAGCCACAACCGCCGTCTGAAGGCGATGCGGCTGGCGATATCCCTGCTCGACTCGGGGACGTATGACGCCAAGCGCGCCACCAACCGGAAGATCCGGACGATGGCCGTCCGGACGGGGATCCACCGGCCGTCCAACGTCACCTGCAAGATGGTGCGCGCTTTCATCAAGGAGTCGTGACGGCTCGTCACCGCATGCCCCGGTCCTGCCCGTGCCCCCGCCCCTGACCACGGGCGGGGGCAGGGCCGGGGTCCTCACGGGCGGCCGTCGGGGGAGAGCAGCAGCAGCGCCACGTCGTCGCCCGGCCCGCCGTTCGTGAAGGCCGACAGGTCCCGCCACACCGCGCCGACCAGGCCCACCGGGTCCCGGGCCAGGACGGGCACCCGGGTCGCCAGGGGGTAGAAGTGCCCCGTCGCGTCCCGGGCCTCGGTCGCGCCGTCGGTGTGCAGCAGGAACTGGTCCCCGGGGAGCACCGGCAGCTCCACCACCTTCGGCGGATCCGGTCCGGCGAGCCCCAGGCCCAGCGGAGGGCCCGGCTCCACCGTCACCTCCTCCACCACCGCCCCGCGCAGCCGCAGCGCCGGCGGATGCCCGCACGACACGAACCGTACGAGGTCCAGCCCCGGCGGGAACTCCATCAGCACCGCCGTCGCGAACAGCTCCGGATGGTCCACATGGGCGTCGGCCGCGTCCGCCAGCAGCCGCCGGTCCAGCCGTAGCGCCACCGCCGCGAGCTCCGCGTCGTCGAGCACGGCCTCGCGGAAGGCCCCGAGCAGCGCCGCCACCGTGGCCACCGCCGCCAAGCCGTGCCCCTGCACGTCCGCGACCAGCGCCCGCACCCCGAACGGCCCCACCCGTACGTCGTACAGGTCGCCCCCCACCAGCGTGCCGCGCTGCGCCGCCCGGTAGAGGCCCGAGCAGCGCACCGCACCCACCCGGTCCGGCACCGGCGGCAGTACCGCCAGCTGGGCCGCCTCCGCCACCGTCCGCACGCTGACCAGCTGTTCGTCCCGGCGCTGGCGGACCCAGGCGATGACCACGCTGAGCACCCCGACGACGGCCACCGTCGCCAGGTCCGCGCCCCGGGCATGGGCGACGCCGATGTCGTGCACCCCCAGCAGCAGCAGGACGATGGCGGCGAAGGCCGCGGTCCCGGCCGCCCCGTAGGCGAACGCGGCCACCGGGGGCAGACCCGCCAGGAAGAACCCCAGCTCCACGTCTGTGGTGAGCGCCTGCGCCAGGACGAGCGCCACCAGAGCCGCCGCGGGCGCGATACGGGCCCAGCGCGGCGGTGGCTCGCCGCGCAGCCGGCCCGGCTCATCGCGTCCGCGTCTCACCCCTCCACCCTGGTACGGGGGCCGGGCCCGCGCACCCCGGAACGGTCCGCCGGGTGGCTCCTGGGGCTCCGGGCCGCGACAGTGGTGGCGTGACGGGAAACGAAGGCCCGGGCAGGGCGCCCGGCCGGGCCCACGTCGAGGCGCACGGCGCCGGTGACGGCGCCGCGAGCGCGCAGATGAGCACGCGGCTGAACTGGCTGCGCGCGGGGGTGCTCGGCGCCAACGACGGGATCATCTCCACCGCGGGCCTGGTGGTCGGTGTGGCCGGGTCCACCACCTCGCGCGCCACGATCCTGGCGGCGGGCGTCGCCGGACTGCTGGCGGGCTCGCTGTCCATGGCGGCGGGGGAGTACGTCTCGGTGAGCTCCCAGCGGGATTCGGAACGGGCCGCCCTCGACATGGAACGCCGGGAGCTGGCCGAGGAGCCGGAGGCGGAGCTCGATGAGCTCACCGGCCTGCTGGCGGAGCGGGGCCTGAGCCGGGACGTCGCCCGGGAGGCCGCCGAGCAGCTCACGCAGCGGGACGCGCTGCGGGCCCACGCCCGGGTGGAGCTGGGGATCAACCCGGACGAGCTGGCCAACCCGTGGCACGCGGCCTTCGCGAGCCTCGTCGCCTTCACGGTGGGGGCGCTGCTGCCGCTGCTGGCGATCCTCCTGCCGGGGCCGTCGGAGCGGGTGCCGGTGACGGTGGTGGCGGTGCTGGCGGCGCTCACGCTGTGCGGGGTGCTCAGCGCACGGCTGGGCGGGGCGCCGGTGCCGCGGGCCGTCGCCCGCAACGTGGCGGGCGGCGCGCTGGCCATGGCCGTCACCTACGCGGTCGGCACCTGGCTCGGTACGGCCACGACCTGACCGGGCCTCCGCCCCGGATGTGTGACGCCCGCCAGGGCACGCGGTCCGGCGAAGGACGACGACGCGGCCCCGAATCCGCCGAAGCCGGCGCAGCGACCCGGCAGGATGGGGGCATGCGCATCGCAGTCACCGGGTCGACCGGGCTCATCGGCAGTGCTCTCGTGCGGTCCCTGCGGGCCGACGGCCACGAGGTGGTGCGGTTCGTGCGGCGGGAGCCGGCCGGCGCGGACGAGGCGCGGTGGGATCCGGAGCGCGGCCACGTCGACCGGGCCGCCCTGGCCGGCTGCGGCGCCGTCGTGCACCTGGCCGGCGCCGGGATCGGCGACCACCGGTGGACCGCCGCGTACAAGCGGAAGATCCGCGACAGCCGGGTGCTGGGCACGGCCGCGCTGGCGGACGCGCTCGCCGGCCTCGACGAACCGCCCGGCGTCCTGGTCAGCGGCTCCGCCGTCGGCTACTACGGGGACACCGGCGACCGCGTCGTGGACGAGGACGCCCCGGCCGGACACGGCTTCCTGCCCTCCGTCTGCCTGGAGTGGGAGGCCGCCGCCGCCCCGGCCCAGGAGGCCGGGATCCGCACCGCGTTCGCCCGTACCGGACTGGTCGTCGCCAAGGAGGGCGGGGCCTGGGGGCGGATGTTCCCCCTCTTCCGGGCCGGCGTCGGCGGCCGCCTCGGCGACGGCCGACAGTACTGGCCGTTCATCTCCCTCCACGACGAGGTCGCGGCCCTGCGCCACATCATCGACACCCCGGCCCTCAGCGGCCCCGTCAACCTCACCGCCCCCGAACCGCTGACCAACCGCCAGGTCACCGCCGCCATGGCCCGGGTGCTGCGCCGGCCGGCGGTGCTGCCCGTACCGGCCGTGGCCCTGCGCGCCGTGCTCGGGGAGCTCTCCGAGGACGTGCTGGGCGGTCAGCGGGCCCGCCCCACCCGGCTGCTGGGGTCCGGGTTCGTCTTCCGCGACCCCGGCATCGAGCAGGCCATCCGCGCCGCACTCCGATAGTCGGCGTGCGACCGTGTGCGACCGTTCGTGACCCGGATGCGACCGTCGTGCGACCGGAGTTGTCCGTAATACCCCGCCGAACTCGGGTTCCCGCGCAGCCGGTTGAGGGAAGGAGGATCCCCACACAGCCGCGCCGACCTCGGGGAGGGGCACGTGCTCAGCAGCGCACCCAATGCCGCACACCATGCGGACGTCGTCATCGTAGGAGCCGGAGTCTCAGGACTCGCGGCCGCGCACCACCTGATCGCAGCCGGGGTCACGGTCACCGTCCTGGAGGCCGCGGACGACCCCGGCGGGCGGATGGCCACCGAAACGGCCGACGGGTTCCGGCTCGACCGGACGGCCCCATTGCTCAACACCGCGTACGGCGAACTCGAACGCACCCACGCACTGCGCGCCCTGGTCCTGCGCCCCTTCACGCCCGGGGTGCTCGTCCACACCGACGGCAGGCAGTTGCGGGCCGGGTCCCTCACCCCCGCCCGCGCGCTGGCCAGCGGATCCCTCGACCAGGCCCGGCTCAGCGCCGCCCTCGGCAGGCTCGCCACGCTGCCCGAGGACAAGCTGCTCGCCCGGCCCGAACGCACCGCCTCCGCCGCCCTGCGCACCCGCGGCCTGCCGCAGCGCACGCTGAGCGGCGTCCTGCGGCCACTTCTCGCCGCCCTGCTCCGGGACCCGGAACTCACCACCTCCAGCCGGGTCGCCGACCTCGCCCTGCGCACCTTCGCCCGCGGCCGCCTCGCCGTGCCCGAGGGCGGCGCCGCGGCCCTGCCCGACCTGCTCGCCTCCGGGCTGCCGCCCGGCACCGTACGGACCGGCATCAGGGTCCGGTCGGTGGCCACCAACCTGGTCACCACCGAGGAGCACGGCGACTTCCGCTGCCGCTCCGTCCTGCTCGCCACCGGCGCCCGCGCCGCGGCCGAACTCCTGCCCGGCCTGCGCGTGCCCGCGTTCCACGAGGTCACCGTCCTGCACCACGCCACCGCCACCCCCCTGCCCCGGGACGGCTCGCTGATCGTGGACGGGGACCCCCACTGGCCCGTCTCCCACACCGCCGTCATGAGCGCGGTCGACCCGACCCGGGCCCCGGCCGGCCGCAGCCTGGTCACCACGACCGTGCTCGGCCCGCCCCCGCCCGTGCGCACCGTCGCCTCGCGCCTCGCCCGCCTCTACGACGCCCCCACCCGCGAATGGGAGCTGCTGGCCGTCCACCACACCCCGGAGGCCGTCCCCGCCATGCCTCCGCCGCACGACCGGCGCCGCCCGGTCCGGGTACTGGCCGGGCTCTACGTGTGCGGCGACCACCGCGACACCAACACCGTCCAGGGGGCCCTGCACTCGGCCCGCCGCGCCGCCGGCGCGATCCTGCGCGACTTCGGCATCCCGCTCCCGGTCGCCCCGGAGCCCGCACTTCCGGTGGCGGCCTGAGAACCACAGAAGCCACAGGGGCCCGGTCCACCGCCTCGGGACCGGGCCCCTGCCACCCCCCGGGGTGCCTCGCAGATCAGGCCGGGCGCGCTACCTCGGCACCGCGCCTCGCCGCGTTGCCCACCGTGCGCCGCTCCCTGATCCGGCCTGATCGACAAGACACCCCTAGGACAGCGCCGCCACCCGGTCCCGGTACGTCCGCACCGCCGCCGCGTCCCGGAACGGCTCCAGCCGCCGCTCGAAGTCCCGTACGTACTCCACCGCCCGCACCGAGCGCATCTCCATCGCCTGCTGCGCCGCCTCCGCGCCCAGCGCGCACGCCTGGTCCAGCTCGCCCAGCCCCAGCCGGGCCGTGGCCAGCACCACCCGGCAGAACAGCCGCGACCGCGCGAACCCCGGCGCCCTCAACTGCAGGGACCGCTCCGCGTGCTGCGCCGAGGCCCGGTACTGCTGAAGGTCCCGGTGGCAGTGCCCGAACTCGTCCGCCAGCTCTGCCTCGTCGTACAGGCGCGCCCAGTGCGGTACGTCGTCCCCCTGCCGGGCGGCGCCCAGCGCGCGCTCGGCCCGCACCAGGCAGGCCGTCGCCGCCCGGACCTCGCCGAGGACCGCGTGCCCCCGGGCCTCCGCCGCGTGCAGCATCGCCTGCACCACCGGCGGCGGGCCGGAGCCGACGCCCTGCTGGGCCACCCGGGCCAGCTGCACCGCCTCCCGGCCGTGCCCGAGGTAGACCGCCTGCCGGCTCATGGTCACCAGCACGTACGAGCCGTAGGGGCGGTCCCCGGCCGCCTGCGCCAGCCGCAGGGCCTGCACGAAGTACCGCTGGGCTAGCCCGTGCGCTGCGATGTCGTACGAGGTCCAGCCCGCGAGCCGGGTCAGGTCCGCGGCGGCCGCGAACAGCCGCCGCCCCGTGGTCTCGCCGTAGGTGCCCCGGAGCATGGGCTCGGCCTCGTGCTCCAGGTACCGCACGAGCGCCTGGCGGGCGTGCCCGCCGCCGTAGGCCTGGTCCAGGGTTCGGAAGAGCTCGCTCACCGATCTCAGCGCGGCGATGTCGCCGGCCGTCACGCGCTGCCCGGGGCCGCGGTCGATCTGGCGCTGCCGCGGCACCGTGGCCCGGCCCTGGAGCGGGATGCGGGCGGCCGCCGGCTCCGCGCCCCGGGCCACGCGCTCGTCGGGCCGCCCGATCAGCCAGTCCCGGCTGGGCACGACCAGGCCGGCCGGGGTGAAGGCGATCTTCCGGAGTTCGGCGTGGGAGCCGGAGTCCTTGCGCCACAGGCCGCTCGCGATGTCCACGGCCTCCTCGGGGGTGGCCGCGAACTCCAGACCCGCGTACACCGGGGCGCAGGCGTCGAGACCCAGGTCCTGTGCGGAGAGCCGGCGGCCCAGGCGCCGGGTGAAGACCTCGGCGATCAGCGCCGGGGTGGTCCCGCGGGGTTGCTGGCCGCGCAGCCAGCGGGTCACGGACGTCTTGTCGTACCGCAGGTCGAGACCGTGTTCCAGACCGAGCTGGTCGACGCGGCGGGCGAGCCCGGCGTTGGAGAACCCGGCTTCCGCGATCAGCGCCGCGAGCTGCCGGTTGGGGACACGCTGGGCAGGTCGTTCCGTCATCGGCTCCACGGTTTCCTGACGTGACGGACCGGAGTCCCGGCCCTTGAACGGCGTGAATGTAGCGGCGAACTCCGCTCAGGCCGCCCTCTCTGCCCCACATTCATCCGATCGTGTGCAGAATCGGTAGGGCTCTTTACGGACTCGACTCCTCCGCCCGCGTACGCTGCGGGCCATGACCCGCCGGCACCACCGGTCGCACCTGCCCGAGGAGCGACCCGAATCCACCGCTCCGCTGCCTCCGCCCGAGCTCACGGAGGCCGAGTGCCGGCGCTGCGGCACCTACATCGCGGGGCTCGACGGGCGCTACGCGTGCGGCGTGTGCGGCTGGGTGAACGACCACTCGGAGGGCCACCGGCGGCTGCCGCGCGCGGACGAGGACCCCGACCGCCCGCCGAAGGGCCGCCGCCGGCCGAAGCAGCTGCCGTGGCGCATGCCGGAGCCGGGGCCGGGGCCGGGGCCGGACGCGGGGCCCTGAAGGGGCCCGTAGGGGCAGCCGTACCCTTGCTCAGTGAAGTGCGTGCACACAGCAGGTTCAATGAGGAGGCGCTGCGGTGGCTGAGCTTGGGTTTGTCCGTCTGGGCTTCGGAGCGGAATCCGTCGAGTACACCGAGGCCTGGGAAGAGCAGCGCAGGGTGCACGCGGCCCGCTTCGCGGACGAGATCGAGGACACCTGCCTGCTGCTGGAGCACCTCCCGGTCTACACGGCGGGCCGGCGCACCGACCCCAGCGAGCGCCCGCTCGACGGCACCCCCGTGGTGGACGTCGACCGCGGCGGCAAGATCACCTGGCACGGCCCGGGCCAGCTGGTCGGCTACCCGATCATGAAGCTGCCCCGCCCGGTGGACGTCGTGGCCCACGTCCGCCGTCTGGAGGAGGCGCTGATCCGCACCGCCGCCGAGTTCGGCCTGGAGACCACCCGGGTCGAGGGCCGCTCCGGCGTCTGGGTGCTCGGCGACCCGACAGAGGACCGCCCGAAGATCGGCGGACTCTCCCTGGAGCTGGACCCCCGCATGCACGACGAGGAGTTCGACCCCCGCCTCAACGGCCCCGAGTACGCCCCCTCCAACGCCGGCCAGCGCCGCGAGGACCGCAAGCTCGCCGCCATCGGCATCCGGGTCGCCAAGGGCGTCACGATGCACGGCTTCGCGCTCAACGTGAACCCGGACAGCACCTGGTTCGACCGGATCATCCCCTGCGGGATCCGGGACGCCGGTGTGACCTCGCTCTCGTACGAACTGGGCCGGGAGATCACCATCGCCGAGGTGCTCCCCGTCGCCGAGCGCCACCTGAAGGACGTACTGGAGCACGCCGAGTTGCGGCCCCGCGAGATCGAGACCGCCTAGCCGTCCGGGAAGCCCCGGGAGCCCCCGGGAATGAGTCCGGCCGCTCGCAGGTTGGGCGACGTAAGAGCGTACGAAATTACGGGCGTACCCTGGTGGGCGCCCGAACAATCGAAGTCACAGGGAGCCGGTCGTGTCCGCAGTCGCACCCGACGGACGCAAGATGCTGCGCCTGGAGGTCCGGAATGCCCAGACCCCCATCGAGCGCAAGCCCGAGTGGATCAAGACCCGGGCGAAGATGGGCCCCGAGTACACCAAGATGCAGGCCCTGGTGAAGGGCGAAGGACTGCACACGGTGTGCCAGGAGGCCGGCTGTCCCAACATCTACGAATGCTGGGAGGACCGCGAGGCCACCTTCCTCATCGGCGGTGACCAGTGCACCCGGCGCTGTGACTTCTGCCAGATCGACACGGGCAAGCCCGAGGCGCTGGACCGCGACGAACCGCGCCGCGTCGGCGAGTCCGTCGTCACGATGGACCTGAACTACGCCACCATCACCGGCGTCGCGCGCGACGACCTCGCCGACGGCGGTGCCTGGCTGTACGCCGAGACCGTGCGCCAGATCCACCAGCAGACGGCGGGCCGCGAGGCCGGCCACACCAAGGTCGAGCTGCTGGCCCCCGACTTCAACGCGGTGCCGGAGCTGCTGGAGGAGGTCTTCGCCTCCCGCCCCGAGGTCTTCGCGCACAACGTCGAGACGGTGCCGCGGATCTTCAAGCGGATCCGCCCCGGCTTCCGCTACGAGCGCTCGCTCGACGTGATCACCAAGGCCCGCGCCTACGGCCTGGTCACCAAGTCGAACCTGATCCTCGGCATGGGCGAGGAGCGCGAGGAGGTCTCGCAGGCCCTGAAGGACCTGCACGAGGCCGGCTGCGAGCTCATCACCATCACCCAGTACCTGCGGCCCTCGCCGCGGCACCACCCCGTCGAGCGCTGGGTGAAGCCGGCCGAGTTCGTGGAGCTGGCGAAGGAGGCCGAGGAGATCGGCTACTCCGGCGTGATGTCCGGTCCGCTCGTCCGCTCGTCGTACCGTGCGGGCCGTCTGTACCAGCAGGCGATGGAGAAGCGCAGCGGAGCCGTAGCGTAGGTTGCGGGCCGCCCGAGGTACGAGGGCGGGCGCGCGGCCGCAGCGGTGGCGAGGCGCAGCTCGACCGAGGGAACGAGAAGCGCAGCGGAGCCGTAGCGTAGGTTGCGGGCCGCCCGAGGTACGAGGGCGGGCGCGCGGCCGCAGCGGTGGCGAGGCGCAGCTCGACCCGGGAGAACGAGCAGTGCGCGACCGCCTGACGGGCGGCGCGACTGTCCGTGTGAAGTCGCGCACAAAGTGCTACCAACGGGTAATCCCGCACCGACGCGGCCCCTAGGCTCTTTCCTGAGGAAAGAACCCGGCGGGCCGCGTCGGCGTCTGCAACGTGTCCATCACATTTGACCGACCGGTCATGCCCTGGTAACACCAGTCAGTGACGCTTGGTCCACGCACCGTACACACCGCCCACCTCGCCCAGACGTGAGCATCGCGAAAGGGATCGACATCATGCAGGCCGCGCCAGTACGCGCAATCGCCATCCCGACGCTCTCCGACGCCTTCCGCGGCATCGAGTCCCTCCTCATGAGCGGGGCCCGCCGCAACGCCTGGACGGCCGTCCTGGAGGACCGCAAGAGGGCCAAGGACCGGGTCGAAACCGAACACGTACTTGAGGCCGCGGCGACCCGGACCCCGCAGGCCACGTAAACTTCGCTGTATGGCGAGGAAGTCAAACGCAGAGACTGCTGCGAACCCCGGGCGACTGAAGCAGATCGCCCTGACGTACAAGATGACGCGCAAGGCCGACCCGAAGGTCGGTCTGATCGTCGCGGGCGTGGGAATCGTCACCTTCGGTGTCTTTCTTGCGATCGGCTTCCTGATCGACCACCCGGTATACCTGGGCATCCTGGGCTTCCTGGTGGCGTTCCTCGCGATGGCGATCGTCTTCGGGCGACGGGCCGAGCGGGCTGCCTTCGGGCAGATGGAGGGACAGCCGGGAGCGGCCGCGGCCGTACTGGACAACGTGGGACGGGGCTGGACGACCACCCCGGCGATCGCGATGACCCGGCAGCAGGACATCGTCCACCGCGCCGTGGGCAAGGCCGGCGTCGTGCTGATCGCCGAGGGCAACCCGAACCGCGTGAAGCCGCTGCTCGCGAACGAGAAGAAGAAGATGGCCCGGATCATGCCGGACGTGCCGGTCCACGACTTCATCGTGGGCACGGGCGAGGGCGAGGTGCCGCTCAAGAAGGTGCGCACCACCCTGCTCAAGCTGCCGCGCGTACTGTCGGGCCCCCAGATCACCCAGGTCAACGACAAGCTGCGGGCCATGGGCGACCTCATGAGCAACATGCCGCTGCCGAAGGGCCCCATGCCCAAGGGCATGAAGATGCCGCGCGGCGGAAAGATGCGCTGACGCGCCGACGCGCTATCAGCTGATTTTCGTATACGACACAGGGGTGCCCCCCGAGCCGTCCGGCTCGGGGGGCACCCCTGTGTCCGCTCGCGCCGTGTCAGATGCGGACCTGGACGGCGCGCGCGAGGCGGTCGTGGAGGCCGCGGCCGTCGCGGTCCCAGATCAGCGCCGGGACGACCAGTGCCAGCAGCAGCGTGCGCACGACCACCCGGACGATGCCGAGCCTGCCGCCGTCCTCCGCGACCACCCGCAGGCCCAGGGCCCGCTTGCCGGGTGTGAAGCCCACGGTGCCGACCGTCAGGATCGTCAGGGCCACGAAGAGCCCGAGGGTCCAGTTGCCCGCGGCGCCCAGGTTCCCGCCGGTGATCAGCCCGTACGCGATGAGCTGGCAGCCGATCCAGTCGAGGGCCACGGCGGCGATCCGGCGCCCGAACCGTGCCACCGAGCCGGGCCCCTCCTGCGGCAGGCCGAGCCGCTGGCCCGGATAGCCGAAGTCGACACCCATCTCCTCGGCGGCCGCCTTGGGGCCGGAGAGCCAGGATCCGATTGCCTGTCTGTTGTCCACCCGACCACGGTACCGGTGGCGCCTCACGGCGCTCCGGCCGGACCCTGGTTAACTTGTGCGAAACAAATGGGTCATGCTTGGGAAATCCCGTCTGCTTATGGTCGGGTCAGCGTGCGGCACCGCACTGACGCACCACGAGCTATAAAGCCCGTCCCTCCCCCGGGGCCGGGAGTAGGAGGAGTTGGATGTTCCAGAACGCCGACGAAGTCAAGCAGTACATCGAGGAGAACGACGTCAAGTTCGTCGACGTCCGCTTCTGCGACCTGCCTGGTGTGATGCAGCACTTCACGATCCCGGCGCGGGCATTCGACCCGGCGGAGGAGCTCGCCTTCGACGGATCCTCGATCCGCGGCTTCCAGGCGATCCACGAGTCCGACATGGCCCTGCGCGCCGACATCACCACCGCGCGCCTGGACCCCTTCCGTCGCGACAAGACGCTGAACATCAACTTCTTCATCCACGACCCGATCACGGGTGAGGCCTACAGCCGCGACCCGCGCAACATCGCGAAGAAGGCCGAGGCGTACCTCGCCTCCACCGGCATCGCCGACACCGCGTTCTTCGGTCCCGAGGCCGAGTTCTACATCTTCGACAGCGTGCGCTTCGCGACCACCGCGAACGAGGGCTTCTACCACATCGACTCCGAGGCCGGCGCCTGGAACACCGGTTCCGAGGAGAACAACCGCGGCTACAAGGTCCGCTACAAGGGCGGCTACTTCCCGGTCGCCCCGGTCGACCACTTCGCGGACCTGCGCGCCGAGATCTCCCTGGAGCTGGACGCCCAGGGCCTCCAGGTCGAGCGCCAGCACCACGAGGTCGGCACCGGTGGCCAGGCCGAGATCAACTACAAGTTCAACACGCTGCTGGCCGCGGCCGACGACCTGATGCTCTTCAAGTACATCGTGAAGAACGTCGCCTGGAAGAACGGCAAGACCGCGACCTTCATGCCGAAGCCGATCTTCGGTGACAACGGCTCGGGCATGCACGTCCACCAGTCGCTGTGGGCCGGCGGCGAGCCCCTCTTCTACGACGAGGCCGGCTACGCGGGCCTGTCGGACACCGCCCGCTACTACATCGGCGGCATCCTCAAGCACGCCCCGTCGCTGCTCGCCTTCACCAACCCGACGGTGAACTCGTAC
Source organism: Streptomyces sp. NPDC023541 (assembly GCF_055559995.1). NCBI lineage: Bacteria > Bacillati > Actinomycetota > Actinomycetes > Kitasatosporales > Streptomycetaceae > Streptomyces > Streptomyces sp. NPDC023541. The sequence continues at coordinate 604,517 of NZ_JBVHJO010000002.1, forward strand.
CACCGCCTGGTGCCGGGCTTCGAGGCGCCGGTCAACATGGTGTACTCGCAGCGCAACCGCTCCGCCGCCATGCGCATCCCGATCACGGGCTCGAACCCGAAGGCCAAGCGCGTCGAGTTCCGCGCGCCGGACCCGTCCTCGAACCCGTACCTGGCCTTCTCGGCCCTGCTCCTCGCGGGCCTCGACGGCATCAAGAACAAGATCGAGCCGATGGAGCCGATCGACAAGGACCTCTACGAGCTCTCCCCGGACGAGCACGCGAGCGTCCCGCAGGTTCCGACCAGCCTCGAGGACGTCCTCAAGGCCCTGGAGGAGGACCACGAGTACCTCCTGGCCGGCGGTGTCTTCACCCCCGACCTCATCGAGACCTGGATCGACTACAAGCGCACGCACGAGATCGCCCCGATCGCGCAGCGCCCGCACCCGCACGAGTTCGAGCTGTACTTCGACCTCTAAAAACGCCTGATGGGAGGCCCCCCGCCACGCTCCACGGAGCGAGGCGGGGGGCCTTTCCGCTTTGACAGGCCGCCCGGGCGGAGTGAGGGTGGAAATGACCTAAAGGCACAATAAGCGAGACATGTTCGGAGGTGCATGAGAATGCGCCGTAGGATCGTTGCGGCAGCCATGACCGGAGCCGCAGGTATTGCCATCGGTCTGCTGCCCGTCGCCGCCTCGGCCGCGGCCGTCACCGGTGGTGGCGGCGGCGGGAACGGCGGCTACGACTGCTACCGGTACCCCTCGAACCGCTCCGACGCCCGCTGGGACTACTGCTGCAACCGCGACTGGCGCGACCGGCCCAGCTGGTGCTGGGACAACGCGGGCGTCGGCGGCGACCGCGGCCACTGGCGCGACAGCAACTGGAACGACTCCGACTGGCGCCGCAACAACTGGCACGACGCCAACTGGAACGACTCCGGCCGCGGCGGCAACGGCAACTGGAACGACTGGGGCAGCGGCCGCGGTGGCAACGGCGACTGGGGCAGCGGCCGCGGTGGCAACGGCGACTGGGGCAACGGCCGCGGCGGTAACGGCGACTGGGGCAACGGCCGCGGTGGTGACGGCAACGGCGACTGGGGCGGCCGCGGTGGCGGCGGCAACGGTGACTGGGGCGGCGGCAACGGCGGCGGTGGCGGCGGCCACGGTGACTGGGGCGGCGGCAACGGTGGCGGCGGTGGTGGCAACGGTGGCGGTGGCGGCTGGGGTGGCGGCCGCTGAGACCCTGACACCCGTCTGACCGCGGAGGGCCGTGGGGCCGGGGCGATGCCCCTGCAGCGCTGGTTCAGCGCAGCAGGGGCATCGCTCCTGTGAGGTCGCGCAGGCACAGGACCGCGAGCTCGGCGGGGGAGCCCGGCCCCGACACCGGGACGTCCGTCGCCGACCACAGCTCCAGCGCCACCCGGATCGCGTCCGTGGCCGCGGCGGCCAGCAGCCGTACCTCCCGCAGGTCCGCGTCCGGCCCCGCCAGCCTGCCGATCACGGGCACCAGGCCCTCCTCGGAGTCCTGGTTCACGCGGTACCAGACCGCGCGCAACGCCTGGTCGTCCGCCGCCGCGCGCAGCAGGCCGCGGGTCACCTCCAGGCCCTCCTCGACCGCTTGAGGACCGCTCAGTGACCGGGTGACGGCACGCTCCAGCGCCTCCGCGAGGGGCGTTCCCGGGTCCTCCTGCGCGAGCAGCGCGCGCCAGGCGTCGCCGCCGCCCGCCAGCAGCGGGGCCACGGCCTCCTGCTTGTTGCGGAAATAGCGGTAGAAGGTGCGCAGCGCCACGCCCGCGCGGTGGGCGATGTCCTCGGCGGTGGTGCCGTCGGGGCCGTGCTCGGCGAACAGCTCGCAGGCGGCGCGGGCGATGTCGAGCTGCGTCGCCGCCTTGCGGCGCTCGGTCAGGGACTGGGCCCCGGGGCCGCCCTGGGGGGCGTACGGGCGAGGGGATTTCACGCGGTGAAGCCTACCGTCCACCCCTTCGGCCTGGCCTTCTTTGTCACCATGACAAAACGTGCCACTTCTTCGGTACCCTCACGCCATGAACCGTTACGAAGGACGACGCGTCCTCATCACCGGCGGCGGCTCCGGCATCGGCCGCGCCACCGTCCACCGCCTCCTCGCCGAGGGCGGCCGGGTCCACGCGGTGGACATCAGCGAAGCGGGCCTCAAGGCCACCGCCGAACACGCCGCCGCCGCGGGCCACGCGGACCGGCTCACCACCGCGCTCCTCGACATATCCGACGAGAACGCCGTCAGGGAAGGCGTCGCCGCCGCGACCCGCGCCCTCGGCGGGATCGACGTACTCGTCAACGCGGCGGGCATCCTGCGCTCCGCGCACACCCACCGGACCACGCTCGACCTGTGGAACCAGGTCATCGCGGTCAACCTGACCGGCACCTTCCTGATGATCCGCGAGTCCCTCCCGGCACTCCTCGCGGGCGACCGGCCGGTCGTCGTGAACTTCAGCTCCACCTCGGCGTCCTTCGCCCACCCCTACATGTCCGCCTACGCGGCCAGTAAGGGCGGCATCCAGTCCATGACCCACGCGCTGGCCGCCGAGTACAGCAAGCAGGGCCTGCGCTGCGTCAGCGTCGCGCCCGGCTCCATCGAGAGCGGCATGACCACCGGCAACGGCCCCGGCCTGCCCGAGGACACCGACTGGTCCCTCTTCGGCAAGCTCGCCCCGGCCATCGGCCAGGGCTTCGCCGGCCCCGAGACCGTCGCAGGCGTCGTCGCCATGCTCGGCTCCGAGGACGGCGCCTTCATCACCGGCACCGAGATCCGCATCGACGGCGGCACGCACTACTGATCAGGCAGGCTCATCAGGCGCGGAACCGGTCCCACAGCCGGGGGAAGCGCTCCGCGAGCACGGCTTCGTTCTCGAAGTCCAGCGGGGTGCCCTCCGGCTCCGCCGCCTGCAACGGAACGCCCAGATCCGGGGCCACCGCCCCGGTCAGCTGCTCGTACGCCTCGTCGGCCGCGTACCCGAGCTCCTCGCCGTCCCCGTCGATCTCCTCGTCGAAGTCGCCCAGCAGCTCCGCCAGATGGTCCGGATCGTGCACCCCGCCCTCGAAGACCTCCCGCCCCTGGCCGATCAGCCAGCAGCGGAAGTAGTCGAAGGCGTCGTCGCTCGCGCCGTCGAGCAGCACCCAGGCCGCACCCCACAGGTCCCAGGTGTACGCCCGGTTGTACCGGGACTCGAAGTGCCGGGCGAAGTCCAGGACGGAATCCGGATCGAGCTGCAGCAGCCGCTCCACGAGCAGCTCGGCATGCTCCTCGGCGTCGCCGTCGGCTGCCTCGCGCGTACGGTCGACGATCTCCCAGAACTCCGTCTCGTCCATCACGGGATCCAGCATCATGGGTGGGGGCGCGCACCGCCACCGCGAGATTCCGCCGCGGGGGGCGGGACCGGGGCGAGGGGGACCGATGGAAAGGACGACGCTCGGTGGCCGCTACCACCTGAAGCGCCGGCTCGGCAGTGGCGGAATGGGCGACGTCTGGGCCGCCGAGGACGAACGGATGCACCGCCCGGTCGCCCTGAAACTCGTACGCATGCCGCCCGGCGCGGAGGCCGAGGAGGCCGAGCGGCGGTTCGCGCACGAGGTCCGCTCGCTGGGCAACCTGCCCCACCGGCACACGGTCACCGCGCACGACTGGGGCGAGGCCGCCCTGGCGGGAGGCCGCGTGCTCTACCTCGTGATGGAACTCCTCCGCGGCCGCACCCTGGCCCAGGTGTTCCGGGAGGACCGACCGGTGCCGTGGTACGACCTGGTGAACTGGGGCTGCCAGACGGCCGAGGCGCTGGCCGCGGCGCACCGCCGCGGCATCCTGCACCGGGACATCAAGCCGCAGAACGTCTTCCTCACCGACACGGGTGTCGTCAAGGTCCTGGACTTCGGCCTCGCCAAGATACTGACCGACTCGCTCAGGGTGGGGCCGAAGACCGCGGACGGCAGCGCGATGGGCACCTTCGCCTACACCTCGCCCGAACAGTGCGCCGGGTACGCGGACATCGGCCCCCGGACCGACCTCTACAGTCTGGGATGCATGCTGTACGAGGGGCTGACGGGGCGGCCGCCCTTCGCCGGGGAGCGCATCGCGCTGCTCTTCCAGCAGGTGCACACCCCGGCCCCGCCGCTGACCGCGGAACTGGCCCCGGGCGTCCCCGAGGGAGTCGTCGCGCTGGTGATGCGTCTGCTCGCGAAGGACCCGGCGGAACGTCCGGAGAGCGCCGCCCGGGTCGTGGCCGAATTACGTGCGCAACTGGACGCTCACGCCCCCGCCGAGGGGTGCCTCCCGCCGGCCGCGGCGCAGCTGCGCCGCCGCGCCGAGGAGGAGGCTGCCGTCGTGCGCGGCGAGGCGGAGCGGGCCGCGGCGGAGATCCGCGAGAACGCGGAGCGCGCCGCCGAAGCCCTGCACGAGCAGGCCCGGGCCGTGCTCGCGCAGGCGCGTTCCGCCGCCGTCCGGGCCGTCGATGTCGCCGAGGAGGCCGTCGGGAGGGCGCGCGCCCGGCAGGCCGAGGCGGAGGAGGCTGCCCGCCGTACGGTGGTGGCCGCGCGCCGACGGGCCGACGGCCTCCTCGGAAGAGCTGTGGTCGATGCCGTGGACACCCGGATGAGGGCATTGATCGAGGCGTGGGTCCGGGAACGCGAGAAGGACGGGCCGGGCGGCAGCCTGTGGGACGGCGGACCCTCGGCACCTGCCGTACGGCCCGGGGACGGGCCGCCGCCCCCGGAAGCCGGCGAGTACGCCCGCAGGCTCCACGTCCGGATGCAGGGCGGAGGCGTCCGCACCGGCCTGCGTCGCCAAGGCGGCTCCCGCCCCCCGACACCGCCGGCCGACAGCAGGACCGACAGCAGGGCCGACGCGCGGGGAGAACCTGCCGAAACGCCGTGAGGCGGCCCGTCCCCTCCTGGGCGGGCCGCCTCACGGGCGGGTCGTACCGGTCTGCCGGGGCCCACGGGGTGTCTTGTTGATCAGGCCGGATCAGGCCCCCGCGAGCCCGGCATGATCGGCGAGACACTCCCTACAGGCCGTAGCGCTCCCGGGCCTCCTTGACCGCGGAGGCCGGAACCTCGCCGCGGCGGGCGAGCTGGGCCAGCGCGGCCACCACGATCGACTGGGCGTCGACGCCGAAGTGGCGGCGGGCACCCTCACGGGTGTCGGACAGACCGAAACCGTCCGTGCCCAGCGAGGTGTAGTCCTGCTCCACCCACTGGCTGATCTGGTCCGGTACCTGACGCATCCAGTCGGACACGGCGAGGACCGGTCCCTGGGCGCCTTCCAGCGCACGGGTGACGTACGGGGTGCGCACCTCGCCGCGCAGCAGCGCCTCGTCGCACTCCAGCGCTTCGCGGCGCAGCTCGCCCCAGGAGGTGGCGGACCAGACGTCGGCGGCCACGTTCCACTCGGCGGCGAGCAGCTTCTGCGCCTCCAGGATCCAGTGGATCGCCGTACCGGAGGCCATCAGCTGGATCTTCGGGGCGTCGGCGGCCGGGGCCGCCTCCGCCAGGTCGGCCGCCGTGTTGAAGCGGTACAGGCCCTTGAGGATGCCTTCCTCGACGCCCTCGGGCATCGCGGGCTGCGGCTTCGGCTCGTTGTAGACCGTCAGGTAGTAGAAGACGTCTTCCGGCTTCTCGCCGTACATCCGGCGCAGACCGTCCTTGACGATCACCGCGATCTCGTACGCGAAGGCCGGGTCGTAGTTGAGCGACGCCGGGTTCGTGGACGCGATCAGGTGCGAGTGGCCGTCCGCGTGCTGCAGGCCCTCACCGGTCAGCGTGGTGCGGCCGGCGGTCGCGCCGACGATGAAGCCCTTGCCGAGCTGGTCGGCGAGCTGCCACATCTGGTCGGCGGTGCGCTGCCAGCCGAACATCGAGTAGAAGATGTAGAAGGGGATCATCGGCTCGCCATGCGTCGCGTACGACGTGCAGGCGGCGATGAAGTCGGCCATGGCGCCGGCCTCGGTGATCCCCTCGTTGAGGATCTGGCCGTCCTTGGCCTCCTTGTAGTACATCAGCTGGTCGCGGTCGACCGGCTCGTACGTCTGGCCCAGCGGCGAGTAGATGCCGGCCGACGGGAAGAGGGACTCCATACCGAAGGTACGGGCCTCGTCGGGGACGATCGGCACCCAGCGCTTGCCGGTCTCCTTGTCCCGCATCAGGTCCTTGACGAGGCGGACGAAGGCCATGGTCGTGGCCATCTCCTGCTTGCCGGAGCCCTTGAGGAGCGGGGCGAAGGAGCGCTCGGCCGGGGCGGGCAGGGCCACGTGGTGGACCTTGCGGGCCGGGGCCGGGCCGCCGAGGGCCGCCCGGCGCTCGTTGAGGTACTGCACCTCCGGGCTGTTCGCGCCCGGGTGGCCGTACGGGACCTTGCCGTCGGCGAAGGCGCTGTCCGGGATCGGAAGTCCGAGCAGGTCGCGCATGCCCTTGAACTCGTCGATCGTCAGCTTCTTCATCTGGTGGTTCGCGTTCTTCGACTCGAACCCGGCACCCAGCGTGTAGCCCTTGACGGTCTGCGCCAGGATGACCGTCGGCGCGCCCTTGTGCTCCAGGGCGGCCTTGTACGCGGCGTAGACCTTGCGGGGCTCGTGGCCGCCGCGCGAGGTGTGGAAGCACTCGGCGATCTTCGCGTCGGAGAGCAGGCCGCCGAGGGCGACGAGCTCGGCGTTGGCGCCGAAGAAGTGCCGGCGGATGTAGGCCACGTCGCGGGTCGCGTAGGTCTGGAACTGCGCGTCCGGTACCTCGCGCAGGCGGCGTACCAGGGCGCCGGTGGTGTCGAGCTGGAACAGCTCGTCCCAGGCGGAGCCCCACAGGGTCTTGATGACGTTCCAGCCGGCGCCGCGGAACTGGGCCTCCAGCTCCTGGACCACGCGGAAGTTGGCGCGGACCGGACCGTCGAGGCGCTGCAGGTTGCAATTGATGACGAAGGTCAGGTTGTCGAGCTGCTCGCGGGAGGCCAGGGCCAGGGCGGCGGTCGACTCGGGCTCGTCCATCTCGCCGTCGCCGAGGAAGGCCCAGACGTGCGAATTGGCGGTGTCCTTGATGTTCCGGTTCTGCAGGTAGCGGTTGAAGCGCGCCTGGTAGATCGCGGAGAGGGGGCCGAGGCCCATGGAGACCGTGGGGAACTCCCACAGCCACGGCAGGCGCCGCGGGTGGGGGTAGGACGGCAGGCCGTTGCCGCCGGACTCCTGGCGGAAGTTGTCGAGCTGCTGCTCGGAGATGCGCCCGTCGAGGAAGGCGCGGGCGTAGATGCCGGGGGAGGCGTGGCCCTGGATGTAGAGCTGGTCGCCCGATCCGTCGGCCTCCTTCCCGCGGAAGAAGTGCTGGAAGCCGGTCTCGTACAGCCACGCGGCGGAGGCGAAGGTGGCGATGTGGCCGCCGACGCCGTACTTCGAGCCGCGGGTCACCATGGCGGCCGCGTTCCAGCGGTTCCACGCGGTGATCCTGGCTTCCATCTCCTCGTCGCCGGGGAACTCGGGCTCCGCGGCGGTGGGGATGGTGTTGACGTAATCCGTCTCCAGCAGCTTCGGCAGGGCGAGGCCGGCGGCCTCGGCGTGCTGGAGCGTGCGGCGGAGCAGGTATTCGGCGCGGCGCGTACCGGCGGCCTGTGCGACGGCGTCGAGGGAGGCCGCCCATTCGGCGGTCTCCTCGGTGTCGCGGTCCGGGAGCTGGTCGAGCTCGCTCGGAAGCTTTCCTACGGGGTCGGACATCGCTGTGCGCCGCCTTCCGGACAAAGGAGAGGTGGTGAAGAAAATCCCTGACGGGGCAGGACAGGGTCGATGGACCTGGTTGAGGTCCGCGACGACTGTAAATCCCTGATCGATGATCGATCAAATAAAAGTGACGAAGAAACGTCGATCCGACAAAAGTCGGCACCGGGTGCCATTCAAACGGGCACGCGGTGCCGGTCGAACCGGGGTGAAACGGTCGCTCAGGCGCGGGGCGCGCATCCCAGGACGTGCCGCTTCACCAGTACGCCGATGTCCGGATCCCGGCTGCGGAAGGCCTCGACGAGCGCCTCGTGCTCCTCCGCGTAGGACTTCTGGACGGTTCCCAGCCAGCGGATGGACAGGGCCGTGAACACCTCGATGCCCAGGCTCTCCCACGTGTGCAGCAGCACGCTGTTCCCGGCGGCCCGCACCATCTCCCGGTGGAAGCCCACCGTGTGGCGCACCTGCGCCGTGCCGTCCGAGCTGCGGTCGGCCTCCCACAGGGCCGCCACGTGCGGCTCCAGCGCCGAGCAGTCGGCCGCCAGCCGCGGCGCCGCCAGCTCGGCGGCGATCTGCTCCAGACCGGCCCGGACCGGGTAGATCTCCTCCAGGTCGGCGGCGGAGAGGTTCCGTACGCGCACGCCCTTGTTCGGCGCGGACTCGATCAGCCGCAGCGTCTCCAGCTCGCGCAGCGCCTCCCGTACGGGGGTCTGGCTGACCTCCAGCTCCACGGCGATGCGCCGCTCCACGATCCGCTCACCGGGCTTCCAGCGCCCGCTGACGATCCCCTCCACGATGTGCTCGCGGATCTGCTCGCGCAGCGAGTGCACGACGGGTGGGGTGATCATCGGGGCTTCATCTCCTGGTGGCTGTGCAGGGACACGGCGGGGCCTGATGCGTAGACAATACGGCGGCGCCCCCGCCCGGGAGTATCCCGGACGGGGGCGCCGACAGTGAGGCTGGTTACAAGCCGTTCGGCTCAGAGGCCGAGCTCGACCTCGAACTCGCCGGCCTCCAGGATGGCCTTGACCGCGGTGAGGTACCGGGCCGCGTCCGCGCCGTCCACCAGGCGGTGGTCGTAGGACAGGGTCAGGTACGTCATGTCGCGGATGCCGATGTTGGTGCCCTCGGCGGTCTCGATGACCACCGGGCGCTTCACCGTGGCACCGATGCCCAGGATGGCGACCTGGTTCGGCGGCACGATGACCGTGTCGAACAGCGCACCGCGCGAACCGGTGTTGCTGATGGTGAAGGTCGCGCCCGACAGCTCGTCCGGCGTGATCTTGTTGCCGCGGACCTTGGCGGCCAGGTCGGCGGTCGCCTTGGAGATGCCTGCCAGGTTGAGGTCGCCCGCACCCTTGATGACCGGGGTCATCAGGCCCTTCTCGGAGTCCACGGCGATGCCGATGTTCTCCGAGTCGAAGTAGGTGATGGTGCCCTCGTCCTCGTTGATCCGGGCGTTGACGACCGCGTGGGCCTTCAGCGCCTGGGCAGCGGCCTTGACGAAGAACGGCATCGGGGACAGCTTGACGCCCTCGCGGGCGAGGAAGCCGGCCTTGGCCTTCTCGCGCAGCTTCATGATCTTGGTGATGTCCACCTCGACCACGGAGCTGAGCTGCGCCTGCGAGTGCAGGGCCTTCATCATGTTGTCGCCGATGACCTTGCGCATGCGGGTCATCTTGACCGTCTGACCGCGCAGCTCGGACACCGCGGCGGCCGGAGCCTTGGCGGCGGGAGCGGCAGCGGCCGGAGCCGGAGCGGCGGCAGCGGCCTTGACGGCCTCGGCGGCGGCCAGGACGTCCTGCTTGCGGATACGGCCACCGACCCCGGTGCCGGAGACAGCGGACAGGTCCACGCCGGACTCCGAGGCGAGCTTGCGCACCAGCGGGGTCACGTACGCGCCCTCGTCACCGGCGGAGGCCGGGGCGGCGGCGGGCGCGGCCGGAGCCGGGGTCACCGGAGCCGGAGCGGCCACCGGGGCGGCAGCCTGGGCCGGAGCCGGAGCCGGAGCCGGAGCCGGAGCCGGAGCCGGAGCGGGCTGAGCCGGAGCCGGAGCCGCGGCGGGAGCCGGGGCCTCGGCCGGAGCCGGGGCGGCCTCGGCCGGAGCCGGGGCGGCGGCCGGAGCCGCAGCGGCCGGGGCGGCACCGGCGACGCCGATGACGGCCAGACGCGCGCCGACCTCGGCGGTCTCGTCCTCACCGACCACGATCTCCAGCAGCGTGCCGGAGACCGGCGCGGGGATCTCGGTGTCGACCTTGTCCGTGGAGACCTCGAGCAGCGGCTCGTCGGCCTCGACCGACTCGCCGACGGCCTTCAGCCAGCGGGTGACGGTGCCCTCGGTGACGGACTCGCCCAGGGCGGGGAGCACCACGTCCGTGCCGGAGGCTCCAGTGGAGCCGGTGCTTGCACCGGTGGTGCCGGAGGCGGCAGGGGCGGCGGCCGGAGCCTCGGCGGCCGGAGCCGGGGCCGCGGGGGCCTCGGCGGCCGGAGCCGCAGCGGCCGCGGGGGCCTCGGCGGCGGCCGGCTCGGCGGCCGGAGCCGCAGCGGCCGCCGGAGCGCCGGAGCCGTCGTCGATGACGGCCAGCTCGGCGCCGACCTCGACGGTCTCGTCCTCGGCGACCTTGATGGAGGCCAGGATGCCGGCGACGGGCGACGGGATCTCGGTGTCGACCTTGTCGGTCGAGACCTCGAGCAGCGGCTCGTCGGCCTCGACGTGCTCGCCCTCGGCCTTCAGCCAGCGGGTGACAGTGCCCTCAGTGACGCTCTCGCCGAGCGCCGGAAGGGTTACGGAAACCGACATGGTTTCTGTTGCTCCTTACGAAAGTGCGGAAGTGGTCGTCGCGCCCGGGACGAACTAGTCGTGGGAGTGAAGCGGCTTGCCGGCCAGGGCCAGGTGGGCCTCGCCGAGCGCCTCGTTCTGGGTCGGGTGCGCGTGGATGAGCTGCGCGACCTCGGCCGGCAGGGCCTCCCAGTTGTAGATCAGCTGGGCCTCGCCGACCTGCTCGCCCATCCGGTCACCGACCATGTGGACGCCGACCACGGCACCGTCCTTGACCTGGACGAGCTTGATCTCGCCCGCGGTCTTCAGGATCTTGCTCTTGCCGTTGCCCGCCAGGTTGTACTTGAGGGCCACGACCTTGTCCGCACCGTAGATCTCCTTGGCCTTGGCCTCGGTGATGCCGACGGAAGCGACCTCGGGGTGGCAGTAGGTGACGCGCGGGACACCGTCGTAGTCGATCGGGACGGTCTTGAGACCGGCCAGACGCTCCGCGACCAGGATGCCCTCGGCGAAGCCGACGTGCGCGAGCTGGAGGGTCGGGACGAGGTCGCCCACGGCCGAGATCGTCGGCACGTTGGTCTGCATGTACTCGTCGACCAGGACGTAGCCGCGGTCCATCGCGACGCCCTGCTCCTCGTAGCCCAGGCCCTGGGAGACCGGGCCGCGGCCGACGGCGACCAGCAGCACCTCGGCCTCGAAGGTCTTGCCGTCGGCGAGCGTCACGCGGACGCCGTTCTCCGTGTACTCGGCCTTGTCGAAGAAGGTGCCGAGGTTGAACTTGATCCCGCGCTTGCGGAAGGCGCGCTCCAGCAGCTTGGAGCTGTTCTCGTCCTCGACCGGCACGAGGTGCTTGAGGCCCTCGATGACGGTGATGTCGGAGCCGAAGGACTTCCACGCCGAGGCGAACTCGACGCCGATGACGCCGCCGCCCAGGACGATCGCGGACTCGGGCACGCGGTCCAGAACCAGCGCGTGGTCCGAGGAGATGATGCGGTTGCCGTCGATGTTCAGGCCCGGCAGCGACTTCGGCACGGAGCCGGTCGCCAGCAGGATGTGGCGGCCCTGGACACGCTGGCCGTTCACGTCGACGGAGGTCGGCGAGGAAAGGCGGCCCTCACCCTCGATGTACGTCACCTTGCGGGAGGCGACCAGGCCCTGCAGGCCCTTGTACAGGCCCGAGATGACCTCGTCCTTGTACTTCTGCACACCCGCGATGTCGATGCCCTCGAAGGTGGCCTTCACACCGAACTGGGCGGCCTCGCGCGCCTGGTCCGCGATCTCACCCGCGTGCAGCAGAGCCTTCGTGGGGATGCAGCCGTTGTGCAGGCAGGTGCCGCCGAGCTTGTTCTTCTCGATCAGGGCAACGTCCAGACCCAGCTGGGATGCGCGCAGCGCCGCGGCGTAACCGCCACTGCCACCGCCGAGGATCACTAGGTCGAAAACGGTGCTGGCGTCGTTCGCCACGTCACGTCCTCCATGCATGTGCGCCGGGCACCGGTCCTCTGTGACCGGGCGGCGGCTGGTAATCGGCCGCTTGCTTCTTCGGCCCTGTGGTGGGGGCCCTGTCCTGCCGAGAACCCATCTTCGCATTTGTCGGGGGAACGCGGGACGCCGGGCCCACGTTGTGAGAGGGCGTTCTCTCCGAAGCGAGAGTTACCGCTGCGTAGAAACCTACGGATTTCGTTGTCGGCAGAACACACCCCGGGACCCGACCGGGCCCCGGGGTGCGGTGCGCGTCACACCGGGTGCGTCAGCCCAGGTCGCCCGTGGCCGTCCGCTCGGCCAGCCGCACCAGGGTGCGCACGGCGGAGCCGGTGCCGCCCTTGGGGGTGTAGCCGTGGGGCGCGCCCTCGTGGAAGGCCGGGCCGGCGATGTCGAGGTGGGCCCAGGTGATGCCCTCGCCGACGAACTCCTGGAGGAAGAGGCCGGCGACCAGGCCGCCGCCCATGCGGACACCCATGTTCGCGATGTCGGCGGTGGGGGAGTCCATGGTCTTGCGCAGCTCCGCGGGGAGCGGCATCGGCCAGGAGGACTCGCCGACCTCCTCGGCGATCTCGTGGATCGACGTGCGGAAGGCGTCGTCGTTCGCCATGATCCCGAAGGTGCGGTCGCCGAGGGCCAGCACCATGGCGCCGGTCAGGGTGGCGACGTCGACGATCGCGTCCGGGTTGTCCTCGGAGGCCTTGGTCAGCGCGTCGCCGAGGACCAGGCGGCCCTCGGCGTCCGTGTTGAGGACCTCGACGGTCTTGCCGCTGTACATGCGCAGGACGTCACCGGGCTTGGTGGCGGAACCGGACGGCATGTTCTCGGCGAGCGCGAGCCAGCCGGTGACGTTGACCCGCAGGCCCAGCTTCGCGGCCGCGACGACGGAGGCGAAGACGGCGGCGGCGCCTGCCATGTCGCACTTCATCGTCTCGTTGTGGCCGGCCGGCTTCAGGGAGATGCCGCCCGAGTCGTAGGTGATGCCCTTGCCGACGAAGGCCAGGGTCTTCTCCGCCTTGGGGTGCGTGTAGGTGAGCTTCACCAGGCGCGGCGGGTTCTCGGAGCCCTTGCCGACGCCCATGATGCCGCCGTAGGCGCCCTTGACCAGTGCCTTCTCGTCCAGCACCTGGACCTTGATGCCGTTCTCCTTCGCGGCCGCGGAGGCGACCGCGGCGAAGGCCTCGGGGGTCAGGTCGTTCGGCGGGGTGTTCACCAGGTCACGGGCGACGTTGACCTCGGCCGCGACGACGGCGGCGCGCTCGGCGGCGGCCTTGTGCTCCTTGTCGCGCGGCTTGGCACCCAGCAGGGCCACCTCGGCGAGCGGCTGCTTCGGACCGGAGTCCTTGCCGTTGCCGGCCTTCTTCTCGCCGCCCTGGTACGCGGTGAAGGCGTACGCGCCCAGCAGTGCGCCCTCGGCGACGGCGGTGACGGCGGAGGCGTCCTCCAGGGGGAGCGCGAAGCCGGCCTTCTTGCTCCCGTGCAGCGCGCGGGCGGCGGCGCCGGCGGCGCGGCGCAGCACCTCCTCGTCGAACGACTCGTCCTTCTCCGGGACGGAGCCGAGCCCCACCGCCAGCACGACCGGGACCTTGAGGCCCGCCGGGGCCGGCAGCTTGGTGACCTCGCCTTCGGCACCCGAGGCGCCGAGTGCGTCGAGGACACCGGCGAGCTTGCCGTCGAACGCCTTGTCCACGGCCTCGGCGCCCGCGGCGACGATCGCGCCCTTGGGGCCCTTGGCGACACCGACGACGAGGGCGTCGGCGCGCAGCGTCGCCGCGCCGGCAGTGCTGAGAGTCAGAGCAGTCACGGTGGTGAAGTCTCGCTTCCGTTTGTGTGTGTGGGCCGAGTGGGTGGACGGCCGTCCGTAGCGATCGTATTCGGGGCCCGACGGCCGCCTGAAAGGAGCCTACGCGCACGGGCTCGCCCGTACGCCACTCGAAGGTTTGGCAAGTTGTTCGATCGAGCAGCCGTCGGGTTCACCCATCCGTGGACTCTGCTCCAGGTTTGCCTCGTAGACCTGACGAGGTCCGAAAGACTCGGTCCACTCTCGCAAGGGGACGCGGGGTTCCTTTGCATGATTTCCACAGAGCCTCCCCGGCCCGGCCGACCGCCAAGGGCCGTGTCGAGGGACGCCTGCGGGGGGAAAGGCCGAAATGGTCAACAAGAACCGGATGAACAGGCTGGCCGCCGTCATGGCAGCGGCCGCCCTGGTCTCCGTGGCAGTACCCGCCGCGACCGCCCGGGCGGCCGTGACACCACCGCGGATCGACCTCAAGGTGCTCGTCGTCGACGACGGCGGCAGCTCGGTCGAGGCGATCACCGCGGAGCTCCGGGACACCGGAGTGCCCTACACCCGCGTCCAGCTGGGCAGCGCGGGCCGTCCCGTCATCAACGCGGCGTTCCTCAGCGAACCCGCCGACAGTGCGACCGGGCGGCCGCGCGCCAAGTACCAGGGCGTGGTCCTGCCCAACGAGAACCCCTTCGGCGAGGGCTCCGCCGAGATGGCCGCGCTCGCCGCGTACGAGACGACGTACGGGATCCGCCAGGTCGACGCCTACACCTGGGCGCACCCGGGCGTCGGGCTGGAATACACCGACAACGGCGGCTACAGCGGACAGCTCGACGGCACCCAGGCAGCCGTCACCACCGCCGGCAAGGCCGGCCCCTTCGCCTACCTCGGCGGCCAGGTCACCTTCGAGGACAACTCCGCCCTGGTACCCGAGAGCTACGGGTACATGGGCAGGCCCCGCCCCGGCTACACCAGCTACGTCGACGCCCCCGTCGGCTCCGGACGGGCGTCCCTCGTCGGCGAGTACGCCCACGACGGGCGCAGCGAACTGGTCGTCACCTTCGGCTACAACCAGCACCAGCAGCAGTTCCGGCTGCTCGCCCGCGGCATCGTCGACTGGCTGACCCAGGGGGTGCACCTCGGCCAGAGCCGCAACTACTTCGCGGTCCACGTCGACGACGTCTTCGCCCCCGACGCCCGCTGGAACAAGGACCTCAACTGCACGCCCGGCGACTACGCCTGCGCGGGCGGCGAGGGCAAGGAGAGCACCATCCGGATGTCCGCCGCCGACGCCGTGTACGCGGCGCAGTGGCAGACCTCCAAGAACTTCAAGCTCGACATGCTCTTCAACGGCGGCGCCGGCGAGGAGTGGAAGGCCGAGAACGGCGGCGTCGACGCGCTGACCGCCCAGCTCGTCGCCGACCGCGCCAAGTACCGCTGGATGAACCACACCTACACCCACCCGTTCCTCGGCTGTGTCCAGAACACCGCCGTCACCCCGTGGACGTGTGCGAAGAACGCCCAGGGCGCGATCCAGTACATGAGCCGCGCCGAGATCTCCGCCCAGATCCGGGACAACAACAACTGGGCCGCCTCCAAGGGCATCACCCTCGACAGGACCGAACTCGTCACCGGCGAGCACTCCGGTCTCAAGACCGCTCCCCAGCAGCCCGTGGACAACCCCAACCTGGCGGGTGCCCTCGCCGACAACGGGGTCAAGTGGGCCGGCAGCGACAACTCCCGCGAGCCCGCCCAGCGAGCGGTCGGCTCGGCCCTCACCGTCCCCCGGCACCCGATGAACGTGTACTACAACACGGGCACCAACGCCGAGATGGCCGACGAGTACAACTGGATCTACACCAGCCGCGCCCACGGCGGAAGCGGCGTCTGCGAGGACAACCCGGCGACCTCCACCTGCCTGCCGGCCCCGCTGGACGTCAACACCGGCTACGTCGACCACATCGTCCCGGCCGAGGCCCGCACCGCCCTGCGCCACGTCCTGGCCAACGACCCGCGGCCGCACTACGTCCACCAGTCCAACCTCGCCGAGGACCGGACCCTCTACCCCGTCCTCAACCAGGTCCTCGACACCTACCGCGCCCTCTACGCGCCCAGCGCGCCGATCGTCAACCAGTCGATGAAGGACACCGGCGTCGAGCTCCAGCGCCGCACGGCCTGGGACAAGGCCCTCGCCGACGGCAAGGTGACCGCCTACCGCATCGGCCAGGACGTCACCATCAAGGCGCCCTCCGGAGTCGTCGCCCCGGTCACCGCCCCCAACGGCACCAAGAAGCAGATGCTGCTCGGCACGGCGGACTTCGGCACCGCCTACGCCGGCAACCGCTCCACCTGGACCGGCCCCGAGCTGCTGCAGAGCGCCGTCACGCTCAAGCTGCCCAGCTGACCGTCCAGCACGACACCACCGAGTAGCACCCAGCGCCGGCGCTCCGCGAACCCACGGGCGCCGGCCCCTTTTCCGTCCTGGGGGGACACACCGCATGAGTCATGGGCGTCACGTCACCATGCTCACCGAAGGCACCTATCCACACGTCCACGGGGGCGTCAGCACCTGGTGCGACCAACTGGTCCGCGGCATGCCGGAGGTCGACTTCAACGTCATAGCCCTGACCGGCTCCGGACGCGAGCCGGTCACCTGGGAACTGCCCCGCAACGTCTACCGGCACACGGCCGTCCCGCTCTGGGGGCCACCCCCGTCGAAAGGCGGTCGCGGCCGCCGGTCCGCCCTGCGCGGCAGGGCCCACCGCCGCTTCACCCAGGTCTACGAGAGCTTCCTGCTCTCCCTGCTCGACCCGGCGGCCGACCCCGCCGACCGCGCCTTCTCCGAGGCCCTGACCGAACTGGCCGTCCTGGCCCGCGCCGGGAAACTCGCCCCGGCCCTGCGCTCCGAATCGGTTCTGCGCCTCCTGATGAACGTCTGGACCCGGCCCGGACTGTCCACCGCCGAGGCGGCGCCCACCATCCACGACGCGCTCACCGCGACCGACCTGCTGGAACACGCGCTGCGCCCGCTCGCGGTGCGCATCCCGCCCGACAGCGTCGCGCACGCTGTCAGCAGCGGCCTCGCCACCCTTCCCGCCCTCGCCGCCAAACACCTCGACGGGGTGCCCTTCCTCCTCACCGAGCACGGCATCTACCTGCGCGAGCGCTACCTCGGCTACCGCACCGCCGAACAGCGCTGGCCCGTCAAGGCGCTCATGCTCGGCTTCTACCGCGAGCTCAACACCGAGGGCTACCGCCAGGCCGACCTGATCACCCCCTGCAACCAGTACAACCGCCGCTGGGAGGAGCGCGGAGGCGCCGACTCCGAACGGATCCGCACCGTCTACAACGGCGTCGACCCGCACGCCTTCCCCGAGGCGGGCCCCGAACCCGACGTGCCCACCCTCAGCTGGTGCGGCCGCATCGACCCGATCAAGGACCTCGAAACCCTGATCCGGGCCTACGCCTTCATGCGCGAGGAACTGCCCGCCCTGCGGTTGCGCCTCTTCGGTCCCGTCCCGGCCGGCTGCGAGGCCTACAAGCTGCGCCTGGAGAAACTCGCCGCCGAACTCGGCGTGATCGACGGGATCACCTACGAGGGCCGCATCGAGCAGGTGGCCCGGGCCTACGCCGCCGGCAGCGTCGTGATGCTCTCCTCCATCAGCGAGGGCTTCCCCTTCAGCATCATCGAAGCCATGTCCTGCGGCCGCACCACCGTCTCCACCGACGTCGGCGGGGTCCGCGAGGCCGTCGGGGACACCGGCCTGGTCGTCCCGCCGCGCGAGCCCGAGACCATGGCCCGCGCCACCCTCGCCCTGCTCCGCGACGACGAACGCCGCGCCGAGCTCGGCCGGATGTCGCGCCGGCGGGTCGTGGAGAAGTTCACCCTCCACCAGTCCGTTGACGGCTTCCGCCACATCTACCGGGAACTCGCCGGCCAGCCCGTCCTGCCCGTCCACGCGGGCGACGCCTGGACGCAGCGGCTCGCCGACCCCTGGTACCGCGAACTCGCGGCCGACGGGAGCCTGTGGTGAGCGGATCCCTCTGGCTCAAGCCGCCCGGCCCCGGCTCCGGCCCGGGCTCCGGCTCCGGCACGCTCCCGGCGATCCCCAGGCCGCGTGCCGGGGATCCCGGGCCCGCCGCCGATCCGATGGACGAACTGGCCGTACGGCTCGACGTGTTCATCGCCTCCGCCGTCCACCCCGACGAGATCGCCGCCGTCCTCGAATCCGACGGCATGACGGACGAGTACATCCGGCTCACCTACGGCCGCCACGACTCCTTCGCCCTCGCGGAGGAGCTCTACGCCCGCGTGCCCCGCTCCTTCCCGGAGCCGGGGCCCGCCCCCGACCCCTGGAAGGTCTCCCTCTCCGCCTGCCTGCTGCGCGGGGTCGTCTTCGCCCTGCCCGGCCTGGCCTACCTGCTGGGCGCGCCCCTCCTGGAAGGCCCCCAGGACCGGCTCGGCCTCCCGGCCGGGACGCTGACCCTGCTCGCCGGGGCGCTCATCGGCTGGGTCTGGGACCAGACCCTGTCCCACCGCGCCTACTCCTGGCTCGGCCTCGGCGACCGGGCCGCCGCCGGGCGGACCCTGCTCGTCGGCGCCCCCGTCGGAGCCGTACTGGGCACCGCCGCGGCGCTGGCCGTGCCCGGCGGGCCGCCGTTCTCCTACGCCTTCGCCGCCGGACAGGCCCTCTACGTGGGGGCCGCCACCGTCCTGCTGGTCCTCGGCCGGGAGCGGCTGCTCCTCGCCGCCCTCGCGCCGATGGCCGCGGGCGCCCTGGCCGTGCTCGTCGTCGACCTGCCCGTGCCGGTCCGGGTGGTCCTGCTCGTGGTGTCCCTGCTGGCCGCCTGCACCCTGGCCGTACGGGAACTGCCGCTGGCCGAGGGGCTGCGAACCGCCGCGCACCGGGCCCGGGGCCGGGCAACCCGCAGGCCCGCCAGGGTCGGCCCCGTGCGCTGGCAGATGCTGCGCGGAGCCGAGGAGGAGCACACCCCCCGCGGGCCCCGGCTCGGGGACTCGGTGCCGTTCGGGGTCTTCGGCCTCGGCACCGGTCTGCTCGTGCTCTACGCCGCCCTGGGCGAGGTACTCGCCGGAGGCCCCGCCGAGGCCGTCGCCGCGCCTTCGGCGGTGGCCCTCACCCTCAGCATGGGGCCCGCCGAGTGGCTGCTGCACCGCTTCCGCAGCGGCAGCCTCTCCGGGCTCCAGGGGGCCCGCTCGACCCGGCAGTTCCGGGCCCGGATGCTCACCACCCTGGCCCGCTGCCTGAGCACCTACCTGGCGGTGCTGCTGGCCCTCGGAGTGACCGGAACCCTGCTGTGGCCCGGAGCACCCGGGCTCACCGCGGTCCGCGTCGCCACCCTGCTGCTGCTCGGGGCGGTGATGTGGAGCGGACTGCTCCTGCAGTCCTTCGGTGCCGTCCGGCCCGCGGCCGTGGTCTGCGCATCGGCCGCCGTCGCCCAGAGCGTGGCTCTGCTGACGGGGCTGGGCCAGCCCCGGGTCGTCCAGCTGGTCGTGGCGGGCACGGCCGCGGCGGCCCTGGCCACCCTGGTCTGCCTGCTCCTCGGCCGCGCGACCGCCCACCGATGACGCACGAGACGCACGAGACGTACGACACGGACGAGAAGAAGGACCCCATGCTGCTGGTGCCCCTCTACGAGCATCCCGCCGACCGGCCCGACGCCTGGGAGCGGCTCATCCGCTGCGCGGACCGGCTGCACTCGGTGGTGCTCAACCCCGACAGCGGGCCCGGCGCCGCCCGCGACGAGCGGTTCGCCCTCGTCGCCGAGCGGCTCCGGGAGGCCGGCGTACCGGTACTGGGCTACGCCGACACCGACTACGGGCGGCGCCCGCACGCCGCGGTGGTGCAGGACCTGCTGCGCCACCGCGACTGGTACGCCACCGACGGGGCCTTCCTCGACCAGGCCTCCGCCGACCCCGAACTCCTCCCGCACTACCGGCGGCTCACGGTCGCCGCCCGGGCCGCGGGCGCACACACCCTCGTCCTCAACCACGGGGCCCACCCGCATCCCGGCTACGTCGAACTCGCCGACCTGCTCGTCACCTTCGAGGGGCCCTGGGACGCCTACCGGGAGGCCGCGGCACCACCGCCCTGGACGGCCGACCACCCGGCCCAGCGGTTCTGCCACCTCGTCTACGCCGTCCCGCCCGGCGAGCTCGCCGCCCGGCTCGCAGGGGAACTGGCCGCGGAGCGGGGTGCGGGCGTGCACTGCGCCGTCCCCGGCAGCGGACCGCACCCGTGGGGTACCCTCCCGTACGCCCTGGAGGCGGCGGGATGAGGGCACCGCGGCTGCTACGGCTCCTGCTGGTCCTGCCCCTCCTGCTGCTCGCCGCCTGCACGGCCGGACCGGACGACGAGGGCGACGACGAACCGCACCGCTGGCCGGAACTCGCCCCCGGACAGCGCTGGCAGCCCCCGCCCGGCACCGGCTGGCAGTGGCAGCTCACCGGAAAGCTCGACACCTCGGTCAAGGCGCCCGTCTACGACGTCGACGGTTTCAACACCACCAAGGAGCAGGTGGCGGCCCTGAAGAAGGCCGGTCGCAAGACCATCTGCTACCTCTCCACCGGGGCCTGGGAGGACTTCCGGCCGGATGCAGAAGCGTTCCCGCGGGACCTGCTCGGCAAGGGCAACGGCTGGGAGGGCGAGCGCTGGCTGGACATCCGCCGGGTGGCGGAACTGGAACCGCTGATGGCCAAGCGGTTCGACATGTGCCGGGAGAAGGGCTTCGACGCCGTCGAGCCGGACAACATGGACGGCTACCAGAACACGTCCGGCTTCCCCCTCACCCCCGACGACCAGCTGCGCTACAACCGGCTGATCGCGAAGCTCGCCCACGACCGGGGCATGTCGGTCGGCCTGAAGAACGACCTCGACCAGATCCCGCAGCTCGTCGGGGACTTCGACTTCGCAGTCAACGAGCAGTGCGCGCAGTACGACGAGTGCGACCGGCTGACGCCCTTCGTCGAAGCGGGCAAGGCCGTCTTCCACGCGGAGTACGAACTGTCGACGTCGCGCTTCTGCAAGCGCTCGCGCGAACTGAAACTGAGCTCCTTGCGGAAGAAGTACGACCTCGACGCGTGGCGCAAAACCTGCCCCTAGCCCTGCGGGCCCGCTCGACCGACCCGGCCCGGACCCGCGCCTCGAACGCCGGCGAGGCTGGGTTTGCCCGGCACAAACCGGGTCGGGCCGTAAGGCTGAAAAGTGCCCGGCGCGGACAGGACGGGCCGGCGAAGCCGGAGAGCCGCCGGCGCAGCCGGGGTGAGGGGGCCGGGCGGAGCCCGGGAAGCGGAAGGAGGGGCGGGGCGGGGAGAGGCCGGTCGGCGGTCAGGCCCACGGCAACACGGCGTGGACGCGGTAGCCGCCGCCGAAGCGGGGGCCCGTGGAGCAGGTGCCGCCCAGGGCCGTGGCCCGTTCCCGCATGCCGAGGAGGCCGTGGCCTCCCCCCGGCTCGGTGTCGGCGGGCTCGGTGCCCCCGTCGTCCAGCACGGTCACCTCCACCGACGGGCCCACCCGGACCACGCTCACCTCCGCCCGCGCATCGGGCCCCGCGTGCTTGCGGACGTTGGTCAGCGCCTCCTGGATCACCCGGTACGCCGCCAGGTCCACCGCGGCCGGCAGCGGCCCCGTCCCGCAGTCCAGCTGGACGATCACCTCCACCGGCAGCCCGGCGTGCCGGAAGGTGTCCACCAGTTCGTCGAGGACGCCCAGCCCCGGCGCCGGCTCGGTCGGCGCCTCCGGGTCGCCGGACTGCCTCAGCAGGCCGACGGTCGCCCGCAGCTCGTTGAGCGCCGACCGGCTGGCGTCCCGCACGTGGGCCAGCGCCTCCTTGGCCTGGTCCGGCCGCTTGTCCATGACGTGCGCGGCCACCCCGGCCTGCACGTTGACGAGCGCGATGTGGTGGGCCACCACGTCGTGGAGGTCCCGGGCGATCCGCAGCCGCTCCTCCGCGACCCGCCGGCGGGCCTCCTCGTCGCGGGTCCGTTCGGCCCGTTCGGCCCGTTCCCGGATGGCGTCGACGAAGGCCCGCCGGCTGCGCACGGCGTCTCCGGCGGCCGCGGCCATGCCCGTCCAGGCGAAGATCCCGAGGTTCTCCTGCGCGTACCAGGGCAGCGGCCCGGCGAGCATCGCCACCCCGGTCAGGCCCGCCATGGTGAGCAGGCCGATCCGCCAGGTCGTGGGCCGGTCGGTGAGGGCAGCCACCGTGTACAGGGCGATCACCGTGCACATGGCGACGGGCGCCCGCGGCTCCCCGGTGGTCAGCTCCAGCAGCGAGAGCCCGCAGGTCACCGCCAGGACGGCCCGCGGATGCCGGCGCCGGAAGACCAGCGCGGCCGAGCCGAGGAGCATCAGGAGCAGGGAGGAGGGCTCGGGGGTGCGCGTGCCGAAGGTGGGCCCGTGGGGGCCGTGCGGATCGGCGAAGGAGCCGACGACCATGGCGACGAGCGCGCCGAACGCCAGCACGGCGTCGGTGGCCAGCGGATGGGCCCGCATCCACTGCCGGGTGGGGGCGAACCGCCCGAGGTCTGTCGTCACCCCGATACGGTACGGCCTGCCGGGACGGGCATCAGGGCGGAGGGCCCTGCCCCAGCGGGACGCGGGAGCGCACCGGACTCCACCGCGCCCGGACCACGCACACGGCCATGACGGCGGCGATGGCCGCCAGGTGCTCCTTGCCCGCGAGGTTGTTCTTGATCAACACCTCGCCGATCATGACGAGGATCACCAGGGCGCCGGTCAGGTACGCCCGGTAGCGCCAGCAGACGTAGATGGCGAGGCCGACCACCGCCGCCGAGGGCCCGGTGTCGTTGACGATGCGGTCGGACACCGGCAGGCCGAAGGGGTGCTCCGGCCCCAGCGCGAGGCCGATCCGCGCGTACGTGGTCCCGGCGAGGGTGGCGACGTAGCCGATCACCAGCGTGCGCCACCAGCCGATGCAGATCTCCGCGATGCCGAACACCAGCAGCATCTGCGCGAGCGCCCCCCACACCGGCAGGTCGAGGGCCGGGACGAACAGCGACAGGGGAGTGCGCAGGAGGGCCAGCCAGAACGGGTCGGCGGCCTTGACCGACCCGAGGTTCTGCACCGGCTGGAACCCCCACGAGGTGTTCTGGACGATCTGGAAGACCGATGTCAGGCAGACTGCGCCCAGGGTCATCGGGATCGCCCGCCACTTGTCGTGGACGAGCGCGTTCCGGACGGTCCAGAACATGGGGCCCCACTCGCGGCGGGCGAACCGCCGCAGTGAGGTGGTGTTCCGCGCTGTCAACGGCGGGTCTCCAGGTGTCTGCGGTGCAGCCACTTCGGAAGGCCGGGGGCCTCCAGGAAGCCCTCGGCCCGTCCGGCCGCGACACCGATCCGCAGCAGGTCCGAACTCTTCTCGAAGAGCATGAACCGCGGTTCCCAGATCGGCCGGTATTTGGCGTTGGCCCGGTAGAGGGACTCGATCTGCCACCAGCGGGAGAAGAAGCTCAGCAGCGAGCGCCACATCCGCAGCACCGGACCCGCTCCGAGCCTGGACCCGCGCTCGAAGACCGACCGGAACATCGCGAAGTTGAGGGAGACCTGGGTGATCCCGATCTCCTTGGAGCGTTCGAGGAGTTCGATGACCATGAACTCCATCAGGCCGTTCTCGGAGTCCCGGTCACGGCGCATCAGGTCCAGCGACAGGCCCTTGGGCCCCCACGGCACGAAGGACAGCACGGCACGCAGATCGCCGTTGCCGTCGGTGCACTCCAGCATCACGCACTGGCCGTCGGCGGGGTCGCCCAGCCGGCCCAGTGCCATGGAGAAGCCGCGTTCGGTCGCGCCGTCGCGCCAGTCGTCGGCGCGGCGCACCAGCTCGGCCATCTCCTCGGCCGGGATGTCGGCGTGGCGGCGGATGCGGACCGTGTACCCGGCCCGCTTGACACGGTTGTACGCCTGCCGGACGGTCCGCATGGCGCGGCCCTCCAGGGTGAACTCGGCGGTCTCGACGATCGCCTCGTCGCCGAGTTCGAGGGCGTCCAGGCCGTGCCGGGCGTAGATCTGCCCGGCCTCCTCGCTCGCCCCCATCACAGCCGGCACCCAGCCGTGCTCGCGGGCCTCGGCCAGCCACGGGTCGATGGCGCCGGGCCAGGCCTCCGGGTCGCCGATCGGGTCGCCGGAGGCGAGGGAGACCCCGCCGACGACGCGGTAGGTCACGGCGGCCTTGCCGGTGGGGGACCAGATGACGGACTTCTCGCGGCGCAGCGCGAAGTAGCCGAGCGAGTCGCGGTCGCCCTGCCGGGCCAGCAGCGCCCGCAGCCGCTCCTCGTCCTCCTCGCTGATCGGGTCGACGGCGCGGCGCGAGCGGAACGCGGCGAACAGCACGGCGAGCAGCAGCAGCATCGACATGACGTTGATGGAGACGTCCACCCAGCCGGGCGGGGTGATCGCCGCGGAGGCCCGGTCGTCGGGGGCCAGGGTGATCAGCCGCATCACGCCGTACTTCCAGCGCTCCGGGAAGGAGACGCCGGCGCTGTCCGGGGAGGTGTTGGCGGCGCCCACGAGCAGGGCCGCGACGAGCGAGGTGACGAGCAGCCCGACGGCGGCGACGGCGGCGGCGAACGCCGGGTTGGAGCGGTCGCCCTTGGCGTAGAACTCGCGGCGGCCCAGCAGCAGGGCGCCCGTGAAGGCCGCGGTCAGGGCCAGGGAGACCCAGTTCTGCGGGTGCTCGCGGATCTCCTCGTACGCGAAGAGCGCGTAGGCCAGCAGGAGTGCGAGCAGGCCGCTCAGGACGAGGTTCAAAATCCAGGAGGCCCGCTTGCGGCGGCCGAGGGTGACCGCCAGCAGCAGCGTGAACAGGCCGGAAGCGAAGCCCGCGGTGAGCATGTACGGGGTGTAGAAGTCCTCGATGTTGTGGCGCCGCAGGTCCTGCCCGAGCGAAACCCACACCGCGCTGAGGAAGTTGATGAAGGTGACGACGCGCAGGTACCAGACCGCGAACGCGGCTCCGCGCTGTGAGCGGGCGCTCCCCCGACCGGTCTCCCGGCCGCCCCCCGCCGCCTTGCCGGCGGGGTCTGCGCCGGTTTCTTTCCTGCCGGATGACGGACCGGTCGCCGGTGCGGCGGTGCGGTCGGTCTCTGCGCTGGTCAAACGGACCTCTCCCATAAAAAGCGATCATATGGGGCGTCGCTGTCCGTGATGGTGCGGTCGGGGTCCACGCCTGGTCAGGGCCGCGGCCCCCGGCGGCTCATTCCGTCGGCTCCTCCGCCGCCCGTTCAGGGAGCTCCGCCGCGAGTGCGGCGGCCGCCTGGACGAGGGGGAGAGCCAGCAATGCCCCGGTGCCTTCACCCACTGTGACGCCGTGATCGAGCACGGGGTTGAGCGCCATTCGGTCAAGTGCCTTCGCCTGACCCGGCTCGCCGCTCGCCTGACCCGCCAGCCACCAGTCAGGAGCCCGGAACGCGGCCCGCTGCGCGACCAGTCCGCACGCGGCCGAAACAACACCGTCGAGGATGACGGGCGTACGGCGCACGGCACACTGGAGCAGGAATCCGGTGATCGCCGCCACGTCCGCGCCGCCGACGGCGGCCAGCAGCGCGACCTGGTCGCCCAGGACCGGACGGGCCCGGCGCAGCGCGTCGCGGATCGCCGCGCACTTGCGCATCCAGGCCAGGTCGTCGATGGGCTGCCCGCCGCGGCCCGTGACCACCGACGAGTCCGTTCCGCACAGGGCGGCGACGAGGGTCGCGGCGACGGTCGTGCCGCCGACGCTCAGGTCGCCGAGGACCACCAGGTCGGTCCCGGAGTCGGCCTCCTCGTCGGCGATCCGCATACCGAGCCGCAGCGCGGCCTGCGCCTCCTCGACCGTCAGCGCGTCCTCGGTGTCGATCCGGCCGCTGCCGCGCCGCACGCGGTGCGCCACCACGTCGTCGGGCAGCAGCCCCGGATCGCAGTCGAGCCCGGCGTCGACGACCCGTACCGTCGCGCCGAACCGGCCGGCCAGGACCGCGACGGGGCTGGACCCGTCGAGCACGGAGCGCACCAGCTCGTGAGCGGTGGACGCGGCCCGGGCGGAGACCCCTTCGGCAGCGATCCCGTGGTCGGCGGCGAACAGCACCACGCGGGGCCGCTCGATGGCCCTGACCGGCACCCGCCCCTGCGCGGCGGCGAGCCACTCGGCGAGTTCGTCGAGCCGCCCCAGCGCGCCGGGCGGCACGGCGAGGCGCTCACGGCGTTCCTCGGCATCACGCCGGACGCCCCCGTCGGGGCGCTCGATCAGATCGGAGAAGTCGTCGAGATTCAGCGTGCTCATCTGCCAGAGAGTACAGCCGGTGAAGCCTTGCCTCAGGCCTTACCGGTCCGCCCGCGACCGGCCCTCCAGGGCGCGGGGAGCCGGGCGAAGTCCGCGACGGCGCCTACTCCTTCAGCACGCTCGCCTGCCCCGCGACGACGACCAGGACGTGCTCGCACTCGCCCGCCACGCGCGCGTTCAGCCGGCCCAGCTCGTCACGGAAACGCCGGCCCGAGGCGGTCGCCGGGACGACGCCCGAGCCGACC
Organism: Streptomyces sp. NPDC023541; assembly: GCF_055559995.1. Taxonomy (NCBI): domain Bacteria; kingdom Bacillati; phylum Actinomycetota; class Actinomycetes; order Kitasatosporales; family Streptomycetaceae; genus Streptomyces; species Streptomyces sp. NPDC023541. Next base: position 630,797 of record NZ_JBVHJO010000002.1, read on the forward strand.
TCGTTGCTCACCAGCACCACGTGGCGGCGGGTCGCGCGCACGGCCGCCACCAGAGCGGCCGTCCGCTCACCCAGCCGCCGCCGCCCGCGCTCGGCCCACACCTCGTCGTCCCACGCCCCGGCCCGGTCCATGGCGTCGGTCAGCCAGAGCGCCAGACAGTCGATCAGCAGCGGCGGCCCGTCGGCGGCGAGCAGCGGCACCAGGTCGCACGTCTCCACCGTCCGCCACCTCGCCGGCCGGCGCTCCCGGTGCAGACCGACCCGCCGCGCCCATTCCGCGTCCCCGTCCCGGGTGCCCCCGGTGGCGACGTAGACCACCTCGGGGAAGGACTCCAGCCGGCGCTCCGCCTCCACCGACTTGCCCGAGCGGGCCCCGCCCAGCACCAGCGTGCGGCGGGGCAGGTCCGGCACCGCGTGGTACTCCCCGACGACCACGGTGGTCCCGTCCGGCACCGCCCGCGCCCCCGAGGCCGCCAGCCGGCGCTCCAGTTCACGGCCCGGCGGCACGTCGTGGTCGAGGTGTACGGCGATCACGTCCGTGGCCGGGCCGACGGCCCCGCCCGCCCGCAGCCGGGCCAGGGCCTCGGGCCGGCCCAGCACGTCGGTGAGCACCACGTCGTACGGGCGCTGCCCGCCCCGCCCGTCGGCCCCGGCCGGCGCCCCGCCGGGCGGCAGGTACAGCAGTCGGCCGCCGTCCGGGCCGGTCACCTCGTACCCGGTGCCCGGCGCGTCCATCGGTACCGCCCGCACCCGGTGCCCGGAGATCACCGCCAGCTCCTGCCCGTCCGGCACCCGCCCGGCGGTCGGCAGCCCCGGCGGCAGCTCCACCGCCGGCCCGTCGTGCGGGTGGGTCAGCAGGACCTGCCGCACACCGGTCAGCGAACGCCCGGCCCGGGCGCCGGCCAGCACCGCACCGGGGGTCAGGTCGAGCAGCAGTGCCCCGTCGACGAGGACCGCCGTGGCCGCGCGGGAGCGCGGGCCGACGGAGACGGCGCAGGCCGCACAGGGGCAGCCGGGGCGGGGCAGCCCCTCGGGGGTGCCGGTGCCGAGCAGAGTGAGTTCCACAGGATGATCCTCCCGCGTCGTGGAGACTGCTGCGCGCCCGGTTACTCTGCGGGCACACTCAAGGCGAGAAGCGTGTGAGCAGCGGACGAGCAACGGAGGCGGACATGGCGTGGACGTGGCGGTTCGAGACGGCCGACGGCGCGGAGACGAGCCCGTCGGTGGTACCCGAGGAGTTCACCACGCAGGGCGACGCGGAGTCGTGGATCGGCGAGTACTGGAAGGACCTGCTGGAAGGCGGTACCGAACAGGTGAAGCTGTCCGACGACAGCGGCACCGAGCTCTACACGATGAGCCTGCGCTCCGCGCTGGAGGCCTGACCCCGCCGGGGCGCGGCACAGCCCGGACGGCCCCCTCGGTCATGGTCCGAGGGGGCCGTCCGGTGCAGGGTGCTCAGCCCCGCACTCCGCAGAGGTGCAGCAGTGCGGCGACACCCCGGTAGGGGTCGGTGCGGCCCGCGCGGTCCTCGGCGGCCAGCAGCCGCTCCAGCTCCTCGTCGGGCGGCAGGGTCCCGCCCGCCTCGGTGCCGTCGGTGAAGACGCGTACGCCGTACCAGGACTGCAGCGGCGCACCGATCCCCGACAGCGTCGCGGTCAGCCCGGCCAGCCGGTCGGCGCGTACGTCCAGGCCCAGCCGGTTCGTGTAGTCGGTGCTGTCGAAGGCGGCCAGCGCGCCCTTCCAGTCGCCGTCCAGTCCGGGCCGCATGGCGAGCGCGTCGCCGTTGCGCACCAGCAGGGACAGCAGGCCGCCGGGGGCCAGCATCCGGGCCAGCCCGGCGAGCATGGCGTCCGGCTCGGGCACGTACATCAGCACCCCGTGGCACAGCACCACGTCGAAGCTGCCCGGAAGGAAGTGGGCGCCGGTCTCGCGCCCGTCCCCCTCCAGCAGCTCGACCCGGTCGCGGATCCCCGCGGGCTCCGCGGAGAGCGCCTCACGGGCAACGGCCAGCATGCCCGGGTCCTGCTCCAGGCCCGTCACCATGTGCCCGGCACGGGCGAGGCGCAGTGCCTGGGTTCCCTGGCCCATGCCGACGTCGAGAACGCGCAGCCGCTGCCCCACGGGGAAGCGCTGCGCGATCTGCTCGTCGACCTGCCGGCCCACGAGCTCCTGACGGACCGCGTTGCGCAGTCCGCCCAGGCCCTCCAGCCAGAGCCTTGCCCCCTCGGCGAAGCCTTCCCCCGACGCGCCGGGCGTCCCTCCGCTCAGGGCCGTTCCCCGCGCTTGACCTGCGGCTTCGGCAGGCGCAGCCGGCGCATCTGCAGGGTGCGCATCAGGCCGTACGCGACGGCGCCGCGGCGCGGCTCGTTCGGGAAGCGCTGGTTGAGGGCCTTGCGCAGGCGGAACACCAGGCCGACGGAGTCGAGGATGATCAGCGCGATCACACCGAGCCACAGCAGCAGCGCGATGTTCTGGATCGCCGGCTGCCGCACCATGCTGAGCACGAGGATGACCACGGCCAGCGGGAGGAACATCTCGGCGACCGAGAAGCGGGAGTCCACGAAGTCGCGGACGTACCTGCGGACGGGACCCTTGTCCCGGGCCGGCAGGTAGCGCTCGTCGCCGTTGGCCAGCGCCTCGCGCTGCTTGGCCATCTCCACACGGCGACGCTCACGGGCTCGCTTCGCGTCCTCCTTGCGGTTGCCGGTCGAGGCCACGACGGACTTGCGCTGCGACTGAGCCACGGCGCGCTTCGGCGTAGGGCGGCCCTTGGGGGCCTGCGGGTCACGGGGCTGCGAGAGGTCGGCGCTCACCTTGTCGGTGGCGGCGGCCTTCTCTTCCTTGGAGGAGCGGCTACCAAACACAAAACCCAAGCCTACGTGGTCGCGGGGACGGGCCCCACCCCGGCGGGGAACGATCCGGCAACGGCGGGCGTCCTTCCCTGTGCACGGTCCGTGCGGCGGCCGCCCCGCCGCACGGTCGGGGACCCACCTACTCCTCACGCCTGATACGGGGGAGGCGTAGTCGTCCTGGAGGAGGAGCGCATCCGTCCTCGAACAGTGCGGTAATGGAGACAGGGCCCGTACTGTGGGTTCTGTCGGTGACCTGGAGCACAGTCCGTCTAGAAGGGGGCGCGCGAAGCCCATGAGCGGTGTCATGAAGCGTATGGGGATGATCTTCCGCGCGAAGGCGAACAAGGCCCTTGACCGGGCCGAGGACCCGCGCGAAACCCTCGACTACTCGTACCAGAAGCAGCTCGAACTGCTGCAGAAGGTGCGCCGCGGGGTCGCCGACGTGGCGACCTCCCGCAAGCGCCTCGAACTGCAGCTGAACCAGCTGCAGGGCCAGTCCGCCAAGCTGGAGGACCAGGGCCGCAAGGCCCTCGCCCTGGGCCGTGAGGACCTGGCCCGCGAGGCCCTGTCCCGGCGCGCCTCGCTCCAGCAGCAGGTGAGCGACCTGGAGGTGCAGCACCAGACCCTCCAGGGCGAGGAGGAGAAGCTGACGCTGGCCGCCCAGCGGCTCCAGGCGAAGGTGGACGCCTTCCGCACGAAGAAGGAGACCATCAAGGCCACCTACACCGCCGCCCAGGCCCAGACCCGGATCGCGGAGTCCTTCTCCGGCATCTCCGAGGAGATGAGCGACGTCGGCGTGGCCATCCAGCGGGCCGAGGACAAGACCGCCCAGTTGCAGGCCCGTGCCGGCGCGATCGACGAGCTCCTGGCCTCCGGCGCGCTCGACGACCAGAGCGGCCTCGGCTCCAAGGACGACATCCAGGCCGAGCTGGACCGCCTGTCGGGCGGTACGGACGTCGAGCTGGAGCTGCAGCGGATGAAGGCGGAGCTGGCCGGCGGCTCGTCCGCGCAGCAGCAGGCCATCGAGGGCGGCGCCCAGGGCAACGCCCAGCAGCCGCAGAGCCAGCACCGCTTCGACAAGCAGTAGGACGGGGCCCGTCATGATCGTCCGCATCATGGGGGAAGGCCAGCTGGAAGTGGCCGACAGCCACTTCCCCGAGCTGAACAAGCTCGACGACGAGCTGCTCGCAGAGATGGAGTCCGGTGACGAGGCAGGCTTCCGGCGCACGCTGGGCGCTCTCCTCGACGCCGTACGACGGCTGGGCGCGCCGCTCCCGGACGACGCGCTGGAGCCGTCCGAGCTGATCTTGCCGGCGCCCGACGCGAGCCTCGACGAGGTCAGGGAGATGCTCAGTGACGACGGCCTGATCCCGGGCTGAGGACGGCCTGATCCCGGGCCGAGCACGAACGGGACGCACCGACACGACGGCGGGCCCTTCCCCGGGCAGGGGGAGGGCCCGCCGTCGCGTGTCCGGAAGCCGTGGCCCGTGGCTCCGTGGCCGGTGTCTCAGTCCCGCTGCTCGGGCGGTTCCTCCAGCGGTACCGGCGGCTTCTCCAAAGACACCGGCCGCGGGTCCGGGGCGCCGCCGATGAACTCCTCGAACCTGCGCCGCCGCCGCGTCCAGCGCCGGTCGTGGTGGAACGCCCGCAGCCCGGCCCTGGCCCGGGCCCGCGGCCGGTTCACGTAGAACCGCTTCGCGTACGGGGAGCCGGGCCGGGCCAGCCGGACCGCGCCGACCAGCGCCACGAACGGGATGACGACACCGAAGAGCGCGGTGCGGGCCTTGCCCTTCCACAGGGCGATCAGGGCCAGACAGAAGTTGCCGGCCGCGTTCATCACGACCAGCCCGCGGCTCTGGCGCTCCTCGGGCGACAGGTCGTTCACCCCGAACGGCACGAACCCGCCCAGGACCAGGGCCACCACCGCGGCCGTCACGACCACGATCTCCACGCTCTTGCGGCCCTGCTCGCTCCAGTAGACGTCGTCGAGGTGCAGGATCAGCGCGAACTCGTCCAGGACCAGGCCCGCGCCCAGCCCGAAGATCACGGCCGAGAGGGCGGCGCCGAAGCTGTGCCCGGCGCTGCCGATCGCACCGAATCCGCCGACGATCACGAGGATCACGCCCGGCACCACGTGGTGGATGTGCAGGCCGCCCGGCGTGACGTTCTTGAAGGGGCCGCGACCGGCCCGGATCGTGCGGGTGATCACACGGGTGACCAGGAACGACGTCACGAAGGAGACCAGGGCGAGCAGCATGGGCAGCTTCCCCGGCTCGAGGATGTTCCGATACCACCAGTGACCCATCCCACTGACTCCCTATTTGGAACGTAATGGGTAATTTACCGCCCGCTCCGAACCGGTAGCGTTCGCGCCGATGACAGATTCGTTCGACGATCCGCCCCCCACGCCGCCCGCGGAACGCGCCTCGTTCCCCGACGGCGTGCGCTTCGCCTTCGGCACCCTCACCGTGCTGCCCGCCCGCATCACCCGCTGGGACCGACCCGCGGCCCGCACCGGAATGGCCTGCGCCCCGCTCGCCGGACTGGCCGTCGGCGTGCTCGCGGCCGTCCCCGGAGTGCTGCTTCTGCTGCTCGGCGCCGAACCCCTGCTCGCGGCGGCCGTCACCGTCGCCGTACCGGCCGCCCTGACCCGCGGGCTCCACCTCGACGGACTGGCCGACACCGCCGACGGGCTGGGCAGCGCCAAACCGGCCGACGAGGCGCTGCGCATCATGAAGAAGTCCGACATCGGACCCTTCGGCGTGATCGCCCTGGTGATCGTCATGCTCGTGCAGACGGCCGCCCTCGGCGAGGTCTACGCCGACAGCTGGATCCGCGGCGCCCTCGCAGCCGTCACCGCCGCCGTCACGGCCCGCCTCGCCATGACCCTGGCCTCCCGCGAAGGCGTCCCGCCCGCCCGCCCCGAGGGGCTCGGCGCCGCGGTCGCCGGGGCCGTCCCGCGCGCCGCGGCCGCCGCCGTCGCCGTCCTCGTCACCGCCGCGGCCGCGGCCGCCGCCCTCCCGGCGGGCCCGCCCGCCGCGGTCCGGTCCGCGGCGGCGGTCCTCGTGGCCCTGCTCGCCGCGGAACTGCTCCTCCGCCGCTGCGTACGCCGCTTCGACGGGGTCACCGGCGACGTGTTCGGCGCCCTGGCCGAGGTGTCGGCGACCACCGCCCTCCTCGTCCTCGCCCTCGGCTGAGACCTGTCCTGCCCGACGGGACCGCCCTCGGGCCCGCGTACCCTCGCCCCGTGGACCACACTCCGACGGACCTGCCCTCCGCAACGCCCGGTGAGCCGGGCGCGCCCATCAAGGTGCTGCTCGCCGACGACCAGGCCCTGCTGCGCAGCGCCTTCCGGGTGCTCGTCGACTCCGAGCCCGACATGGAGGTCGTCGGGGAGGCCTCCGACGGGGCGCAGGCCTTCGCCGTCGCCCGGCAGGAGCGGCCCGACGTCGTGCTGATGGACATCCGGATGCCCGGCACCGACGGGCTCGCCGCCACCCGGATGATCAGCGCCGACCCGGAACTCGCCGCCGTGCGCGTGGTGATGCTGACCACCTTCGAGGTCGACGAGTACGTGGTCTCGGCCCTGCGGGCGGGCGCCTCCGGCTTCCTCGGCAAGGGCGCCGAGCCCGAGGAACTGCTCAACGCCATCCGCGTCGCCGCGGCCGGTGAGGCGTTGCTCTCCCCGGCCGCCACCAAAGGGCTCATCGCCACCTTCCTCGCCCAGGGCGGCGGCTCCGACCCGGCCGCCGCCGGCGCCTCGGCCGGGATCCACGCGGAGCGGCTCGCCGCGCTGACCGTCCGGGAGCGCGAGGTCCTCGTACACGTCGCCGCGGGGCTGTCCAACGACGGCATCGCAGCCCGGCTGGAGGTCAGCCCCCTCACCGTCAAGACGCACGTGAACCGGGCCATGGCCAAGCTCGGCGCCCGCGACAGGGCGCAATTGGTGGTCATCGCCTACGAATCGGGACTCGTCCGGCCCCGCGTGGAGTAGGAGCGGAGTAGTGCGGCGTACTACAGACGCGGTATGCCGTACATAAGGACGGCACCTGCGAGCGACGAAACGCCCCCGCCCGGTGGGACAGGGTGGGAGTGCCCTCGCGTTCGTCACTGCAGAGAGATCCCATACCCATGTCCTGGCTGTCCCGCTTCAGCCTTGCCCAAAGGGCGTTGGTCGGCCTCGTGTCGATCGTCGCGCTCCTCTTCGGCGCCATAGCCGTCCCGCAGCTCAAGCAGCAGCTGCTGCCCTCCATCGAACTCCCGATGGTGTCCGTGCTCGCGCCGTACCAGGGCGCCTCGCCCGACGTGGTGGAGAAGCAGGTCGTCGAACCCATCGAGGCCATGCTCAAGGGCGTCGACGGCATCACCGGCATCACCTCCACCGCCAGCGAGGGCAACGCCCTCATCATGGCCACCTTCGACTACGGCGACAGCGGCACCAAGCAGCTCGTCGCCGACGTCCAGCAGGCCGTCAACCGGGCCCGCGTCCGGCTGCCCGCCGACGTGGACCCGCAGGTGGTGGCCGGCTCCACCGACGACATCCCGACGGTCATCCTGGCCGTCACCTCCGACAAGGACCAGCAGGCGCTCGCCGACCAACTGGAGAAGTCCGTCGTGCCCGTCCTGTCGGACATCGAGGGCGTCGGCCAGGTCAGCGTCGACGGCGTCCAGGACCTCCAGGTCACCGTCACCCCCGACGACGCCGGGCTCGCCGCCGCCGGCCTCGACGGCGCGGCCCTCGCGCAGGGCCTCCAGGCGGGCGGCGCCGCCGTCCCCGCCGGCTCATTCGACGAGGCGGGCAAGAACCGCACCGTCCGCGTGGGCAACGGCTTCACCTCCCTCGCCCAGGTCGAGGACCTGCGGCTGAGCCCCGGCCCCGGCAAGCCCGCGGTCCGCCTCGGCGACGTCGCCGCCGTCAAGCAGGAGCCGGCCAAGGCCGTCTCCATCACCCGCACCAACGGCAAGCCCAGCCTCGCCCTCGTCCTCACCATGGACAAGGACGGCAGCGCCGTCGCCATCTCCGACGCCGTCAAGGACAAGCTGCCCGAGCTGCGCTCCACGCTCGGCGCCGGCGCCGACCTGACCGTAGTCAGCGACCAGGGCCCGGCGGTGGCCAAGTCCATCTCCAGCCTCACCACCGAGGGCATGCTCGGCCTGCTCTTCGCGGTGATCGTGATCCTGGTCTTCCTGGCCTCGCTGCGCTCGACGCTGGTCACCGCGGTCTCCATCCCGCTGTCCGTGGTCCTCGCGCTCATCGTGCTGTGGACCCGCGACCTGTCGCTCAACATGCTGACCCTGGGCGCGCTGACCATCGCCATCGGCCGGGTCGTCGACGACTCGATCGTGGTCCTGGAGAACATCAAGCGCCACCTCGGCTACGGCGAGGAGCGCGAGGCCGCGATCGTCACCGCGGTCAAGGAGGTGGCCGGCGCAGTCACCTCCTCCACGCTCACCACCGTGGCCGTGTTCCTGCCCATCGGCCTGACCGGCGGCATGATCGGCGAGCTCTTCGGGTCCTTCTCGCTCACCGTCACCGCGGCCCTGCTGGCCTCGCTGCTCGTCTCCCTGACGGTCGTTCCGGTCCTGTCGTACTGGTTCCTCAGCGCACCCGAGGGCATCACCGCCGGCGACGCCGAGAGCGCCGCGAAGGTCCGGCGCGAGGCCGAGGAGAAGGAGGCGCGCAGCCGCCTCCAGCGGTTCTACGTCCGCGTCCTGGGCTTCGCCACCCGGCGCCGCCTGACCAGTGTGGCCATCGCGGTGGTCGTCCTCCTCGGCACCTTCGGCATGACCCCCATGCTGAAGACCAACTTCTTCGACCAGGGCGAGCAGGACCTCCTGACCGTCAAGCAGGAACTCGCCCCGGGCACCTCGCTGGCCGCCGCGGACGAGGCGAGCCGCAAGATCGAGAAGGTGCTGGGCTCGGTCGACGGCGTCAAGAGCTACCAGGTGACCGTCGGCTCCTCCGGCTTCCTCGCGGCCTTCGGCGGCGGCACCGGCTCCAACCAGGCCTCCTATCAGGTCACCCTCGAGGACGCCGGCGACGGCGAGGCCGTGAAGAAGCGGATCGAGGACCAGCTGGCCGCCCTCGACGGCATCGGCGAGACGCGCATCGCCGCGGGCGACGCCTTCGGCAGCCAGAACCTCAGCGTGGTCGTCAAGGCCGGCGACGGCGAGGTCCTCGCCAAGGCCGCCGAGCAGGTCCGTGCCGAGGTGGCCGAGCTCGACAACGTCACCGACGTGCAGAGCGACCTGTCCCAGTCCGTGCCCCGGATCTCGGTGACCGCCACTCCCAAGGCGGCGGAGGCGGGCCTGAACCAGGCCGCGCTCGGCGCAGTCGTCGCCCAGGCCGTACGGGGCAACCCGGCGGGCAAGGCCGTACTGGACGACACCGAGCGGGACATCGTCATCAAGTCCGCGCAGCCGGCCACCACCCTGGCCGAACTGCAGGCGCTCCCGGTCGGCCCGGTCAAGCTCGGCGACATCGCCGAGGTCAAGGAGGTCCCCGGCCCGGTCGCGATGACCCGGATCGACGGCGCCCGCGCCGCGACCATCACCGCGCGCCCGCAGGGCGACAACACGGGCGCGGTCAGCGCCGAGCTCCAGACGAAGCTCAAGGCCCTGGACCTGCCCGAGGGCGCCACCGCCTCCATCGGCGGTGTCTCCGAGGACCAGGACGAGGCGTTCGGCTCGCTCGGCCTCGCCATGCTCGCGGCCATCGCGATCGTGTTCATGCTGCTGGTCGCGACCTTCCGTTCGCTGGTCCAGCCGCTGATCCTGCTGGTCTCCATCCCGTTCGCGGCGACCGGCGCCCTCGGCCTGCTCCTCGTCACCGGCACCCCGATGGGCGTCCCGGCGATGATCGGCATGCTGATGCTCATCGGCATCGTCGTGACCAACGCGATCGTCCTGATCGACCTGGTCAACCAGTACCGCGCCCAGGGCCTCGGCGTCGTCGAGGCGGTCGTCGAGGGCGGCCGGCACCGCCTGCGGCCGATCCTCATGACGGCCCTGGCGACGATCTTCGCGCTGCTGCCGATGGCGCTGGGCGTCACCGGCGAGGGCGGCTTCATCTCGCAGCCGCTCGCGGTCGTGGTGATCGGCGGCCTGGTCAGCTCGACCCTGCTGACGCTGCTCCTGGTGCCGACCCTCTACACGATGGTGGAGCTCCGCAAGGAACGCCGCCGCGCCAAGCGCTCCGCGAAGCGCGAGGCCCGCCTGACGGCGGTTCCGGCCGCTCCGCCCGCGACCGAGGACGACGGCGAGCCCGCCAAGGTCTGACCGGTGGCGCGGGCTCCACGGGGCCCGCGCCGTCCGGCGGCGGGAACACGAAGGGGCGCCCCCGGTCGGGGGCGCCCCTTCGGCGCGTGGCACGGGAGCCGCCGTGGCACGGGAGCCGCGGACGCGGCCTGCGGCTACGGGAGGGCGAGCATGCGCTCCAGCGCGAGCTTGGCGAAGCTCTCCGTCTCCTTGTCGACCTGGATCTGGTTGACGAGGGTGCCCTCGGCCAGGGACTCCAGCGTCCACACCAGGTGCGGGAGGTCGATGCGGTTCATCGTCGAGCAGAAGCAGACCGTCTTGTCGAGGAAGACGACTTCCTTGTCCTCTGCGGCGAATCGGTTCGCCAGGCGGCGGACCAGGTTCAGCTCGGTGCCGATGGCCCACTTGGAGCCGGCCGGGGCCGCCTCCAGCGCCTTGATGATGTACTCCGTCGAGCCGACGTAGTCCGCGGCCGCCACGACCTCGTGCTTGCACTCGGGGTGGACCAGGACGTTCACGCCGGGGATGCGGGCGCGGACGTCGTTGACCGAGTCGACCGAGAACCGGCCGTGGACCGAGCAGTGCCCGCGCCACAGGATCATCTTGGCGTTGCGCAGCTGCTCTGCGGTCAGGCCGCCGTTCGGCTTGTGCGGGTTGTAGAGCACGCAGTCGTCCAGGGACATGCCCATGTCGCGGACGGCCGTGTTGCGGCCCAGGTGCTGGTCCGGGAGGAAGAGCACTTTCTCGCCCTGCTCGAACGCCCACTCCAGGGCCTTCTTCGCGTTGGACGAGGTGCAGATCGTGCCGCCGTGCTTGCCCGTGAAGGCCTTGATGTCGGCGGAGGAGTTCATGTACGAGACGGGGACCGTCGAGCCGGCGACGCCCGCCTCGGTCAGCACGTCCCAGCACTCCGCGACCTGCTCGGCGGTGGCCATGTCGGCCATCGAGCAGCCGGCGGCCAGGTCCGGCAGGACCACCTTCTGGTCGTCCGAGGTCAGGATGTCCGCGGACTCGGCCATGAAGTGGACGCCGCAGAAGACGATGTACTCGGCCTCCGGCTTGGCGGCCGCGTCCTTGGCCAGCTTGAAGGAGTCACCGGTGACGTCGGCGAACTCGATGACCTCGTCACGCTGGTAGTGGTGGCCGAGGATGAAGACCTTGTCCCCGAGCTTCTCCTTGGCCGCGCGGGCGCGCTCCACGAGGTCCGGGTCCGACGGCGAGGGCAGGTCGCCGGGGCACTCCACCCCGCGCTCGCTCCTGGGGTCGGCCTCACGGCCGAGCAGGAGCAGGGCAAGGGGCGTCGGCTGGACGTCCAACGGCTGGGCGGTGGTCACGACACGCACCCTTTCTGTTCTGCGACGAGGGATTTCAGAATCATCGCTTCGACACTTCTCGTCTACTTGACGCTATCTATCATAACTGCTTCACGTCACTTTGACGATGCCGATAGTGTCAATGTGACGCATCAGCCCTCGATTCGCCGGGCCCGGGCCCGCGCGCGGTGTGCGAGCATGAATATCTGAAACAAGCGTCGGGTCCCGGAATGAATCCGCGGTCCCGCTCGTTGCCACCGACGGCAAGAGTCCGACGTTTCCCCGCCCCCCGGCGGGGAGCCGCCCACTTCGGGAGTGAATGCAGATGTCCGTACAGGACGACAAGACCACTGTGAGCGACGGCATCCTCCTGTCCGACGCCGCCGCCGAGAAGGTCAGGACCCTGCTGGAGCAGGAAGGCCGCGATGACCTGGCGCTCCGCGTCGCCGTCCAGCCCGGCGGCTGCTCCGGCCTGCGCTACCAGCTCTTCTTCGACGAGCGCTCCCTCGACGGGGACGTCGTGAAGGACTTCGACGGTGTGAAGGTCGTCACGGACCGCATGAGCGCCCCGTACCTGGGCGGCGCCTCCATCGACTTCGTCGACACCATCGAGAAGCAGGGCTTCACGATCGACAACCCGAACGCCACGGGCTCCTGCGCCTGCGGCGACTCGTTCAGCTAAGCCTGAACCGCCCCCCGCACGGGCGAGGGCCCGTCCCCGGTCGCATCCGACCGGGGACGGGCCCTCGCCCGTGTCCAGCGTGTCCAGGGGCGTATTCCGCTCCTGCCAGGGCGTGTCCGCTACTGCCGGGGCAGCGGCTTGCCCGTCGTGGCGTCCAGCACCTTCCGGTCGCCGAGCGGCTCCTTCAAGGTCACCGACAGGGACCTCTCCTCCGCCAGCATGATGCAGGCCTGACCCGGCTTGTTCGGCGTATCCGTGATCTTCACCAGCACCGACTCCGCCTGCTCCCGCGCCTCCACGGCGTAGGTGCTGCAGACGCTGCCCCAGAAGTTCACCGTCAACTTCCTGTCGTCCTCCTTGTACGAGAACCCTGGCACCGTACGGCCGTCCTTCGGCCCCGGCGTGCTCTGCTGCGCGGACGCCGGCTCGGCCACCGTGTGGCCGGGCGCGCCGTCCCGGCCCGCCACCTCGAACAGCCAGGCCGGCACCAGGCCGCGAGAGCCCTCGACCGTCCCCGGAGCCAGTCCGAGCACCGCGCCCTTGACCGTCTCCGTGCGCGGCGGCTTCATCGGCCGCGGCTCCGGATTGCACGGCACCGTGTCCGTGGCACCCCCCGCGGGGTCCGCCGCCAGCGGCGCCGCGCTCGCGCAGCCGCTGGGCTCCGGATTGCCGCCCCCGCCGCCCGACCTCGCGTTCAGCCGGGCCAGCGCCTCCACGGCTCCGACCACCGGCTGGTCGGCCGCCCGTACCGGCGCCTTCAGCTCGCCGTCGCCGCCGACCACCGAGCCGTCCGCGCCCACGCTCACCTTGGTGGACCAGCCCTGCGTGGGCAGCCCGCCGACCACCGGGTCCGCGCTCACCACCCGCACCGCTCCCTGGGTGAGCCGGGCGTCCAGCTTCGCGCCGCCCTGCCCCAGGGCGGCCAGCACCGGGCCCGCGGCGGCCTTGGCCGCCTCCTCGGAGACCGGCTTGCCGCTCCCGCCCGTACCGCCGGCGTCCCGCGGGAGGGTGGCGGGGCCGCAGGTGTCCTTGCCGCGCACGCAGTCGTCCGCGGCGCCGTTGCCCGCGCCGTCGCCGCCCGCCTGGAAGCGGTTGAAGTTCCAGGTGCCCGGAGCCGTACGGGCCACCGTGAGGCGCGGCCCGGAACCGTCGGCGGCCTCCCCGGCCAGCCAGACGTCCCCCTCCAGCCGGGGCGCGCCCGAGATGCCCAGGGCCGCCGCGAGCCGGGCCACCTCGGCCTGCGCGACCTCACCGGACACGCTGTAGGCGGGCGCCGTCGCAGGGGCCTCGGGCAGTTTCACGTCGGCCCGGTAGACCACGCCCGCGCCCGACGGATCCGGCTCCCCGGGTGCGATGCCCGGGCCCGAGGGATCTCCCGCGTCACGGGGCGCGGAGGCCGCGCTGTCACCCGTACGGCGGGCGGAACCGCCGTCACCCTGGGCCGCGGACGCCCAGTAGGCGGTACCGCCGCCCACGAGCAGGACGGCGGCCGCGATCGAGCCGACGACCCAGGCGGGCCGCCGTCGTGTGCCGCTTGTCGTACCGGGTTCTTCGCTGGTCACCGCATCGCTCCTTCACTGGTCCCGCAGTGTCTGATGCGGGTGTGACGGAGCAGGGGCGCAACCGGTTCCCCTCCGGTCTCCCAAGGTCCCCTACTGGTCCCCGTACGCGGCGGTGGAGGCGATCAGCCGGGCCGACGCGGCCGGCACCCGGACCCCGTGGATCTGCGTGGGCGCCACCCGGACCGGCGCGGGACCCTCCTCGACGCCCCAGTGCGGGGCCATCCGGGCGCAGTCCCCGAGCAGACGGGCGAAGCCGGGCCGTCCCGGGCCTTCCGCTGCGCGCCTGTCAGCGGTGTACTCGCAGGAGCCGTAACCGTCGGTATAGGTCATGGAGGCACCGTAGGCACCGGAGCTCCCGCGAAGAAAGACCTACTAAGGGGTAGTTTCTGGGGTTCGGCCAGGGGTCACTTACCGGGTAGTTTTGACTGTCCCTCGCCGTCCTCAGCAGGAGCGTCCACGCCGTGCGCATCGCAGTCACCGGCTCCATCGCCACCGACCACCTCATGACCTTCCCCGGCCGTTTCGCCGACCAGCTGGTCGCCGACCAGCTGCACACGGTCTCCCTCTCCTTCCTCGTCGACAACCTCGACGTCCGGCGGGGCGGTGTCGGCCCGAACATCTGTTTCGGCATGGGTCAGCTCGGCAGCCGCCCGATCCTGGTCGGCGCCGCCGGCTCGGACTTCGACGAGTACCGCGCCTGGCTGGAGCGCCACGGCGTCGACACCGACTCCGTCCGCATCTCAGAGGTGCTGCACACCGCGCGCTTCGTGTGCACCACGGACTCCGACCACAACCAGATCGGCTCCTTCTACACGGGCGCGATGAGCGAGGCCCGCCTGATCGAGCTGAAGTCCGTGGCAGACCGCGTGGGCGGGCTCGACCTCGTCCTCATCGGCGCGGACGACCCCGAGGCGATGCTGCGCCACACGGAGGAGTGCCGGACGCGGCAGATCCCCTTCGCCGCCGACTTCTCGCAGCAGATCGCCCGCATGGACGGCGACAACATCCGCACCCTGATGGAGGGCGCGACCTACCTCTTCTCGAACGAGTACGAGAAGGGCCTCATCGAGTCGAAGTCCGGCTGGACGGACGAGGAGATCCTCTCCAAGGTCGGCACCCGCGTGACCACGCTGGGCTCCAACGGCGTCAAGATCGAGCGGGTCGGCGAGGAAACGATCGTCGTCGGCTGCCCGGAGGAGAACGCGAAGGTCGACCCGACCGGCGTAGGCGACGCCTTCCGCGCCGGGTTCCTGACCGGCCTGGGCTGGGGCGTCGGCCTGGAGCGCGCGGCGCAGGTCGGCTGCATGCTCGCCACCCTCGTCATCGAGACGCTGGGCACCCAGGAGTACACCCTGGCCCGTGCCCACTTCATGGAGCGCTTCACCAAGGCCTACGGCGAGGACGCGGCGGCCGAGGTCCGAGCCCACCTGGCGTGACGCCGACCGGAGCAATGTCCCGGGGCATGCCGCCCCGGGCCGTTCCGGCCGCGGGTGGGGGTGAGCCCGTGCCGCCGCTGCGCGGAGCCCTCCCCGCCCCGCCCTTTCTCCGTTTCCCGGGCTGCGGCCGGGCCCGCGCCTCGGACGACGGCGGGCTACGACAGGCGGCGGACCGTGTAGGCCGTGCCGGCGGGGCGGGGGGATTCGCCCAGGTAGTCGTGGCCCCGCATGGCGCACCACGCCGGGATGTCCAGCCGGGCCACCTCGTCGTCCGACAGGACCGTCACCGTGCCGCCCACCGGGACCCGGGTGATGGCCCGGGCCAGCTCGATCACCGGCTGGGGGCACCGCAGGCCGAGCGCGTCGAGCTCCAGGGATTCCGCCTCCGGGGCCGTCACGGCCGGCTCCGTCACGCCGAGCCGCTCCCGTACGCCCGCCACCACACCCGGCAGCACCTCCAGGAACGCGTTGACCTCCTCCGCCGGGGTGCCCGGCGGCAGGGAGACCCGTACGTTCCCCTCCGACAGCACGCCCATCGCCCGCAGCACATGACTGGGGGTCAGCGTGGAGCTCGTGCAGGAGGAGCCCGAGGAGACCGAGAAGCCCGCCCGGTCCAGCTCGTGCAGCAGCGCCTCCCCGTCGACGTACAGACAGGAGAAGGTGACCAGGTGCGGCAGCCGCCGGTCCGCGTCGCCGACCACCTCCACGTCCGGGACCAGCCGCACCACCCTGCGCCGGATCCGGTCCACCAGGACGCGCAGCCGGGCCGCCTCCGCGTCCGCCTCCGCCCGTACGGCCCGCAGCGAGGCCGCCGCCGCCACGATCGCGGGAAGGTTCGCGAAGCCGGGGGAGCGCCCCGACTCCCTTTCGTCCGCGGCGCCTTGGGGCGAGAAACGCACCCCCTTGCGGACCGCCAGCAGGCCCACCCCGGGCGGGCCGCCCCATTTGTGCGCGCTCGCCGCCAGGACGGACCAGGCGCCCTCCACGGGACCCCAGGCCAGCGACTGCGCCGCGTCCACCAGCAGCGGTACCCCGGCCGCCCCGCAGACCTCGGCGACCTCGGCCACCGGCTGGACCGTGCCCACCTCGTGGTTGGCCGACTGCAGGCAGGCCAGGGCGGTCGCCGGGACCAGCGCGGCCGCGTACCCGGCGGCGGACACCGCACCCGACCGGTCCACCGGGACCTCTGAAACGCTTCCGCCGCGCGCCTCGTGCGCCGCCGCCGAATGAAGTACAGAACTGTGTTCGACCGCTGATACGACCAGATGATCGCCGACGCGCCGGCGGCCGGCCAGGACACCGGCGACCCCCGTGTGAACCGCGTGCGTCCCCGAAGGAGTGAACACGAGCTCGTCGGCGCGGCATCCCACCGCCTCCGCGGCCGCCTCCCGCGCCGCGTCCAGCAGCAGCCGCGCCCGCCTGCCCTCCCGGTACAGCCGGGCCGGATCGGCCCAGCCCTCGTCCAGGGAGGCCTGCAACGCCTGGCGGGCCACGGGGTGCAGGGGAGCGGCGGACGCGCTGTCGAAGTACGGCATCCGGCCACGCTAACTCCAGCCCCGAGCGTTCGAGGTCAGGGGGCGTCAGATGGTCCCCGGAGACCGCCATTCAGGGCCATTCGCACCGTCCCCCGTACGGCGGATCCATCCCTTCGGGGACAGTAGCGGCGCGTTGGGCACCCTCCCCGCGCGACCCCAAATAGCGTCCAGTAGGGTTTGGTCCGCATAAACATCCAAACCCCTGCCTGCGTCAGGGCCGGCGACCGACCCGAACACGGCCGCGGCCGGCCGCGCGGGCCGAGACTCTCGGGAAGGCGCTACGTGAGTCCCTACGGCTCCGACCGCTCGCCGCGGCGCCCGATGCGGCGGAAGCTGCTGCAGGCGCTGACTGCGGGCGTGGTCCTGGCGACCGCCACTGGTTGCTCGTATACATGGAAAGACTTCCCCCGCCTCGGAATGCCGACTCCGGTAACCGAGGAGGCGCCGCGCATCCTCTCCCTGTGGCAGGGATCCTGGGCGGCCGCGCTCGTCACGGGCATCCTGGTGTGGGGCCTGATCATCTGGAGCGTCATCTTCCACCGGCGCAGCCGGACGAAGATCGAGGTCCCCGCGCAGACCCGGTACAACATGCCCATCGAGGCGCTGTACACCGTGGTCCCGCTCATCATCGTCTCGGTGCTCTTCTACTTCACCGCGCGTGACGAGTCGAAGCTCCTCGCCCTCACCCCGAAGCCGCCGCACACGATCAACGTGATCGGCTTCCAGTGGAGCTGGGGCTTCAACTACATCGAGAACGTCGACGGCGACGCGGCGACCCCGAAGGCCGGTGCGGTTCCCAAGGAGCTCGCCGCCATCCCGGACCGCTTCACCAAGGACTTCCCGGCGGGCGCCGAGGGCGTCTACGAGAAGGGCGTCCCGGGCGACCGGAACCCGCAGACGGGCAACCCGGGTCCGACCCTGGTCCTCCCCAAGGGCGAGAAGGTCCGCTTCATCCTGTCGTCCAATGACGTCATCCACTCCTTCTGGGTGGTCCCCTTCCTGTTCAAGCAGGACGTCATCCCGGGCCACACCAACGTCTTCGAGGTCGTCCCGAGCCAAGAGGGCACCTTCATGGGCAAGTGCGCCGAGCTCTGCGGCGTCGACCACTCCCGGATGCTCTTCAACGTCAAGGTCGTCTCGCCCGAGGCGTACAAGACGTACCTGAAGGAGCTGGCGGAGAAGGGTCAGACCGGCTTCCTCCCCGCCGGTATCCAGCAGACCGACCCGGCCCGGAATGCGGAAGTGAACAAACTGTGAGCATCCTCAACGAATCCCAGGGTGCCGCCGCAGCTGACTCGTACGAGAACGAGCTGCCGGTGCGGCGCAAGCAGCCGGGCAACGTGGTCGTGAAGTGGCTCACCACCACCGACCACAAGACCATCGGCACGATGTACCTGGTCACCTCGTTCGTGTTCTTCCTCATCGGCGGTCTGCTCGCGCTCTTCATGCGCGCCGAGCTGGCCCGTCCGGGCACGCAGATCATGTCGAACGAGCAGTTCAACCAGGCGTTCACCATGCATGGCACGATCATGCTGCTGATGTTCGCCACCCCGCTGTTCGCGGGCTTCGCCAACTGGATCATGCCGCTGCAGATCGGCGCGCCCGACGTGGCGTTCCCGCGGCTGAACATGTTCGCGTACTGGCTGTACCTCTTCGGCTCGACCATCGCGGTGGCCGGCTTCGTGACGCCGAACGGCGCCGCCGACTTCGGCTGGTTCGCCTACTCCCCGCTGTCGGACGCGGTCCGCTCGCCGGGCATCGGCGCCGACATGTGGATCATGGGTCTGGCCTTCTCCGGCTTCGGCACGATCCTCGGCTCGGTCAACTTCATCACCACGATCATCTGCATGCGCGCTCCGGGCATGACGATGTTCCGCATGCCGATCTTCACCTGGAACGTGCTGCTGACCGGTGTCCTGGTCCTGCTCGCCTTCCCGGTACTGGCCGCCGCGCTCTTCGCGCTGGAGGCCGACCGCAAGTTCGGCTCGCACATCTTCGACGCCGCCAACGGTGGCGCCCTGCTGTGGCAGCACCTCTTCTGGTTCTTCGGACACCCAGAGGTGTACATCATCGCGCTGCCGTTCTTCGGCATCGTCTCCGAGATCATTCCGGTCTTCTCGCGCAAGCCGATGTTCGGTTACATCGGCCTGATCGCCGCGACGATCGCGATCGCCGGCCTCTCGGTGACCGTGTGGGCGCACCACATGTACGTCACCGGCGGTGTGCTGCTGCCGTTCTTCTCCTTCATGACCTTCCTCATCGCGGTACCGACCGGTGTGAAGTTCTTCAACTGGATCGGCACCATGTGGAAGGGCTCGCTGTCCTTCGAGACCCCGATGCTCTGGACGATCGGCTTCCTGGTCACCTTCACCTTCGGTGGTCTGACCGGCGTCATCCTGGCCTCGCCCCCGATGGACTTCCACGTCTCCGACTCGTACTTCGTCGTCGCGCACTTCCACTACGTCGTCTTCGGCACCGTGGTGTTCGCGATGTTCGCCGGCTTCCACTTCTGGTGGCCGAAGTTCACGGGCAAGATGCTGGACGAGCGCCTCGGCAAGATCACCTTCTGGACGCTGTTCATCGGCTTCCACGGCACCTTCCTGGTGCAGCACTGGCTGGGCGCCGAGGGCATGCCGCGTCGTTACGCGGACTACCTCGCCGCCGACGGCTTCACCGCGCTGAACACGATCTCGACGATCAGCTCGTTCGTGCTCGGCCTGTCGATGCTGCCGTTCATGTACAACGTCTGGAAGACGGCGAAGTACGGCAAGAAGATCGAGGTCGACGACCCGTGGGGCTACGGCCGTTCGCTGGAGTGGGCGACGTCCTGCCCGCCGCCGCGGCACAACTTCCTCACCCTGCCGCGCATCCGCTCCGAATCCCCGGCGTTCGACCTGCACCACCCGGAGATCGCGGCCCTCGACCACCTCGAGGACCACACCGCCGGCGCCACCAAGGCGCTCACCGGTGACAAGGAGGCCGGCAAGTGAAGATCCAGGGCAAGATGTTCCTCTGGCTCTCCTTCTTCATCCTGGTCATGGCCGTCGTGTACGGCGTGTGGTCGAAGGAGCCCGTCGGTACCACCGCGCTCTTCCTGGCCTTCGGCCTGAGCGTCATGATCGGCTACTACCTGGCCTTCACGGCCAAGCGAGTCGACGAGATGGCCCAGGACAACCTGGAGGCCGACGTCGCCGACGAGGCCGGCGAGCTGGGGTTCTTCTCCCCGCACAGCTGGCAGCCGCTCTCGCTGGGCATCGGTGGCGCGCTCGCCTTCATGGGCGTCATCTTCGGCTGGTGGCTCATGTACTTCTCGGCCCCGATCATCATGATCGGCCTGTGGGGCTGGGTGTACGAGTACTACCGCGGTGAGAACGCGAACCAGTAGACGAAAAGCGGTACGCGCGGCCCGGCCGCGCACCACGTGGGGCCCGGACACCTCTTCGGAGGAGTCCGGGCCCCTCGTTTGCAGTCACCCCGCGCGCCGTAATTGTCATATCTTCATAGCGTTGGCCCCATGAAGCACTCACCGCGTCTTTGGACGGTACTCAGCTGCTCCCTGCTGGTCGCGTCCCTCGGGGCCGGCGCCACCGCATGCGGGTCCGGCGACAACCCGCTCTCGGCCCGCCCGGTCGACGCGGGCGAGCAGGTCGCCTTCAACCAGACCGCAGGCAGGCGCCCCGTCGACCCCAACCGGCCCCTGGAGGTCACCGCCAAGGGCAAGGGCAGCCGGATCACGGACGTCACGGCCGTGGACACCCACGGCCGCCGGCTGGCGGGCGAACTCAGCGCCAAGGGGGACCGCTGGCACAGCACGGCCCCCATGGCCGCAGGCGTCCGCTACACCGTCACCGTGAGGACGGAGGACGAACGGGGCACCCCGGGCCAGCGCACGATGGCCTTCGACACCACGCCGTCCAAGGGGGTCCTGAAGGTCGAATTCGGCCCGGAGGAAGGCAAGTACGGCGTCGGTCAGCCCCTCACCGCCGAACTCAACGAGCCCGTCAAGGACAAGGCCGCACGCGCCGTCGTCGAACGCGGCCTGATCGTCGACGCCCCGGCCGGGGTCGAAGGCGCCTGGCACTGGGTCGACGACAAGAACCTGCACTACCGCCCGAAGGACTACTGGCCCGCCAACACCACCGTCTCCGTACGGAGCAACCTGGAGGGCATCAAGATCACCGACGAGCTCCACGGAGCCGCCGCCAAGCCGCTGAAGCTGGAGATCGGCGACCGCGTCGAGGTCACCACCGACGCCTCCTCGCACTGGCTCACCTTCAAGCGCAACGGAGAAGTGATCAATTCCATCCCGGTCACCACCGGCAAGCCCGGGTTCTCCACCCGCAACGGCATCAAGGTGGTGCTGGGCAAGCAGTACTACGTACAGATGCGCGGTGACACCGTCGGCATCGGCGGCAGCGAGTACTACAACCTGCCCGTCTACTACGCCACACGCGTCACCTGGAGTGGTGAATACGTCCACGCCGCCCCGTGGTCCGTCGGCTCCCACGGCTACGCGAACGTCAGCCACGGCTGCACCGGCATGAGCACCGGCAACGCCGCCTGGTTCTACGAGAACATCACCGAGGGCGACATCGTCCAGGTGATCAACAGCATCGGCGACGACATGGACATCTTCGGCAACGGGTTCGGAGACTGGAACATGGACTGGAAGGACTGGCGCGAGGGCAGCGCCCTCCTCAAGGGCACCCGGGAAGGCCGCAGCCACGTCGACCAGGCCCGCCTCAGGCCGACGGTCTGAGGCCGAGCGGGCAGGGCCCCCGGACCCGGTCCGGGGGCCGGCCGCAGGCGGGCGTCAGGCCGCCGTGGAGGACAGCCGGGAACGCAGCAGGGCCGCCAGGGCATCCGCGAACTCCACCGGATCCACCGGAAGGGTCACGGCGGCGTCGGCGCGGCTCCAGGTGGCCAGCCAGGCGTCCTGCGGGCGGCCCATCAGCAGCAGCACCGGGGGGCACCGGAAGATCTCGTCCTTGATCTGCCGGCACACACCCATGCCCCCGGCCGGAACCGCCTCGCCGTCCAGCACGCACACGTCGATGCCGCCCGCGTCCAGCTCCGACAGGACCGCCGGCAGGGTCGCGCACTCCAGGAACTCCACCGGCGGCAGATCCGCGGCCGGGCGGCGGCCCGCCGCCAGTCTCACCTGCTCCCGGGTGCCCGCGTCGTCGCTGTAGACCAGAACCCGCGCAGTCGCCCGCATTTCGATCCTCCACGTGTCCCATGAATCACGTTGCTGTTGCGCGGGATGCTACTCCTCCCGCCGCCCCGTCAACATCGGTTCGGACATGTGTACGGGGCCGTTCGGAGAGGTGATCTGATGGGCCGTTCGGGCCTTGCACACGCCCCTGACACTCCGAACGGCACCCCCCGGGGTGAGGGCGGGATAAGCGACCGACATAATGTCGGTCGTGGCGACAGCAACGACAGTAGATACCGGGCACGCGCACCCGACGGTCAACCGGCCGAACCTCGTCAGCGTCGGAACCATCATCTGGTTGAGTTCCGAGCTGATGTTCTTCGCGGCCCTCTTCGCGATGTACTTCACCCTGCGATCCGTGACAGGTCCCGAGTACTGGACAGAGCAGGCCTCGGCCTTGAATCTGCCCTTCTCGGCGACGAACACGACGATCCTGGTGCTTTCCTCCCTCACCTGCCAGCTCGGCGTATTCGCCGCGGAGCGCGGTGACGTGAAGAAGCTCCGGACGTGGTTCATCATCACGTTCGTCATGGGTGCGATCTTCATTGGCGGCCAGGTGTTCGAGTACACCGAGCTGGTCAAGCACGAGGGCATGAGCCTCTCGTCCGGTCCGTACGGCTCGGTCTTCTACCTGACCACCGGCTTCCACGGGCTGCACGTGACGGGCGGTCTCATCGCCTTCCTGCTGGTCCTCGGCCGGACGTACGCGGCCAAGAGGTTCACCCACGAACAGGCCACGTCGGCCATCGTCGTGTCCTACTACTGGCACTTCGTCGATGTCGTCTGGATCGGCCTCTTCGCCACGATCTACCTGATCAAGTAGCGAACACGTCACCGGGTCCGACCCGGCACTCCATCCAGACACACCGACGCAGAAGATCCTGACACCGGGGTAATCCGTGAAAAAGCTCTCCGCACGACGACGCCATCCGCTGGCGGCGGTCGTCGTTCTACTCCTCGCGCTGGCGGCCACTGGGGGGCTGTACGCCGCCTTTGCTCCCGCGGGCAAGGCGCAGGCCGATGAAACCGCCCAGTCCCTCGCCATCGAGGAGGGCAAGAAGCTCTACGCCGTGGGTTGCGCAAGCTGCCACGGAACCGGCGGTCAGGGTTCCTCTGACGGCCCGAGCCTGGTCGGCGTCGGCTCCGCGGCCGTCGACTTCCAGGTGAGCACGGGCCGCATGCCCGCCCAGCAGCCCGGCGCCCAGGTGCCGAAGAAGCCGGTCATCTACACCCAGGCGCAGATCGACCAGCTGGCCGCGTACATCGCCTCCCTCGGAGCCGGCCCGATCACGCCGACCGAGAAGCAGTACGACCCGGCTGACGCCGACATCGCCAACGGTGGTGAGCTGTTCCGCAACAACTGCGCGCAGTGCCACAACTTCACCGGTGAAGGCGGCGCGCTGACCAACGGCAAGTACGCCCCCAACCTTGAGGACGTCTCGCCGAAGCACATCTACGAGGCCATGCAGACCGGCCCGCAGAACATGCCCTCCTTCCCCGACAGCACCATGCCGGAGAAGCAGAAGAAGGACATCATCGCGTACCTCCAGAACGTGAACGGTGAGAAGTCGACCAACCCCGGTGGTCTCAAGCTCGGCGGCCTCGGCCCCGTCTCCGAGGGTCTGTTCGGCTGGATCTTCGCTCTGGGTGCGCTGATCGCTGTCGCCGTCTGGGTCGCGGCCCACACCGCTAAGGCCAAGAAGTCATGAGTAGCCAAGAGATTCCCGAAGAGAAGCACCTGCCGAGCGAGCAGGGCGACGCCCACCACGGTGGCGTAGCAGTGGCGGACGACCCGTTCGCCGACCCGGGCCTGCCGGTCCACAGGCCGCGCATCCAGGACATCGACGAGCGTGCGGCGAAGCGTTCCGAGCGCACCGTCGCCATGCTGTTCACGCTGTCGATGCTGGCCACGATCGGCTTCATCGCCTCGTACGTGATCTTCCCGGTCGACAAGATCGTCTTCATCTTCCCGCTCGGGAAGGTCAGCGCGCTCAACTTCGCCTTGGGTATGACGCTGGGCACGGCCCTCTTCTGCATCGGCGCGGGCGCGGTCCACTGGGCCCGCACCCTGATGTCCGACGTCGAGGTCGCCGACGACCGCCACGAGATCGCCGCTCCGCCGGAGGTCAAGGCGAAGGTCCTCCAGGACTTCGCCGACGGTGCGAACGAGTCCGGCATCGGCCGCCGTCCGCTGATCCGCAACACGATGCTGGGCGCGCTGGCCATGCTGCCGCTCTCCGCCGTCGTGATCATGCGCGACCTGGGCCCGCTGCCCGAGGACAAGCTGCGCCACACCATGTGGGCCAAGGGCAAGCTGCTCATCAACCAGAACACGATGGAGCCGCTGCGTCCCGAGGACGTGCTCGTCGGTTCGCTGACGTTCGCCATGCCCGAGGGCCTGGACGAGCACCAGCACGACTTCCAGACGCAGATCGCCAAGGCCGCCCTGATGATCGTCCGCATCCAGCCGGAGGACATCAAGGACAAGCAGGAACTCGAGTGGTCCCACGACGGGATCGTGGCCTACTCGAAGATCTGCACCCACGTCGGCTGCCCGATCAGCCTGTACGAGCAGCAGACGCACCACGTGCTCTGCCCGTGCCACCAGTCCACCTTCGACCTCTCCGACGGCGCCCGCGTCATCTTCGGCCCGGCCGGGCACGCCCTCCCGCAGCTGCGGATCGGCGTGAATGACGAAGGCTTCCTCGAAGCGCTCGGCGACTTCGAAGAGCCCGTCGGTCCTGCATTCTGGGAGCGCGGATGAGCACCGCCACTGACAACAAGGCGCGCAAAGCGCCGGCCGGAGAGCGCGTAGCGGACTGGGCGGACGGCCGCCTGGGCATCTACAGCCTCGCCAAGGCCAACATGCGCAAGATCTTCCCGGACCACTGGTCCTTCATGCTCGGTGAGATCTGCCTCTACAGCTTCATCATCATCATCCTCACGGGTGTGTACCTGACGCTGTTCTTCCACCCGAGCATGAACGAGGTGGAGTACCACGGCAGCTACGTCCCGATGCAGGGCGTGCTGATGTCCGAGGCCTTCGCCTCGACGCTCGACATCAGCTTCGACGTCCGCGGTGGCCTACTCATCCGCCAGATCCACCACTGGGCGGCGCTGATCTTCGTCGCGGCGATGATCGTGCACATGATGCGCGTCTTCTTCACCGGCGCGTTCCGCAAGCCCCGCGAGGTCAACTGGATCTTCGGCTTCCTGCTGCTGGTCCTCGGCATGTTCACCGGCTTCACCGGTTACTCGCTGCCGGACGACCTGCTCTCGGGTACGGGTGTCCGCTTCATGCAGGGCGCCATCCTGTCCGTCCCGGTCGTCGGCACGTACCTGTCGATGTTCCTGTTCGGCGGGGAGTTCCCGGGCGGCGACTTCGTCGCGCGCTTCTACTCGGTGCACATCCTGCTGCTGCCCGGCATCATGATGGGCCTCCTCGTGGCCCACCTGATCCTGGTCTTCTACCACAAGCACACCCAGTACGCGGGTCCCGGCAAGACGAACAACAACGTCGTCGGCATGCCGCTGCTGCCGGTCTACATGGCCAAGGCCGGAGGCTTCTTCTTCCTGGTCTTCGGTGTCATCGCGGTCGTCTCCGCCATCGCCTCGATCAACCCGATCTGGGCCCTCGGCCCGTACCGCCCGGACCACGTGTCCACCGGTGCGCAGCCCGACTGGTACATGGGTATGCCGGAAGGCCTGATCCGCGCCATGCCCGGCTGGGAGATCAACCTGTGGGGCCACACGCTCGTCCTGGGCGTGTTCATCCCGCTGGTGCTCTTCCCGCTGGTGCTCGGTTCGATCGCCGTCTGGCCGTTCATCGAGTCCTGGGTCACCGGCGACAAGCGCGAGCACCACATCCTGGACCGCCCGCGCAACGTCCCGACCCGCACGGCCTTCGGTGTCGCCTGGATCGCGGAGTACATCGTGCTCCTCATCGGCGGCGGCAACGACATGTTCGCCCAGTACTTCCACCTGTCGATCAACTCGATCACGTGGTTCGTCCGGATCGGCTTCTTCGTCGTCCCGGTCCTCGCCTTCATCGTCACCAAGCGGATCTGCCTCGGCCTCCAGCGCCGGGACCACGACAAGGTGCTGCACGGTCGCGAGACCGGCATCATCAAGCGTCTGCCGCACGGTGAGTTCGTCGAGGTCCACGAGCCGCTCCCGCAGGGCCAGCTGCACACCCTCACCGCGCACGAGCAGTACAAGCCGATCGAGATCGGCCCGACGGTCGACGAGAACGGTGTCGAGCGCAAGGTGAAGGCGAGCGAGAAGCTGCGCGCGAAGCTCAGCAAGGGCTTCTACGCCGAGGGCAACCAGATCGCGAAGCCCACGGTGGAGGAGTACAAGGAGATCCAGTCCGGCCACGGCCACCACTGATCCCCCGCACCACCGCATGAGGGACTGATTCCGGTCAGTCCTGGTGTCGCCACGGCGAGAGCCCCGTCCAGTGTCTGGACGGGGCTCTTTGCCGTAACCGGGGCTGGATAGGCTGATCTCCGACCCATCCGACGTGGAACCCCCATCAACAGCAGGAGCGGACCATGAACGTTGCGACCCCGACAGGCGGCGACAGCGTGGCGGCCCGTGGTTGGCCGGGCGTCCTCGACGCCCTGCTGACCGGCCAGGACCTCAGCGCCGACGACACCGCCTGGGCCATGGACCGCATCATGCGCGGGGAGGCCACCGACGCCCAGATCGCCGGCTTCGTGGTCGCCCTGCGCGCCAAGGGGGAGACGGTCGCGGAGATCAACGGCCTCGTCCGGGCCATGTACGGGCACGCCAACCTCATCGAGGTGCCCGGCCGCACCGTCGACATCGTCGGCACCGGCGGCGACGGGGCCAAGACGGTCAACATCTCCACGATGTCGGCGGTCGTGGTGGCCGGCACCGGCGCCAAGGTCGTCAAGCACGGCAACCGGGCCGCGTCCTCGGCGAGCGGCTCCTCGGACGTCCTGGAGAAGCTCGGCGTCAACCTCGACCTGAGCACCTCGCGGGTCGTGGAGGTCGCCGAGGAGGCCGGCATCACCTTCTGCTTCGCGGTGAAGTTCCACCCCTCCCTGCGGCACGTCGCCGGAGCCCGCCGAGAACTGGGCATCCGGACCACCTTCAACATCCTCGGCCCGCTGACGAACCCGGCCCGCGTCCGCGCCCAGGCCACGGGCGTGGCCGACCCCCGGATGGCCCCCATCGTGGCGGGCGTACTCGCCGAGCGCGGCTCCTCCGCGCTCGTCTTCCGCGGGGACGACGGCCTCGACGAACTGACCACCACGGGGACCTCGCGCGTCTGGTGGGTCCGCGACGGGAAGGTCACCGAGCAGTCCTTCGACCCGCGTGATGTCGGCATCCCCCTGGTCGACGTGTCCGCCCTGGCCGGCGGGGACCCCTCGTACAACGCGGACGTGGCCCGCCGCCTGCTGGCCGGCGAGACCGGACCCGTACGCGACGCCGTCCTCCTGAACTCGGCGGCCGCCCTCGTCGCCCTCGACCCGGGCACGGGCAGCCTGGAGGAGCAGATCACGGCCGGCATCACCCGTGCGGCCGAGTCCATCGACTCCGGTGCCGCCAGGTCCGCCCTGGAGCGCTGGGTGACGGCCAGCAACGCCTGACCCGGCACACGTTTCACGCCAGACCCCGGTCCGCCATTCGGACCGGGGTCTTGCGCGCGGCGGATCTTGTGGCAGGATGCTGACCAGGTCACGAGTGACAGCGTTTAGGCCCCGGCTCGCTGTCCGGCAACCCTCCTTCCGTGGCGGGGTGCCCCGGGTGATGACCAGGTCGTAGGCAGCAAGGCCTACGGCAAGCGCGGATCCCTCGACACCAGGGGTCCTGGTCTCTCGAGGAGCGTTTTCCGTGAGCAAGCGAATGCGATAGGGCGACTGACGCCCCCACTTCACCCCTCGGACCAGGGTCACTTCCGCGTACCCCGACAGTCCGGTCCGAGGACCCTCCCGTACCCCGGACGGCCGCACCGCCGTACCCGCGTACGGGCACACCGAAGCCATTCAGCCCTGCCTGCCGGGAGATACCGCCATGTCCGCGTCCCTGAACGCCGTCGCCACCGCCACCAACGCCACCATCGCCGCCGCCGCCCAGGGTCCCGCCTGTGCCGAGCCGCTCGCCGTCCTCGGCCGCGACGTCACCGTCCCGCTCGTCACCGGCGGCGAAGTCACCTACGCGGCCCTCGACTACGCCGCCAGCGCCCCCGCCCTCCAGCGGGTCTGGGACGACGTGGCCGCCTACGCCCCCTACTACGGCAGCGTCCACCGCGGCGCCGGCTACCTCTCGCAGCTCTCCACCGACCTCTTCGAGCAGAGCCGCGTCACGGTCGCCGAGTTCCTCGACTGCCGGCCCTCCGACCAGGTCGTCTTCACCCGCTCCACCACCGACTCCCTCAACCTGCTCGCCGCGGTGCTCCCCGCCGGCTGCCAGGTCTTCGTGTTCGAGACCGAGCACCACGCCTCGCTCCTGCCGTGGACGAACGCGCAGGTCAGCTACCTCGACGCGCCGCGCACCCCGGACGAGGCCGTCGCCATCCTGGAGCGGGCGCTCGCCGACCGCGACCCGTCCCCTGGCTCTTCGAGCTGGGGAGACCCCAAGGGCCCGGCGCTCGTATGCGTCACCGGCGCGTCCAACGTCACCGGCGAGCTGTGGCCGGTGAAGGAACTCACCGCCGCCGCGCACGCCCACGGCGCGCGGATCGTGCTGGACGCCGCCCAGCTGGCCCCGCACCACCCCGTTTCCGTGCGAGACCTCGACGTCGACTGGGTCGCCTTCTCCGGCCACAAGCTGTACGCACCGTTCGGCTCGGGCGTCCTCGCCGGCCGCGCCGACTGGCTCCAGGAGGCCGATCCGTACCTGGCCGGCGGCGGGGCCTCCCGCAAGGTCTCCCGCCGCGAGGACGGCGGAGTCGACGTCGAGTGGCACACCACGGCCGCCCGCCACGAGGCCGGCTCCCCGAACGTGATCGGCGTCTACTCCATCGCCTCCGCCTGCCGGGCCCTGACCGAAGCGGGCTTCGAGAACCTGGTGGCGCGCGAGCAGCGGCTCGTGGCCCGGGTCCGCGAGGGCCTCGCCTCGGTGCCGCAGGTCAAGGTCCTCTCCCTCTTCGGGGACGACGCCCCGCGGGTCGGCGTCATCTCCTTCGTCGTGGACGGCTGGAACAGCTCCCACTTCGCTGCCGCGCTCTCCGCCGAGTACGGGATCGGCGTACGGGACGGCCTGTTCTGCGCCCACCCGCTGGTGCGGACCCTGCTGGGCAGCGAGCCGCAGGCCCAGGGCGAGTGCGGGGCCCCCGAGGCCGCCCCGGGCGAGCGCTCGCTGAACGCCATCCGCGTCAGCTTCGGCGCCGGCACCCCGGACGAGCACGTGGACCGCTTCGTCCGCGCGGTCCGGGAACTCGTCGCGGACGGCGCGAAGTGGCAGTACCGCACGGAGGAAGGCCGCTGCGTCCCCCTCCGCGGGACGGCTGCCCTGCGGGCGGCTCGGCGGGCGTAGGGGCCAGCCGGGCCCCTGCGGGGTGCTCGGCGGATCCAGCGCGGGGCGGCTCGCGCGCGGGTGCTGGGCGGGGTCGGGGTGTGGGGCGGTGCCCCGTACCGGGCCCCTGCGGGGTGCTCGGCGGATCCAGCGCGGGTGCTTGGCGGTATGCGGGTGTGGGGCGGTGCCCCGTACCGCGCCCCTGCGGGGTGCTCGGCGGATCCAGCGCGGGGCGGCTCGCGCGCGGGTGCTGGGCGGGGTCTGGGTGTGGGGGCGGTGCCCCCGTACCGGTCCCCTGCGGGGGTGCTCGGCGGATCCAGCGCGGGTGCTTGGCGGGGTCGGGGTGTGGGGCGGTGCCCCGTACGAGGGTCTCCTCGGCTCGGCGCGTGCGGGCATTTCTCGGCCGTACCCGGTGGTCGCGCCTCGTCCTGCGGGGACCCTCCTACGTGTCCCCACCCCACCGCCGGCTCCGGCAGCGATCCGGGATCCCGTGAAGCGTCCCCGCCCACCGCCGGCTCCGGCAGTGCCGGGGATCCCATGGGGTGGCTCCGGCCTGCCCGCGGCCGGGTTGGCGGAGGGGAGGGGGGACGTGGCGGGGTGTCCCCGCAGGACGAGCGCGCAACCACCGGGTACAGCCGCGATGGCCCGCACGCGCCGAGCCGAGGAGACACCCCGCCACGGCACCCCGGACCGACCAGACCCACCCGGCTCCGCCGAAGCGATCCGCACCCCGGGCCCTGCACCGACCAGACCCACCCGGCTCCGCCGAAGCAAGCCACACCCCGGGCCCTGCACCGACCAGACCCACCCGGCTCCGCCGAAGCAAGCCACACACCACCGAGCCGCCCCCAGGGGCAACCGGAGCGACCGGGCCGACCCCGCCGCGCCGAAGGAGGCCGCTCACCGCCGAGCCGCCCGCAGGGCAGGCGGCCGGCGCTACGCGTCGAGGCCGATCGCGAACGCCGCCTCCAGGTCGTGCTGCGAGTACGTGCGGAACGCCACGTGCGTGTCCGTCGCCTCGACGCCCGGGATCTTGCTGATGCGGCCGGGGATGATGTCCGCCAGGTTCTCGTGGCGGTTCACGCGGACCAGCGCGATCAGGTCGTAGGTCCCCGTCACGGAGTAGACCTCGCTGACGCTGTCCAGCGCGGCGATGGACTCGGCGATCTCGGGGATCCGGTCCACGCTGGTCTTGATGAGCACGATCGCGGTGATCACGGCTGGCTGTCTCCCTCGGTGGCCGTCGCTGGTCGACTCACTCTAGTCGTACCCCGATACCGGGCCCACGCGTAGAGGAAGCCGAGCGAGAACCCCACCAGATGGGCCAGATAGGCCACCCCCGGCCCGCTCTCCGCGCGGTGCGCGGCCACCCACTGCAGGGCGAACCAGAACAGCAGCACGAGCCACGCCGGGAACCGCAGCGGCAGGAAGAACAGGAAGGGGAACAGGCTCGTCACCCGTGCCCGCGGCAGCAGATAGAGGAACGCGCCCAGGACGGCCGAGATCGCACCGGACGCACCCACCAGCGTCTGCGCGGACTCCGCGTTGGCCGCCGCGTACGCCGCCAGCGCCAGGTAGCCCGTACAGAGGTAGAAGACGAGGAACGCCGGACGGCCCATCCGCTCCTCGGCCAGCGCGCCGAAGACGAAGAGGAACAGCATGTTTCCGAGCAGGTGCAGCCAGCTGCCGTGGACGAACAGCGCGGTGAGCGGCGTCAGCCAGGCGCGCGGGGTGTCCGTGAAGAGTTCGTCAGGGACCACGCCCCAGCGCCGGAAGTACGCGGTGCCCGCGCTCAGCAGTTCGTCGCCGGTCCCGTAGACCGGATTGAGCCCCGAGGCGGGGCTCAGTACGAACACCACACCGCAGCCCGCGATCAGTGCGTGGGTGACCACCGGTCCCCGGGCGGCCTCGCGCACAGCCTGCCACCTTACGATCATGTGACAGAGCATGACGCAACGTGCCCCACCTGAAGGGGTGGCAGGCCGTAGGGTTACGAGCTGCGGTCCACAGGCCGACGCGGACGGCCGAACGACCGCTTTAATTGAATGAGCTACGAAGGAGTGAGCAGGCCGATGACGGTTCCCCTGCCGACCGACACCACCCGGTGGCGCTGCACCCTGTGCGGCAACCTCACGCGGTTCGACGTCACCCGTTCGTCGAAGGTCGTCGAGTACGTCCACCTGGACCTCGCCGGGGAGCCCAAGGTCGAGGAGCGAGAGGTGGTCAATGAGACCATCGAGTCGGTCCGATGTCGCTGGTGCAACGCGGTGGACCAGATCGAGCTCGTGGACAGGCCGGGCGCGGACTCCTGACGGAGCCCCGTCGGCAGGTAGACCATCACGGTAGGGGTGACGGATTGTGGAGCCAGCAAGCGGCGCTGGGCCGGCCGACGCGGCCGGCGACGCCGCGGAGGCGCTCGACCGCCCGCTGCCGGAAGGCGTGCGGCGCCGGGTCGTCGCGCTCGTCTCGGACGCCTTCGGCGCGCTGACGGTCGCGGACCTGCCGGCGCAGCTGCGCCAGTACGCGCGCTTCACCCCGACCCGGCGCGCCAAGTTCGCCGGCAACGCCATGGCCGCGGCGGTCGAGACCGACGCGGTGTTCCGCGGCCGGGTCGCCGACAAGCTGCGCGATGCGCAGGCGGACCTGGCCGCCGCGCTGGAGTCCGGCGCGCCGCCGGCCGCCGCGGATCCGCTGGACGTGGCGGCCGCCGCCTTCGTCCTGAGGCCCGCCGGCTGGGTCAAGCTCGTGGCCGCGGCGGGCGAGGAGGCCCAGCGGGCCGACGCCGAGCGGGTGGGCGAGGAGACCCGGCGCGAGCTGGACCGCCTGCGCGAGGAGTTGGAGCACGTACGGGAACTGCAGCGCACGGGCGGTGAGCAGGTACGGGTCGAGCTGGAGGCGGCGCGGAAGGAAGCGGAATCGCTTCAGCGCCGGCTGCGCAGCGCCCTGAGCGACGTCAAGCGCGGCGAGGCGGCCCTGCGCAAGGTGACCGCCGAGATCGACGCGATCCGCGGCGAGGCCGCGACCCGTGTGACGGCGGCCGAGAGCGAGACGCGGCGGCTCAAGTCCCGGCTCGCGGAGGTGGAGACGGCGCTGGAGACCTCCCGCCGGGCGACCCGTGAGGGGCGCAGCATCGAGGACATGCGGCTGCGGCTGCTGCTGGACACCGTGCTGGACGCGGCGCAGGGGCTGCGCCGTGAGCTGGCGCTGCCACCGGTGAACACCCGCCCGGCCGACACGGTGGATGCGGTGGAGCCGGGCCGGATGACGCCGAAGGACATCGCGGCGCGCGCCCTGTCGGAGACCGATCCGGCGCTGCTGGACCAGCTGTTGGCGCTGCCCCAGGCCCATCTGGTGGTCGACGGCTACAACGTGACCAAGACCGGCTATCCGACGATGCCGCTGGAGAAGCAGCGGCTGCGGCTGCTGGGCGGGCTGTCGATGCTGGCCGCACAGACGGGTGCGGAGATGACCTGTGTCTTCGACGGCGCGGAGCTGGCGGCCCCGGTGCTGCTCGCGCCGCCGCGGGGTGTGCGGGTGCTGTTCTCCAAGGCGGGGGTGACGGCCGACGAGCTGATCCGCCAGCTGGTGCGGGCGGAGCCGCCCGGCCGGCCGGTCGTCGTGGTCTCCACGGACCGGGAGGTCGCCGACGGGGTCGCCAAGGCCGGGGCGCGGCCCGTAACGTCCGCTTTGTTGCTGAAGCGGCTTTCGCGCGTTTCCTAACTCCCGGCCCGAATGCCGGAATTGGTAGGGCGTGTGGGGGACGCACCGTCAAGTGCTCGGCACGGAGCGTGCGGTGTAGGTAAAGAACCTGGTCGGCGGGCGAGTTTTTTCCCGGCAGGATTTGAACTGATCACAGCTGGGTCACTAGGGTCTGCTCAAACCTTCGTGCGGTAGATCACTCATTCGGGGTGGCGGCGAAGGGTGCTGCCGAGTTGCGTTCTTCGGCGGCTCTAGGAAGAAGGAGCTCGCCTTCGTGGCGTCCCACCGTCGACCCAAGCAGCCGACTCGCGCT
Organism: Streptomyces sp. NPDC023541; assembly: GCF_055559995.1. Taxonomy (NCBI): domain Bacteria; kingdom Bacillati; phylum Actinomycetota; class Actinomycetes; order Kitasatosporales; family Streptomycetaceae; genus Streptomyces; species Streptomyces sp. NPDC023541. The sequence goes on from NZ_JBVHJO010000002.1 coordinate 664,145, forward strand.
CGTGTGACCGTGCTCACCTCGGTCGCGGCCGCGGCCGTCGCCCTCACCGCGCAGAGTGCCTCCGCCGCTCCGGCGAAGCCGAGCAAGGACGAGGTCAAGACCCAGGTCGACGCACTCTACGAAGAGGCGGAGCAGGCCACCGAGAAGTTCAACGGGGCCAAGGAGCGCCAGGAGACGCTCGAGAAGGAGATCGGGCAGATCCAGGACCAGGTCGCGCGCGGCCAGGGTGAGCTCAACGACCTTCGCAGCGCGCTCGGTTCGATGGCGAGCGCCCAGTACCGCAACGGCGGCATAGACCCCTCCCTCGCCCTCCTCCTCTCCGAGGACCCCGACAGCTACCTCGACAAGGCCTCCACCCTGGAGCACCTGAGCGGCAAGCAGGTCGAAGCGGTCCAGAAGATCCAGGCGAAGCAGCGCACCCTCGCGCAGCAGCGCCAGGAGGCGGCCGGCAAGCTCGCCGACCTCGACGCCACCCGCAAGGAGCTCGGCGAGAAGAAGAAGGCCTCGGCCGAGAAGCTCGCCGCGGCCCAGGCCCTCCTCAACACCCTTACGGCGCAGGAGCGTGCCGCGCTCAAGGACGAGGACACGCGCGCCAGCCGCGCCGACGGCCAGCGCGTCGACCTCGGCGACGTCAAGGCCTCCGGCCGTGCCGGAGCCGCCCTCGCGGCCGCCAAGACCAAGGTCGGCAGCGCGTACATATCGGGCAACGAGGGCCCCAACTCCTTCGACTGCTCCGGGCTGACCCAGTGGGCGTACAAGCAGGCAGGCGTCAACATCAGCCGTGTGACCTACACCCAGGCGAACGACGGCACCCGCATCAGCCGCAGCCAGCTGCAGCCCGGTGACCTGGTCTTCTTCTACGGGGATCTGCACCACGTCGGCCTGTACGCCGGCAACAACATGACGCTGCACGCCTCGAACCCGCGCGGCGGCGTCAAGTACGAGTCGATGGACAACATGCCGTTCCAGTTCGGCGTCCGCATCGGCTGACGCGAAGCACACCGCCCATCCGGGCGAATTCCACGGCCCCGCTCTGACCACTCGCCCCGCCGGTGACCTGCGTCTCCGGCGGGGCGTCGGTGTGTGCGCCCTCCGGCGGGCGTTGGGCGGTGCGCGATCGCACGGCTACTGTCTGCCAGCGCGGAACCCGGCACACGGCCGCCCACGGAGGGCGGACCCGGGCCGCGCTCAGCGGAAGGGAGCGGGTGCACGTGGCGTCACATCGCCGGCCCGGGCTCGGCAGCCTCGACCGGAACACGAAGGTCACCGTCCTCACCGCCGCCGCGGCAACCGCCGCGGTCGCCATGGTGGGCGCTCCCGCGAGCGCGGCCCCCGGCCTCCCGCACGAGCCCGGCGGCGGCGCGAGATCCGGTGTCAGCGCCCAGGTCGACCGGCTCTTCGAGGAGGCCGAGCAGGCCACCGAGCACTTCAACGAGGCCGGGGAGAAGGCCGCCGCGCTCCGTACCGAGGTCGACCGGGCCCAGGACGCGGTGGCCCGCGGCCAGGAGCGCATCAACACCATGCGCGGCATCCTCGGCACCTTCGCCGGGGCCCAGTACCGCAGCGGCGGCATCGACCCCGCCGTCGGACTGATGCTGGCCGAGGACCCCGACGCCTACCTCGCGCAGGCCGCCGCCCTGGACCGGCTGACCGAGCGTCAGGCCCGGCAGCTCCACGAACTGCACCAGGAGCAGCGCCGGCTCGGCCAGGTACGGGCGGAGGCCTCCCGTAAGCTCGCCGAACTCGACGCCCTGCGCTCCGACGTCGCCCGCCACAAGCGCTCCGTCACGGCGAAGCTCGCCGCCGCCAGGCGGCTCCTCAACTCCATGCCGTCCGAGGAGCGGGCCGACTTCGAGCGCTCCTCGCGCTCCGGGGGACGCCACGAGGCACTGCCCGACCTGGGCCCCGTGGGTGCCGACGGCCCCTCCTCGGGCCGCGCCGCGGCCGCCGTGATGGCGGCCCGGGCCGCCGTCGGACGCCCGTACGTGTGGGGCTCCACCGGCCCCTCCGGCTTCGACTGCTCCGGGCTGATGGTCTGGTCCTACCGGCAGGCCGGCGTCTCGCTGCCGCGCACCTCGCAGGCCCAGCGGCACGCGGGGCGCCAGGTGCCGCTGTCACAGGCCCGGCCGGGCGACCTGGTGACGTACCGCTCCGACGCCAGCCACGTCGGCATGTACGTCGGCAACGGCCAGGTCGTCCACGCCCCCTACCCCGGCGCCCGAGTGCGCTACGACCCGGTCGGGATGATGCCGGTCTCGGCGGTCACCCGCCCCTGACCCCGACCCCGACCCCGGCCCCGCCGCCCGCGCCGCCCCCCGGCGCCCTGCGTACGATCGGCGGATGTCTCGCCTCCGCCGTCCGTCGCGCCTCCGGCCGCTCGTGCCGGTCCTGCTGTGCGCGCTGCTCCCCGGGTGCGGTCCGCGGCCGGCCGGCAGCGCCGACGCCGCCGAGCGGGACGTCCGCGGGGCGGTCGCCGACTGGTCGCGGGCGACGCCCGAGGGGCTGGCCGGGATCCCGTTCGCCGACCGGGCGTACGAGGTCGCCTCGGTCCGGCGCGACGGCGAGCGGGCCCTCGTACGGGCCCGGCTGCGCTACCGGCTGGCCGGCCACGACACCGCCCCCGAGGAGTCGGCCCGCGAGATGGAGCTGGTCCGGAAGGGCGGGACGTGGCGGGTGAGCGCCGACCGGCCCGCGCCGGGCGCCCTGCCGCAGCTGTGGGACCAGGGAGCGGTCTCGGTGGCCGCCGGCAGGCACTCCCTGGTCCTCGGCGGGGCCGGGCAGAGCGCGGGCACGCTCCGGGAGATCGCCGCCGAGGCCGACCGGGCGGTGCCCGCCGCGGGCGCCGCCTGGCCCGGACCCTGGGCGGGGCGGGTGGTCGTCCTGGTCCCCGGTTCCCTCGACGCGATGGCGCGGCTGCTGGGACGGCCCGCCGACACCTACCGGGGCCTCGGCGCCGTCACCACCGGCCGGGTGGGCGCGGGCCCGGCCCCGGCGGACCGGGTCGTGGTCAATCCGGAGGGGTACGCGGGTCTGGGGGCGGAGGGCCGGCGGATCGTCCTGACCCATGAGGTCGCGCACGTGGCCACGCGTGCGGCGACGACCGCCACCACCCCGCTGTGGCTCTCCGAGGGCTTCGCGGACTGGGCGGCGTACCGGGGCGCGTCCACCAGCCCCGCGCAGGCCGCTCCGGCGCTCGCCCGGGCCGTCCGGCGCGGCGGGCTGCCGGGGGAGCTGCCCGGGACGGAGGACTTCGCCTTCGGCGGCGACCCCGAGGCGGCGGCGCGGGCGTACGAGGGCGCGTGGCTGGCCTGCCGGCTGATCGCGGCGAAGTGGGGCGAGAAGGCGCTGGTGGACCTGTACGGGCGGGCGGGCCGCGAGCCGCTGGAGACCGCGCTGCGGGAGAGCCTAGGCGTGGACCGGGCCGGGCTCACGCAGGCCTGGCGGGAGTCCCTTCGCGAGGAGCTGAGCTGAGCGGGTACTGTCGGCAGGCGATGCACAAGACCCTGATCGTGACCAACGACTTCCCGCCGCGACCGGGCGGCATCCAGGCCTTCCTCCACAACATGGCGCTGCGGCTGGATCCCGAGCGGGTCGTCGTCTACGCCTCCACGTGGAAGCACAGCGCGGAGGGCCGCGAGGCCACCGCGGCCTTCGACGCGGAACAGCCCTTCCAGGTCGTCCGCGACCGTACGACGATGCTGCTGCCGACCCCGCGCGTGACGCGGCGCGCCGTCGGCCTGCTGCGCGAACACGGCTGCGAGTCCGTGTGGTTCGGTGCCGCCGCCCCGCTCGGGCTGATGGGCCCGGCGCTGCGTCGGGCGGGCGCCCGGCGGATCGTGGCGACCACCCACGGGCACGAGGCGGGCTGGGCCCAGCTGCCGGCCGCGCGGCAGCTGCTGCGGCGGATCGGCGAGGGCACGGACACCCTGACGTACCTGGGGGAGTACACCCGCTCCCGGATCGCCTCGGCGGTCACGGACCGGGCGGCGGCGCGGATGGTCCAACTCCCGCCGGGCGTCGACGAGAAGACCTTCCACCCGGCGTCGGGCGGCGACGTGGTCCGGGCGCGGCTGGGCCTGTCGGACCGGCCCGTGGTGGTGTGCGTGTCGCGGCTGGTGCCGCGCAAGGGCCAGGACACGCTGATCGAGGCCATGCCGCGGATCCTGGCCGCCGTGCCCGACGCCGTGCTGCTGGTCGTCGGCGGCGGCCCGTACGAGGAGGACCTGCGCGCGCTGGCGGCGTCCACGGGCGTGGCCCGCTCGGTGGTCTTCACGGGCGCGGTCCCGTGGTCCGAACTCCCCGCGCACTACGGTGCGGGCGACGTCTTCGCCATGCCCTGCCGGACCCGGCGGGGCGGCCTCGACGTGGAGGGGCTCGGCATCGTCTACCTGGAGGCCTCGGCGACGGGTCTGCCGGTGGTCGCGGGCGACTCCGGCGGGGCGCCGGACGCGGTACTGGACGGTGAGACGGGCTGGGTCGTGCGGGGCGGCGTGCCCGAGGAGGCGGCGGACCGGATCGTGGCCCTGCTGCAGGATGCCGACCTGCGGGCCCGCATGGGCGAGCGCGGCCGCGCCTGGGTCGAGGAGAAGTGGCGCTGGGACCTTCTGGCGGACCGCCTGCGCGAGCTGCTGTAGCCGGGCGGCTCCCGCGGGTGCGGCGCCGTTGCGGGGGTTCTGCCCCCGAGCCCCCGCGCCTCGAACGCCAGTGGGGCTGGAGATCGGGGCTCGGTGAAGCGTCCGGGCCGAGCGCGTGCGCCATGTCTGACTGTCCCTCAGATGTCTGTCAACACCGCGTCTGGGCGGACGGCCGGAATCCGCTCATGATGCGGCCATGACACCCAACCTGACGCGCCGTCAAATGCTGGGGCTCGGCGCACTCTCGACCGCCGCCGCGCTCGGCTTCACACGGATCGGAGCGGCCTCCGCCGCCGCTGCCGAGCCCGCCGCCGCCCACTACGCCCCGGCCGTCGTCGTCGGGTCCGGTTACGGCTCCGCCGTGGCCGCCCTGCGGCTCGGGCAGGCGGGCGTGCGCACCGTCGTCCTCGAAATGGGCCGGCTGTGGAACACCCCCGGTCCCGACGGCAAGGTCTTCCCCTCCACGTCCGCCCCCGACCACCGCTCCATGTGGTTCCGCACCCGCACCGAGGCCCCGCTCGCGCAGTTCCTCTGGCTCGACGTGGTCAACCGCGACATCAGCCCCTACCCCGGCGTCCTGGACCGCGTGAACCACGGCGACATGTCCGTCTACGTGGGACGCGGAGTCGGCGGCGGGTCCCTCGTCAACGGCGGCATGGCGCCCACCCCCAGGCGCTCGTACTTCACCGAGGTCTTCCCGGGCGTCGACGCCGACGAGATGTACGGCACCTACTTCCCCCGCGCCCGCGCCATGCTCGGCGTGGGCGACATCGACCCGGGCTGGTTCGAGTCCACCGAGTGGTACCGCTTCGCCCGCATCTCCCGCAAGCACGCCCACAACACCGGTCTGAAGACCGTCTTCGTCCCCAACGTCTACGACTTCGAGCACATGAAGCGCGAGGCGGCCGGCACCGCACCCCGCTCGGCACTGGCCGGGGAGGTCATCTACGGCAACAACCACGGGAAGAAGAGCGTCGACAAGACCTACCTCGCCGCCGCCCTCGGAACCGGCAACGTCACCATCGAGACCATGCAGCGCGTGGTCGCCGTACGGCCCGACCCGGCCGGCGGGTACGTCCTGACCGTGCGGACCAGTGACGTGACCGGAAAGGTCACCCAGGTCCGCGAGATCGGCTGCCGGCAGCTCTTCCTCGGCGCCGGGAGCCTGGGCACCACCGAGATCCTGCTGCGTGCCCGGGAGACCGGCGCGCTGCCCGCGCTCAGCGGCGAGGTCGGGCGCGGCTGGGGCCCCAACGGCAATGTCATGACCGCGCGCGCCAACCACCTGTGGGACACCGTCGGCGCCAACCAGTCCACCATGCCCGCCCTGGGCATCGACGACTGGGACAACGCCGCGAACCCCGTCTTCGCGGAGGTCGCCCCGCTCCCCATGGGCCTCGAACACTGGATCTCGATGTACCTGGCCATCACCAAGAACCCGGAGCGCGGGCACTTCACCTACGACGCGGCGAGCGACTCCGCCCGCCTCAACTGGCGGCGGGACCAGAACGCGCCCGCGGTCAACGCGGCGAAGAACCTCTTCGACCGCATCAACCGGCGCAACTTCACCATCTACCGCTACGACCTCTTCGGCGGGAACAGGGCCTTCGCCGACGACTTCACCTACCACCCGCTCGGCGGCTGCGTCCTCGGGAAGGCGACCGACGCGTACGGGCGGGCCACGGGCTACCAGGGCCTCTACGTGGTGGACGGCTCCCTGGTGCCGGGGTCGCTCGGCGTGAACCCGTTCGTCACCATCACCGCCCTCGCCGAGCGGAACATGGCACGCATCCTCGCCGACCCCCGCTGACGACGGCCTGCGGCCGCGGGCCCCGCCGACACGGGGTCAGCCGCGGTAGAGCGCCTCGATCTCGTCCGCGTAGTCCTTCGCCACCACGTTGCGCTTGAGCTTCAGCGACGGCGTGATGTGCCCCGACTCCTCCGTGAACTGGGAGGGCAGAATGCGGAATTTCCGCACCGATTCCGCCTTGGAAACCGCCGCGTTGCCGTCGTCGATCGCCTTCTGGACGGCGGCGACGAGGTCGGCGTCCTCGCGCAGCTCCGCCGCCGTGACCCCGGCCGGCTTGCCGTTCTCCACGGCCCAGCGGCCGAGGAACTCCTCGTCGATGGTGACCAGCGCGGCCACGAACGGCCTCGCGTCACCGACCACCATGCACTCCGCGACCAGCGCGTGCGCCCGGATCCGGTCCTCGATCACCGCGGGGGCCACGTTCTTGCCGCCCGCCGTGACGATCAGCTCCTTCTTGCGGCCGGTGATGGTGAGGTAGCCGTCCTCGTCGAGGGTGCCGACGTCGCCGGTGTGGAACCAGCCGTCGGTCAGCGCCTCGGCGGTCGCCGCCTCGTTCTTCCAGTAGCCCGTGAAGATCTGCTCGCCGTGCAGCAGCACCTCGCCGTCGTCCGCGATGCGCACCACGGAGCCCGGCATGGGCTGGCCGACCGTACCGATCTTCTGCTTGTCCCACGGGTTGAAGGTGGTCGCCGCACAGGACTCGGTCAGGCCGTAGCCCTCCAGGACCGTGAAGCCGATGCCGCGGAAGAAGTGCCCGAGCCGCTCGCCCAGCGGCGCGCCGCCGGAGATCGCGTACTCGCCGCGGCCGCCGAGGACCGCGTGCAGCTTGCTGAAGACCAGCTTCGAGAAGACCTTGTGCTTGAGCTTGAGGCCGAACGACGGGCCGCGCGGGGTGTCCAGCGCACGGCTGTAGGCGATCGCGGTGTCCGCCGCCGCGTCGAAGATCCTGCCCTTGCCCTCGGCCTGCGCCTTGGCGCGCGCCGAGTTGTAGACCTTCTCGAACACCCGGGGGACGCCGAGGATCAGCGTGGGGCGGAAGGACTGCAGCTCGTCGGTGAGGTTCTTGATGTCCGGTACGCAGCCCAGGCGGATCGGCGCCAGCACGGCCGCCACCTCCACCAGGCGCCCGAAGACGTGCGCGGCCGGCAGGAACAGCAGCACCGAGCACTCGCCGGTCCTGAACAGCGGGCTCAGGCGCTCCACCGCGTTGCCGCACTCCGCGAAGAAGTTGCGGTGGCTCAGCACACAGCCCTTGGGGCGGCCGGTGGTGCCCGAGGTGTAGACGATGGTGGCCGGGTCGTCGGCGTTCGCGAGGCTGCTGCGCTCGTCGACCTCGGCGTCGGTGACGGCCGCGCCGGCGGCCTTCAGCGTGTCCAGCGCGCCCTGCTCGATCTCCCAGACGTCGCGCAGCTCCGGCAGGCGGTCGCGCAGCGAGGCCACCGCCTTGGAGTGCCCGGCGCTCTCCACGACGACGGCGACGGCGCCGGAGTCGCCGAGGATCCACTGGATCTGCTCGGGGGAGCTGGTCTCGTACACGGGGACGGTGACGCCGCCCGCGGTCCAGATCGCGAAGTCGATCAGCACCCACTCGTAGCGGGTGCGGGAGATCAGGGCGACCCGGTCGCCGGGGCGGACACCGGCCGCGATCAGGCCCTTGGCCGTGGCACGGACCTCGGCCAGGAACTCGGTCGCCGTCACGTCCTGCCACCGGCCGCCGACCTTGCGGCTCATGACGGCGGTGTCTGGGTGCTGGGCGGCGTTGCGGCGGATGAGATCCGTCAGGTTCCCGTCCGACGGGACCTCGTACAGGGCCGGAAGGCTGAACTCGCGCAAGACTGCTGCTCCTCTGGGCGCCATCGCCACCATGTGGACCGACCGGACGTTACCCACCGGTAGTGGGTTCCCGATAGAGGGAACCGGCCAGATGTTCCGTGCGTCACATTCTGCACTCACACGGTCCGGACCCAACGCGCCGACAGTAGTCGACCCCCTCGGCGACTCGGAAGTAACCGCAGGTAGGCCCGGCTTTCACAGTCCCACTACCAGGCCCTCACCAGCCCCCCTAGGGTTGTCCGCATGGCTGGCAGCATGCGGAGCGGGAAGAACGGCACGAGCGGATCGAGCCGCACACGGGTCCACGTCGTGAGCGACGTGCACGGCAACACCGAAGCCCTCGCGCGCGCCGGCGACGGCGCCGACGCCCTGATCTGCCTCGGCGACCTCGTCCTCTTCCTCGACTACGCCGACCACTCGCGCGGGATCTTCCCCGACCTGTTCGGCGTCGAGAACGCCGACCTCATCGTCGAGCTGCGCACCCAGCGCCGCTTCGGCGAGGCCCACGCCCTCGGCAGGCGGCTGTGGGCCGGCCTCGACCGCGAGCGGATGATCGAGGACGCGGTGCGCCGCCAGTACGCGGAGATGTTCGCCGCCTTCCCCCGCCCCACCTACGCGACCTACGGCAACGTCGACATCCCGGCGCTGTGGCCCGAGTACGCCGACCGCCACGGCCTCACCGTCCTGGACGGACAGCGGGTCGAGATCGCGGGCCGCGTCTTCGGCTTCGTCGGCGGCGGCCTGCCCTCGCCCATGCGCACCCCCTACGAAGTGGACGTGGAGGAGTACGCCGCCAAGGTCGAGGCACTCGGCGAGGTCGACGTGCTCTGCTCCCACATCCCGCCGGAAGTGCCCGAGCTCTGCTACGACACCGTCGCACGCCGCTTCGAACGCGGCAGCGAGGCCCTGCTCGCCGCCATCCGCCGCACCCGGCCGCGCTACGCCCTCTTCGGCCACGTCCACCAGCCCCTGGCCCGGCGGATGCGGATCGGCGCCACCGAGTGCGTGAACGTCGGCCACTTCGCCTCGACCGGCCGCCCCTGGGTCATGGAGTGGTGAGAACCAGCCGCTTCCGCACCCCCCGCCCCGGGCCCGGGGCGTCTCTGGAGTGGCGGCGTCCGCACGCGCGGTAGCCTTCACGCGGCGGCCGGAGGCCGTACACATCCTCGAACAATCTCCGGAGGAGCGACCGCGATGGCGGAACACACCAGCTCAAGCATCACGATCGACGCCGCGCCCGGCGACGTGATGGCCGTGATCGCCGACTTCGCGCGCTACCCCGAGTGGACCGGCGAGGTGAAGGAGGCCGAGGTCCTCGCCACCGACGTCGACGGCCGCGCCGAAAAGGTCCGGCTGCTGCTCGACGCGGGCGCGATCAAGGACGACCACACCCTGGCCTACACCTGGAAGGGCACCGACGAGGTCAGCTGGACCCTGGACAAGTCCCAGATGCTGCGCCAGCTCGACGGCTCCTACCGACTCGCCCCGGTGGACGGCGGCAAGCGCACCGAGGTCACCTACCAGCTGACCGTCGACGTCAAGATCCCCATGCTCGGCATGATCAAGCGCAAGGCCGAGAAGGTCATCATCGACCGCGCGCTGGCGGGCCTGAAGAAGCGCGTCGAGTCCGTCTGACCAGCACCCGGGGGTGCCGCACCGAACCGGGTACGGCACGCCCGCGGGGTCCCGCCACGGACCCCGCACGGCGGCGCACCCCACCGATCCGGAGCCCCCGCACATGCACACCCTGCTCATCACCGGCCCCGGCGGGGCCGGCCGGACCACCGTGGCGGCCGCCACCGCTCTCGCCGCGGCCCGCCGGGGCCGACAGGTGCTGCTGCTCACCGGCGACCCCGGCGACCCGCTCGCCGGACTGCTCGGCGACCCCCTCCCGCCCGGCCTGAGCGTCGCCCGGGTCGACTCCGGCCAGGAGTTCCGAGACGAACTCGTGGCCCTGCAGGAACGCGGATCCGCCCTGCTCTCCATGGTCGGCGCCCGCCCCCTCGCCGCCGAGGAACTCACCGAACTGCCCGGATCCGAACAGTTCGCTCTGCTCCGCGCCCTGCGGTGGGCCGCCACCACACCCGCCGCCGACCTCGTCGTCGTCGACCTGCCCCCGCTCCGCCAGGCCGTCGCGACCCTCGCGCTCCCCGCCCAGCTGCGCCGCTACCTCGCCCGCCTGCTCCCCGCCGAGAAGCAGGCCGCCCGCGCCCTGCGCCCCGTACTGGCCCAGCTGGCCGGCGTACCCATGCCCGCCCAGTGGCTCTACGAGGCCGCCGCGCGCTGGGACGAGGAGCTCGCCGCCGTCCAGGCCGTCATCGAGGCCGACACCACCGAAGTACGCCTCGTCGCCGAGCCCGGACCCGCCGCCGCGGACGCGCTCCGGCTCGGACGGCTCGGCCTCGCCCTCCAGCAGCTGCCCGTCCGCGACGTCGTCGCCAACCGGACGGTCCCCCACGGCTCCGCCGACCCCTGGCTCGCCGGCCTCGCCGCCCAGCAGGAGAAGTACGCCGCCGAGTGGGCCGGCGAGAGCCCGCTGGTGGCCCTCGCCCACCTCGGCCCCGACCCCCAGGGCCAGGACGACCTCGACCGGCTCGCCGCCCCCGGCGGACTCGTCCCGGACGTGCCCGCACCCCGCCGCGCCTGGACCGTCGAGGACCGGCTCGCCGACGACGGGGTCCTCGTCTGGGTGGTTCCGCTGCCGGGCGCGCACAAACGCGACCTCGACCTCGTCCGCCGCGGCGACGAGCTGCTGCTCACCGCCGGCCCGTACCGCAGGATCGTTCCCCTTCCCTCGGCACTGCGCCGGTGCACCGTCTCCGGCGCCGCCCTCACCGAAGGCGAACTCCGCATCCGCTTCACCCCGGACCCCGGCCTGTGGCCCCGTACGCGCTGAACGCGGTACCCCCGTTCGGGTACCGTCGAAGGTAGACAGCAAGCACGCCCAGCAGCCGCCGCAGGAGAGTCCGCCATGAGCGAGGCCACCGACCGCCCCACCGACGACGCCTGGGCCAAGGCCTGTGCCGAGGACCTCGCCGCCGAGAAGGAGCGCCTGCGCGGGCAGGGCCAGGCCGGCCCGGGAGCCCCCGGGACCGCGGCCGAGGAGCTCTTCAAGCTCTTCGAGGCCGTCGCCGACAAGGTCTCCGGCCTCAACAACCCGCTGTTCGGCGCCGCCGCACAGGGCGCCGTCCGCCAGATCGTCGACCAGGCGAAAACCGCCGCGAAGCCCGTCATCGAACGCAACCCCGAGGTCTTCGACCACCTCGCGGCCGCCGGCTCCGAGCTCCTCGCCGCCTACCGCTCCGCCGTCGAGGGCCACGAGGGCCGCTGGACCCGGGGCGAGACCCGGGCACCCCGCCAGGCATCCGACGACCGCGACCCGCGCGGGGACGGCCCCGACGACGGTCCCGCCGAGCGGATCGATCTCGACTGAACCCCCGGCGCCCTCGGGTACCGTTGGCCGTGGCGGGGTTTGACCGGAAACCGAGGGACTAATGGGACTCACCATCGGCGTCGACATCGGCGGCACGAAGATCGCGGCCGGCGTGGTCGACGAAGAGGGCACGATCCTTGAGACGTACAAGGTGCCCACCCCGCCGACGGCGGACGGAGTGACGGAGGCCATCTGCGCCGCCGTCTCCGAGGTCAGCAGCAACCACACCATCGAGGCCGTCGGCATCGGCGCCGCCGGATACGTGGACGACAAGCGTGCGACCGTACTCTTCGCGCCGAACATCAACTGGCGCCATGAGCCGCTCAAGGACAAGGTCGAGCAGCGCATCGGCCTGCCCGTCGTCGTCGAGAACGACGCGAACTGCGCGGCCTGGGGCGAATACCGCTTCGGTGCCGGCCAGGGCCACGACGACGTCATCTGCATCACGCTCGGCACCGGCCTGGGCGGCGGCATCATCATCGGCAACAAGCTGCGCCGCGGACGCTTCGGCGTCGCCGCCGAGTTCGGCCACATCCGGGTCGTCCCGGACGGCCTGCTGTGCGGCTGCGGCAGCCAGGGCTGCTGGGAGCAGTACGCCTCCGGCCGCGCCCTCGTCCGCTACGCCAGGCAGCGCGCCAACGCCACCCCCGAGAACGCGACGGTCCTGCTCGCGCTCGGCGACGGCACCCCCGAGGGCATCGAGGGCAAGCACATCAGCGAGGCCGCCCGGCAGGGCGACCTGGTGGCCGTCGACGCCTTCCGCGAGCTGGCCCGCTGGGCCGGCGCCGGCCTCGCCGACCTGGCCTCCCTCTTCGACCCGTCGGCGTTCATCGTCGGCGGCGGCGTCTCCGACGAGGGCGACCTCGTCCTCGACCCGATCCGCAAGTCCTTCAAGCGCTGGCTGGTGGGCGGCGCCTGGCGCCCGCACGCCCAGGTGCTCGCCGCGCAGCTCGGAGGCAGGGCCGGACTCGTCGGCGCGGCCGACCTGGCCCGCCAGGGCTGACCCTTCCGCCCGGACCGCCCGCCGCGCCCCTTGGGGGAGCGGCGGGCGGCTGCGTATCTTGCGGTGCATGGACATGGACCAGTTGCCGCCCCCGCTGCCGAAGTCCCGTACGGAGCCCGACGGTTCTGCCGTCATCCGGGTTCTCGGCTACAACATCCGCTCGCTGCGCGACGACGAGGAGGCGCTGGTCCGGGTCATCCGGGCCTGCGAGCCGGACCTGGTCTTCGTACAGGAGGCGCCGCGGTTCTTCCGCTGGCGCAAGCACGCCGCGCGACTGGCCAGGAAATGCGACCTGGTGGTGCTGGGCGGGGGCGCGACGGCGACCGGACCGCTGCTGCTGTGCTCGCTGCGGGTCTTCGTGGAGCGGACCGAGGACGTCCTGCTCCCGCACACGCCCGGGCTGCACCGGCGGGGCCTGGCCACCGCGGTCGTCCGCGTCGGCGGCGTACGCGTGGGCGTGGTCTCGGCGCACCTGTCGCTGGACCGGGCGCAGCGGCTGGCCCAGGCGGACCTCCTCCTGGACCGGGTCGCCGCGCTGGACACCCCGTACGGGATCGCCGCGGGCGACGTGAACGAGGGACCCGGCGGCCCCGCCTTCGCGCGGCTGGCCGCGGACCTGCAGGACTGCTGGGCCGTCGCGCCCTGGGGCGGGGAGCGGACCTTCCCGGCGGCGGCGCCGGACCGGCGGATCGACGCCGTCTTCGCCACGGCGGGGGTGGAAGTGCTGGCCTGCGGGGTCCCCGCGGGGCTGGCGGGGGTCTGCGACGGTGACCTGCGGTCCGCCACGGATCATCTGCCGGTGCTGGCGGCGCTGCGCCTGCCGGCTGCGCCGTAGCTTGGGCAGGCGGTACGGGTGCGGCGCCGTCGCGGGGGCGCTGCCCCGGGCCCCGCGCCTCAGACGCCGGCGGGGCTGGGGTGCGGCGGGGTCGGAAGGGCGGGACGTTGCCCCAGGGCCCCGGGCCCCGGGCCCCGTGCCTCGAACGTCGGCGGGGCCGGCGGCAGCCGGCGGGGCTGGTGGGCAGCCCCGCGGGCGTTTTCGGTCAGACCACCGCGCCGCGGCCCGGGTCGTCGTCCTCGTCCTCGCCGTGCTGCATGCGGGCGACCAGCGTCGCGAAGCCGCCCAGGAAGCCGCCGATGCCCAGCGTCGTCAGCCACCAGGTCATGTCCCACTGCAGCAGCACCGCCAGCAGCAGGAGCACCGGGCCGCCGACCACCGCGAGCCACGCGAACTTCGCCGTCGTGTCCGCCGGCGGCAGCTCCGGCTCGGGCTGGACGAAATGGCCCTCTTCCGCCGCGGCCGGGTCGTCGTCGTCAGGCTCCGCCGGCGAGTGGTCCCGGGGGCCCGCCATGCCCACGCCCGGGGCGAAGACCACCGAGCTGCCCAGTGCGGGCGCCGGCGCGGCCGGCGGCTCGGGCTCGGCGTCCGGAACCGGCTCCGGAGGCAGCGGCTTGACGTCCTCCTCCGGCAGCAGGAGGTTCTCGATCGGCCTGTACGGCCGGGACCCCGGCGGGTCCGGCGGCTCCTGCCCGTACCCGGCCACGATCGCGGCCCACGCCGCTTCCTCGTCCAGCGGCGGGATACCGCCCGACTGCTCCTCGTGCTCAGCCACCGGCCTCCGCCCCCTCCCTGCCCACGCTCTCCGCCAGTCGGCCGACGAACGCAAAACTGTCCGCGAAGATCCGCTCCGCATCATGGTCCAACGTCGCGACGTGGTAGCTCTGTTCCAGCAGGACCTCCGTGACGTCCGTCGACGAGACCCGGGCCAGCACACGCGCCGAGTCGACGGGCGGCACGACGTGGTCCTGAGGGCTGTGCAGCAGGAGCAGCGGCTGCGTCACCTGCGGCAGCTCGGCGTCCACCAGCTGCAGGAACTTCCGCAGCGAGTGCGCGGCCCGCGTCGGGACCCGGTCGTAGCCGACCTCCACCGACCCCGGCTTGGCGATGTCACTGGCGATACCCGGCGTCGACCGGATGAAGTGCTGCGCCACGGGAAGGGCGAAGGCCAGCGGGTCGTGCACCTTGTTCGCCGGGTTGACCAGGACGATGCCGCTGACGGCGTCCCCGTGCTTGGCCGCCAGCCGCAGGGTCAGCGCGCCGCCCATCGACAGCCCGAAGACGAACACCTGCGCGCAGCGGTCCAGCAGCTCCCGCAGGGCGCGGTCGACCTCGGCGTACCAGTCCTGCCAGCCCGTGAGCTGCATGTCCTGCCAGCGCGTCCCGTGTCCGGGCAGCAGCGGCAGCGACACCGTCAGGCCCCGCCCGGCGAGGTACTCGGCCCAGGGGCGCAGGGACTGCGGGGAACCGGTGAAGCCGTGGCAGAGGAGGACGCCGACCTCTCCGCCCTCGTGGCGGAACGGCTCGGCTCCAGGGAGGACGGGCACCAGGGACTCCTTGATCATGACGTACGTCGGGCGGGTGCGTTGCTCTGTGTGACTTCACCGTACGCGACCGGGGTGGCACCGGCCAGGGTCGTCGGGCCCCTGCCGACCGGGGCACGGGATAAGGTCTGTTCGACAGACACAGGAAGGCTTTCGAGTTGATCTACGGCGCAATGAAGTTCTCCATCGGCGGTTCACTGAAACTCGCTTTCAGGCCGTGGGTGGAGGGCATCGAGAACGTTCCCGCCGAGGGGCCGGCGATCCTCGCGAGCAACCACCTGTCCTTCTCCGACTCCCTCTTCCTCCCGGCCGTGCTGGACCGCAAGGTCACCTTCATCGCCAAGGCGGAGTACTTCACCTCCCCGGGCGTCAAGGGCAGGCTGACCGCCGCGTTCTTCAAGGGCGTCGGCCAGCTCCCGGTGGACCGCTCCGGCGCCCGCGGGGCCGGCGAGGCGGCCATCAGGAGCGGCATCGAGGTCATCGAACGCGGTGAGCTGTTCGGTATTTACCCCGAGGGCACGCGTTCACCCGACGGCCGCCTCTACCGCGGCAAGCCGGGTGGCCTGGCCCGGGTGGCGCTGGCCACCGGAGCCCCCGTGATCCCCGTCGCGATGATCAACACGGAGAAGATCCAGCCGCCCGGCAAGGTCATCCCCAAGCTCATGCGCCCGGGCATCCGCATCGGCAAGCCGCTGGACTTCAGCCGGTACCACGGCATGGACAACGACCGCTTCATCCTCCGCTCGGTGACCGACGAGGTCATGTACGAGATCATGAAGCTCTCCGGCCAGGAGTACGTCGACATCTACGCGACGGCGGCCAAGCGCCAGATCGCCGACGCCGAGAAGGCCGCCAAGGACGCCGAGAAGGCGGCCGAGAAGGCGGCCAAGGCGGACAGGGCCGACAAGGCCGACAAGAGCGAGTAGCGGCGGGCGGTACCGCCCGTCAGGGGGTGGGGGAGATGGCGAAACGCGAACGCGTCGTACGCATGTCGGTCGAGCAGCCGCTCTGGCGTGCCCTGACCGCGTACCGGTTGCTGACCATGGTCTACGCGGTGCTGCTGTTCGCCTCGGCGTACAAGCAGTTCCCGCACCCCTGGCCCGCGGCCGGCTACCTCGCCGTCCTCGCCGTGTGGACCCTCGCCACCTTCCGCAAGGTCTCGAACGCCGCCAGCTGCACCAAGGGCTTTCTCGTCGCCGACCTGACCGTGGCGATCGTCGGCGTCCTGCTCACGCCGATCGTCGACACCCAGGAGCGGATCGTCGCCGGCGGCCCCACCCTCCCCACCATCTGGACGGCCGGCGCCGTCCTCGGCTTCGCCATCAAGGGCGGCTGGCGCTGGGCCTGCTTCGCCTCCACCTTCGTGGCCATGGCCAACATGGTGATCCACGGCGGCCAGCCCACCGGGGACACCCTGCACAACGTCCTGCTCGTCTGGGTCGCCTCCGTGGCCATCGGCTACGTCGTCGAGGTCGCCCGGGCCAGTGAGAACACCCTCGCCCGCGCCCTGGAGATCGAGGCCGCCACCCGCGAACGCGAGCGCCTCGCCCGCGACATCCACGACGGCGTCCTCCAGGTCCTCGCCATGGTCCAGCGCCGCGGCGCCGAACTGGGCGGCGAGGCCGAGGAACTGGGCAGGATGGCCGGGGAGCAGGAGGTGGCGCTGCGCACGCTGGTCTCCAGCGGACTGGTGCAGCCCTCCCGGGTCTGCCGCGACGAGTCACGGGGCGCGCTGGTGGACACGTACGACGACGACGAGCCCGGCGCGGACGAGGGGGAGCTGGACCTGCGCTCGCTCCTCGCCCCGCACGCCGGGTCCCGGGTGAGCTTCGCCGAGCCGGGCACCCCGGTACCGCTGCCCGTGCCCGCCGCGAAGGAGCTGGCGGCCGCCGTCGGCGCGGCCCTCGACAACGTGCGCAGGCACGCCGGGGAGGGCGCCAGGGCCTGGATCCTGGTCGAGGACTGGGGCGACGAGGTGATCGTCACCGTTCGCGACGACGGCCCCGGTATCCCGGCGGGCCGCCTCGACCAGGCCGAGGGCGAGGGCCGTATGGGCGTGGCGCTGTCCATCCGAGGGCGGCTGCGCGACCTCGGCGGCAGCGCCGATCTGGTGTCCGTCCCCGGGCAGGGCACCGAAGTGGAACTGAAGGTACCCAGGGGCAGGACGGACAAGAAGTGAGCGAGCACACCGACGTGAACAACCCGCAGCAGTCGCAGGAGCACCGCGAGACGAGGGTGATGGTCGTCGACGACCACCCCATGTGGCGCGACGCGGTGGCCCGCGACCTGGCCGCCGCCGGCCTCGACGTGGTGGCCACCGCCGGCGACGGCCCCGAGGCGGTGCGCCGGGCCCGCGCCGTCAACCCCGACGTGCTGGTCCTCGACCTCAACCTGCCCGGCATGCCGGGCGTACAGGTCTGCAAGGAGCTGGTCGGCGCCAACCCGGCGCTGCGGGTCCTGGTCCTGTCCGCCAGCGGTGAGCACGCCGACGTCCTGGAGGCGGTGAAGTCCGGCGCGACCGGCTACCTGCTGAAGTCCGCCGGCGCCGAAGAGCTGATCGACGCCGTACGCCGCACCGCCGTCGGTGACCCGGTCTTCACCCCGGGCCTGGCCGGGCTGGTGCTCGGCGAGTACCGGCGGCTGGCCACCGACCCGGTGCCGACCGCCTCCGACGAGCCGAAGGCGCCTCAGCTGACCGACCGCGAGACCGAGGTGCTGCGCCTGGTGGCGAAGGGGCTCTCGTACAAGCAGATCGCGGAGCGGCTGGTCATCTCGCACCGCACCGTGCAGAACCACGTCCAGAACACCCTGGGCAAGCTGCAGTTGCACAACCGGGTGGAGCTCGTCCGCTACGCCATAGAGGCGGGCCTCGACGACGCGTGAGCGCCGCCCGTGCGCGCGCCGATCGTACTTACGTCCTCGTACGAGTGAACGGGCGTACGCAACGCCCCGTGATTCCACCTGAATTGCCGCTTCGCAAGCCCTTGCTGTGACCTGCGTCACCACTAGCGTGGCCGTCATGGCGAAGGGAGATGCAATGAAGGTCGGAGTACTGACCGGTGGCGGCGACTGCCCCGGACTCAACGCGGTGATCAGGGCCGTCGTCCGCAAGGGCCACCAGGAGTACGGCTGCGAGTTCGTCGGGTTCAAGGACGGCTGGCGGGGCGCGGTCGAGGGGTGCACGGTCCCCCTCGACATCCCCGCCGTCCGCGGCATCCTGCCCCGCGGCGGCACCATCCTCGGCTCCTCGCGCACCAACCCGTTCAAGACGGAGAACGGGGTGCGCGACATCAAGGAGAACCTGGCCAAGTACGAGGTGGACGCCCTCGTCGCGATCGGCGGCGAGGACACCCTCGGGGTCGCCGCGCGCCTCTACGACGAGTACGGCATCCCCTGCGTGGGCGTGCCGAAGACCATCGACAACGACCTGTCAGCCACCGACTACACCTTCGGCTTCGACACCGCCGTCGGCATCGCGACCGAGGCCATCGACCGCCTGCACACCACGGCCGAATCGCACATGCGGGTCCTCGTCGTCGAGGTCATGGGCCGGCACGCCGGCTGGATCGCGCTGCACTCCGGGCTCGCCGGCGGGGCCAACGTCATCCTCATCCCGGAGCAGCGCTTCGACGTGGACCAGGTGTGCGCCTGGGTGACCTCCCGCTTCAAGGCGAGCTACGCGCCGATCGTCGTGGTCGCCGAAGGCGCCATGCCCAAGGACGGCGACATGGTGCTCAAGGACGGCACCAAGGACTCCTTCGGGCACGTCCGGCTCTCGGGCGTGGGCGAATGGCTGGCCAAGGAGATCGAGGAGCGCACCGGCAAGGAAGCCCGCACGACGGTGCTCGGGCACATCCAGCGCGGCGGCACCCCCAGCGCCTTCGACCGCTGGCTGGCCACCCGCTTCGGGCTGCACGCGATCGACGCGGTCCACGAAGGGGACTTCGGGAAGATGGTCGCGCTCAAGGGCACGGACATCGTCCGGGTACCGATCGCGGACGCGACGGCGAAGCTGAAGACGGTCGACCCCGCCCTCTACCAGGAGGTCGGCGTCTTCTTCGGCTGAGCCGCCGGGCGTTGGCACACCATGGGTCGTATCGCGACCAACGGCCCATGGTCCGGCGTACGGGAGCCAACGTGGAGATCTCGGCATTCGGCGTGCAGGCGGACGAGCGGCCGATGCCCCGCCGGAGCCGACCGCGGCCCCGCGAGTTCACCCGTGCTTCACCGGACGGCCGTACGGGATGCGCGGGCCGGCCGATAGGTTCGGCCGCGTGGACATACCTTCCGTGGGCCGATGGCTCCTGCTCGCCGTGGCCGCAGTACAGCTCGTGTACGCCGTCCGGGCCCTGCGGCCCGCTCTCCGGGCCGGACCGGGAGAGCGGGTGGACGCGTGGCTGACGTTCGCCGACCCCGCGGTCGGCGCACCGGTGTCGGTGGCGCTGGCCGCCGGCGACCTCACGGCGTCCCTGTACGGGATGGTGGTGCTCGGCCTGGTCCTGACCTGCCAGTTGGTACGCCGGTTCCGGCCCGGACACCCCGCGGGCGCGGGAACTACGCCGGGGCCGGAGCGCGGACCGCGGTGAGCAGCTCGCGCAGCAGCTCGGCGCCGCGCAGGGTGAGGACCGACTCCGGGTGGAACTGCACCCCCGCGAAGCCGCCGCCGACCGAACGGAACGCGTGGACCTCCCCGGTCACCGGGTCGCGGGACACCTCCACACCGGCCTGCGCCAGCCGCGCCGCGCCGGCGGCGTCACAGTGCGCGGTGTACGTGTTGTAGAAGCCGACCACCTCCTCGGCCCCGAACAGCCCGATCCGGGTCTGCGCGCCCTGCGCCGGCTCCGCCTTGCGCACCAGCGGCAGGCCCAGCTCGGAGGCGAGCAGCTCGTGCCCGAGGCAGACCCCGAGCAGGCCGTGCCGGTGCCCGGCCAGCAGCTGCGCCGTCAGCCCGCGCAGCATCCGCATCTTCGGGTCGGCGCCGTCCGCCGGGTTGCCCGGGCCGGGGCCCAGCACGATCGGGCCCTCCCAGGCCAGGGCCGCCTCCCGCAGCCCCGGCTCGTCGAAGCGCCGTACGGTCACCTCCAGCCCGGCCACCCGCAGGAGGTGGGCCAGCATCGCCGTGAAGGTGTCCTCCCCGTCCACCACCAGCGCACGGCCCGTCGGCGCGGCCGGCCGCTCCTGCATCCGCAGCCAGAAGGGCGCCAGGTCGGCCCGCCGGGCGGCCAGGGCCGCCCGCACCCGCGGGTCCTCGGCCAGGCGCGCCCCCTCGGCGGCCGGCCGCGGCGCCGACGGGCGGACGCCGAGCGCCGCCAGCACCCCCGCCGCCTTCGCGTGCGTCTCCGCCACCTCGCCCGCCGGATCGGAGTGCCGCACCAGCGTGGCCCCCACCGGCACCCGCAGGGTCCCGTCCGCCGCGATGTCCGCGGTCCGGATCAGGATGGGGGAGTCGAGGGTCTGCGTCCCGGCCGCGTCCAGGCCCAGCAGGGCCAGCGCGCCCGCGTAGTAGCCGCGCCCGCCCGCCTCGTACCGTTCGATCACCCGGCAGGCGTTCTGCACCGGCGAGCCCGTCACCGTCGCCGCGAACATCGTCTCCCGCAGCACCTCCCGCACGTCGAGCGAGGAGCGTCCGCGCAGCTCGTACTCGGTGTGCGCGAGGTGGGACATCTCCTTGAGCCGCGGTCCGACGACCACCCCGCCCCGGTCCCCGACCGTGCACATCATCTTCAGTTCCTCGTCGACCACCATCGACAGCTCCTCGGTCTCCTTGCGGTCTCCGAGGAAGGCCAGGAGCGACTCGACGGTGGGTCCCGTGGCGGGAGGGCGGTACGTCCCGCTGATCGGGTTCATCACGACCGTGCCTGCGGACATCCGGACGTGGACCTCGGGACTGGCGCCGACCAGCGTGCGCTCGCCGGTGTGGACGACGTAGGTCCAGTACGCGCCCCGCTCGCCCGCCAGCAGCCGCCGGAACAGCGCGAGCGCGTCCGCCCGGCCGAACCCGCCGATCCGGCCCTCGAAGGTGCGCCGGATGACGAAGTTCGCGCCCTCGCCCCGGCCGATCTCGTCGCGGATCACCCGATCCACGGTGTCCGCGTACGCCTCGTCGCAGACGTCGAAGCCGCCGTCCTCCACCCGCACCGCGTGCGCGGGCAGCTCCGCGAGGGCTTGGGCGAGCGGGATCTCGTACACCTCCTCGGCGACGAGCGCGCTCAGCGGCGTGCCGTCGTCGCGTACGTCGAACCCGCGCTCCCGGATCTGCCGGAAGGGCACGAGCGCCAGGGTCGGCAGCGGGCCGACGGGCAGGTCGGCCAGGCGCCCGGCCTCGTGGACCGGGCCGAGGAGCACCTCGACGGTGTCGTGGTCGCGGCCGGGGGTGCGCCGGCGCAGCAGGGCGAACGGCGGGCAGGAGTCGTCGAGCAGCCGGCTCAGCGGGTGCCGTCGGTCGCGGCAGTCCTGGCGGTTCTGGCGGCTGGGTTCCATGGGCGGAGCGTCCTTCCGGAGGGGAGGAGCGGCTCTCGCTGCCGGCGCCGAGGTCGCCGAACGCGGAAGGCCGCCCCTCGGGGCGGCCTTCGCGTCGTGCGTGTCTCTAGGTACGCGCAGGAAGTGGGCCGCCGGGAGCGGGCCACCACCAGTTCTGGTTCGTGTGCGCGTACATGCGGTGAACCATAGCCCAGACCGTCCGCCCAGCGGGTGTCTTGCCGATCACGCCCGCCGACCGAGAAGACGCCCCTCGCGCCGGTTCCGACCCCGGCCGCACGCCGAACCATGGATTCCGTTCCGCCGGGCGTCCACCGCCTTCGAGAAATCCGTCTCACGTTGTGGGCGGGGGGCAAGATGCCCCGCGTAACGCCGTAATGTGTACGAGGTGACCGTGAACGCTGAAACCCAAGCCCCCGCCGCCAAGGCGACCTGGCGAGACCTTCCCGCGGCGCAGCAGCCTTCGTACCCCGATGCCGAGGCTCTGCGCGCTGTCGTCGCGGACCTCGAGTCGTATCCTCCGCTCGTTTTCGCGGGCGAGTGCGACCAGCTGCGCGCCCGTCTGGGAGCCGTCGCCAAGGGCGAGGCGTTCCTGCTTCAGGGCGGCGACTGTGCCGAGGCCTTCGACGGCGTCTCCGCCGACCACATCCGAGCCAAGCTGAAGACGCTGCTCCAGATGAGTGCCGTACTGACGTACGCGGCCTCCGTGCCGGTCGTCAAGGTCGGCCGCATCGCGGGCCAGTACTCCAAGCCGCGCTCCAAGGACACCGAGACCCGCGACGGCGTCACCCTGCCTACCTACCGCGGCGACTCGGTCAACGGCTTCGCCTTCACCGAAGAGGCCCGCGTCCCGGACCCCGAGCGGCTGAAGCGCATGTACAACGCCTCCGCCTCCACGCTCAACCTGGTGCGCGCCTTCACCACCGGTGGTTACGCCGACCTGCGCCAGGTGCACGCCTGGAACCAGGACTTCGTGAAGTCCTCCCCGTCCGGTCAGCGGTACGAGCAGCTGGCGCGGGAGATCGACAACGCGCTGAGCTTCATGAAGGCCTGTGGCACCGACCCGGCCGAATTCAAGGCCGTCGAGTTCTACGCCTCCCACGAGGCGCTGCTGCTCGACTACGAGGGCGCGCTGACGCGCACCGACTCGCGCACCGGCAAGCTGTACGACACCTCCGGCCACATGGTGTGGATCGGTGAGCGCACCCGCCAGCTGGACCACGCGCACATCGAGTTCTGCTCGCAGATCGCCAACCCGATCGGCATCAAGCTCGGCCCCACCACCACGGTGGACGAGGCGCTGACGTACATCGACCGCCTGGACCCCGAGCGCGAGCCGGGCCGGCTGACCTTCGTCGTCCGCATGGGCGCCGACAAGGTCCGCGACAAGCTCCCCGAGCTGGTCGAGAAGGTCACCGCCTCCGGTGCGATCGTCGGCTGGGTGACCGACCCGATGCACGGCAACACCTTCGAGGCGGCCTCGGGCCACAAGACGCGCCGTTTCGACGACGTGCTCGACGAGGTCAAGGGCTTCTTCGAGGTCCACAAGGGCCTCGGCACCCACCCGGGCGGCATCCACGTCGAGCTCACCGGTGACGACGTCACCGAGTGCGTGGGCGGCGGCGACGAGATCTTCGTCGACGACCTGCACCAGCGCTACGAGACGGCCTGCGACCCTCGGCTCAACCGCAGCCAGTCGCTGGACCTGGCGTTCCTGGTCGCGGAGCTCTACCGCGACTAGTCGTCGGGATCAGTAGGTGCGTTCCTACGACTGTGGGGCGCGGATCGATGTGATCCGCGCCCCACTGTCGTAGCCGGGGCTTTTAGGCCACCCTAACTTTGGGTACGGTTAGGTAAGCCTCACCGAATAGGGGATGGCTCGCCGCACCAGTCAGCGCCAGGAGGTGAACCGCGTGTACGTCTGCTCTTGCTTCGGGATCACCGACAAGCAGGTCAAGGAACACGCGGCTGCCGGGGCCTGCACGCCCCGCCAGATCGCCTCGGCCACCAAGGCCGGCACCGACTGCGGTTCCTGCGTACGCACCATCCAGGGCATTCTCGGCCGCGGGGCCTGCCCGCGCAGGGAGCTGCTGGAGAAGGGCGACGCGGTGTCCGTGCTCGCCGCCGACACGGAGGCGGTACGTTCGCCCGCGCTGGCGGAAGCGGCCTAGAAGCCGGGCCGGAGCGGGCTGGAGCAGGCTCGGCGACCTTGGATCGGCCCGCCGGAAGGTCAGCTCGGCTGCTCGATGAGCTGCGCGATGTAGAGCGCCTCGCCCAGGGACTCGATGAGCTCCAGCTGGGTGTCGAGGTAGT
Source organism: Streptomyces sp. NPDC023541 (assembly GCF_055559995.1). Taxonomy (NCBI): domain Bacteria; kingdom Bacillati; phylum Actinomycetota; class Actinomycetes; order Kitasatosporales; family Streptomycetaceae; genus Streptomyces; species Streptomyces sp. NPDC023541. The sequence goes on from NZ_JBVHJO010000002.1 coordinate 688,027, forward strand.
CGATGTGGTGCTCCTCGTCCTCCAGGATCTCCTCGAAAAGACGGGCCGACGTGATGTCGCCCTTGCCGCGCATGACCTCGATGCCGCGCTTGAGCCGGTCGATGGCCTCGACCTCGACCTGGCGGTCCGCCTGGAACATCTCGGTGATCGTCTGCCCGACGCGCACGTGGAAGAGACGCTGGTAGTTCGGCAGGCCGTCGAGCATCAGGATGCGCTCGGTGATCTTGTCCGCGTGCTTCATCTCATCGATGGACTCTTCACGCGTGTACTTGGCGAGCTTGGTCCAGCCCTTGTTGTCCTGGATGCGGTAGTGCAGCCAGTACTGGTTGATGGCCGTCAGCTCGCCGGTCAGCTGCTCGTTCAGAAACTCAAGGACCTCGGGGTCGCCCTGCATCGCAGAGGCTCCTTCCAGGCAATGTCAGCTATGTGACGGGGCAGTTGCGCGCATCCTTGCACCGCCACTGAGGGCCGTCCAGTAAGTGCCTCCTTAGTGGGAGTTACCGCGACTTGCCCGAATCGGCCCAGACCTGGTCATGACCACCCTGCCCAGTCTGTCACCATGGAGTCATGGGTCAGCCGGAAAGCCGGGAATCTCCGGGAGCAGAGCAGCTGGAGCTTCCACCGGGGCAGCGGCTGCAGAAGGGCTGGCCCGTCACCCACTACGGTCCCGTGCCCAAGTTCAAGCCGGACCGCTGGGAGTTCCGCGTCTTCGGCGCGACCGCCGACGGCGACAAGCACTGCTGGAACCACGAGGAGTTCACGGCCCTGCCGTTCGCGACCGTCGTGGCGGACCTGCACTGCGTCACGAAGTTCAGCATGCAGGGCGCCGAATGGGGCGGTGTGCTCGCCCGCGACGTGCTCGCCCTGGCCCCGCCCGCGCCGCAGGTCACGCACGTGATGGTGTGGGCCGAATACGGCTTCAGCTCCAACCTGCGGCTGGCCGACTTCGCCTCCGACCGGACCGTCTTCGCCACCCACGAGGGCGGCGAACTGCTCACCGCCGAGCACGGTTTCCCGGTCCGGCTGGTGGTCCCGCACCTCTACGCGTGGAAGGGCCCCAAGTGGGTCCGCGGCATCGAGTACATGACCGCCGACCGCCGCGGCTTCTGGGAGGAGCGCGGCTACCACAACATCGGCGACCCCTGGCGCGAGCAGCGCTACTCCTACCAGGAGGAGCCGGGGGACGGCCCCGAGATCTAAGGGGTGTCCTGCGGGCCCCCGGCCGGAGCGCCATCGGCCAGGGCCACCCGGACGGCCGTACGCAGGCCGCGCCGAGGCGAGGATCCGGCGCCGGGTGGGGCTGACCTGTTCCTCAAGAATCAGTGGATCACTGCGGGCCGCGCAGCTCCTTCAGCAGCGCCACGTCCGCCGCATGCCCTTCCTTGCCGCCGGGCGTCTCGATGATCAGCGGCACGCCGTCCATCGCCGGGTGCGTGAACAGCTCGGCGAAGGCGTCCCGGCCGATGTGGCCCCGGCCGACGTTCGCGTGCCGGTCCTTGTGCGCGCCGACACCCTCCTTGGAGTCGTTCGCGTGGACCAGCTTCAGCCGGCCCTCGCCCACGGTGTCCACCAGCAGGTCCAGCATCACCTTCGTCCCGCCCGGCTCCGCCAGGTCGTGACCGGCCGCGAAGATGTGGCAGGTGTCCAGGCAGATCCCCAGCTTCGGATGGTGGTCCAGCGCATCGAAGTACGGGCCGAAGTCCCAGGTGCGCGAGCACAGCGAGGAACCCTGCCCGGCCGTCGACTCCAGCAGCAGGAACGGGTCGTCGTCATGCGTCAGCTCGTCCAGCAGCGGCAGCATGTGCTCCTCGACCTGCGCGTACGCCGCTTCCCGTGGACGACCGCCGGTCGCCGACCCGGTGTGGACGACCACCCCGAGCGCGCCGATCTGCCGGGCCCGGCGCAGCGAGTGGCGCAGGGACTCCACCGACTTCTCCACGGTGGCCCCGGTGTGCGAGCCGAAGTTGATCAGGTACGGGGCGTGCACGTACGCGGGAATCCCCTCCCGCGCGCACTCCTCGCGGAACCGCTCGTCCTGCGCCGGACTGCCGACCGGGGTGGCCCAGCCGCGCGGGTTGGCGACGAAGACCTGGACGGCCTCGGCGCCCATCTCGCGGGCATACGTCAGCCCGACCGAGGCGAGACCGCCCGAGACGGGGACGTGTCCGCCCACTGGATTGCGTACCACGTGCGTTTACAGCCCCTTGATCGTGATCGTGATCGTGAGGCCCTCGGCGGCGGTCTGGCCGGGCAGCACCGACTGGGCGTCCACCGTCCTGCTGAAGGAGATCAGCGGCCGATCCACCTTCACCTTGAAGCCCGCGCTCTCCAGGGTCCTGCGGGCCGCGTCCACGTCCTGGCCGACCACGTTCGGGACCGGCAGCTGGCGCGGGCCCTTGGACACCGTCAGCGTGACCGTGTCCCCGGCCGCGGCCTGGGTGCCGGCGCCGATCGACTGGTTGGCGACCGTACCGGGATCCGACGGCGCGTTGACCTGCTCGGGAGCCGCAACGACCTTCAGGCCCAGACCCTCCAGAGTGGCCTTCGCCTGCTCGAAGGGGAGCCCGGTCACGCCCGGCACCGGCACCGGCCGGCCCTTGCTGACGACGATCGAGACCGCCGTGTCGGGCGCCCGCTTCTCGCCGCCCGCCGGGTTGGTGCTGATCACCGAGCCCTGGGCGACCTCCTGGCTGAAGGCCTGCGTGATGATCCCGGGAGCCAGCCCGGTCCGGGTCAGCTCGGCCTTGGCCTCGTCCAGGGGCCTGCCCTTCAGGTTGGGCACGGACACGACCTCGGGGCCGCGGGAGATCGTGATGGTCACCGCGCCGTTGCCGCGGATCCGCCGGCCGCCCGGGGGATCGGTGTTCATCACCGTCCCGCGCTCGAAGGCGTCGCTGAACTTCCGGTCGACCCCCTTCACGCCGAGCCCGGCCTCGGACAGCTGGGCGCGGGCCTGCTCCTCGGTCTTGCCGAGCAGGTTGGGGACCTTGGTGAACTGGCCGGAGTTGATGTACCAGACGCCCGTACCGATCCCCAGCGCCAGCAGGACGCCGACGACCACCAGCAGCACTCCGCGGCGCGGGCGCGCGGCGGGCGCCGACCGGCGCCCGGGCGGAGCGGGCGGATCCAGCGGCGGCGACTCCAGCCGGGAGGTGAGGTTCACGGGCTGCGCGGCCACCGGGCGCGGGATCACGCCCGTGCGGTCCTCGGCGGACGACCGGTCGACGGCTTGCGCCTGCGGCGGTACGGCGTCCAGCTCGGCGTCGGTGAGCTCGGCGCGGGCCTCGCGGGCGAGGCCGAACAGCGCGGCGGCGTCGTAGGGGCGCAGGTCGGGGTTGCGGGCGGTGGCGGACGCCACGAGCCCGTCGAGACCGACGGACAGCCCGGGCACCACGGCGGACGGCGGCGGGACGTCCTCGTGCAGGTGCTGGTAGAGCACCTGGGCGGGGGAGTCGCCGAGGTGGGGCTTGGAGCCGGTGAGCATCTCGTAGAGGACGACACCGCAGGCGTAGACGTCCGCGCGGGTGTCGGCGATCCCGTTCTCGATCTGCTCGGGGGCCAGGTAGGAGACGGTGCCGAGGACCGAGCCGGTGGTGTTGGTCACCGAGTCCACGGACCGGACCAGCCCGAAGTCGGCGACCTTGACCCTGCCGTCGTCGCCGATCAGGACGTTCTCGGGCTTCATGTCACGGTGCACGAAGCCGGCCCGGTGGGCGGCGCCGAGCGCGGCGAGGACGGGTTCGAGGATGTCGAGGGCCGCCCGGGGCTGGAGCGCGCCGCGCTCGCGCAGCACGTCGCGCAGGGTGCAGCCCGAGACGTACTCCATCGCCAGATAGACGTACGGCCCGTCCGTGCCCTGGTCGAACACGGCGACCACGTTGGGGTGCGCGAGCCGCGCCACGGACTTCGCCTCGCGGATGAACCGGTCCACGAAGGCGGCGTCGGACGCGAGCGCGGGATGCATCACCTTCAGGGCGAGGATCCGGTCCAGGCGGGTGTCGACGGCCCGGTAGACCGTGGCCATGCCGCCGGCCGCGATGCGGGCATCGATGCGGTAGCGGCCGTCGAGCACACGCCCGACGAGGGGGTCTTCCAAGGTCGTATCCACCCGGCGATTCTACGAGCCGGCGCCGGGACCCCGTCGGGGGCGGGTCGCCTTGCAGCGCAGCTGTGACGTGAGCAGGCGCCGGAACAGGCCCCCGCCCCCCTCGCCGCGCCCTCGGCATCCCCGATCCGGCTCGGCGGTCGGCCACCCGCGCGCGGGGCGGTGACCAGGCCGATCGGGGGCGGGAGGGGGAGGGGCGGGCTTCGCGGGGGAGCGGGAGGCGCGGGGGCCTTCAGCCTCCGACCGGGCGGCTCCCGTCCCCGGCGAAGTCCCCGTCCTGCGCCGTGCTCGGCCGCCCGCGTCTCAGAACGCCGGGCGTTCCGGGTCCAGGGTCGCGCGGCCCTCCGTGGGGGACGAGGCTTCGGCGAAGCGGCGTTGTGGGATGCGGCCCGCCCGGTGGGCGAGGCGGCCCGCCGAGACGGCGTCCCGCATGGCGGACGCCATGAGGACCGGCTCCTGTGCGCGGGTGACCGCCGAGGCCAACATCACCGCCGCGCAGCCCAGTTCCATCGCCAGGGCGGCGTCGGAGGCGGTGCCCGCGCCGGCGTCCAGGATCACCGGGACCTGGGCCCGCTCCGTGATCAGCTCGAAGTTGTGCGGGTTGCGGATGCCCATGCCCGACCCGATGGGGGAGCCGAGCGGCATGATCGCCGCGCAGCCCACGTCCTCCAGCTTGCGCGCGAGCACCGGGTCGTCGTTGGTGTACGGCAGGACGGTGAAGCCCTCGTCCACCAGGGTCTCGGCGGCGTCCAGCAGTTCGACGCCGTCGGGCAGGAGGGTCCGCTCGTCCGCGACCACCTCCAGCTTGATCCAGTCGGTGCCGAGGGCCTCCCGCGCGAGCCGGGCCGTCAGGACGGCCTCGCCCGCGGTGAAGCAGCCTGCCGTGTTCGGCAGGACGGAGATGCCGAGCTTGGTGAGGACGGAGAGGACCGAGCCCTGCACGGTGGGGTCCAGGCGGCGCATGGCCACGGTGGTGAGTTCGGTGCCGGACGCGACGAGGGCGCGTTCGAGCACGTCCAGGCTGGGGGCGCCGCCCGTGCCCATGATCAGGCGGGAGGAGAAGGTCCGGTCGCCCAGGGTGAAGAGGTCGTCGGCCATGCCGGTCAGCCCCCCTGGACCGCGGTGAGGATCTCCACGCGGTCGCCGTCGCCCACGGGGGTGGCCGGCCACTGCCCGCGCGGGACCACGGTCTCGTTGAGTGCGGCGGCCACTCCGGAGGGGGCCGCGGTCAGGGTGGCGACGACGGTGTCGAGCGTGGTGCCGGCCGCGACATCGCGCGGCTCGCCGTTGACGGAGATGGTCATGCGTACGACTCCTGACGTGCGGCGGAGAAGCGGCGGGGGGTGAAGGGGCGCGCGATCCCGGGCAGTTCGCCGGTGACCAGCAGTTCGGCCATCACCTCGCCGGTGAGCGGGGTCAGCAGCACCCCGTTGCGGTAGTGCCCGGTGGCCAGGTGCAGGCCGGGCAGGTCGGTCGGGCCCAGCAGCGGGGCGTTGTCGGGTGATCCGGGGCGCAGTCCCGCCCGGGTCTCGGTCAGCGGGAGTTCGGTGATGCCGGGTACCAGTTCGTGGGCGTCGCGCAGGAGTTCGTAGACCCCGCCCGCGGTCACGGTGGTGTCCCAGCCGAGCTCCTCGCTGGTGGCGCCGATGACGAGTTCGCCGTTCTCGCGGGGCACGAGGTAGACGTGGCTGCCGCGCACGACCGCCCGTACGGTGCGGGAGAGGAAGGGGGCGTACGCGGCGGGCACGGTGAGCCGCAGTACCTGTCCCTTGACCGGCCGTACGGGGGGCAGCACCTCGGCGGGTACGCCCGCCAGTCTGCCGCTGAGCGAGCCCGCGGCCAGGACGACCTGGTCGGCGCGCAGCTGCGTACCGTCGTCGAGGAGGGCGCCCGTGGCCCGGTCCGCGGTGGTGAGCAGCTGCTCGGCGCCCGCCCGGTGGACGGTCACTCCGGCGCCTTCGCAGGCGGCGAGCAGGGCGGCGGCGAGCCGGCGCGGGTCGACCTGGTGGTCGCCGTCGACGCGCAGGCCGCCGCGTACGCCGGGGGCGAGCATGGGCTCCAGACGGCGGCATTCGCGGCCGGTGAGCCATTCGGACTCCAGGCCGCAGCGGCGCTGGAGGGCGTGGAGTTCGCGCAGGTGGAGGCGGTCGTCGGCGTCGAGGGCGACGGCGAGGGTGCCGCAGGCGCGGTAGCCGATGTCCAGGCCGCCGGCGGCTTCGGCGAGGTCGGCGGCGAAGCGCGGATAGCGTTCGGCGGAGGCGAGGCCGAGGCCGAGGAGGGCTTCCTCGCCGTAGTGCAGTTCGGTGACCGGGGCGAGCATCCCGGCCGCGACCTGGGCGGCGCCGCCGCCGGGTGCCGGGTCGGCGAGTACGGTGCGCAGGCCGCGCTCCGCCGCCCGCCAGGCTGTGACCAGGCCGATGATCCCGCCCCCGATGACGAGGACGTCGGATCCCCGGCCGGATCCCTCTCCAGATGAGTGCATGGGCGTCCAGCCCCTCCCTTCGCCGGCATGACCCGGATCAGGTTCGTACGGTCGGAGGCCGGCCAGCCTCCCTCTCAGCCCGGTGCGCCGGACTCCCGCGATAGGTACGGTGGCCAGACTATCCCGGCCGTGGACGGCGGGTAAGGCGGCACCTGTTCCTGACGGAGCGTCAGATGACTAGGGTGGCCGCGTGAGTGAGCAGACGGAACAGAATCAGCGCGGCGTCGTGATCGTCGGCGCCGGAATGGCCGGGGTGCAGACCGCGGTCGCCCTGCGCGAGCAGGGCTTCGCGGGCCCCGTGACCCTGCTGGGAGCCGAACCGCACCAGCCCTACGACCGGCCCCCGCTGTCCAAGGCGGTGCTGCTCGGCAAGGCCGAGGACTCCGCCTTCGACGTGGACTTCGAAGCCCTGGGCATCGGGCTCCGCCTCGGGACGGAGGTCACCGGACTGCGGGCCGCCGACCACGAGCTGGACACCGAGGCGGGACCGGTCCCCTACGAGGTCCTCGTGCTGGCCACCGGCGCGCAGCCGCTGCCCCTGCCCGGCGCCGGGGGCGTCCCGGGCGTACACCTGCTGCGCACTCTGGACGACGCGGCGCGGCTGCGCCCCGTCCTGGCGGCCGCCTCCCGGGTCGTGGTCGTCGGCGCGGGCTGGATCGGCGCCGAGTTCGCCACCGCCGCCCGCGAGGCCGGCTGCGCGGTGACCGTCGTCGAGGCGGCGGACCGGGTGCTGGCGGGCGCCCTGCCCGCCGAGGTCTCCGAGCCGATGTCGCGCTGGTACGGGCAGGCCGGCGCCGAGCTGATCACCGGCGCGAAGGTGGCCGGCGTCGAGGAGGGGCGGGTCCTCCTGGCCGACGGGCGCGCCCTGCCCGCCGACGCGGTGGTCGTGGGCATCGGCGCCCGTCCCGCCACCGGATGGCTGGCCGGGTCCGGCGTGGAACGCGGAACCGACGGCTCGGTCACCGCCGACGCGCACCTGACGACCTCCCTGCCGGGGGTGTACGCGGTCGGCGACTGCGCCTCCTTCCCGTCCGGGCGGTTCGGGGCGCGGCTGCTCGTGCACCACTGGGACAACGCGCTCCAGGGCCCGAGGGCGGTCGCGGCGAACATCCTGGCCGGGGAGCCCACCGCGGTCTACGACCCGGTGCCGTACTTCTGGTCCGAGCAGTTCGGGCGCTTCGTGCAGTACGCCGGCCACCACGGCGGGGCCGACACCCTGGTCCGGCGCGGGGACCCGGCCCAGGAGGCCTGGTCGGTGTGCTGGCTGCGCGACGGCGCCCTGGTCGCGGTCCTCGCGGTCGGCCGGCCCCGGGACCTGGCGCAGGGCCGCAAGCTGATCGAGACGGGCGTCCCGGTCGACCCGGCGAAGGTCGCGGACCCCGGCACCCCGCTGAAATCGGCCACGGCGTAGACACCGGCCCCGGGGGCGCGCCACGGACGGTCCGCCCCGGGTACCGGCTGTCGGTGGGAGGTGGCAGGCTTGGCCTGTGACCGAGATTGACGCAAAGATCGATTCCCTCGTCCCCGACTGGCTGTACCTCCCCGACATCGCGGAGATGCTGGACGTCGAGGTGACGCGGGTCCGCCAGATGGTCAAGGAAGGGCAGCTCATCGCCGTTCGCCGGGGCGAGAACAGGGCCCTGCAGGTTCCGGCCCCCTTCATCGACGGCGACAAGGTGGTCAAGGGCCTCGTCGGCCTGCTGACCGTCCTGCGCGACGACGGCTTCTCCGACGAGGAGATCCTGGAGTGGCTCTTCACCGCCGACCCGACCCTGCCCGGCACCCCCGCCCAGGCGCTGAGCGAGAATCGCGGCACGGAGGTGAAGCGCCGCGCTCAGGCGCTCGCCCTCTGACCTGATCCGCAGTAGCCGGCTCCACCGCGGTGTACGGGCCCCGCGCCCGTACACCGCCTCCATCACGGGGGGTACACCCATGCAGCTGTCCGATGCCCGGCTCTACCTGTGCACGGACGCCCGCAAGCGCCAGGGTGACCTGCCCGAGTTCCTCGACGCCGTGCTCGCCGGGGGCGTGGACATCGTCCAGCTCCGCGACAAGGGCATGGAGGCGGGCGAGGAGCTCGAACACCTCCAGGTCTTCGCCGAGGCCGCACGCCGCCACGGCAAGCTCCTCGCCGTCAACGACCGTGCCGACGTCGCCCACGCCATCGGCTCCGACGTCCTGCACCTCGGACAGGGCGACATCCCGGTCCCCGCCGCCCGCGCCATCCTCGGCGGCCGGGTCCTCGTCGGCCGCTCCTGCCACGCGGAGGACGAGGTCGCCGCGGCCGTAGCCGAAGCGGGCGTGGACTACTTCTGCACCGGGCCCTGCTGGCCCACCCCCACCAAGCCCGGCCGCCACGCCCCCGGCCTGGACCTGGTCCGCTACGCGGCCTCCCTGGAGCAGGACCGGCCCTGGTTCGCCATCGGCGGCATCGACGCCACGAACCTGGACGAGGTGCTGGACGCAGGCGCCACCCGCGTCGTGGTCGTCCGCGCGCTCACCGAGGCCTCCGACCCCGGTGCGGCCGCCGCCGACCTCGCCAAGCGCGTCCGGGCCCGGCTCGGCTGAGCCCTCCGGTCCCGTCCGCCCGGACAGCCGACGACCGGTGGCATTCCGCGCCGCATAGTCCGTACAGGCCCCTTCGAGCCAGAGGCGGAAGCCCAGGTGTCCAAAAACGTGTCCAAAAGGCGGACGCCGCTTCGGGGAGCGCCGGGCCGCGTCTAACCTGCCCACATGGCCTCTGGTACCGCTTCCACCTGGTCGGACCGTGCACACACGGTCCGCGACCTCCTCGCGTCCGGGCGCTCGTACTCCTTCGAGTTCTGGGCCCCGAAGACCGAGAAGGGCGAACGCAACCTCTGGAACGCCCTCCGCCGGGTCGAGGCGGTATCCCCGAGCTTCGTCTCCGTGACCTACGGAGCCGGCGGCTCCACCCGCGGCGGCACCGTCAAGGCCACCCAGGAGATCGCCGCGGACACCACGCTGACCCCGGTCGCGCACCTCACCGCCGTGGACCACTCCATCGCCGAACTGCGCCACGTCATCGGCCAGTTCGCCGACGCCGGGATCCGCAACATGCTCGCCCTGCGCGGCGACCCGCCGGGCGACCCGATGGCCGACTGGGTGGCCCACCCCGAGGGCGTGCACTACGCCGCCGACCTGGTGCGGCTGCTCAAGGAGTCCGGAGACTTCTGCGTCGGCGTCGCGGCGTTCCCCGAGATGCACCCGCGATCGACCGACTGGGATACGGACATCCGGCACTTCGTGGACAAGTGCCGTGCGGGCGCGGACTATGCGATCACCCAGATGTTCTTCGATCCCGAGAATTATCTGAGGCTGCGCGACAGCGTCGAGAAGGCGGGCTGCGAGACCCCGATCATCCCCGAGGTCATGCCTGTTGTGGGCATCAAGCAGCTCGACCGACTGCCCCAGCTCAGCACCGCTGTCTTCCCCGCGGACGTGAAAGAGCGCATGCTCGCCGTCAAGGACGACCCGGCCGCTGTACGCTCCATTGGCATCGAGTTCGCCACGGAGTTCTGCGCGCGGCTGCTGTCCGAAGGTGTACCGGGACTGCACTTCATCACGCTGAACAATTCCACGGCGACTCTCGAGATCTACGAGAACCTGGGCCTGCACCAGCGGGCCTGACCGGCCGTACCCGTGTGACGGCCGTACCGAGAGGGGCCTTGCATGGGTATGACGGTCCTCTACATCGCGTTCGGAATCGTCGCGTTGTGGCTGCTTGCCGAGGTACTGATGCAGTACAAGGCCCGGCTCCGCTGGCGCCTGCTCGCCTTCGCCGGCTTCCTCGGCGTGGTCGCCGGGGTGATACTGCCCTCGGTGCCGGTCATCGGCGCCGGCGCCGCCGCGTTCGCCGTGGGCCAGACCCTGGTGACGCTCTCCTTCCGCAAGGGCTTCGTCGCCGGCTGGGCGCTGCGCCGCGGCGGGGAGCCCGTACGGCAGGCCAGGCGCCGCAGGGGAAGGACCGCGACGCCGGAACCGGCGCTCCAGGTCACCGCCCTGGAGTACGGGGACGCCGACGGGGCCGCGGACGAGCGGCCGTTGCGGGCCGCGGCCGAAGAGGTCTACAGCCCGCAGCCGGTGCCCGAGGACACCGGGTCCTACGGGATACAGAGCTTCTCGACGCCTGCCCCGGAGGTCGGCCAGACGGCGGCCTTCGCCTCGCCGTTCACCACCGCCGAGCAGGACGGCCACCAGTACGCGGCGTACTACGACCAGCACAACCAGGGCGGTTACGACTACTCCGGCGGCTACCCGACGGGCGAGCAGCAGCAGGTCTACGCCGCCTACTCGGACCCGTACATCGGAACCGGCGGAGGCGTCGTCCCGCCCCAGCCCTACGACTACGCCCCGTACGCCGACTACGGGCAGCAGCAGTACTCCACCGACACCCCGCCGGGCGGCGTCTGGGTCCCGCAGCAGAGGTCCACCGACGGGGGCGGCCAGCCGTACCCGTCGGACGAGCAGGGCGGGCAGCCGCCGCAGCAGTACCCGTACCCCCAGCAGGGGGAGTACGAGCAGTACCGCTACTGAGCCGGCCGGGGTCGGGGTCGGGGTCAGGGCGGGGTCAGAGCGGGGTCAGGGTCCGGGGCCGGGTCACTGGGAGCCGCGGAAGCCCGCACCCTCCACGATCAGGCCGGCCACCAGGGCCCCGGTCATCCCGGCGTGCGCGAGCCCGCCGCCGGGGTGGGCCCAGCCGCCCGCCAGGTACAACCCGGGCACGGCCGTGGAGTTGGCCGGATAGAGCAGCCGGCCCCCCGCGCCCGCGAGGGCGGGCGGGGGCACCGCGCCGCCCAATGCACCGGTGGCCGCCTCGATGTCGGCCGGGGTGCGCACCTCCTGCCACAACAGCCGCTCCCGCAGGCCCTGTACGGCCTTCTCAGCGAGGTTCAGCAGCTCCCCGGGCTCCGAGGTCCCCGGGCCGTGGACGGCGCTCACGGTGACCGCCTCGTGCTCCGCGTCGGGCCGCGTGGCGGGATCGTCCGGCCGCATGACGGTGACCTGCGCCCCGGCGGCGTGCACGAGGGTGCGGTGGACGGTCCCCGCCGGACGGGCCCCGCGCAGCGCGAGCAGCAGCGTGATCCGGCCGGGCACGCCGTCCCCGCGGGCCGGTACGGCGCCGGCGGGCCACGGGAGCGAACCGGCCGGCAGCCGCCGCGGGTCGATCCCGCAGACGACGGAGTCGGCGGCCGCCTCCGTTCCGTCGGCCAGCAGCAGGCCGGCCGCCCGGCCGCCCCGGACCAGGACCTCGCGGACCTCCGCCCCGAAGACGAAGGCGACCTTCCGCTCCAGGCAGCGCTCGTACACGGCGGTGGCCAGTGCCCGCATCCCGCCGCTCACGTACCAGCTGCCGAAGGTCTGCTCCATGTACGGGAGCACGGCCGCCGAGCCGGGAGCCGTGGCGGGGTCGAGGCCGTAGCCGCGGACCACTCCGGTCAGCACCTGCGCCAGGGGACCGCCCAGCTCCCGCCCGGCCACCTCGGCGAGGGTCGGCGTACGGCGGCGGAGCAGGCCGCTGCGCCGCAGGGCCGGGTACGGGTCGCCGCCCAGCGCCTGCCGGGCCCCGTCCCGCAGGGGCTCCTCCAGCAGCGGGCGGCGGGTGGCGTCCCAGGCATCGCGGGCACGGCCCAGCACCCCGTGCCAGCGCTCACCGGCACCCTGGCCGAACGCGCCGTCGAGGGCGGCGGCGACACCGCCGTGCGAGGCGCCGGGCAGGGTGACGTCGATGCCGTGGCCGGGCAGGACGTGGCGGACGGCCGGGTCGGCCTGCGCCATGTCGACGCACTCCTCCAGCGGCCGCTTGCCGGTCTTCACGAAGAGGTCGCGGTAGACGGCGGGGAGGTGCAGCAGCCCGGGCCCGGTGTCGAAGGCGAAGCCCTCGCGCTCGTACCGGCCGACGGCCCCGCCGTAGGTCGCGCTCCGCTCGTACACCGTCACCTGGTGCCCCGCCACGGCCAGCCGGGCCGCCGTCGCCATCGCGCCCATGCCGGCGCCGATCACCGCAATTCGTGCCATGCGGGCGAGCCTATGGCCCCGTGCGGGCGCCCGCGGTCAGCGGGGTGGGGCCCCGGTGGCCTGACGGGCCTCCGTGGCCAGCCGCTTCTCCTCGCGGCGCTGGGCGCGCCGGCGCAGGAAACGGCGGATCCGGCTCCAGAGGAAGAAGAGTATGGCCAGCCCGACGACCAGCAGGGAGCCCGCGATGATCGCGGCGGCGAGCGGATGGAACATCGCGAAGGTGACCAGGCCCGCCACACCGAGGTCCTCGGCGATGCTCATTGCCACGTTGGTGAACGGCTCGGGCGAGGTGTTGATCGCCATCCGCGTGCCGGCCTTCACGAAATGGCTGGCCAGCGCCGTGGTGCCGCCGACGGCCCCGGCGGTGATGTCGGAGAGCGAGCCGCTCTGACCGGCCAGCAGGGCGCCGATCACCGCACCTGCCACCGGGCGGATCACGGTGTGGACGGTGTCCCATATCGAGTCGACGTACGGGATCTTGTCGGCGACCGCCTCGCACAGGAACAGCACGGCGGCGACGATCAGAACGTCCGGGCGCTGGAGCGACGCGGGGACCTCGTCGGTCAGGCCGGTACGGCCGAAGATGCCGAGCAGGAGGACCACGGCGTAAGCGTTGATCCCGCTGGCCCAGCCGCTGGTGAAGACCAGGGGGAGCACACTCATCGGATCATCATGCCGTACGGGGACACCCGTGGACCGCAGGCCGGCGCACAACAGTGAGGGGACGGTCGCACGGTGGCGGCCGTCCCCTCACTCACGTGGTCCGGGGCTACTGCCCCTGCTCGTCACGCCGGCGCTGCCACCGATCCTCGATGCGGTTCATCATCGACCGACGCTGCCGGTTGTGGCCGCGGGCCGAACCGCCGGTACTTCCGGAGACGGGCTGCTCGCCGGGCTTGGGTGCCTTGCGCCAACCGGTGACCACCAGGACCGTACATCCCAGCATGACGAGGAAGCCCACCACGCTGATCCAGAGCACGTTCGGAATGATCACACCGGTCATGAGGAGCGCGATACCCACCACAATGCCTGCGACTGCCTGGTAGACCCGTCGCCGGGTGTACGTACGCAGCCCGCTGCCCTCAAGCGCTGTCGCGAACTTGGGGTCTTCGGCGTACAGCGCTCGCTCCATCTGCTCGAGCATTCGCTGCTCGTGCTCCGAGAGCGGCACGGGAGTCCTCCTCATCCGTCGGTCGCGGGGGTAGCGACCAGGGGTCCCCTTCAGGATAGGCGGGGAATCGCCCCCGTGACACCCGCCCTCTACACACGTTCCAAAATGACAAAGCACAGAAAGACACAGCCGTAACGCCACTGCGTGAAAACCGTACCGCCGCGGGAGCGGTCACTGAGGCCGTTATTCCCCAATGGCCCGATCGCCATGCCGGTCACTGCTCCCGATCATACGGGGCGGACCGGCGAAGCGGAGGGTCGGCGGCAGACTCCGTGCGCGCAAGAGCGCAGTTCAGACCTGCTTCTCGCCCAGGACGTGCAGTTGCGTGGCCACCGCGTGGAAGGCGGGCAGCTCCGCCGCGGCCTCCTCCAGACGCAGCAGCGCCTCCACCGCGCCCGGCTCGGTGTCCACCAGGACGCCCGGGACGAGGTCGGCGAAGATCCGCACGCCGTGCACCGCGCCGACCGCCAGGCCGGCCTCCCCGACCAGCTCGGAGAGCTGCTCGGCGGTGAAGCGGCGCGGCACCGGGTCGCCGGAGCCCCAGCGGCCGGCCGGGTCGCCGAGGGCGGTACGGGCCTCCGTGAAGTGCCCGGCCAGGGCGCGGGCGAGTACGGCCCCGCCGAGGCCGGCGGCCAGCAGGCTGAGCGTGCCGCCGGGGCGCAGGGCCGCCACCGCGTTGGCCACGCCCTCGGCCGGGTCGTCCACGTACTCAAGGACGCCGTGGCAGAGCACCACGTCGTACGCCTCCCGCTCCACCACGTCCAACAGGCCTTGGGCGTCACCCTGGACGCCGCGGACCAGGTCGGCGACGCCGGCCTCGGCCACCCGGCGCTCCAGCCCGAACAGGGCGTTGGGGCTGGGGTCGACCACGGTGACCCGGTGGCCCAGGTGGGCCACCGGCACGGCGAACTTGCCGGTGCCGCCGCCGGTGTCGAGCACGTCCAGCACGTCCCGTCCGGTCGCCTTCACCCGGCGGTCGAGCGCCTCCTTGAGGACCTCCCACACCACGGCGGTGCGGAGGGAGGCACGGGGGCGGGAAGTGTCCGACACGGCTGATGGCTCCTCGGCGCGGTAAGGGTGAGCGGTCAGTGCCCCACCCTATTGCCTTCCGCAGCCGGGCAGGTCATCCCGCGTCCGGACGCTCCGGCCGTGGCTGGGGCAAGGTCTGGGCCGGGCTCTGGGCGGGCACCCGTACGGCGAGCATCCGCTCCACCAGGCGCAGGAACATCGAGGCGGCGCGCAGCAGGTCGTCCGCGTCCCGGGCGCTCGCCGCGTCCGGTATCCCCGCCTCGGCCCGGGCCCGGCGGGCGGCGCCGGAGGCGAAGAGGGCGCTCCACTCGGCCAGCTCCGGTGCCAGCTCCGGCAGCACCTCCCACGCGCTGCGGATCCGGGGCCGCCGCCGCGGGTTGGCCGGCTCGGGGCGCCCGCGCGCCGCGAGCACGGCCGCGGCGGTGCGCAGTGCGGAGAGGTGGGCCGTCGCGTAGCGCTCGTTGGGCCGGGTCAGCCGGGCGGCCTCGGCCAGGCCGCTGTGGGCCTTGGCGAGGAGGTCGAGGGCGGCCGGAGGGGCCGCCGACTTCCGCAGGACGGGGTGGACAGGGGACGGGGACGGTGTGGCCATGACGAACCTCCTGTCGATGCGTTGTGCGTTGCCCCCATCGTGACGGCCCCCACTGACAATCGCCCTGACCTGCGCTTTTGCCGTCATATGCAGAGCAACTACCCCCTCCTGCACGCCTGGTGCGGCATGAGGTGGTAGTTTTTGAACTGACCGGTCAGTTCAAAAAGAAGGGGGACGGCGTGGACAGCCCGCACGGCGCGGCCGTCAAGGCCGAGGACTTCGGACTCAAGGGCCCGCGCGGCTGGGCCTTCCGGGGACTCGGCCTCGACGCGGCGCCCGGCTCGCTCATCGCGGTCGAAGGCCCCTCCGGCAGCGGCCGGACCTGCCTGCTCCTTGCCCTCACCGGGCGGATGAAACCCACCGAGGGCCACGCCGAGGTCGGCCCCCACCGGCTGCCGAAGAAGATGGCCGCGGTCCGCCGGATCGCCGCCCTCGGCCCGGTCCCCGGGGTCAACGACCTCGACCAGTCCCTCACCGTCGCCGAGCAGCTGCGCGAGGGCGCCCTGCTCCAGCGCCACTACGACGCCCCGATCCGCTCCCTGCTGCGGCCCCGGGCCGAGCGCCGCACCGCCGCCTCCGCCCGGATCGAGGCCGCCCTCGACGCCGCCGGACTGGACCTCGCCACACTGCCCAAGGCCGAGCGCACCACCGTCCGGGACCTGGAACGGCTGGAGTCCGTACGGCTGTCGGTGGCCATCGCCCTGCTCGGCTCCCCGCGGCTGCTCGCCCTGGACGACCTCGACCTCAAGCTCTCGGACCCCGAACGCGGCGAGGTCTGGACCCTGCTGCGCTCGATCGCCGCCCGGGGGACCACCGTCCTCGCGGTGTGCAGCGAAGCCCCCGCCGACGCCGTGGTCCTGCGGACCGGCCCGAAGGCGGACGACGGGGCACCGGAGGAGAAGCCGAAGAGGCCCGCCGCCGACACCCCGAAGATCACGTGGGGCAAGGGGGCGAAGGACGACGCCGAGGCCGGCAAGGGAGCCGAAGAGGACGTCGAGGCGGACCCGGAGAAGGACGCCGATGCCCCCGCCGACGCGGCCGACGGCACCGACGACGGCTCCGGCACCGGAAACGACACCGATACCGACACCGACACCGACACCGAAAACGTCGACACGAAGGGGGCGGACGATGCGCTCGCCGAAGCTGGCCGCGCTTGAGCTGAAGCGGTTCGGGCGGGGAAAGCTGCCCCGGGCCGCCCTCGTCGCGCTGCTCCTGCTGCCACTGCTCTACGGAGCCCTCTACCTCTGGTCCTTCTGGGACCCGTACAGCCGCCTCGACAAGGTGCCCGTCGCCCTCGTCAACTCCGACCGGGGCGCGAGCGTCGACGGCAAGCACCTGGACGCGGGCGGCGAGATCACCAAGAAGCTCCGCGACAGCAGGACCTTCGACTGGCGGGAGGTGAGCCCCGAGAAGGCGGCCAAGGGCCTGGAGGACGGCACCTACTACCTGACCCTGACCATGCCGGCCGACTTCAGCGAGAAGATCGCCTCCAGCTCGGGCGACGACCCCACCACCGGTGCCCTCCAGGTCCGCACCAACGACGCCAACAACTACGTCGTCGGCTCCATCTCGCGCACCGTCTTCTCCGAGGTCCGCTCGGCGGCGTCCGCCAACGCCTCCCGCGGTTTCCTCGACAAGATCTTCGTCAGCTTCTCCGACCTGCACGACAAGACCGCCGAGGCCGCCGACGGCGCCGACAAGCTCAAGGACGGGGCGGGCAAGGCCCAGGAGGGCGCCAAGGAGCTCGCCGACGGCCTCGACACCGCCGGGGAGAAGAGCGGCGAGCTGGCCAACGGCCTGAAGAAGCTCAACTCGGGCGCAGCCAAGCTGGAGACCGGCACGAGGGACGTCGCGAACGGCACCCAGCTCGTCGCCGACAAGGTCAACGGCGCGGCCGACAAGGCCCGCCCCTTCGTCAAGGACCCCAAGAGCCTCGCGGCCACCGCCGAACTGGTCGCCGACAGCGCGAAGGTGGTCAACAACCACCTCGACAAGTTCGCCGAGAAGGCCCCGGCCGCCGCGGCCGCCGCCAAGCGCGCCTCCACCGGCGCCGACGCCTACTACACCAAGCACTGCGTCACCCCCGGCGGCGAACCGCACCTCGCCTCCTGCCCCGACCTGAAGAAGGTCCGGGACGACATGGCGGAGGCCGCCGAACTCAGCGGTGACGTCAGCGCCCTGGTCAAGAACGCCAACGGCGACGTGTCCAAGCTCCGCACCCAGCTGACCGACCTGGAGAACAAGGCGCGCGACCTCGCCGACAAGGCCCCCCACCTCGCCGCGGACCTCGACGCGGCCGTCGCCAAGGTCAACGCCCTCAACACCGGTGCCCACAAGGTCGCCACCGGCATGGCCGAGCTGCACACCGGCCTCGGCACCGCCACCACCGGCTCCGGCGCCCTCAGCGACGGCGTCGGCAAGCTCGGCGACGGCGCCCACCGCCTCGACGGAGGCATGTACAAGCTCGTCGACGGCACCGGCGAGCTCGCCGGCGGCCTGCACGAGGGCGTGGGCAAGATCCCCGACTACGACCAGCAGCAGCGGGACGCCCGCACCGAGGTCATGGCCGACCCGATCAAGCTCGCCAACCAGTCCCTGCACAAGGCGCCCAACTACGGCACCGGCTTCGCGCCCTACTTCATCCCGCTGTCCCTCTGGGTCGGCGCGATGGTCGCCTACATGCTGATCACCCCGATGAACAAGCGGGCCCTGTCCGCCGGCGCCTCGCCCTGGCGGATCGCCCTCGCCGGCTGGCTGCCCGTCATGGGGATCGGCGCCGCCCAGGTCGCACTGCTGATGTCCGTCCTGCACTGGGCCCCGGACCTCGGCCTGAAGATGGCCCACCCGGCCCTCACCATCGGCTTCCTGCTGCTGGTCACCGGCTGCTTCGCGGCGATCATCCAGTGGCTCAACGCCAAGTTCGGCGCGGCCGGGCGGATCCTCGTCCTCGCCGTCCTGATGCTCCAGCTGACCTCGGCCGGCGGCACCTACCCCGTCCAGACCAGTCCGGACTTCTTCAACGCCGTCCACCCCTACCTGCCGATGTCCTACGTCGTGGAGAGCCTGCGCCACCTCATCACCGGCGGCGACCTCACCCCGGTCTGGCAGGGCAGCGTGGTCCTGATGGCCTTCACGGTCGGAGCCCTCGCACTGACCGCGCTGGCCGCCCGCGGCAAGCAGGTGTGGACCATGGACCGACTGCACCCGGAACTGACCCTGTAGGGATGTGTTGACCTGTGACAATCAGCGCCATGGACAGCAGCAGCACCGGTACGGGTACCGGCGGGGGCCGTCGTCGGGCCACCCGGCAGAAGCTCTACGAAGCGGCCGTCACCCTGATCGCCGAGAAGGGCTTCTCAGCGACCACGGTCGATGAGATCGCCGAGCGGGCGGGCGTGGCGAAGGGCACCGTCTACTACAACTTCGCGAGCAAGAACGAGCTCTTCGAGGAACTGCTCCGGCACGGCGTCGGCCTGCTGACGGCATCGCTGCGAACGGCGGCCGAGGAGACCGAGGCGCGCGGCGGCAGCCGGGTCGAGGCGCTCGACGCCATGATCCGGGCGGGCCTCGTCTTCATCGACCGCTACCCCGCCTTCACCCAGCTGTACGTCGCCGAACTGTGGCGCACCAACCGCACCTGGCAGTCCACCCTGATGGTGGTCCGCCAGGAGGCGGTGGCCGTCGTGGAGAAGGTGCTGCGCGAGGGCGTCGAGCGGGGGGAGCTCAGCTCCGAGATCGACGTGCCGCTCACCGCGGCCGCGATGGTGGGGATGGTCCTGGTGGCCGCCCTGGACTGGCAGTCCTTCCAGCGGGAGCGGTCCCTCGACGACGTGCATTCGGCGCTGTCGCTGCTGCTGCGCGGCCGGGTCAGCGGAAACCGCTGAACCGCACGGCACCCCCCAGTCGGCGGTGCCGCGCGGGCGCGTCAGGCCGTACAACTGGTGGGGCCCGCCGCGGCCGCTGAGTACCCGTACCTAGCCGCGGAAATGAGTACGCGCGCGGATGGGCTCCCACCTGCGTGGACGCCAGACTGGGAGCAACGGACAGGAGACCCGGTCCGCACCGCCGACACGGGGCTGCGGAGCGGACCGGGTACCTCCTTCCGGAACCGGGAGGAGGTACGGGGGACCCGGTGGGAAAAGCGCGGACGCGGCGGGGCCCGGGGGGATCGGGCCTCGCCGCGTTCTCGCGTCCGGGGTCCGGCAGGTGGCGCGCCGGGCAGGGCGGCGTTGCGGGGGCTCCGCGTTTTCGCGTCCGCGGGTTTTGCAGGTGGTGCGCTGGGCGCGGCGCCGTTGCGGGGGCTCTGCCCCCACACCCCCTCGCCTTCCTCCGGATCCTGCCGGGCCCGCGCTGCCCGGCACCGGACAACGCGGGCTCGGCCGACAAGATCCGACAGGCACGCCCTAGCCGCGGCCCCGGAGCGGGAGGCGGAGCCGGAGGGCCGTGAGGCGGGCCGAGGCCGCCCCGGCCAGAACCGACCAGCGGGCCGAGACCGCCCAGGAGATCCGGGCCGCCGAGCGCGGCAGCAGCAGCGCCCGCAGCCGGGGCAGGCGGTCCGCCGCGGCCAGCAGGCCCGCCCGGCCCTGGAGTACGTCGTCCGCCAGGCCCGCGTACGAGACCTCCGCGCCCGGCGGCGCGTACAGGGCCCGTTCCACCGCGCCCGCCACCCGGTGCACCGCCGCGGCGGCGTCCGCTTCCAGTTGGCCCAGGTCCACGATCCGGCTCGCGGCCCGGCGCGGGGACAGCGCCTCGTCCGGGGCCACGCCCACGTCCCAGGCGGCGTCGGCCAGCTCCTGCCAGGCCGCCGGCACCTCCCCGGTCCCCAGGCGCCGGGCCCGCAGCCGGCTGCGCCACAGCAGCGGGAGCAGGGGCAGGCCCAGCACCGCGGCGACGGCCGCCGCCCAGCCGAGGACCGCCGCCAGGGACGGTCCGCCGTCCCGGGCCGCGCTCTGCTGCGGTGCGGTCGGCCCGCACTCACCGAGCTTCTTCAGCGCCGGCGGGCACTCGACGGACGCCGACGGCGCCGGAGCCGGCAGCACCGCGCCCTGCGAGGGCAGCGGCGCCGGCGCGGACGGCTGGGCCGCCGGAGCCTGCGTGCGGGAGTAGTCCGGGACGTTGAGGCCCGACCGGGGCGTCGGCTCGAACCGGGTCCAGCCCACGCCCTGGAAGTACAGCTCGGGCCAGGCGTGGGCGTCGCGCATCGACACGTTCACGACGCCGTCCGACTGCCTCTCCCCGGGAGTGAAGCCCACCGCGACGCGCGCCGGGATGCCCAGCGTGCGGGACATCGCCGCCATCGAGAACGCGAAGTGGATGCAGAAGCCCTCCTTGTCGGCGAGGAACCGGGCCACGGCCTGCGGCCCCGTCCCCGAGGCGGTCTGCGTGTCGTAGCGGAACCCGCCGCTCACGGCGAAGAAGTCCTGCAGCTTCACCGCGCGCGAGTAGTCGTCCTTCGTCCCCTGCGTCACCTGGCGGGCCGTCTCGGCGACCACCGGCGGCAGGTTGTCCGGGACCTTCGTGTACTCCTCGCGGATCGCCGGGTCCGGCGCCGGGGCCTTCTGCAGCTGCTGCGCGGTCGGCTTCAGCAGCAGGCTGCGCACGTTGTACTCGGCGCCCTGGACGGTCTGGTACTTGTCCCTGCCCAGCTGGTCGCCGACCAGGGTCCGGCCGACCGGCTCGAAGCGCCACTTGCCGCGGACGTCCACCGCGGTCGCCGGGTACGGCAGGGGGAGGTAGCGCTGGCTGTAGCGGTCCGACGCCGTGATGTTCGTGGTCACCTCGGTCGCCCCGAGGCGGACCTGGTCACCGAGACCCGGCGGGGCGGGCAGCTGCTGCGGCACGTCGGTCAGGGCCCGCCCCGACGCCTCCCACTTGGCGCCGTTGAACTCGTCGAGGGCCAGGATGCGCAGGTACTGCTCGCTCTGCTGCGGGTTGTCCGTCCGGTACCTGAGCACCACACGGTTGTCCTGCGCGTTCAGGTTGCTCTGCAGGGAGACCAGCGGGTTGACCGCCGAGATCGTGCCGCCGGACCCGCCGCTGCCCTCGCCGTCCTCGGGACCGCCGAGCAGCCCCTCGCCGAGGGCGGGTAGCGCCGCCGGCACCACCAGGGCGAGGCCCAGCGCCATGGCGCCGACGCGCCGGCCGAACCGCACCGGAGCCGTCGCCCGGCCGCCGCCGGGGCTGAGACCGGAGTCGGCCGCGCCGCTTCCGCGCGGTGCCGCTCCGAAGACCCGCCCCCACTGGGCGAGCCGGTCGCGGCCCTCGCACAGCAGCAGCATCAGGTAGCCGCAGCCCGCCATCAGGAAGGAGACCCACGAGGCCTCCCCGCCGCCCGACAGGCCCGCGGCGACCGAGTACAGCGCGAGCAGCGGCAGCCCGGCCGCGGCCGCTGTGCGCGCGGTCACCGCCAGCAGGTCCACGAGCAGGCCGATCAGCAGCACCCCGGACACCAGCAGCAGCTGGATGCCGTCCGTCAGCGGTGCCGGTATCGCGAACTCGCCGACGTCGTGGACGCCCTGCGCGAACAGCGAGCCGAAGTCCGTCACGAAGTAGGCCAGCGGCCCGCTGCCGGTGGACTCGACCTTGCCGGCGAAGAGCAGCGCGAGCAGCAGCAGCGACACCAGCAGCTGCGCGGCCACGGTCAGCGAACGCGCCAGCGGCACCCGCCGGGCGCCCGCGCCCACCGCGCTCTGCACGGCCAGCAGCAGCGCGCCCTGGAGCAGCCAGGCCTGCGACTCCACCAGCGGGCTCAGTGACCACGCGGTGAGCAGCGTCGCGAGCGCCGCGAACACCGTCAGTTTCGCCCGTCCGCTCATTCCCGGCCTCCGCTCGTCCCCGTACCGACGCGTCCGGCCCCGGCCTGGCGCCACAGCTCGCCGAAGGCCGCCCCGGGCGTGGCGGCCAGCGCCGTCCAGCCCGCGTCGCGCAGCCTGCGCAGCCGCTCCTCCAGCGGGACCACGTCGTGTCCGGGCTCGGGCCGTCCGCCCCAGGCCCCGGTGTCCAGTACGAAGGCCACCGCGCCCGAGGTGCGCTGGCGCATCTTGGCCGCCAGTTCGGTCTGTACGTCGTCCAGGTCGCCGAAGAAGGCGATGAGGAGCCCGTCGCCGCCGCCTTCGCCGAAGCCGCCGCCGCCGCGCACCGCGTCGTAGGCGCGGGAGAGCCCGGCGCCGTCGGAGTGCCCGACCACGGCGAGGGTGTCCATCATCAGCCCGGCGGCCTCCGCGGACTCGTGCCCGCCGGCGGAGAACCCGCCGCCGCCCTCGCCGGGCACCGAGCTCCCGGTGTCGGTGAGCAGCCGCGTGGAGAAGCCCTGTTCCAGGACGTGCACGAGGCTGGAGGCGGCCGCGGAGACGGCCCATTCGAAGGCGGAGTCGGGTCCCGCGCCGTCGAAGGCGAGGCGGCGGGTGTCGAGCAGGACGGTGGCCCTGCTGCGCTGGGGCTGTTCCTCGCGGCGGACCATCAGCTCGCCGTAGCGGGCGGTGGAGCGCCAGTGCACGCGGCGCAGGTCGTCGCCCCGCCGGTAGCCGCGCGGGATCACGTCGTCGTCGCCGGCCAGGGCCAGGGAGCGGCGGCTGCCGTCGCCGTAGCCGTTGGACTCGCCGGTCAGCCGGACCGGGGGGAGGGGCTCGGTGCGCGGTATGACGGTGAGGGTGTCGTAGGCGCTGAAGGAGCGGGTCAGCTCGACCAGCCCGAAGGGGTCGGTCAGCCGCAGCTGGAGCGGGCCCAGCGGGTAGCGGCCGCGCAGGTCGGAGCGGACCCGGTAGGACACCTCGCGGCGGCCGCCGGGCTCGACCCGGTCCAGGACGAACCGCGGGCGCGGGCCCAGTACGTAGGGCACCCGGTCCTGGAGCATCAGCAGGCCGGTGGGCAGCCGGGAGACGTTGTCCATGCGCAGCTGCACCCGGGCCTCGGCGCCGGCGGGCACCCGCCCGGGGGTCAGCCGGCGGCTGCCGGAGACCCGGTAACGGGTGCGGTGCAGGGCGTAGACGCACAGCAGCGGCAGGAGGGCGAGCAGCAGGCCGACGCGCAGCAGTGCGCCCTGGCCGAGGACGTAGGCGCACACGGCAGCGGCGATCCCGGCGGCCACGAAGGAACGGCCGCGGGTGGTCAGCCCGGACAGCGAGGCGCGCAGTCCGCCGCCGTCTCCCGGGCCGCCGGCGCCGCGCGGGGCACCGGCGCCCATCAGAAGCTCCGGGCGCCGGCGCCGGGCGGCATCTCGCCGCGGGCGTGCGCGGCCGGTACGGGGGTGCGCTGGAGGATCTCGCCGACGACCTGCTCGGAGGTGCGCCGGTTCAGCTGGGCCTGTGCGGTGGGCAGCAGCCGGTGCGCGAGGACCGGCGCGGCCAGCGATTGGACGTCGTCGGGCAGGACGTAGTCCCGGCCGGCGAGCGCGGCGGAGGCCTTGACGGCGCGCAGGAGGTGCAGGGTGGCCCGGGGGGAGGCGCCCAGCCGCAGGTCGGGGTGGCTGCGGGTGGCGGAGACCAGGTCGACGACGTAGCGCCGGACGGGCTCGGCGACGTAGACCTCGCGCACGGCCTCTATGAGCTTGACGATGTCGTGGGCGTGCGCGACGGACTGGAGGTCGTCGAGCGGGTTGACCCCGCCGTGCACGTCGAGCATCTGGAGCTCGGCCTCGGGGCTGGGGTAGCCGACGGACACGCGGGCCATGAAGCGGTCGCGCTGGGCTTCGGGCAGCGGGTAGGTGCCCTCCATCTCCACCGGGTTCTGGGTGGCGACGACCATGAAGGGGCTGGGCAGCGTGTAGGTGGTGCCGTCGATGGTGACCTGGCGTTCCTCCATCGACTCCAGCAGCGCGGACTGGGTCTTCGGCGAGGCGCGGTTGATCTCGTCGCCGATGACGATCTGCGCGAAGATCGCGCCCGGCTTGAACTCGAACTCGCGGCGCTGCTGGTCGTAGATGCTGACGCCCGTGATGTCGGACGGCAGCAGGTCCGGCGTGAACTGGATGCGCTGCACCGAGCAGTCGATGGACTTGGCCAGCGTCTTCGCGAGCATCGTCTTGCCCACGCCGGGCACGTCCTCGATCAGCAGGTGCCCCTCGGCGAGGAGCACGGTCAGCGCGAGGCGAACGACCTCGGGCTTGCCCTCGATCACGCTCTCGACCGACCGGCGGACCCGCTCCGCCGTGCTGGTCAGATCCGCGAGGCTCGCTCGGTCGTCATACGTCGTCACCTGGTTCTCCTCGGCCCATTTCTCAGGGCCGACGCCCTTGGCGCATGACCGGCCCACCCCGAAACACGGACACCGGACCCGGGGTTCCCGGGTGGTGTCCCCCCGCATTGTTGACGGCGTTACGGCCTTGTGTCACTCAGGAGCTGGGATCGATCTCCCGGAGGAGCCCGGTGTGCACGTCGAAGACGAAGCCTCGCACATCGTCCTTGTGCGGCAGGAACGGGTTGGTGCGGACCCGCTGCATGGACTGGCGTACGTCCTGGTCGACGTCCCGGAACGCCTCGACGGCCCAGGAGGGGCGCTGGCCGACCTCGTCCTCCAGCTCGTGCCGGAAGTCCTCGGTCAGGCTTTCGAGACCGCAGCCGGTGTGGTGGATGAGTATCACCGTGCGGGTGCCGAGGGCCCGCTGGCTGATGGTGAGGGAGCGGATGGTGTCGTCGGTGACCACGCCGCCCGCGTTGCGGATGGTGTGGCAGTCGCCGAGCTCCAGGCCGAGGGCCTTGTGCAGGTCGAGGCGGGCGTCCATACAGGCCACGACGGCCACGTGGAGCACGGGGCGGGCGTCCATGCCGGGGTCGGTGAACTTGGCGGCGTAACGCTGGTTCGCCTCGACCAGCCGGTCGGTGACGGATCCGCCGACGGATGCCTCGGGTGCGGATTCTGCAGGCAGGGATGCGGAAGTCGTCATGGGTACGACGTTAATGGTCACGGGCGCCGACGGCCTCGCGTGAGGTTGGACAAAGAACGTCAACGGGGCTTGTTGTGAGCTAACCCACAGGGGTGGGCGGGAGTCGGCCGTCCGGGTGGTTCGGGAGCTTTTGGGGCTTCGGTCCGAGAGGCGCGTACGGCGCGCGGGCCGGTTCGTTGACCGCGGCGACCGTTGCACTAAAGTGACGCGAACCGGCCGGAGCCCGGCCCTGACCGGCCGCCGGCCACCGATGAAGACTCCGCGTGCGCGGCGCGTACGTACGGCCCGGCCCTCTTCCGCTCACCGGCCGGGGGAGCGGGCGGTGCGTACGCACGCCGCGCCGTTATCTGAGAGGGCGCTTTGACTAGCGAGTCCCGACATGTCCCGGTGATGCTCCAGCGGTGCCTGGACCTGTTGGCCCCGGCGCTGGAGAGGCCGGGGGCCGTCGTCGTCGACTGCACCCTCGGGCTCGGCGGCCACAGCGAGGCCCTGCTGACCCGGTTCCCCGACGTCCGCCTGATCGGCCTCGACCGCGACAAGGAGGCCCTGCGGCTCTCCGGCGAACGGCTCGCCCGCTTCGGCGACCGGGCCACCCTCGTCCACGCGATCTACGCGGACCTCGCCGAGGTACTCGACGGTCTGGGCCTCCCGGCCGTCCAGGGCATCCTCTTCGACCTGGGCGTCTCCTCCATGCAGCTGGACGAGGCCGACCGCGGGTTCGCGTACGCGCAGGACGCGCCGCTGGACATGCGCATGGACCAGACGACGGGCATCAGCGCCGCCGAGGTCCTCAACACCTACGCGCCGGGCGAGCTCGTGCGGATCCTGCGCCAGTACGGCGAGGAGAAGCAGGCCAAGCGGATCGTGTCCGCGATCGTCCGCGAACGCGAGAAGGCCCCCTTCAGCAACAGCGCCCGGCTGGTCGAGCTCATCCGCGACGCCCTGCCCCAGGCCGCCAAGCGGACCGGCGGCAATCCGGCGAAGCGCACCTTCCAGGCGCTTCGGATCGAGGTCAACGGCGAACTGTCCGGGCTGGAGCGGGCCATCCCGGCCGCCGTGGACCGGATCGCGGTCGGCGGCCGGATCGCGGTCCTCTCCTACCACTCGCTGGAGGACCGGCTGGTCAAGCAGGTCTTCTCGGCGGGCGCCACCTCCACCGCCCCGCCCGGGCTGCCGGTGGTGCCGGAGAAGTACCAGCCGAAGCTCAAACTGCTCACGCGCGGGGCGGAGCTGCCGACCGAGGAGGAGATCGCCGAGAACCGGCGGGCCGCCCCGGCGAGGTTCCGGGGGGTCGAACGCATCCGGGAGGCGCGACTGTGACCAAGGCCGGGAAGGTCGCCACGCTGACCCGCGGGCAGGCGGCCCGCATCGGGCGGGCCCTCGGCGCCCGCCCGGCCCGGCCGCGGCCCGGCGGGCAGGCGGCCCGGATGCCGTTCGTCCTACTGGTCGTCGCCCTGCTCGCCGGCGGGCTGATCAGCCTGCTGCTGCTGAACTCCGCGCTCAACGAGGGCTCCTTCCAGCTGACCCGGCTGAAGAAGGAGACCACCGCCCTCACCGACGAGGAGCAGGCCCTCCAGCGCGACGTGGACGCCCACTCCGCCCCCGACGCACTCCAGCGCCGTGCGCGTGAGCTGGGCCTGGTCCCGGGCGGCAGCCCCGTCTTCATCGGCCCCGACGGCAAGGTCGCCGGCAGCGTCTCGGTGGCCGAGGCGCCGCCGTCGCCCACCCCGGCCCCGACGACGACGCCGCCCGCGCAGGCCGGACCGGGCCCGGCCCCGGCCGCTCCCCCGGCCCCGGCCCAGCCGGCTCCCACCGCTACCCCGCAGTCCAGCCAGACCCCTGGAAGGTGACGTCGTGACGCGGATCCCGTCTGAACCAGCCTCGCCGGTGCGTGAGGCGCGGGGTCGGGGGCGGAGCCCCGGAAAGCCCGCAGCCCTGTTCCACGGCCACCGCACCGGCACGGGAACCGGCACCGGCACACCGCGGACGGTGGCCGGGTGAGCCCGCAGGACCCGCCGCGGCGGCGGGTGCCGGGGCCGGCCAGGCCGTCGCGGCCGGGCGACCGGACCCGCGCCACCGCCCGCCCGGCCTCCCGCCCGGCGACGCGCCGCCCCTCCGGCCCCAGCAAGCCCCACACCATCCGGCTCGGCAGCCCCCGGCCCCGGCTGCGCCTGGTCGGCGTGGGCCTGACCCTCGTCATGCTCGCTTTCGTCGTCCGGCTGCTCCAGGTGCAGGCCGTCGACGCCTCGTCCTTCTCCGCGGCGGCCTCCAAGAACCGCTACACCAACGTCAAGCTGGCCGCCGAGCGCGGTGAGATCACCGACCGCAAGGGCGTGGCCCTCGCCACCAGCGTCGACGCGTACGACATCACCGCCGACCCGAAGATGTTCACCCCGCAGGACAGCAAGGCCCCCGACGCCCCCGAGCAGGCCGCCGCGCTGCTGGCGCCGATCCTCGGCAAGGACGCCAAGGAGCTCGCGGACAAGCTCAGGACCAAGAACAGCCGGTACGTGGTCCTCGCCCAGCGCCAGACCCCGCAGGTCTGGAACCAGATCAAGGACCTCAAGCGGGTCTTCTCCGAGAAGGCGACCGCCGACAAGAAGAACAACGCGCCCGGAGCCAACGTCCTGGCCGGCGTGTTCAAGGAGGACAGCAGCAAGCGCGTGTACCCGGGCGGTGACCTCGCCGCCGGGATACTGGGTTACGTCAACGCCGAGGGCAGGGGCGCCGGCGGGCTGGAATCCTCCCTCGACAAGAAGCTGGCCGGCAAGGACGGGGAGATCACCTACGCCCAGTCCGGCGGCCGCAAGGTCCCCACCGCCGGCTCCAGCGAGAAGCCCGCCGTCCCCGGCGACGACATCGAGCTGACCATCGACCGGGACATCCAGTGGGCGGCGCAGAGCGCCATCGCCGAGCAGGTGCAGAAGTCCGAGGCCGACCGCGGCTACGTCATCGTCCAGGACACCCGCACCGGCGAGGTACTGGCCATGGCCAACGCCCCCGGCTTCGACCCCAACGACCTGACCCGGGCCAGCTCCGCCGCCATGGGCAACGCCGCGCTCCAGGACGTGTACGAGCCCGGCTCCACCGCCAAGGTGATGTCGATGGCGGCCGTGCTGGAGGAGAAGAAGGCGACCCCCGACACCCGCGTCGAGGTCCCCAACCGGCTGCACCGCGGCGACCGGCTCTTCAAGGACGACATCGACCACCCGACCTGGTACCTGACCCTCAACGGGGTCCTCGCCAAGTCCTCCAACATCGGCACCATCCTGGCCACCGGCCAGCTCGGCCCCACCCAGGCCGAGTCCAACGAGGTCCTGCACTCGTACCTGACGAAGTTCGGCATCGGCCGGCCCACCGGCCTGGACTACCCGGGCGAGTCCCGCGGCATCCTCGCCCGGCCGCAGGACTGGTCCACCTCCCAGCAGTACACGATCCCTTTCGGCCAGGGACTGTCCCTCAACGCCATGCAGGCGGCCTCCGTGTACTCGACCATCGCCAACGGCGGGGTCCGCATCGAGCCGACGCTGGTCCGCGGCACCAAGGGCCCCGACGGCCGCTTCACCCCGGCCCCGGCTCCCGAACAGAACCGTGTGATCAGCCAGGAGACCGCCAAGACCCTCGCCGAGATGCTCGAATCCGTCGTCGACGACCAGGAGGGCACCGGAACCAAGGCGAAGATCCCCGGCTACCGGGTCGGCGGCAAGACCGGCACCTCCAACCGGGTGGATCCGGCCACCGGCCGCTACAAGGGATACACCGCATCCTTCGCCGGTTTCGCCCCGGCGGACAATCCGCGCATCACCGTCTACTGCGCCATCCAGAACCCCACCAAGGGCAGCTATTTCGGCGGCCAGATCTGCGGCCCCATCTACAAGAAGGTCATGGAGTTCGCCCTCAAAACCCTCCAGGTCGCCCCCACCGGCACCGCCCCCGCGGGGCTCCCGGTCACCTACGAGCCCGGCCCGCAGCCCGCCCAGCAGCCCGCCCCGCAGCCCAGTCCGCAGCCCGGCCAGTGACCCACGGCCGCGGCCTGCCCGCCAGAAAAGCGTGAGGCACCATCAGTGACAACGATCACCCCGAAACCCGGGAACCGACCGGACGCCGCAGCCGGGGCCGGGCCCTCACTTCGCGGCCCGGCCGCCGGGCCCGGTACGCTCACCGCCGTGCCCCACGCTGATCAGCCCAGAACCACCCAGCAAGACGCCCCGGCAGCGCCGCCGGGAGCGCCCAGGCCCGCGTCCGCCACTCCGAGCCCGCTGGGCGAGCTGGCCGCGCTGCTGGGCATCCCGTCGCCAGGCGCTGCGCAGATCACCGGGATCACGCACGACTCCCGTGCGGTCCGCCCCGGAGACCTGTACGCGGCCCTGCCGGGCGCCAGGACCCACGGCGCCGACTTCGCCGCCCAGGCAGCCGGCCTCGGCGCCGCCGCCGTGCTGACCGACCCCGCCGGCGCCGAGCGCGCCGCCGCGACCGGCCTGCCGGTACTGGCCGTCCCCGACCCGCGCGGCCGGATGGGCGAGCTCGCCGCCGCGATCTACGGCCGGCCCGGCGAGGACCTGCTCCAGATCGGCATCACCGGAACCTCCGGCAAGACCACCACGGCGTACCTCGTCGAAGGCGGCCTGCGCGCGGCGGGCCGCAGCACCGGACTGGTCGGCACCGTCGAGATGCGCATCGGCGACGAGCGCATCAAGTCCGAGCGGACCACCCCCGAGGCCACCGACCTCCAGGCCCTCTTCGCCGTCATGCGCGAACGCGGCGTCGAGGCCGTGGCCATGGAGGTCTCCAGCCACGCCCTGGTACTCGGCCGCGTCGACGGCTGCGTCTTCGACGTCGCCGTCTTCAACAACCTGAGCCCCGAGCACATGGAGTTCCACTCCGACATGGAGGACTACTTCCAGGCGAAGGCGGGGCTGTTCACCCCCCGCCGGGCCCGCCTGGGCGTGGTGAACCTCGACGACGAGTACGGCCGCCGCCTGGCCGAGGAGGCGACCGTCCCCGTCGTCACCTTCTCCGCCGCGGGCGACCCGGCCGCCGACTGGCGCGCCGAGGACGTCGTCACCGGCCACATGGACTCCACGCTGACGCTGGTCGGCCCCGAGGGACAGCGCGTACGGGCCAAGGCCCCGCTGCCCGGCCCCTTCAACGTCGCCAACACCGTCGCCGCGATCGTCACGCTCGCCGCCGCCGGCCTCGACCCGCAGACCGCCGCCGACGGCGTCGCCGCCGTCCCGGGGGTCCCCGGCCGGCTGGAGCGGGTGGACGCCGGGCAGCCGTACCTCGCCGTCGTCGACTACGCGCACAAGACGGACGCCGTCGAGTCGGTGCTGCGCGCGCTGCGCGAGGTCACCACCGGCAAGCTGCACATCGTGCTCGGCTGCGGCGGCGACCGCGACACCACCAAGCGGGCCCCGATGGGCGCCGCGGCCGCCCGGTTCGCCGACGTGGCCGTCCTGACCTCCGACAACCCGCGCTCCGAGGACCCGCTCGCGATCCTCGCCGCGATGTTCGGCGGCGCCGTGTCCGTACCGCCCGCCGAGCGCGGAACCGTCCTCGTCGACGCCGACCGGGCGGCGGCCGTCGCCGCCGCCGTCGCGCGCGCCGAGCCCGGCGACACCGTGCTCGTGGCGGGCAAGGGCCACGAACAGGGCCAGGACACCGCAGGGGTCGTCCGGCCCTTCGACGACCGCACGGTGCTCCGCGCCGCGATCGAACACCAACTCGTGCTCGATCGAACGACCCAGGTCCGACAGGCCGAGGTGAACCAGTGATCGCCCTTTCCCTCGCCGAGATCGCCGACATCACCGGCGGGCGGCCCCACGACATACCGGATCCGTCCGTCCAGGTCACCGGTCCCGTCGTCTACGACTCCCGCGAGGTCCGCCCCGGCAGCCTGTTCGCCGCCTTCCTCGGCGAGCGGGTCGACGGGCACGACTACGCCGAAGGCGCGTTCGCCGCCGGCGCCGTCGGCGTCCTCGCGACCCGGCCCGTCGGCGTCCCGGCCATCGTCGTCCCCGACGTGGTGGCCGCCCTCGGTGCGCTTGCCCGGGCCGTCGTCGCCCGCCTGGGCACCGACGTCGTCGCCCTCACCGGGTCCGCCGGCAAGACCTCCACCAAGGACCTCATCGCGCAGGTGCTCCAGCACCACGCGCCGACCGTGTGGACCCCCGGGAACCTCAACAACGAGATCGGCCTGCCGATCACGACGCTGCGCGTCACCGAGGACACCCAGCACCTCGTCCTGGAGATGGGCGCCCGCGGCATCGGCCACATCCGCTACCTCACCGGACTGACGCCCCCTCGGATCGGTCTGGTCCTCAACGTCGGCACCGCGCACATCGGCGAGTTCGGCGGACGCGAGCAGATCGCACAGGCCAAGGGCGAGCTCGTCGAGGCGCTGCCGGCCGAGGCTGAGGGCGGCGTCGCCGTCCTCAACGCCGATGACCTGCTGGTTCGTTCCATGGCCGCGCGTACCAAGGCCCGTACGGTCCTGTTCGGCGAGGCCGACGACGCCGAAATCCGGGCCACGGAAGTCCGCATGACGGACAAGGGGCAGCCTTCCTTCACACTGCACACACCGACCGGGTGCAGCGACGTGACCTTGCGGCTGTACGGTGAGCACCACGTGTCGAACGCGCTTGCCGCGGCCGCCGTCGCCCACGTCCTGGGCATGTCCGTCGAGGAGATCGCCACCGCGCTCTCCGGGGCGGGCACGCTGTCACGGTGGCGGATGGAGGTCACCGAGCGGGCGGACGGTGTGACGATCGTCAACGACGCCTACAACGCGAACCCGGAGTCCATGCGGGCCGCACTGCGCGCGCTCGCCGCGATGGGCGGTGGCGGCAGGGCGAACGGGGGGCGCACGTGGGCGGTGCTCGGCCCGATGGCCGAGCTCGGAGACGACGCTCTCGCCGAGCACGACGCGGTCGGACGACTTGTCGTCCGGCTCAACGTGAGCAAGCTCGTCGCGGTCGGGGGCAGGGAAGCCTCCTGGCTGCAACTGGGCGCATATAACGAGGGTTCGTGGGGTGAGGAGTCGGTGCTCGTGTCCGACGCGCAGGCGGCGGTCGACCTGTTGCGCAGTGAACTGCGCCCGGGTGACGTCGTGCTGGTGAAGGCTTCCAGGTCGGCCGGTCTGGAGCGGGTGGCGCAGGCCCTGCTCGAGGGCACTGTCGAGGGCGAGGTCGCCGGCCGATGAGGCAGATCCTGTTCGCCGGTGTCATCGGCATGTTCCTGACCGTCGTCGGCACCCCGCTGCTGATCAAGCTGCTCGCCCGCAAGGGCTACGGCCAGTTCATCCGCGACGACGGCCCGCGCGGCCACGCCGGCAAGAAGGGCACGCCCACCATGGGCGGCATCTCCTTCATCCTGGCCACGCTCGTCGCCTACGCCCTGACGAAGATCCTCACCGGCTCCGAGCCGAGCTTCTCGGGCCTGCTCGTGCTCTTCCTGATGGCTGGCATGGGCCTGGTCGGCTACCTCGACGACTACATCAAGATCGTCAAGCGGCGGTCGCTGGGCCTGCGGGCCAAGGCCAAGATGGCCGGCCAGCTGATCGTCGGCATCGCCTTCGCGGTGCTCGCACTCCAGTTC
Source organism: Streptomyces sp. NPDC023541 (assembly GCF_055559995.1). Classification (NCBI taxonomy): domain Bacteria; kingdom Bacillati; phylum Actinomycetota; class Actinomycetes; order Kitasatosporales; family Streptomycetaceae; genus Streptomyces; species Streptomyces sp. NPDC023541. The sequence continues at coordinate 720,918 of NZ_JBVHJO010000002.1, forward strand.
AAGGACTCGCGGGGACTGACCCCGGCCTCCACCAAGCTGTCGTTCGTCACGGACTTCGGCTGGTCGATCGGCCCGGTGCTCTTCGTGGTCTGGGCACTGTTCATGATCCTGGCCATGTCCAACGGCGTGAACCTCACCGACGGTCTGGACGGTCTGGCCACCGGCGCCGCCGTGATGGTCTTCGGCGCCTACACCTTCATCGGCGTCTGGCAGTTCCAGGAGTCGTGCGCGATGGCGGCCGACCTCACCAACCCGAACGCCTGCTTCGAGGTGCGAGACCCCCTCGACCTGGCCGTCGTCGCCTCCGCCCTCATGGGCGCCTGCTTCGGCTTCCTGTGGTGGAACACCTCGCCGGCCAAGATCTTCATGGGCGACACCGGTTCGCTGGCCCTCGGCGGCGCGCTCGCCGGCCTCGCCATCTGCTCCCGCACGGAGTTCCTGATGGCGCTCCTCGGCGGCCTCTTCGTACTCATCACGATGTCGGTCGTCATCCAGGTCGGCTCTTTCAAGCTGACCGGGAAGCGCGTCTTCCGGATGGCGCCGCTCCAGCACCACTTCGAACTCAAGGGCTGGTCCGAGGTCCTCGTCGTGGTCCGCTTCTGGATCATCCAGGGCATGTGCGTGATCGTGGGTCTCGGTCTCTTCTACGCGGGATGGGCAGCCGACAAGTGAGCGCCACCGACCTGGCCGGCGTGCTCGGCCCCGACGCCCTGGGCCGGTTCGGACTGCCGGGCCGGATCACCGTTGCAGGGCTCGGCATCAGCGGCATCAGCGCCGCCCGGGCACTGGCCGGGCTGGGCGCGCGCGTGACCGTCGTCGACAACGGCGACGGTGACGCGCACCGCGCAAGGGCCGCAGAGCTGGCGGAGCTCGGCATCGAGGTCCGTCTCGGCCACCTCCCCGACGGAGCCCCGGCGGGCGAGACCCTGCCCGAGGGCACCGAACTGGTCGTCACCTCGCCGGGCTGGCAGCCGCAGAGCCCGCTCTTCCTGGCCGCCGCCGCGGCCGGCGTCGACGTCGTCGGCGACGTCGAGATCGCCTGGCGGCTGCGCGCAGCCGGCGCGGAGCTCCGTGCCGCCCGCCGGGCCGCGGCGCAAGGGGCCGACGGGGCCGCAGCCGGCGACCGGGCCCCCGCCGGGCCGGCCGAATGGCTCGCGATCACCGGGACCAACGGCAAGACCACCACCACGCAGATGCTGGCCTCGATCCTGAAGGCCGCCGGCCTGCGCACCGCCGCCGTCGGCAACATCGGGACCCCGATCATCGACGTGGTGCTCGGCGAGCAGGAGTACGACGTGCTCGCCGTCGAACTCTCCAGCTACCAGCTGCACTGGGCGCCCTCGCTGCGCGTCCACTCGGCGGCCGTCCTCAACCTGGCGCCCGACCACCTCGACTGGCACGGCTCCATGCAGGCGTACGCCGCGGACAAGGGCCGGATCTACGAGGGCAACACGGTGGCCTGCGTCTACAACGTGGCCGACAAGGCCACCGAGGACCTGGTCGTCGAGGCCGACGTCGAAGAGGGCTGCCGCGCGATCGGCTTCACCCTCGGGGCCCCCGGCCCCTCCATGCTCGGCGTCGTCGACGGCATCCTCGTCGACCGGGCCTTCGTGGAGAACCGGCAGAAGAACGCCCAGGAGCTCGCCGAGGTCAAGGACGTCAATCCGCCGGCCCCGCACAACATCGCCAACGCGCTCGCCGCCGCGGCCCTGGCCCGCGCCTTCGGTGTGGAGCCGCGCGCGGTCCGCGACGGGCTGCGCGACTTCCGTCCGGACGCCCACCGGGTCGCCCGGGTGGACGAGGTCGGCTCCGTCGTCTATGTCGACGACTCCAAGGCCACCAACACCCACGCGGCGGAGGCCTCCCTCGCCTCTTTCGACAAGGTCGTGTGGATCGCCGGCGGCCTGGCCAAGGGCGCGACCTTCGACGAACTCGTGCGGAAGTCGGCCGAGCGGATGCGCGGCGTCGTCCTGATCGGCGCCGACCGGGCGCTGATCGCCGAGGCGCTGGCGCGACACGCCCCCGAGGTCCCGGTCGTCGACCTCGACCGGACCGACACTGGGGCGATGCTCGCAGCGGTCCGGGAGGCGGCCGCGCTCGCCGAGCCCGGCGACACGGTCCTGCTGGCACCGGCCTGCGCCTCGATGGACATGTTCGCGAACTACAACAAGCGTGGGGAAGCGTTCGCCGACGCGGTGCGCGAACTGGCCGCCGAGAGCGCCGCGGACACTGCCTAGGCCGGGGGCGCCGGGACAGGTTCCCTCCGGCCGGATGCTCGCCTCGTACGAGTGGAGGGGAAGATCACAGATGCCGGCCAAGCAGATGCTGCCGGGGCGGCGGCCGTCCGCCGTGAAGGCGCAGGGCCGCAAGCGCCCCGGCGTGAGCGTGAAGCGCCCGACGCGGCCCGCCGGGCGCGGGCCGCTGGCCGGTCTGCGGCGTACGCAGCAGCAGTTGCGCAGGGCGTGGGACCGCCCGCTCACCGCCTATTACCTGATCTTCGGAAGTTCCCTGCTCATCACCGTGCTCGGTCTGGTGATGGTGTACTCCGCCTCCATGATCAAGGCCCTCCAGCTGGGCCTGGGTGACGCGTACTTCTTCAAGAAGCAGTTCCTGGCCGCCCTCATCGGCGCGGGCCTGCTGCTGGCCGCCTCCAGGATGCCGGTCAAGCTGCACCGGGCGCTGTCCTATCCGGTGCTCGCCGGCACGCTGTTCCTGATGGTCCTGGTCCAGGTCCCCGGGATAGGGGTCTCGATCAACGGCAACCAGAACTGGATCTCCCTCGGCGGCCCGTTCATGCTCCAGCCCAGCGAGTTCGGCAAGCTGGCGCTGATCCTGTGGGGCGCCGACCTGCTGGCCCGCAAGGGCGACAAGGGCCTCCTGAGCCAGTGGAAGCACCTCCTGGTGCCGCTGGTCCCCGTGGCCTTCCTGCTGCTCGGCCTCATCATGCTGGGCGGGGACATGGGCACCGCGATGATCCTGGGCGCCATCCTGTTCGGCCTGCTCTGGCTCGCGGGGGCCCCGACGCGGATGTTCGTCGGCGTACTGGCCTTCGCGGCTGCGATCGTCGCGCTGCTCATCAAGACCTCTCCGCACCGGATGGACCGCCTGGAGTGCATCGGTGCGACAGAACCGGGCAAGAACGACCTTTGCTGGCAGGCCGTACACGGGATCTACGCCCTCGCGTCGGGCGGCTGGTTCGGTTCCGGGCTGGGTGCAAGTGTGGAAAAATGGGGTCAACTACCCGAAGCCCACACCGACTTCATCTTCGCCATCACGGGGGAGGAACTGGGACTGGCGGGGACGCTGTCGGTCCTCGCCCTGTTCGCGGCTCTAGGCTATGCGGGTATCCGCGTGGCCGGACGCACGGAGGACTCCTTCGTACGGTTTGCCGCGGGAGGCGTGACCACCTGGATCACGGCGCAGGCCGTGATCAACATCGGTGCGGTGCTCGGCCTGCTGCCGATCGCCGGAGTCCCGCTCCCGCTGTTCTCCTACGGGGGGTCGGCCCTGCTGCCGACCATGTTCGCGGTCGGACTGCTCATCGCCTTCGCGCGGGAGGAGCCGGCCGCGCGCGCGGCCCTCGCGATGCGACAGCCGAAGACCGGCTGGAGGCGGACCGGGGTGAGATGGAAGTCGATGAGACGGCGCGTCAAGAAGCGTCCGTCCGGAGAGCGGTGAATTTCGGTGCATGTCGTACTCGCCGGTGGGGGGACCGCCGGCCACATCGAGCCGGCGCTCGCCCTCGCGGACGCCCTGCGCAGGCAGGACCCTTCAGTGGGCATCACCGCCCTGGGCACCGAGCGCGGACTCGAAACCCGCCTGGTGCCGGAGCGCGGCTACGAGCTGGGGCTGATCCCCGCCGTACCGCTGCCCCGCAAGCCCACCCCTGAGCTGATCACCGTCCCCGGACGGCTGCGCGGCACCATCAAGGCCGCGGAGGAGATCCTCCTGCGCACCAAGGCCGACTGCGTCGTCGGCTTCGGCGGCTACGTGGCCCTGCCCGGCTACCTCGCGGCCAAGCGGCTCGGAGTGCCGATCATCGTCCACGAGGCCAACGCCCGGCCCGGACTGGCCAACAAGATCGGCTCCCGGTACGCGCACGCCGTCGCGGTCTCCACGCCCGACAGCAAGCTGCGCGGCGCCCGCTACGTGGGCATCCCGCTGCGCCGGTCCATCTCCACCCTCGACCGGGCCGCCGTACGCCCCGAGGCGCGCGCCGCGTTCGGCCTGGACCCCAACCTGCCCACGCTGCTGGTCTCCGGCGGCTCGCAGGGCGCACGCCGCCTCAACGAGACCATCCAGCAGGTCGCTCCGACCCTCCAGCGCTCCGGCGTGCAGATCCTGCACGCCGTCGGGCCGAAGAACGAACTGCCGCGTGTCGACAACATGCCCGGGATGCCGCCCTATGTGCCGGTACCGTACGTGGACCGGATGGATCTCGCGTACGCCGCCGCCGACATGATGCTGTGTCGCGCGGGAGCGATGACCGTCGCCGAACTGTCCGCCGTCGGGCTGCCCGCCGCCTACGTCCCGCTGCCGATCGGCAACGGCGAACAGCGGCTCAACGCCCAGCCGGTGGTCAAGGCCGGCGGCGGCCTGCTCGTGGACGACGCGGAACTGACGCCCGAGTGGGTGCTCGGCCAGGTCCTCCCGGTGCTGTCCGACCCGCACCGCCTGTACGAGATGTCCCGCGCCGCCGGTGAGTTCGGCCGCCGGGACGCCGACGAACTGCTGGTCGGCATGGTGTACGAGGCGATCGCAGCCCACCGGTCCCGCTGACGCGGGAGCACGGACGCAGGAGGCACAGGAGTGGCCGGAGCGACGACCGCACAGCGAGGCACACCGTCTCCTGATCGGCCCGGCCGGCCGCCCCGCAAGGGCGCCGGCTCTACCGAGCCGCCCAAGAGCCCGAAGCCCGCGAAGCCCGTGAAGTGGAGGGTCCCGCGGGGCCCCGGCAAGCAGTTGCGCCGGGTCCCCGCGCTGGCCTCCCTGGCCGCCGCGGTGCTCCTCGTCGCGGGCGGCAGCTGGGTCCTCTACGGGTCCTCCTGGCTCCGCGTCGAGAAGGTCACCGCCACCGGCACCGACGTGCTCACCCCCGAGCAGGTGCTCTCCGCCGCGGCCGTGCCGGTGGGAGCGCCCCTCGTGGGCATCGACACGGACGAGATCGAAAGCCGCGTACGGGGCCGTCTGCCCCGCATCGATTCGGTCGATGCGGTGCGGGCTTGGCCGCACGGAATCGGACTGAAGGTGACCGAGCGCAAACCCGTCCTGCTCATCAAAAAGGACGCCAACTTCGTGGAAGTGGACGCATCGGGTGTGCGATTCGACACGGTTCCGAAAGCACCCGCGGGTGTTCCGGTCCTCGAATTGAACGCGGGAGGCTCCCCGAGCGCCCGCCGCTTCGACGAAGAGCGGTTGCTGCACGAGGCCGTGCTCGTCGCCGGATCCCTCCCGGCGCCGATCGCCGGGCAAACCGTGCAGGTCAAGGTGGGTTCCTACGATTCGATCGTGCTGGAGCTGACCGGGGGCCGGTCCGTGCGGTGGGGCAGCGGCGAACAGAGCGGCGCGAAGGGGCGCGCGCTGACCGCTTTGTTGAAAGCCGCGCCGAAGGCCGCTCACTTCGACGTGAGCGTTCCCACCGCCCCTGCTGCGGCCGGGAGTTGACGTCAGGTCGAACAGCGACGCACCCTGGTTGGCCAGCGATACGGGTGATCACATAGGGTGAAAAGAAAAACGGGAGGTTCGGCGTGTTCGTTGAACACGCGCTACTTGTCGACTTAGTGTCCTGTTCGGAAGAGTCCAAGGAACAGACACACCCCTAACCCTAAACTTCAGGGTGAGGGTTCGGGTCGGCGCGTTCGGACCGTCCCTATTTCGGCATCAGTCGTCGCAACGCAGGCCCGCGAGGCGGCGACACGTAACTCGAGGCGAGAGGCCTTCGACGTGGCAGCACCGCAGAACTACCTCGCAGTCATCAAGGTCATCGGTGTCGGCGGCGGTGGTGTCAATGCCATCAACCGAATGATCGAGGTCGGTCTCAAGGGCGTCGAGTTCATCGCCATCAACACGGACGCGCAGGCGCTGTTGATGAGCGACGCCGACGTCAAGCTCGACGTCGGCCGCGAACTCACCCGCGGCCTCGGCGCCGGCGCCAACCCGGCGGTCGGTCGCAAGGCGGCAGAGGACCACCGCGAGGAGATCGAGGAGGTCCTCAAGGGGGCCGACATGGTCTTCGTCACCGCCGGTGAAGGCGGCGGCACCGGCACCGGCGGCGCACCCGTCGTCGCCAACATCGCGCGTTCGCTGGGCGCCCTGACGATCGGTGTGGTCACCCGGCCGTTCACCTTCGAGGGCCGGCGCCGCGCGAACCAGGCGGAGGACGGCATCGCCGAGCTCCGCGAAGAGGTCGACACCCTCATCGTCATCCCCAACGACCGCCTGCTGTCCATCTCGGACCGCCAGGTCAGCGTCCTGGACGCCTTCAAGTCGGCGGACCAGGTCCTGCTCTCCGGCGTCCAGGGCATCACCGACCTCATCACCACCCCGGGTCTGATCAACCTCGACTTCGCCGACGTCAAGTCCGTGATGTCCGAGGCCGGCTCGGCCCTGATGGGCATCGGCTCGGCCCGCGGCGACGACCGCGCGGTGGCCGCCGCCGAGATGGCGATCTCCTCGCCGCTGCTGGAGGCGTCCATCGACGGCGCCCGCGGCGTGCTGCTCTCCATCTCCGGCGGCTCGGACCTCGGTCTCTTCGAGATCAACGAGGCCGCGCAGCTGGTGAGCGAGGCCGCGCACCCCGAGGCGAACATCATCTTCGGCGCCGTCATCGACGACGCGCTCGGCGACGAGGTGCGGGTCACCGTCATCGCCGCCGGTTTCGACGGCGGACAGCCCCCGGCCCGACGGGACAACGTCATCGGAGCCGCGTCCACCAAGCGCGAGGAGCCCGCCCCGGCTCCGGTCCGCGCCGCCGAGCCGGCCCGCCCGGCCTTCGGCGGACTCGGCACGGTCCCCCCGCGCGAGGAGCCCCCGGCCCCCGTCGAGGCGGCCCCGGTCGAGGCCCAGGCCCCCGCGCCGCAGGTCCCCACGGCCCGGCCGTACCAGGACAGCCCGGCCGAGGAACTGGATGTCCCGGACTTCTTGAAGTGACACCGGAGCAGCATCACGTGGGCGGCGCCCACTTCGCCTTCACCGACCGGTGGGGCGGAGTGAGCGCCGTTCCGTACGAAGAGCTCAACCTCGGCGGCGCGGTCGGAGACGACCCGGCCGCCGTTCTCGCGAACCGGGCCCTGGCGGCGCGATCCCTGGGACTCGACCCGGACCTGGTGGTCTGGATGAACCAGGTGCACGGCCGGGACGTCGCGGTGGTCGACGGCCCGTGGGGTGCGGACACCGCGATCCCCGCCGTGGACGCGGTGGTGACCGCCCGTCGTGGACTCGCCCTCGCCGTGCTCACCGCCGACTGCACGCCCGTCCTGCTGGCCGACCCCGTCGCGGGGATCGCCGCGGCCGCCCACGCCGGGCGGCCCGGACTGGTCGCCGGGGTGGTGCCCGCGGCCGTGGAGGCGATGGTCTCCCTCGGCGCCGAACCAGGGCGGATCGTCGCCCGTACCGGACCCGCGGTCTGCGGGCACTGCTACGAGGTGCCGGCCGAGATGCGTGAGTCGGTGGCGTCGGTGGTTCCCGCCGCCCGGGCCGAGACCAGCTGGGGCACACCGGCGGTCGATGTCGTCGCGGGGGTGCACGCGCAGCTCGCGGAGGCGGGGGTGGTGAACGGCCTGCGTTCACCGGTCTGCACACTGGAGTCGCGGGACCACTTCTCGTACCGTCGCGACCGGGTCACCGGCCGGCTGGCCGGATATGTCTGGTTGACGGAGCTTTCCCGGGGGGAGTACCCCCGGACCCCGGGGGAAAAGAAGAATGACGGATCGTAAGTCGGAGCTCGCCGGGAACCTGGCGCGGGTGGAGGAACGTATCTCGTCCGCCTGCGCCGCGGCGGGCCGGGAGCGCGGGGAGGTGACCCTCATCGTGGTCACCAAGACCTACCCGGCGAGCGACGTACGACTGCTGGCGGAGTTGGGCGTCCGTCATGTTGCCGAGAATCGCGACCAGGACGCCGCCCCCAAGGCCGCGGCCTGCGCGGATCTGCCGCTCAGCTGGCACTTCGTCGGCCAGTTGCAGACCAACAAAGTCCGTTCCGTGGCGGGATACGCGCATGTGGTGCAGTCGGTCGACCGGCCCCGGCTCGTGACCGCCCTCTCGGCGGCCGCGACCGGCGCCGGCCGTGAACTCGGCTGCCTCGTCCAGATCGCCCTCGACGCCGAGTCGGGCGAGCGGGGTATCCGGGGCGGTGCCGCACCGGAGCAGCTGGCGGAGTTGGCGGACCTCGTCGCCGGGGCACCGGGACTGAGGATCGACGGACTGATGACCGTCGCACCGCTGTCCGGCCACTACGCGGGACGCGAACAGGCCGCTTTCGAGCGGTTGATGGAATTGTCATCCCGCCTGCGCGCGAACCATCCGACTGCCACGATGGTGTCGGCCGGGATGAGCGCAGACCTGGAACAGGCCGTTGCGGCCGGTGCGACACATGTACGCGTCGGCACTGCGGTACTCGGCGCGAGACCCCGGCTCGGGTAACGTCGCGAAGAAAGTCGGACCACAGCAGAAAATATGGTCATTCCCGTCGATGAGCGGGCAGACCACGTGGATCGCGGGCAGTTGGTGACATTCGTGACACGGCGGCACCTGCGACAGGGCGATCCACCACAGAGCGGAGGACTCGGAGAATGGCCGGCGCGATGCGCAAGATGGCGGTCTACCTCGGCCTCGTGGAGGACGACCGGTACGACAACCCGGGGTACGACCCCGATGACGAGTTCGAGCCCGAGCCGGAGATCGAGCGGGCTCGGGAGCGGGATCGCCGACAGCAGCCCGTGCACCAGTCGCCCGTATCGGACGAACCGGTACGAGCCGTACAGCCTCCGGCGCAGCGGGAACCCATCCCAATTCCGGTGGAAAACGGACGTCCTGCGCGAATTGCCCCCGTGGCATCCATCACACCTGATCGCACGAACCTGGAGAAGAACGCCCCCGTGATCATGCCCAAGGTCGTCTCCGAGCGGGAGCCGTACCGCATCACGACACTGCACCCCCGGACCTACAACGAGGCCCGTACCATCGGGGAACACTTCCGTGAGGGCACTCCGGTGATCATGAATCTCACGGAGATGGACGACACGGACGCCAAGCGTCTCGTGGACTTCGCCGCCGGACTCGTGTTCGGTCTGCACGGCAGCATTGAACGCGTGACACAGAAGGTGTTCCTGCTGTCGCCTGCTAACGTCGATGTCACGGCGGAGGACAAGGCCCGCATCGCGGAGGGCGGGTTCTTCAACCAAAGCTAGACCGATCCGTCAGATACGGGACCGGGAACAGATCGGGAAACGGGGAGAGGGAAGCGCGGGATGGGCATCGCACTGCAAGTGGTCTACGTCGTGCTGATGTGCTTCCTGATCGTGCTGATCTTCCGACTGGTCATGGACTATGTGTTCCAGTTCGCACGTTCATGGACACCCGGCAAGGCGATGGTGGTCGTTCTGGAGGCCACCTACACTGTCACCGATCCACCGCTCAAGCTCCTTCGGCGGTTCATTCCGCCGTTGCGTCTCGGCGGCGTGGCACTCGACCTGTCCTTCTTCGTTCTGATGATCATCGTTTACATCCTCATCAGCTTCGTGAGCACCGCTGCGAGAAGCGTGTGAACGATGAGCTTCCCCGTACGCGCGGGGACGGTCCCGATACGGTCCAGCCGACTGCCGACGACTACGTAGAGGTGAAGAAGACATGCCGCTGACTCCCGAGGACGTGCGGAACAAGCAGTTCACGACCGTCCGCCTCCGAGAAGGCTATGACGAGGACGAGGTCGATGCCTTCCTCGACGAGGTCGAGTCCGAACTGACGCGCCTGCTGCGCGAGAACGAGGACCTGCGCGCCAAGCTGGCTGCCGCCACGCGTGCCGCCGCGCAGAACCAGCAGCAGCAGAGCATGCGCAAGCCCGAGCCCCAGGACCAGCGCGGCCCCGGCGCCCCCGTGCCCGCGGCCATATCCGGCCCGCCGCAGCAGCAGAACCCGCAGATGGGCCCGCCCCAGCTGCCGGGCGGCGCGCCGCAGCTCCCGCCGGGCCCCGGCGGCCAGGGCCAGCAGGGCCCCGGCCCGATGGGCGGCCCCATGGGCGGACCCATGCAGCAGCACCCCATGGGTGGACCGCAGGGCATGGGCCAGCAGCAGATGCAGCAGCAGCAGTCGATGGGCGGCCAGAACCCGCTCGGCCAGCAGATGCAGCCCATGGGCCAGCAGATGCAGCCGATGGGTCAGCAGATGCAGACCATGGGCCAGCAGATGCAGCAGATGCAGCAGCCGCAGCTCCCGCAGCAGGGTGCCGGTGGCGACAGCGCCGCCCGCGTCCTGTCGCTGGCGCAGCAGACCGCCGACCAGGCGATCGCGGAGGCCCGCTCCGAGGCCAACAAGATCGTCGGCGAGGCCCGGTCGCGCGCCGAGGGCCTGGAGCGGGACGCCCGCGCCAAGGCCGACGCGCTGGAGCGGGACGCGCAGGAGAAGCACCGCGTCGCGATGGGCTCCCTGGAGTCCGCCCGTGCCACGCTGGAGCGCAAGGTCGAGGACCTGCGGGGCTTCGAGCGTGAGTACCGTACGCGTCTGAAGTCCTACCTGGAGTCGCAGCTGCGCCAGCTGGAGACCCAGGCGGACGACTCCCTGGCCCCGCCGCGCAACCCGGCCGGTCCCGCGCTGCCCCCGTCGCCGTCGCCCTCGATGGCTCCGGCCGGTGCGATGGGCCACTCCATGGGCGGCCCGTCCATGGGCGGTCCCTCCCCGATGGGCGCCGGTCCGTCCTACGGCGGCCAGCAGCAGATGTCGCCGGCGATGACCCAGCCGATGGCTCCGGTGCGGCCGGCCGCGCCGCAGCCGATGCAGGCGCCGTCGCCGATGCGGGGCTTCCTGATCGACGAGGACGACAACTAAGCGGTACGCCTCGCGGCGCGTCAGCAGTTCGGGCCGGGCCCGGTTCCCCCACGGGGGCACCGGGCCCGGCCCGTTCCCGTTCCCGGCTGCGGGCCGGTGCCTTGGGGGGCGCTGCCCCTGCCCTCCGGCTGCGGGCCGGTGGCCGCGCCTCAATCGCCGGCGGGGCTGGGGTGTGCCCCCCCCCCCTGGCCGGGGGTGTGGCCCGTCGGGTAGGGCGGTGGCTTCGGGTGGGGTGGTGCCCCTCCGGGGGGTCTCCTCGGCTCGGCGCGTGCGGGCATGTCCCGGTTGTGCCCGGTGGTTGCGCCTCGTCCTGCGGGGAGCCCCCGGAGTGTCCCCACCCCACGGCCCCGCTTCGTCCGGGACGGGGCGGGGCCGCCGGGGTGGGGGTGTGGGGTCGGTGGGGGGTGTCCCCGCAGGACGAGCGCGCACCGCCGGGTACGGCCGAGAAGGTCAGTCCCGCGCGAGCCGAGGAGACACCCCCCGGCGGTCCCGCACCCCACCCCCCTGTCCCGACCCCGACCCGGGGGCACACCCCGGCCCCGCCGGCGTTTGAGGCGCGGCCACCGGCCCGCAGCCGGAGGGGATCAGCGGCAGTGCCCGGCGAGGGCAGCGGCGGGCACCGGCCCGCGGCTGGGGATCAGCGGCAGTGCCCCGGCGAGGGCAGCGGCGGGCACCGGCCCGCAGCCGGAGAACGACAGCGGCCCGCCCCCCCCCCGGGAGGGAAGGGGCGGGCCGCTCAAGGGGCCGGGTTACGCCTTGCGGAGGCGGAAGGTCAGACCCAGGGGCTCGTCCGTGAAGGGGTCGCCGTAGGCGGCGTCGGCTTCGCCGGACGCGAAGTCCGTGGCCAGCACCTCGTCCGCGATGAGGCCGGCGTGGTCCGTCAGGGCCGTCACGACCTCCGGGTCCGCGGAGGACCACCGCAGCGCGATCCGGTCCGCCACGTCGAGGCCGGAGTTCTTCCGGGCCTCCTGGATCAGGCGGATCGCGTCACGGGCCAGGCCCGCCAGCCGCAGCTCCGGGGTGATCTCCAGGTCCAGGGCCACCGTCGCGCCCGAGTCGGACGCCACCGACCAGCCCTCGCGCGGGGTCTCGGTGATGATGACCTCCTCCGGGGAGAGGGAGACGGGCTCCCCGTTCACCTCGACCTCGGCGGAGCCGGACCGCAGCGCCAGCGACAGCGCCGCCGCGTCGGCCGCGGCCACCGCCTTCGCCACGTCCTGGACGCCCTTGCCGAAGCGCTTGCCGAGCGCGCGGAAGTTCGCCTTCGCCGTGGTGTCCACAAGGGACCCGCCGACCTCCGAGAGGGAGGCCAGGGAGGAGACGTTCAGCTCCTCCGTGATCTGGGCCTGGAGCTCCGGAGACAGCGCGTCGAAGCCCACCGCGCCGACCAGCGCCCGCGAGAGCGGCTGGCGGGTCTTCACGCCCGACTCGGCGCGCGTGGCGCGGCCCAGCTCGACCAGGCGGCGGACCAGCAGCATCTGCTGCGACAGCGCCGGGTCGATCGCCGCCGTGTCCGCGACCGGCCACGTCGACAGGTGCACCGACTCGGGGGCGTCCGGGGTGACCGGGACCACCATGTCCTGCCAGACCCGCTCCGTGATGAAGGGGGTGAGCGGAGCCATGAGACGGGTGACCGTCTCGACCACGTCGTGCAGGGTGCGCAGCGCGGCCGGGTCGCCCTGCCAGAAGCGGCGGCGCGAGCGGCGGACGTACCAGTTGGACAGGTCGTCCACGAAGGCGGAGAGGAGCTTGCCCGCCCGCTGGGTGTCGTAGGACTCCATCGCCTCCGTGACCTCGGAGACGAGGGCGTGGAGTTCCGAGAGGAGCCAGCGGTCGAGGACCGTGCGGTCCGCCGGTGCCGGGTCGGCCGCGGACGGCGCCCAGTTCGACGTACGGGCGTACAGCGCCTGGAAGGCGACCGTGTTCCAGTAGGTGAGGAGGGTCTTGCGGACGACCTCCTGGATCGTGCCGTGGCCCACGCGGCGGGCCGCCCACGGGGAGCCGCCGGCCGCCATGAACCAGCGGACCGCGTCCGCGCCGTGCTGGTCCATGAGAGGGATGGGCTGGAGGATGTTGCCCAGGTGCTTGGACATCTTGCGGCCGTCCTCGGCGAGGATGTGGCCCAGGCAGACCACGTTCTCGTAGGACGACTTGTCGAAGACGAGGGTGCCGACCGCCATCAGCGTGTAGAACCAGCCGCGCGTCTGGTCGATGGCCTCCGAGATGAACTGCGCCGGGTAGCGCTTCTCGAAGATCTCCTTGTTCTTGTACGGGTAGCCCCACTGCGCGAACGGCATCGAGCCCGAGTCGTACCAGGCGTCGATCACCTCCGGCACCCGCACGGCATCCAGGGAGCAGCCCTCGTGCGTGCAGGTGAAGGTGACGTCGTCGATGTACGGGCGGTGCGGGTCCAGGGCGGAGTGGTCCCGGCCGGACAGCTCGCTCAGCTCGGCGCGCGAGCCGACGCAGGTGAGGTGGTTCTCCTCGCAGCGCCAGATCGGCAGCGGGGCGCCCCAGTAGCGGTTGCGGGAGAGCGCCCAGTCGATGTTGTTGTTCAGCCAGTCGCCGAAGCGGCCCTGCTTGACGGAGTCCGGGAACCAGTTGGTCTTCTCGTTCTCCCGCAGCATCGCGTCCTTGACGGCGGTGGTGCGGATGTACCAGGACGGCTGTGCGTAGTAGAGCAGGGCCGTGTGGCAGCGCCAGCAGTGCGGGTAGCTGTGCTCGTAGGCGATGTGCTTGAAGAGCCGGCCGCGCGCGTCGAGGTCGGCGGTCAGCTTTTCGTCGGCCTTCTTGAAGAAGACGCCGCCCACCAGGGGGACCTCCTCCTCGAAGGTGCCGTCGGGGCGGACCGGGTTGACGACGGGCAGGCCGTAGGCGCGGCAGACCGCGAGGTCGTCGGCGCCGAAGGCGGGGGACTGGTGGACCAGACCGGTGCCGTCCTCGGTCGTGACGTACTCGGCGTTCACGACGTAGTGGGCGGGCTCGGGGAACTCGACCAGCTCGAAGGGGCGCTCGTACGTCCAGCGCTCCATCTCCTTGCCGGTGAAGGTCCGGTCCGTGGCCTCCCAGCCCTCGCCGAGGGCCTTCTCCAGCAGCGGCTGGGCGACGACCAGCTTCTCCGAGTCCTCGGCGCCGGTGCGCGTGGCCACGACGTAGGTGACCTCGGGGTGCGCGGCGACGGCCGTGTTGGACACCAGGGTCCACGGGGTGGTCGTCCAGACCAGCAGCGCCGCCTCGCCCGCGAGCGGGCCGGAGGTGAGCGGGAAGCGGACGTAGACGGAGGGGTCGACGACGGTCTCGTAGCCCTGGGCCAGCTCGTGGTCGGAGAGGCCGGTGCCGCAGCGCGGGCACCAGGGGGCGACGCGGTGGTCCTGGGTGAGCAGACCCTTGTTGAAGATCTCCTTCAGCGACCACCACACGGACTCGACGTACTCCGGGTCCATGGTCCGGTAGGCGTCGTCCAGGTCTACCCAGTAGCCCATGCGGGTCGTGAGCTCGGTGAACGCGTCGGTGTGGCGGGTCACGGACTCGCGGCACTTGGCGTTGAACTCGGCGATGCCGTACGCCTCGATGTCCTGCTTGCCGTTGAAGCCCAGCTCCTTCTCGACGGCGAGCTCGACGGGCAGGCCGTGGCAGTCCCAGCCGGCCTTGCGGGCCACGTGGTAGCCGCGCATCGTGCGGAAGCGGGGGAAGACGTCCTTGAAGACGCGGGCCTCGATGTGGTGCGCGCCGGGCATGCCGTTCGCGGTGGGCGGGCCCTCGTAGAAGACCCACTCGGGGCGGCCCTCGGACTGCTCCAGGGTCTTGGCGAAGGTCTTGCTCTCGCGCCAGAAGTCGAGGACCGCGTGCTCGAGGGCAGGCAGGTCGACCTGGGCGGGTACCGGGCGGTACTGCGGCGGTGTGGTCATGAGGCTGAACTCTTCCTCCGGCGGGATGTCACGTCCGTCCGGAGGGACGAGAGCCGACTGCTGCTCCCGCGGTACCACCCTCCTTGGCCGCCGGACGGATCCGGTGGCCCCCTCATTGGGGTGCGAAGCCGGTTCTACTCGCCCTGCGGGGGACCCGCGGCTTTCTTCCGGCGGCTCAGGGGTGATCCTTCACGTCGCGCTCGCCCCCGGGCTCTCACCGTCCCCGGGTCGCTCCTGGCTGCGTCCGACGCTACTCGTCCCCGTCCATGCCTTTCGCTGGGCCCAGTGTACGGGCCGGGAAGGGACGCGGCAGACCGGTTTACGGGGGCCCGTGCGAGGCCCGCGGCCACGGCGTGGCGGGGGTGCGGCCTCGGGGGACGCGAGCGGGGCCGGAGCCGGGTCCGGCGCAGGGCCCGGGGTGACCCGAACGGGCCATCGGCGCCGTCGCGGGATCGGGTGGGGCGGGAGTGGCGGATTACCGGGCCTCGGGATGGGCACAACGGATGCAGGTTGACCTCGACGGATGCGTGCCCCGTTGCCGCGGGGGCGGAGCCGATTTATCGTTCCGGCACGATTCGCGAGCAATATCACAGTATGTGAAGGGGCCGCGGCCATGGTGGCGAAGAAGACAGCGGTCTCCGGGGACCCGGCTCCCGCCAAGAAGGCGACGGCGGCCCGAAAGGCGACCGCCAAGAAGGCTCCGGCGAAGAAGGCATCGGCGAACAAGACGGCCACGGCGAACAGCACGGCCGCGGCGGGCAAGACGGCGGCATCGGGCAAGGCGGCGGCCGGCAAGGCCGCGGCCGACAAGGCGACCGCGGCCGGGAAGAAGACGACCGCAGTCAAGAAGACGACCGCCGTCGAGAAGCGGACGGCCACGGCCAACAAGGCCGGGGCCGAGGGGGCGGCGCACGCCGCGAAGGAGACGGGAGTCCGGAACGTGGTTGCCAAGAAGAGCACCGGTGCGGCGAGGAAGACGGCTGAGGCCGCCACCAGCGGGCTGCCCAAGACCCGGGTCACGGCGGCCGCCGCCCCCGGGGAACTCGCCGTACGTCCCGGGGAGGACCCCTGGACGCCCCAGGAGGTCGAGGAGGCCCGCGAGGAGCTGACGTCGGAGGTGCTGCGGCTGCGCGCCGAGCTGGACGCCTCGGAGGTGGCCATCTCGGGCCTGATGAGGGACTCGGGCGACGGCGCCGGCGACGACCAGGCCGACACGGGCACGAAGAACATCACCCGGGAGTCCGAGCTGGCACTCGCCGCCAACGCCAGCTCGATGCTGGAGCAGACCGAGCGGGCCCTGGAACGGCTGGAGGCGGGCACGTACGGGCTCTGCGAGAGCTGCGGGCAGCCCATCGGCAAGGCCAGGATGCAGGCCTTCCCGCGGGCCACGCTGTGCGTGGACTGCAAGCAGAAGCAGGAGCGGCGGCACTAGGGGGTGCCTTGCCGATCAGGCCGGACCAGGGAGCGCGGGTGCCCGCGGAGGCGGAGGGCGGAGGCGGGGCGGGCGCTGTGCGGGGGCCCTGACGTACCCTCGTCTGGTCAGGGTCCAGGAGAAGCCTGGGTCGGCTAGTTCGAGGGACTCACGTGGCAGAGGCGGAGCGCATCATCGGTACGCCGGAGGTCGGGGACGACGCCCAGCCGGAGTCGGCCGCGCCCAAGGGGCGCCGCCGGATCGCGGCACTGCTCGTCGTGGCGGTGCTCGCCTACCTGCTGGACCTCGGCACCAAGATGCTGGTCGTGGCGAAGCTGGAGCACCAGCCGCCGATCGAGATCATCGGTGACCTGCTGAAGTTCGAGGCGGTCCGCAACCCGGGCGCCGCGTTCGGCTTCGGCGAGGCCTTCACCATCATCTTCACCGCCATCGCGGCGGCCGTGATCGTGGTGATCGTGCGCCTGGCCCGCAAGCTCTACAGCCTGCCCTGGGCCATCGCCCTCGGTCTGCTGCTGGGCGGTGCGCTGGGCAACCTGACCGACCGGATCTTCCGTTCGCCGGGCGTGTTCCGCGGGGCTGTCGTCGACTTCATCGCGCCGGCCCACTTCGCCGTCTTCAACATCGCCGACTCGGCGATCGTGTGCGGCGGCATCCTCATCGTGCTGCTGTCGTTCAAGGGCCTGGACCCGGACGGCACCGTCCACAAGGACTGATCGCGGGACGGCCCGTCCGCCCCGTCCTGCATACTCGACGGGTGAGTACGATTCCCGAGATCCGCACCCTGCCCGTTCCCGATGGCCTCGAAGGCGAGCGCGTCGACGCCGTCATCGCCCGTATGTTCGGTTTCTCCCGGACCAAGGCGGCCGAGCTCGCGGCCGAGGGGAAGGTGTCGGTCGACGGCAGCGTCGTCGGGAAGTCCGAGCGCGTGCACGGCGGCGCCTGGCTCGAAGTCGAGATGCCCGCGCCGCCGCGGCCCGTCGAAGTCGTGGCCGAGCCGGTCCCGGGCATGGAGATCGTCCACGACGACGACGACATCGTCGTCATCATGAAGCCCGTGGGCGTCGCCGCCCACCCGAGCCCCGGCTGGACCGGCACCACCGTCATCGGCGGCCTCGCCGCCGCGGGCTACCGCATCTCCACCTCCGGCGCGTCCGAGCGCCAGGGCATCGTGCACCGCCTCGACGTCGGCACGTCCGGCCTGATGGCCGTCGCAAAGTCCGAGCGCGCGTACACCTCGCTGAAGAACCAGTTCCGCGAGCGGGTCGTCGACAAGCGCTACCACGCGCTGGTGCAGGGCCACCCCGACCCGATGAGCGGCACGATCGACGCGCCGATCGGCCGCCACCCGAGTGCCGACTACAAGTGGGCGGTGACCCAGGACGGCAAGGCCTCCGTCACCCACTACGACCTGATCGAGGCCTTCCGCGCCGCCTCGCTGCTGGACATCAAGCTGGAGACGGGCCGTACGCACCAGATCCGCGTGCACATGTCCGCGCACCGCCACCCGTGCGTCGGCGACCTGACCTACGGCGCCGACCCGACCGTCGCGAAGCGGCTCGGCCTGGCCCGCCAGTGGCTGCACGCGGTCCGGCTGGGCTTCGAGCACCCGGCGGACGGGCAGTGGGTGGAGTTCGAGAGCACCTACCCGGCCGACCTCCAGCACGCCCTCGACGTGATCCGCGCCGAGAGCGAGTGACCTCGCCGGTCGAGGTCCGGGTCGCCGTCTCGCAGGAGGACCTGAAGGCCTGCTTCGCGGTGCGGTCCGAGGTCTTCGTGGCCGAGCAGTCGGTGCCGGAGTCGATCGAGTACGACGCGTACGACGCGGGCGCGGTGCACGTCCTGGCCGTGGACGCCGACGGGACCCCCCTGGGCACGGGCCGCCTGCTGCACGGGCCGGCGGCCCTCGGCGCGACGGGCGTCCCGGCGGCCGGCGTGCTGGGCCGGCTGGCCGTCGCCCGGTCCGCGCGCGGACTGGGTGTGGGGAGGCTGCTGGTCCGAGCGATCGAGGCGGAGGCCGCCCGGCTGGGGCTGACCTCGGTCGACCTCGGCGCGCAGACGCATGCGCTGGGCTTCTACGAGCGGCTCGGGTATGTGGCCCACGGCCCGGAGTTCCAGGACGCGGGCATTCCCCACCGCGCGATGCGCCGCCCCCTCCCGTAGCCCTGCGGCCCGCCCGCCGGGACTCCGTGTCCGCGCCTCGAAGGCCGGCGGGGCTGGATGTGGCTGAGCTGCACGGGACGTTTTGCCCGGGGCCGGCTACCACGCTGCGGCAGTTGCGGCCCGTGCGGCGTTCGAACGAGGAGCGGGTTCGGCGGCCGGAGCCCCGGCTTCTCGGCCCCGCCGGCGGTGGCGGCGAGCGGGTCGGCCGGGGCGGAGCCTCGCGGGGGTCGACACGCGGGGCCGGCGCAGTCACCGCCCGGGCCGAGCGCGGCGGCCTGGCAGGGTGGGGGAGTGGATCAGCTCGCTCTGCTCTTCGTGCTCCTCCTCGGGGCCGTGGTCATGGTGCCGCTCGGGGACCGGCTGGGGCTGCCCGCGCCGGTCCTGATGACCCTCGGCGGGGTGGTCCTCGCCCTGGTGCCGGCCGTGCCGGAGGTCGAGGTCCCGCCCGAGTTCATCCTGCCGCTGGTGCTGCCGCCGCTGCTGTACGCCTCCGTGCAGCGGACCTCGTGGCGGCAGTTCGCCGCGAACGTGCGGCCGATCCTGCTGCTGGCCGTGGCCCTGGTGTTCGTCACGACCGCAGCCGTGGCCGCCGTCGCCTATTCCGTGGTGCCCGCGCTGCCGCTCGCCGCCGCCGTCGCGCTCGGCGCGCTCGTGGCCCCGCCCGACCCGGTCGCCGCCACCGCCGTCGCCGGATCGCTCGGGCTGCCGCGCCGCATGGTGTCGATCCTGGAGGGCGAGGGGCTCTTCAACGACGTGACGGCCATCGTGCTCTACCACGTGGCGATCGCCGCCGCCGTCAGCGGCAGCTTCTCCTGGCCCGACGCGCTCGGCGAGTTCGTGCTGTCCGCCGTCGTCGCCGTGGTCGTCGGCCTGGCCCTCGGCTGGACCACCCACCGGCTGATGGGCCGGCTCGGCGACGCCACCCTCCAGATCGGCCTGACGCTGCTGGTGCCGTTCGTGTCGTACGTGGTCGCCGAGGAACTCCACGGGTCCGGGGTGCTGGCCGTGCTGACGACGGCCCTGTTCCTCGCCGAGTACGCCTCCGACGCCGACGACGTGCTGGGACGCCTGGCCGGGCACACCTTCTGGGAGGTCGTGGACACGCTGGTCACCGGCGTGGCCTTCGGTCTGATCGGGCTGGAGCTCCACAACGTCTTCGGGACGGCCCGGGACCGCGCGTGGCAGATGGCCGGCTGGGCGGCGGTCGTCGTCGCGGTGGTGGTCGGCGTACGGCTGGCGTGGCTGCTGCCGGCCGGGTGGCTCGCCAAGAAACTGCACCAGCGGCGCGATTACGACGAGGAGATCCCGCTCAGCTGGCGTGAGAGCGTCGTGATGTGGTGGGCGGGGATGCGCGGGGTGGCCTCGGTGGCCCTGGCCCTGGCCGTTCCCCTGAAGACGGACTCCGGCGAGCCCTTCCCGGCGCGGGACGAGATCATCTTCATCGCGTTCGCGGTGATCATGGTGACCCTGGTGTGCCAGGGGCTGACCCTGCCGTGGCTGGTGCGGCGCCTGGGCGTGGAGGAGGACACCGACGCCAGGCGGGACGCCGAGCGGCAGCTGGCGATCCGCGCCGCCAAGGCCGCGAAGCGGCGGCTGAAGGAGATCGAGGAGGCCGAGGAGCTGCCGGAGGACCTGATCGAGCAGCTGAGCCGGCGCGCGTACGACGTGGGGGCCAGGATCAGCCCGGACATGGTCGACGAGGAACGGCGCGAGGCGTACGCGCAGCGCGTGCAGCGGCTCCGCGACGTCCAGCGGATCCAGCGGGAGATGATGTCGGCCGCCCGCCACGAGGTGCTGGCCGCCCGCAGCGAACCCGGCTCCGACCCGGAGGTCGTCGACCGGGTGCTGCGGCACCTCGACGTACGCAGCCTGCGCGCGCCCTGAGTCGTGTCGTCAAAGTTCCCGCCTGGGCGGCGCCACTTTGACGAGACTCCCTGGCTGTGATCGACCACGAGCGTTGTCGGGTGCGGGCGGCTGCCGACGCTATTTCGCGGACACTCCCGGGCGGGCCCCCGTCACCAGGCGTTCGAGGCCCCGCAGGAAGCGGACGTACGGGGACCAGCGGGCCCGGTGGGCGATGGTGCCCGTGCAGGCCAGTTCGGCGCGGTCCAGGCAGTCCTCCAGCACGGCGTCGTGCGCCGGGCGGTAGGCCAGCGGCCAGGTGACGCGGCTGACGCCGCTGACGGTCATCGCGAGGGTGTGCCGCAGCACGGTCCGCTCCGCGTCGGCGGGCAGTGCGGTGAACTCGTGGAAGCCGTGGAACCCGCGGGGCCCGGTGAAGGCGAAGCGCACCCAGGTCCCCGGCACGTACGCGGCCACCGTGTAGCGCACCGGCCCGTGGCCGCCCGCCGCCCCGACGGCCAGGGGGCGGTCGAGCTCCATCTCCTCCCACAGGCGGGCCGGCCACAGCCGGTCGTCCTCACCGCCGGCCAAGGTGTCGATGAGTGCGCCGACCTCCCTCTGCCCGGCCGTCAGCAGGCGTTCGTGCACGTTGAAGACGCCCATGGGTCCTCCCCTCCAGATTATTAGAGATGGGTCTCTAATAATCTGGAGGGTACTCTCTGATTCATGGCGAGACCACCCCGCTTCGACATCGACCAGATCCTCGACGCCGCCGTGCGGCTGGCCGCCTCGGCCGGACCGGGCGGTGTGACCATGTCCGCCGTCGCCCAGGCGATCGGCGCGCCGAGCGGTTCCATGTACCACCGCTTCGCCGGGCGCACCGCCCTGCTCGCCGAGGTGTGGCTGCGGACCGTCGAGCGGTTCCAGGAGGGCTATCTCGCCGGCCTCCACGGCGAGGCCGATCCGCTCACGGCCGCCCGCAGGGCCGCCCGCCACGTCGTTTCCTGGAGCCGAGCCCAGCCCGAGGAGGCGGCGCTCCTCCTCTACGGCGCGGCGGAGTTCGGCCGCGCCGACTGGTCCGAGGAGCACACCCGGCGCGCCGACTCCGGCAACGAGCGCGTCTACGCCGCCATCGGCGAACTCGCCGCGGCCCTCGGGGCCGCGGACGACCGGGGCCGGGACCGGATCACCCTGGCCCTGATCGACCTGCCCCTCTCGGTCGTCCGCCGGCACATGCGCGCCGGAGCGCCACTGCCGCCGCACGCCGAGGACCTCGCCGAGGAGTGCGCGGCGGCGCTGCTGGCCTAGGGACTGTCCGGGGCGGGGGGTGCCTGGGCGATGGCGATGCGGGGGAGCGCGTAGGGGTGGTGGTCGGCCAGCCACGTGATCAGCCGCTCGCGGACCGCGCAGCGCAGCGTCCAGAGGTCGTCGGCGTCCTTGGCCGTGACCACCCCGCGGATCTGGACCGTGTGCGGTGTGGTGTCCGTCACGGCCAGGCCGCCGCCGCGTCCGTCCCATTCGGGGAGTTCCTCCAGGATCTGCTGGAACCGCTCCCGCATCAGGCCCACGGGGGCGCTGTGGTCCAGGTGCCAGAAGACCGTGCCGGTCATCTGCGCGCCGCCGCGCGACCAGTTCTCGTACGGCTTGCTCGTGAAATACGACACAGGCATCGTGATGCGGCGCTCGTCCCAGGTGCGGACGGTCAGGAAGGTCAGGGTGATCTCCTCGACGCGGCCCCACTCCTTGTCGACCACCACGGTGTCGCCGATGCGGACGGTGTCGCCGAAGGCGATCTGCAGGCCGGCGAAGAGGTTGCCCAGCGAGGACTGCGCGGCGATGCCCACCACGATGCCGAGGACTCCCGCCGAGGCCAGCACCGAGGCGCCGACCGCACGCATCGGCGGGAAGGTCAGCAGCATCGCCGCCGCGGCGACCACGACCACCACCGCGGCGACCACCCGCTGGATCAGCGTGACCTGGGTGCGCACCCGGCGGACCCGGGCCTCGTCCTCGGTCACCGCCGCGTAGCGCGCGTACGTGGAGTCGACGGCGGCCGTCGCGATGCGTACCGCCAGCCAGGCCGCCGAGGCGATGAGCACCAGGGTGAGGAAGCGGCCGACGCCGACGGGATGGTCGGGCAGGACGCCCGCCCAGCGGTAGGAGCCCCGCAGCAGGGTGGCGCAGAGCACCACCTGGAAGGGGAGCCGGCAACGGCGCAGCAGTCCCCACAGGGGGGTCTCGGGGTGCCGGGCGTCGGCCCGGCACAGCAGCAGGTCGAGCAGCCGGCCCGCGATCAGGGTGGCGACCAGCGAGCCGCCGATGACCGTCATGGGGCGCAGGAAGTTCTCGGTCTCCATGGGGATGAAACGTAGCGGGAGCCGTGGCGTGGCAGGGCCTGGGACGGCTGGCACGATGGAGGCATGAACATCATGCTTTTCCATTCGACGTACGGGCTGCGGCCCGCCGTGCACGCGGCGGCCGACCGGCTGCGCGCGGCCGGTCACCAGGTCCGGGTTCCGGACCTTTTCGAGGGGCGCACCTTCGAGACCGTCGAGGAGGGCATGGCCCACCGGGACGGGATCGGCCGTGACGAGCTGCTGAAGCGGGCGGTGCTGGCCTCGGCCCCGCACTCCGACCAGGGACTGGTCTACGCGGGCTTCTCCTTCGGCGGTTCCCTCGCCCAGCACTTGGCGCTGGCCGACGAGAAGGCGCGCGGGCTGCTCCTGCTGCACGGGACGGCGGACCTGGAGGACGGCGCCTCGGTGGACGAACTCCCGGTGCAGCTGCACATTGCGGACCCGGACCCCTTCGAGCCGCACGACTGGCTGACGGCCTGGTACCTGCGGATGCAGCGGGCCGGGGCGGACGTCGAGGTCCACAGCTACCCGGGCGCCGGGCACCTGTTCACCGACCCGGGCCTCGACGACTACGACGCCGAGGCGGCGGAGCAGACGTGGAAGACGGCGATCGGCTTCCTCGACAGCCTGTAGCCGCACCCGGCATGGGGGAGGGCCCGGCCCGGCGGATGCCGGACCGGGCCCTCCCCGTCGCTGGGGTCAGCCCGCGCGGTAGGCGGTCCAGTTGCTGCTCATGCGGGCCACCTGGCCGGCGCTGAACTGGTACATGCAGGAGTCGTACGTGTAGTCCATGAAGTTGCGGATCGGGTCCGCGCCGGGCTTGCTGGCGCAGCTGTCGCGCCCGGTCGGGCACTCGTACGCGGCGCTCTTCTCGGCCGGGGTGTCGGAGACGTAGTCGCCGTTGCCGTTACAGCCGCCCTGGAAGGTGTGGTACAGCCCGAGCCAGTGGCCGACTTCGTGGGTGGCGGTGTCGCCCTCGTTGTAGTTGGCGGAGGAACCGCCGGGCAGCGAGGTGTCGAGCACGACCACGCCGTCCATCTTGGGGCTGGACGCGTAGGAGGTCGGGAAGGTGGCCCAGCCGAGCAGGCCGCCGGAGAGCTTGGCGGTGTAGAAGTTGAGCGCGCCCGGGCCGCCCTGGCGCAGGGTGTTCTTCATGTCCTTCTCGGCCTGGGAGCCGGAGGCCAGGTTGTACCAGGACGCGTTGTCCGTGTAGTCGGTCGACGCCAGGGTGAACTGGAAGTTCGTGTTGACGTTGCCGGTGCCCTGGCCGCCGTAGGCGGCGTTGAGGACCGCGAGCTGCTTGCTCACGTCGGTGGCCGTGAGCTTGCCGGCCGCGCCGGAGTGCACGACGTGGAAGTACACGGGGATGTTCACGACGGCCTCGGCGGCGGCGAGGCTGCGCTGCGGCTGGTTCTTGAGGGCCTTGTCCAGCTTCGACTTGAGGTCGGCGTCCATGGCCTTGGCCTGCGCGTCGGTGAGCTCGTTCGGCTCGTCCGCGTGCTCGTCGTGGGTGCGGGTCACGCGGGCGTTGGCGGGTGCGGTGGCCTGGTCGGCGCACACCTCGGCGGGGGTCTTGGCGGCCGCGAGCGTGGTGGGGGCGGCAAGCGGGGTGAAAGCCAGGGTTCCGGCCAGAACCGCCGTGCCCATCAGGCGGCGGCGGAGAAGGGGGGATATGCGGGCGTTCGCGCGCACGTGTGCTCCTCGCGGGTGGGGGGTGGTGGGGGGTGGTGGCCTGAAGGATCTTCTTCAGCTGGCGCGAAGCTTATGTGTGCATGACATATTCAGGTCAAGTGTCTTGCGTAAAAGATTTGTTGCTTCGAACGCACAAGGGGCGTCTGGTATGTACCAGGCGCCCCTTGCGGCAGAAGATTTGACGGTCAATCAGGCAATCAGCGAACGGGCTGGTAGGCGCGCTCCACCTTCTGGGTCCCGTTCAGGGTCCGGTAGGAGCGGGACCATTCGGACGTGGCGCCGGGCCGGCGCTTGTCGGACACCACGTAGTAGTCCATCTGCGAGCGCTCCGGCGTCACGTCCAGCACGCCGTAGCCGTGCGCGTCCATGTCGAGCCACTTCACGTGCCAGTTGGCGGCCTTGATGGCGGATTCGGCCACCAGTGAGACCGTGTCCGGCAGCACGTGCAGTATGTCGTCGAGGTTGTCGGAGGTCACCGACGTGACGACGAACTCGGTCGCCGCCGTGCCCGAGCCCGGGTAGGTGGCCATGTTCACCGGGACCTCGTTCGCCCAGGCCATGTGGATGTCGCCGGTCAGGAACACCGTGTTCTTGACGTTCCGGGCCTTCAGGTGGCCCAGCAGCTCCTTGCGGTCGTCCGTGTACCCGTCCCACTGGTCCACGTTGATCGCGATGCCGCCCTCGGGCAGGCCGAGCAGCTTGGCGAGCGGTGCCAGCAGGTGGGCGGGCAGCGAGCCGAAGGCCACCGGCGAGATCATCACCGAGGTGCCGACCAACTTCCAGGTCGCGTCGGAGCCCGCGAGGCCCGACTTGAGCCAGTCCAGCTGGGCGCGCCCGGTGATGCTGCGCTCCGGGTCGTCCACCGCGCCGCTGCCGACCTCGGCCTGCTGCGAGCGGAAGGAGCGCAGGTCCAGCAGGTGGAGGTCGGCGAGGGTGCCGAACCGCAGTCTGCGGTAGACGGTCCCGGCGGTCGAGGTCCGTACCGGCATCCACTCGAAGTACGCCTGCTTGGCCGCCTCGGCGCGGGCCGCCCAGTCGCCCTCGGCGCCCGGGGTGTGGTTCTCGGCGCCGCCGGACCACATGTCGTTCGCGAACTCGTGGTCGTCCCAGATGGCTATGACGGGGTGCGCGTGGTGCAGGGCCTGGAGGTCGGCGTCCGTCTTGTACTTGCCGTGCCGGGCGCGGTAATCGGCCAGCGAGACGATCTCGTGCTTCGGCTCGTGCTGGCGGACGGTGTACTTCGCCTCCGGGTAGCCCCCGGACTGGTACTCGTAGATGTAGTCGCCCAGGTGCAGGACCGCGTGCAGGTCCGTACGGGCGGCCAGGTGGCGGTAGGCCGAGAAGTAGCCGGACTCCCAGTTGGCGCAGGAGACCACGCCGAAGCGGACGCCCGGGGTGGTCACGTCGTGGCCGGGGGTGGTCAGCGTGCGTCCGACGGGGGAGACGGCCGAGTCGGCGGTGAACCGGTACCAGTACGGCGTCTGCGGCCGGAGTCCGCGCACGTCGACCTTGACCGTGTGGTCGGCGGCGGCGCTCGCGGTGACGGTTCCCCGGGCGACGACCCGGGAGAAGGCCTGGTCGGAGGCCACCTCCCAGCCCACCTGGACGGCCGGGCCGAGGCCGGAGCCGGGGACGGCCTCGGGGGTGGGGGTGAGGCGGGTCCACAACAGGACGCCGTCGGGCAGCGGATCACCCGAGGCGACGCCGTGCAGGAAGGCGGAGGCGGTGCCCGCCGCGTGGGCGGTTCCGGAGCCCAAGGAGGCGAGGGGGGCCAGCGTGGCCGTGGCCGCCGCGGCGAGAACGACCGTGCGGCGCCGGGGCGTTGCCGCGGTCTGGGAAGGGGTGAGATGACTGGTCACGGCCGGTCATATTACCGACGGGTACACCCCGTCGAACAGATGTAGGAACGCAACGGGCGGGCGAACTCTGGGAGTTCGCCCGCCCGTTGGTGCGGCCGGTCCGGAAGGCCATCTCCCGGAATGCCCGGATCAGCCCTGCAGGGCCTTGTCGATCGCCGCCGTGAACTGCTCCGCCGTCTGCGGGGTGTCGATCTTCTTGCCGTCCATCTTCAGGGTCGGCGTACCCTTCACACCGGACTTGTCGAAGGCCTTCGACATCTCCAGCGCCCACCGGTCGTACGTGCCGTCCTCGACGGCCTTCTTGAACTCGGCGTTGCCCTTGAGCGCCGGGACGGTGTCCGCGACCTTCAGCAGGTAGTCGTCCTTGGCGAAGCTGTCGACGGTCTCCTCGGGGTGCTGCTCCTTGGAGTACAGCGCCCCCTTGTACTGCAGGAAGGCCTCCGGGCTGACGTTCAGCGCCGCGCCCAGCGCGCTCAGCGCGTTCTTGGAGCCCTCGCCCTTGACCGCGTTGTCGATGAAGGTGGCGCCGACGTACTGGAGCTTGTACTTGCCCGCGTCGACGTCCTTCTTGATCTGCTCGCCGGCCGCCTGCTCGAAGGCGGCGCAGGCCGGGCAGCGCGAGTCCTCGTACAGCTCCAGGGTCTTCTTCGCGTCGGCCTTGCCGACGACGACCGTGGTGCCGTCCTCGCCCTCGGTGTTCTTCGGCTTGACCAGCTCGGCCTTGGCGGCCTTCTCCCAGTAGTCGGGCTCATTGGCCTTCATGACCCCGTAGGCGATGCCGCCGGCCAGCCCCAGGGCGGCGACGACTCCGACGCCCACTATGAGCTGCCGGCGGATCTTGTCCCTCTTGGCCTGGGCCTCGCGCTCGGCGCGCAGCCGCTCGCGGGCCGCCGCCTTGTTCGCCTGGCTGTTGCGTGAACTCATGGTGATCTCCGTGGGACGTGATGTGTGAAGACGTGTGGAGGGGACTGCCGTACGTGCGTCAGGCGCGCGCGAGCGCACCGGGCACGGGGGGTCCCCGCCGTCCCACGGAGTGTGCGGGGAAGCGCGTAGGGGCCCCGGCACCCGCCGGGACCGGCCGAAGCGCCCGCCGCGCCGGCCCGCAGGCCACCGCGACGGCGGCCGCCGCCAGCCGCAGCGGCCGGAACGCGAAGGCCGCCACCGCCCGCACCAGCCGGCCCAGCGCGCGCTCCCCGTGGCGCAGCCAGGCGGCGGCGAGCAGTCCCACCGAGACGTGTGCGCCGAGCAGCAGCCACGGGGTGTAGGGCCCCGGAGAGGCCAGCAGCGCGGCGGCGTCGGCGGGCCCGGCCACCTCGGTCAGCGGCCCGCCCACCGGGGCGCCCCCGCACAGCTCCTCCAGGCCCATGGCGCGCAGCGGCCCCGAGACGGGGCCGCCGGCCGGGCCGTAGCAGAGGTGCTGGCCGGTGGTGAAGACGGTGTCGGCCGCCAGCTCCAGCGGTACGAGGAGCCCCGCGATGGGGCCGAAGCCCCGCTCGCGGCCCGCGAGGGCGTAGGCGATCACGAACACGCCCGCGAAGGCCCCGCCCACCAGCACGGGCGGCAGCGGGACCTGTGACATCAGGACGTGCGAGCCGGACGAGAGCAGCACGACGAGCGCGCTGAACAGCGCGGCCCGCAGCCCTCTGAGTCCCGTCCCGGAAAAGTCCATCCTCGCGAGTGTGCCACGTGTTCCTGTGGGAGCCGGTTCAGGGGCGTCCCGCCGATCGTGCCGGGCTCGGCCTGATCGACAAGGCACCCCTAGGGGGTGAGGCGCCCGTTGCGGAACAGGTCCACGAAGATCTGGTGGTCGGCGCGCGCCCGGGCCCCGTAGGCGTGCGAGAAGTCCACGAGCAGCTCCGCGAAGCCCTCCTCGTCCGCCGCGATGGCCGCGTCGATGGCCCGCTCGGTGGAGAACGGCACCAGGGACTGCCCGCTCTCCGCCTCGTCGGCCGACGCGTGCATGGTCGCCGTGGCCCGGCCGAGGTCCGCGACGACCGCCGCGATCTCCTCCGGGTCGTCGAGGTCCGACCAGTCCAGGTCCACCGCGTAGGGGGAGACCTCCGCGACGAGCTGGCCCGCCCCGTCCAGCTCGGTCCAGCCCAGCCACGGGTCGGCGTGGGCTTGGAGCGCCCGCTGCGAGATCACCGTGCGGTGCCCCTCGTGCCGGAAGTAGTCCCGCACCGCCCGGTCGGTGATGTGCCGGGACACCGCCGGGGTCTGCGCCTGCTTGAGGTAGATCACGACGTCGTTCTCCAGGGCGTCGCTGTGCCCCTCCAGCAGGACGTTGTAGGAGGGCAGGCCCGCGGAGCCGATGCCGACGCCCCGGCGGCCCACCACGTCCTTGACCCGGTAGGAGTCGGGCCGCACCAGCGACTCGTCGGGGAGCGTCTCCAGATACCCGTCGAAGGCGGCCAGCACCTTGTAGCGGGTCGCGGCGTCCAGCTCGACGGATCCGCCGCCGGACGTGAAGCGGCGCTCGTAGTCCCGTATCTCCGTCATCGAGTCCAGCAGCGAGAAGCGCGTGCGGGAGCGGGCCGAGCGCAGGGCGCCCAGCAGCGGGCCCTCGGCGGTGTCCAGGGTGAAAGAGGGCACCTCTTCGTTCTTGGCGCCCGCGGCCAGCCGGTGGATCCGCTCCCGGTAGGCGCCCGCGTAGGTCCGCACCAGCTCGCTTATCTGGTCGTCGCTGAGCGCCTTGGTGTAGCCGATCAGCGCGACGGAGGCGGCGAAGCGCTTGAGGTCCCAGGTGAAGGGGCCGACATAGGCCTCGTCGAAGTCGTTGACGTTGAAGATCAGCCGGCCGTTGGAGTCCATGTACGTGCCGAAGTTCTCGGCGTGCAGATCGCCGTGGATCCACACCCGGCCCGTCCGCTCGTCCAAGTACGGGCCGCCGTGCCGGTCCCGCTCCAGGTCGGAGTAGAAGAGGCAGGCCGTGCCGCGGTAGAAGGCGAAGGCCGAGGCCGCCATCTTGCGGAACTTGACCTGGAAGGCAGCGGGGTCGGCGGCGAGCAGTTCACCGAATGCGGTGTCGAACACGTCGAGGATCTCTTCGGCGCGCTGCTCGTCGGTCGTCTCGGGGACCGCCATGGCGGGTTCCTCCTGGTGCACGGGTTGTACGGGCTCTGCCGGACTGGACGCCGGACCTGCGCCCCTGGTTCTGCAACGCCCGACCGTACCGCCGCGTGCCCCGGATCTGTCACCCGTGGGACGTAGGATTCAAAGCTGCCCCCCTCCCCCCGCCGCCAGGAGACCAGCGCCGTGACCAAGACGCCGTTCACGCACCTGCACGTCCACACCCAGTACTCGCTGCTGGACGGTGCCGCACGGCTGAAGGACATGTTCAACGCGTGCAACGAGATGGGCATGACGCACATCGCCATGTCCGACCACGGCAACCTGCACGGGGCCTACGACTTCTTCCACTCCGCGCAGAAGGCCGGGATCACGCCGATCATCGGCATCGAGGCGTACGTCGCCCCCGAGTCCCGGCGCAACAAGCGCCGCATCCAGTGGGGCCAGCCCCACCAGAAGCGCGACGACGTCTCCGGCTCCGGCGGTTACACCCACAAGACGATCTGGGCGGCGAACGCCACCGGCCTGCACAACCTCTTCCGGCTGTCCTCCGACGCCTACGCCGAGGGCTGGCTCACGAAGTGGCCGCGCATGGACAAGGAGACCATCAGCAAGTGGTCCGAGGGCCTGATCGCCTCCACCGGCTGCCCCTCCGGTGAGCTGCAGACCCGGCTGCGCCTCGGCCAGTTCGACGAGGCCCTGAAGTCGGCCTCCGAATACCAGGACATCTTCGGCAAGGACCGCTACTTCCTGGAGCTGATGGACCACGGCATCGAGATCGAGCGCCGGGTCCGCGACGGACTGCTGGAGATCGGCAAGAAGCTCGGCATCCCGCCGCTGGTGACGAACGACTCGCACTACACCTACGCCAGCGAGGCCGCCGCCCACGACGCCCTGCTGTGCATCCAGACCGGCAAGAACCTCTCGGACCCCGACCGCTTCCGCTTCGACGGCTCCGGCTACTACCTGAAGTCGACCGACGAGATGTACGCCATCGACTCCTCGGACGCCTGGCAGGAGGGCTGCGCCAACACCAAGCTGGTCGCGGACCAGGTCGACACCGAGGGCATGTTCAAATTCCGGAACCTGATGCCGAAGTTCGACATCCCGGACGGCTACACCGAGGTCACCTGGTTCCGCGAGGAGACCATGCGCGGCATGCACCGCCGCTTCCCCGGGGGCATCCCCGAGGACCGCATGAAGCAGGTCGAGTACGAGATGGACACGATCATCTCGATGGGCTTCCCGGGCTACTTCCTCGTGGTCGCCGACTTCATCATGTGGGCCAAGAACCAGGGCATCGCGGTCGGCCCCGGCCGAGGCTCCGCGGCCGGCTCGATCGTCGCCTACGCCATGGGCATCACCGACCTCGACCCGATCCCGCACGGCCTGATCTTCGAGCGCTTCCTCAACCCCGAGCGCGTCTCCATGCCCGACGTCGACATCGACTTCGACGAGCGCAGGCGCGTCGAGGTGATCCGGTACGTCACGGAGAAGTACGGCCAGGACAAGGTCGCCATGATCGGCACCTACGGCACCATCAAGGCCAAGAACGCGATCAAGGACTCCGCGCGCGTCCTGGGCTACCCGTACGCCATGGGCGACCGCCTCACCAAGGCCATGCCCGCCGACGTCCTCGGCAAGGGCATCCCGCTCTCCGGCATCCTCGACCCCTCGCACCCCCGCTACAGCGAGGCCGGCGAGATCCGCAGCATGTACGAGAACGAGCCCGACGTGAAGAAGGTCATCGACACCGCCCGCGGTGTGGAGGGCCTCGTCCGCCAGATGGGCGTCCACGCCGCAGGCGTGATCATGTCCAGCGAGACGATCACCGACCACGTGCCCGTCTGGGTGCGGCACACCGACGGCGTCACCATCACCCAGTGGGACTACCCGAGCTGCGAGTCGCTCGGCCTGCTGAAGATGGACTTCCTCGGCCTGCGCAACCTCACGATCATGGACGACGCCGTCAAGATGGTGAAGGCCAACAAGGGGATCGACATCGACCTCCTGGCCCTCCCGCTCGACGACCCCAAGACCTTCGAGCTGCTCGGCCGCGGTGACACCCTCGGCGTCTTCCAGTTCGACGGCGGGCCCATGCGCTCCCTGCTGCGCCTGATGAAGCCCGACAACTTCGAAGACATCTCCGCCGTGTCGGCCCTGTACCGCCCGGGCCCGATGGGCATGAACTCGCACACCAACTACGCCCTGCGCAAGAACAAGCAGCAGGAGATCACCCCGATCCACCCCGAGCTGGAGAAGCCGCTCGAAGAGGTGCTCGCGGTCACCTACGGACTGATCGTCTACCAGGAGCAGGTCCAGAAGGCCGCCCAGATCATCGCCGGCTACTCGCTCGGCGAGGCCGACATCCTGCGCCGCGTCATGGGCAAGAAGAAGCCCGAGGAGCTGGCGAAGAACTTCACGATCTTCCAGGAAGGCGCCCGCAAGAACGGCTACAGCGACGAGGCCATCCAGAAGCTCTGGGACGTCCTGGTCCCCTTCGCCGGCTACGCCTTCAACAAGGCCCACTCGGCCGCCTACGGCCTGGTCTCCTACTGGACCGCCTACCTCAAGGCGAACTACCCCGCCGAGTACATGGCGGGTCTGCTCACCTCGGTCAAGGACGACAAGGACAAGTCCGCGATCTACCTGAACGAGTGCCGCCGCATGGGCATCAAGGTGCTCCCGCCGAACGTCAACGAGTCCGAGTCGAACTTCGCCGCCCAGGGCGACGACGTGATCCTCTTCGGCCTCACCGCCGTCCGCAACGTCGGCCAGAACGTCGTCGACTCGATCATCAAGACCAGGAAGGCCAAGGGGAAGTACTCCTCCTTCCCCGACTTCCTGGACAAGGTCGAGGCCGTCGTATGCAACAAGCGGACCATCGAGTCACTGATCAAGGCCGGTGCCTACGACGAGATGGGCCACACCCGCAAGGGCCTGGTCGCCCACCACGAGTCGATGATCGACAACGTGGTCGCCGTCAAGCGCAAGGAGGCCGAGGGACAGTTCGACCTCTTCGGCGGAATGGGTGACGAGGCCGCCGGCGACGAGCCCGGCTTCGGCCTCGACGTGGAGTTCTCCGACGTCGAGTGGGAGAAGTCCTACCTGCTCGCCCAGGAGCGCGAGATGCTCGGCCTCTACGTCTCCGACCACCCGCTCTTCGGCCTGGAGCACGTCCTCTCCGACAAGACCGACGCCGGCATCTCCCAGCTGACCGGCGGCGAGCACTCCGACGGCGCCGTCGTCACCATCGGCGGCATCATCTCCGGCCTCCAGCGCAAGATGACCAAGCAGGGCAACGCCTGGGCCATCGCCACCGTCGAGGACCTGGCCGGCTCCATCGAGTGCATGTTCTTCCCCGCGACCTACCAGCTCGTCTCCACCCAGCTGGTCGAGGACACCGTCGTCTTCGTCAAGGGCCGCCTCGACAAGCGCGAGGACGTCCCCCGCCTGGTCGCCATGGAGATGATGGTTCCCGACCTCTCCTCCGCCGGCACCAACGCCCCCGTGGTCCTCACCATCCCCACCGTCAAGGTCACACCCCCGATGGTGACCCGTCTGGGGGAGATCCTGCGCCACCACAAGGGCAACACCGAGGTGCGGATCAAGCTCCAGGGACCGCGGACCACCACCGTGCTGCGCCTCGACCGGCACCGGGTACAGCCCGACCCGGCCCTCTTCGGAGACCTCAAGGTCCTGCTCGGACCGTCCTGCCTGGCCGGATGACGGCGGCCGCCACACGCACGACGAGGGCCTGCCCGGTACTGCCGGGCAGGCCCTTGGCGCTTCGGGGCGTCACAGACCGACGCGGAGGACGTCAGCCCGGTACGTCAGTTGTGGCCGAACTTCTTCTGCTTGCTCTTGTGGGCCAGGTCCATGGGACTCGGCGCCTGGGACGCCGGCTCGTGGGACGAATCCGACGAGCGCGACATGTCCTGTCCGGACGAACGGGTCTGCTGCTTCGCCGGCTGCTTCTGGTTCTTGTTCTTGGCCATGGTGGAGCCTCCGTGAGGGTCTAGGGGCCAGGACCGCCTTCACACTCACACAGCCCCAGAAACCGCGCATTTTGGATCATTACTGCGTGTAGCCGAGGGTCGCCGCCCGCCGCCGCGTGAGATCCGCCACGCCGATGATCGAGTTCCGGCCTTCAACACCCTTGGGGTCGGGCAGACTCGGGGAACCCCGGAAAACGACATGGGGACCCCAGGGAAGAGGGTGGAACGCGTGGACCGCTGCGTCGTCCTGGTGGACGCCGGCTACCTGCTGGGCGCCGCCGCCAGCCTTCTCGCCGGGGAGCCCTCCCGCTCCCGGATCACCGTCGACCATGCCGCCCTCATCCAGGGCCTGCGCGAACGGGCCGAAGCCGACACCGAGCAGCCCCTGCTGCGCATCTACTGGTTCGACGGCGCACCCGACCGGGTGCCCCAGCCCGAACACCGCAGGCTGCGCGTCATGCCCCGAGTCACCGTCCGCCTCGGCGCCCTGACCCGCAGCGACGGCCGCTGGGCCCAGAAGGGCGTCGACGCCGCCATGCACGCCGAACTCACCGAGCTCGCCCGCAACCGCGCCTGCTCCGACGTGGTCCTCGTGACCGGCGACGGCGACCTGCTGCCCGGCCTGATGTCCGCCAAGGAGCACGGCGTCGCCGTCCACCTGTGGGCCGTCCAGGCCGCCGACGGCGACTACAACCAGTCCGAGGACCTCGTCGCCGAAGCCGACGAACGCCGCGTCCTCGACCGCGCCTGGATCACCCGGGCCGTCCGCGCGAAGGACCTGGCCGGACTGTGCTCCCCGCCGCCCGTGCCCCGCCCCGACATCGCCGCCATCCTCTCGGCGCCGCTGCCCGAGGCCGCACTCGCCGAGGCCGCCCGCAACGGCGCCGCCGCCCGCGCGGACGACGACCGGGAGGGAGTCCCCGTACCGGCGCCCACCACCCCCGGCGGCAAGACCGTCCCGACGCCCAAGGACCTCGCCGGATCACTGCGCGCCCCCGGCGCGCACGGCGGCCCGCAAGCCGCCGCGAGCAGCACGGCCGCCCCGGCCAGCGCCCTGCGCTGGTCCTCCGACAAGGGCTGGATCGACCGCGCCGGACCCCTCGGGGAACCCGCCGAGACCGCCTCCCTGCCCACCCTCGCCCAGCTCACCAGCGCCGAACAGCGCTGGGCGGACCGCGAGGAGGACATCACCACCGTCGGCGGCGACCCGTTCGAGGTGGGACAGGTGTTCGCCCGGCGGTGGATGGAGCGCCTCCCGGAAACCGTGCACCTGCAGAAACTGGCCACCATGTATCCGCGCATCCCGCACCGGATCGACGGCGAGCTGCTGCGCTACGCCGCCCGCTTCGGCCTCCTCGCGCACAAGGACGACCAGATCGACGAGCACGACCGCTACGCCATCCGCGCCGGGTTCTGGAGGGAGATCGACGTCCGCGCCGCCGCCGAGCACGTCGCGGCGGTACCGGCCGCCGCGCCCGGAACCGCACCCGCCGACCTGCCCGCCCCGCAGACCCCGGCGGCCGAGTAGGGGCGGGAACCCCGTAGGCTGCTCCCTCGTGAGTACGGGCACAGCACAGGCGCAGGACAGCACGGCGGCGGCCGCGGGAGCGGCGCCCGACGTGGTCTGCGCGGTGCGTGACCTGGTCAAGACGTATCCCGCGGTACGCGGGCGGCGCGGAGCCCCCGCCCTGCCCCAGACCCGCGCCAACGACGGCGTCACCCTCGACGTCCGGCGCGGCGAGGTCTTCGGGCTGCTCGGCCCCAACGGCGCCGGCAAGTCCACCCTGGTCCGCCAGATCACCGGCCTGATGCGGCCCGACTCGGGCACCGTGACCCTCCTCGGCCACGACCTCGTACGCCACCCCGGACGGGCCTCCCGGCTGCTCGCCTACCTCGGGCAGGAGTCCACCGCCCTGGACGAGCTCACGGTGGCACTGGCCGCCGAGACCACCGGACGGCTGCGCGGACTCGACCTCCGTGCGGCCCGGGCCGCGCGCGACGCCGTACTGGAGGAACTCGGGCTGACCCCGATCGCCGAGCGGCCCCTGAAGAAGCTCTCCGGCGGCCAGCGGCGCCTCGCCTGCCTGGCCGCCGCACTGGTGGGGGAGCGGCCCGTACTGGTCCTCGACGAGCCCACCACCGGCATGGACCCCGTGGCCCGGCGGGCCGTGTGGGCGGCCGTGGACCGGCGCCGCGCACAGCACGGTGCGACCGTCCTGCTCGTCACCCACAACGTCATCGAGGCCGAGACCGTCCTCGACCGGGTCGCCGTCATCGACCAGGGCAAGGTCATCGCCTGCGACACGCCGGCCGCGCTGAAGGCGAAGGTCTCCGGCGAGGTCCGGCTGGAACTGGTGTGGCGCGAAAGCGCTCCGCTGGAGGTGCCGGAGGTCGCCCGGCTGCGCGCCCGCGCCGTCGAGTCGGGTCGCCGCTGGGTGCTCCGGCTGGCGCCGGACGAGGCGCGGGCGGCGGTGGCCTCGGTCACCGGGGGCCCCGCCTTCGCCGCGCTCGACGACTTCACCCTGGCCACCCCCAGCCTCGAAGACGTGTACCTGGCCCTCGGCGGCAGGACGAAAGGGCTGGTGAAGTCGTGAGCGACCGCTCGACGGGGGCCGTCCGGGCCGCGCTCGCGCCCGACGCCGCGCCGACACCCGCGCCGGAGGTGGCACCGGCCGCTGACACCGAGGGCTGCGCACCGGCACCCCGGCCCGCGCCGCTGGCGCCCGGCGCGCGGTTCTTCCCCTCGCTGGCCGCCGTCTACCGGGCGCAGCTGTCGCGGGCGCGGGTGGCGCGGATACCGCTGCTGTTCGTGGCCACCTTCCAGTCCGTCGGGATCATGATCCTGATGCGGGGCGTCGTCGACGGGGGCTCGGAGGCCCGCGCCGTCGTCGCCGGCTCCTCGGTGCTCGTCGTCGCCTTCGTCGCGCTGAACCTGCTCGCCCAGTACTTCGGGCAGCTGCGGGCCGGCGGCGGACTCGACCACTACGCCACCCTGCCGGTGCCGCCCGCCTCGGTGGTGCTGGGCGCGGCCGCCGCGTACGCCTCCTTCACCCTGCCGGGGACACTGGTCACCGCGGTCTTCGGATGCCTGCTCTTCGGCCTGCCGATGGGGGGCCTGTGGATCCTGGCCGCCGTCGTGCCCCTGGCCGGGGCCGCGCTGGCCGGGCTCGGCGCGGCGCTGGGACTGCTGGCACCGCGGCAGGAGCTGGCCACCCTCGCCGGACAGCTCGGCATGTCGGCGGCCCTGCTGCTGGGGGTGCTGCCGCCCGAGCGGATGCCCGCCCTCATCGTGTGGGCGCGGGACCTGCTGCCCTCCACGTACGGCGTGGAGGCGTTCGCACGGACCTTCGAACCGGAGCCGGACTGGGCCGCCGTCGCCTTCGACCTCGGCGTGTGCGCGGCCGTCGGGGTCGTCTCCCTGGCCCTCGCGACCTGGGCGTACCGCCGGGCATCGGTGCGCTGACGCGGTCCGCCGGTGCGGTCCGCCGACGCCGGGTCCGGGGACACCTGGCACGATGTGGGGGTGACCGAAGCCGTGACCCCGCAGTCCTCTTTCGACCCGCCGCCGTCGCCGCCCGAGAAGCCGGGTGACAGCGCCGCGGCCATCACCCCGGCGGACATCCGCGACGGTGCCGTCGTGGCCCTGGCGGTCGGGGTGGCAGGGCTGCTCCTCGGAGTGCTGTGGATGTGGCTGGCGCCGCGCGTGCAGTACGTCTCCAACGGGGAGGCGGTGTTCCTGCGCAACAGCGAGAGCGAAGCGCGGATCGCCGCCGACGGGACCTTCTTCCTGCTGTCGGTGGGACTGGGCGTGCTCAGCGCCGTCGGCACGTTCCTGTGGCGCCGGGCCGGCGGTGTGCCGCTGGTGATCGGGCTCGCCGTCGGGTCCTGCTTCGCCGCGCTGGCGGGGTGGCGGTTCGGGCTGTGGCTCGGGTCGTCGGCGGATGTGGCAGCCGCTGCGGCCAAGGCCGGCAAGGGGGTGCCGTTCGACGGGCCGCTGGAGCTGCTGGCGCACGGGGCGCTGCTGGCCTGGCCGATGACCGCCGTGCTGCTGCACCTGGGATTCACCGCGCTGTGGACGCCGCGGGATCCGGAGCCGGACCCGCTGGCCGGGTGGAGCGGCTACTACCAGCCGGCGCCGCCCCCGCCGGCCGAGCGGTCGCTGCCGCCGACCGACACCGGTCCGACGGCGTCGGAAGCCCCGCGCGCCTGACCCGCCGGGGCGGTGGGCCGCTGGCGCTGGCGCTGCGCGGAGCCCGTGCCCGCCCCGCCCTTCCTCCGTTTCCCGGGACTCCGCCCCGGCCCCCGCCGGGCCCTGCCCGCACCCGCG
The DNA here is from genome assembly GCF_055559995.1 of Streptomyces sp. NPDC023541. Lineage (NCBI taxonomy): Bacteria > Bacillati > Actinomycetota > Actinomycetes > Kitasatosporales > Streptomycetaceae > Streptomyces > Streptomyces sp. NPDC023541. The sequence goes on from NZ_JBVHJO010000002.1 coordinate 758,602, forward strand.
CCTCGATCGCCGGCGGGGCTGGGTTGGCGGGGGCGGGAGGGCTACGGGCGGGCGATCGGGGCCAGGGTGGCTGACGTGAGGGTGGCCAGGTCCGACGGGGAGAGTTCGACCTCCAGGCCGCGGCGGCCCGCCGAGCAGCAGATCGTGGGGTGCGTCGTCGCGGACTCGTCGATCACCGTGCGCAGCCGTTTGCGCTGCCCCAGCGGGGAGATGCCGCCGCGGACGTAGCCCGTGGTGCGTTCCGCCAGGGCCGGATCGGCCATCGCCGCCCGCTTGCCGCCCACCGCCGTCGCCAGGGCCTTCAGGTCCAGCGACCCCGAGACCGGGACCACCGCCACCGTCAGGACGCCGTCCACGTCCGCCACGAGCGTCTTGAAGACCTGCGTCGGCGAGACGCCCATGGCCTCGGCCGCCTCCTCGCCGTACGAGGGGTGCGCCGGGTCGTGCTCGTACGCGTGCGTGGTGAAGGCGACCCCGGCCGCCGTCAGGGCGACGACGGCCGGGGTGCCGGCCGCCTGCTTCGTCTTCTTCGCCATCGGTCCCCCGTCGGTCGCGCTCGTCAGTTGCGGCTGGTCAGTTGGGGCTCGTCGGAGCGCGGGTCAGGTCCACCGCCGGCAGCGACGGCAGATGGCGGATCACCGCCGTCTCCGTACGCAGCAGCTTCAGCTCCTCCGCCAGCCGCGTCGCCGTGTCCGGCGCCTGCAGCAGCCGCTGCTTCGCCGGGATGTCCAGCACCGCCGCCGCGGCCACCAGGTAGGAGACCACCGACGGCTCGTCGGGGAGCTCCGCGCCCGTCAGGGACCGCTCGCGGGCCCCCGCCAGCCGCTTCTGGTAGTTGCGGAAAGCCCGCAGCACGCCCTCCGCGAGGACCCCGGCGCCGTCGCCCGCGTCCTCCGGGAGCTCCTCCAGCTCGGCCGTCAGGAAGGGCCCCGAGGAATCCACCGACAGCAGGCGGACTCGCGTCGTACCGGTCGCGAGGACCTCGAAGCTGCCGTCCTCCCGTTCCCGGATCGTCGCCGCCTCCGCGATGCAGCCCACCCGGTGGAACGCCTGGACGGGATCCGGGCCGAAGCCCGCCGCCGGGCCCCGCTCGGGCAGCGCCGTCGGGTCCGGCAGGCCCTGCGCGGTCGGGGCGACCTCCCGGCCGTCGCGGATCGCGACGACCGCGAAACGGCGCGGCTCGTCCTCACCCGTCTTCAGCAACTCGCGCATCATGGCGCGATAACGCTCCTCGAAGACGTTCAGCGGGAGCACGAGTCCCGGGAACAGCACCGAGTTCAGCGGGAAGAGGGGCAGGCGAACGGTGGTCACGACGCACAGGGTAATCGTCCCGAGACGCGCCCGGTCACCCCCGCCGCAGCAGCCGGGAGGCCCCCGCCGCCACCGTCGTGGCCAGGATCCAGCCCATGACGACGAGACCCGCCGCCCCCCACTGCCAACCGCCGGCCAGTTTCCACTGCCCCTGCTGGCCGAGGTCGATCACCGGGAGCAGCAGATCCAGGGCGTACAGCGGGGCGCTCCACTCGGGATGCTCGTCCTGCTTGATCGCCGGCGGGTCGAGCTGGGAGAACAGCAGCGCCCCCGCCGCCCACAGCACCGCCATCCACAGCGCGGCACGGCCCGGCCGGTAGCCGTAGACCACCGTCCAGTCCTGCAGGTACCCCCACGCCTTCGGCCCCGGCGGCAGCGTGGCCCGGCGCCGCCGCTGCTTGGCCAGCAGCACCTCGCGCGCGTCCGCGTCCTCGCCGCTGGCCCGCAGTACGGCCGCCAGCCGCTCGTAAGGCCCCGGCGAGTACTCGGGGGTGGCCGCCTCCAGCCAGGCCAGCCTGCGGGAGAGGGGGAAGTGGCCGCGCGGCGCGAGGTTCTCGTACTCGAAACCCTCGATGGACACCCCGCCCGGGCCCGGCCAGCTCGTGGAGGTGTCGACGAGTTTGACCACCTTGGCCCCGGACACCACCACCCTCCCGCGCTCCGGCCCCTCCCCGACGAAGCGGAACTCCGGGGTCTGGATCCGGCGCAGGGATATCTCCTGCTCGTCCGTGAGCTGGAACCGCGCGCCGTAGAAGTCGATGGCGTCCCCGAACCGGCCGTCGTCCAGCCGCAGCCCGCCCCGGCACTCGAACGGCTGCGCCTGCTGCCCCCGGGTCGGTGTCCGGCCCAGCCCGTACGGGGGAGTGGAGGAGCCCGAGCCCCCGCGGCCGTAGTCCATGGCGATCGAGGTCAGGTACAGGGTCCGCTCCACGGTCAGCTGCGGCGCGTTCAGCGCGTGCCGCCCGGACGGATTGCGCAGCCGGGCCCCGCGCAGGTTCATCGACACGCCGACCTTCGCACCGCGCAGGCTCACCTCCCCGTACGTCTCCAGCAGCTCGCCCTGGAAGTCCTGCGCGACCGACATCCCGTCGGCGGCGATCGCCCGGCCCTTGTTGTCCCGCTGCACCACCGCCTGGCTGACCAGCAGGTCCGTGCCGATCTGCGCATCGGTCAGCCGGATCCCGCGCGCCACCCGGCAGCGCGGCACGTGCAGATCGCCCTCCGTGTGCAACCGGGCCGCCTCCAGCCGCGGAATCGCACAGTTGACCAGGCGCAACGTGCCGAATCGGGCCTCGGACAGCTGGATCTCGCTGTCGAAGCGGCAGGACTGCAGCTCCACGTACGGAGCAACGGTCCCACCGGACAGATCCAGCCGCCCGATGATCCGTACGCCGCGGAGCTTCAGGGAGGCCACCCGGCCCGGCACCGGCGGCGGCCCGTGGAGCAGCAGCAGCGCCACCACCCCCGCGCGGACGCTGCGCCCGGAACCCCAGATGAGGTCGCCGTGCGGATCGTCCACGTCGGCGGCGCGGGCACTGAGGTCGCAGACGCTGCCCGTGCGGTACGCGTCCCACATGCGGCGCTCGGAGGCGCTGAGATCCGCCGGATACCCGTCCGCGCTCGCCTCGGTCACCGCGGTCCCCCTCCGCCGTCATGTACGTGTAGGCGAACGCTAACGGGCACCTGTGACGTCCGGGGCGTGTATCAGCCAGTGATACGGGCGGACGGTGGCACGAGGCGGTCTGAGAGAATTGGGAGGTGATCTCTCGTATCGACCTGCGCGGTGACGCCCTCCCCGAGGGCGGCGCCCTGCGCGACCTGCTGCCCCGTGCCGAGTTCGACGTAGAAGCTGCCCTGGAGAAGGTGCGGCCCATCTGCGAGGACGTCCATCATCGTGGCACGGCGGCGCTGATCGAGTACGCGCAGAAGTTCGACGGGGTGACGCTGGAGCAGGTCAGGGTGCCCGCCGAGGCACTCCGGACGGCCCTCGACGAGCTCGACCCGGCCGTCCGCGCAGCCCTGGAGGAGTCGATCCGCCGCGCCCGGATCGTGCACCGCGAACAGCGCCGCACCGAGCACACCACCCAGGTGGTCCCCGGCGGCACCGTGACCGAGAAGTGGGTTCCGGTGGAGCGCGTGGGGCTGTACGCGCCGGGCGGCCGCTCGGTGTACCCGTCCTCCGTCGTCATGAACGTGGTGCCGGCCCAGGAGGCGGGCGTCGAGTCGATCGCGCTCGCGTCCCCGCCGCAGAGGCCCGCTTTCGAAGGTGACCCAGCCGGCGGCCTGCCGCACCCGACGATCCTCGCCGCCTGCGCCCTGCTCGGCGTGGACGAGGTGTACGCGGTCGGCGGAGCCCAGGCTGTCGCGATGTTCGCGTACGGCACCTCCGGACCCGACGGCTGCCTTCCCGCCAACATGGTCACCGGCCCCGGCAACATCTGGGTCGCCGCCGCCAAGCGCTACTTCACCGGCCGGATCGGCATCGACACCGAGGCCGGCCCGACCGAGATCGCCGTCCTCGCGGACTCCACGGCCGACCCGGTGCACGTCGCCGCCGACCTCATCAGCCAGGCCGAGCACGACCCGCTGGCCGCGGCCGTCCTCGTCACGGACTCCGCCGAGCTCGCCGAAGCCGTCGAGAAGGAGCTGGAGCCTCAGGTCGCCGCGACCAAGCACGTCGAGGACCGGATCAAGCCCGCCCTCGCCGGCAAGCAGTCCGCGATCGTGCTGGTCGACAGCCTGGAGGACGGCCTCAAGGTCGTCGACGCCTACGGCGCCGAGCACCTGGAGATCCAGACCGCCGACGCCGCCGCCTGGGCCGCCCGCGTCCGCAACGCCGGCGCGATCTTCGTCGGCCCGTGGGCCCCGGTCTCCCTCGGCGACTACTGCGCCGGCTCCAACCACGTGCTGCCCACCGGCGGCTGCGCCTGCCACTCCTCCGGCCTGTCCGTGCAGTCCTTCCTGCGCGGCATCCACATCGTCGACTACACCCGAGACGCCCTCGCCGAGGTCACCCACCACGTGGTGACCCTCGCCGAGGCCGAGGACCTGCCCGCCCACGGCGCCGCCCTCAAGGCACGCTTCGGATGGAAGGTCCCCAACCAGTGAGCATCGGAATCGACGACCTCCCCATCCGGGACGAACTGCGCGGCAAGAGCCCGTACGGCGCCCCGCAGCTCGACGTGCCCGTCCAGCTGAACACCAACGAGAACCCCTACGAGCTGCCCGCCGAACTCGTCGCGCGCATCGCCGAGCGCGTCGCCGACGCCGCCCGCACCCTCAACCGCTACCCGGACCGGGACGCGGTCGAGCTGCGCACCGAGCTGGCCGCCTACCTCACCCGTACCGGCAAGCACCCGGTCGCGCGGGAGAACGTATGGGCCGCCAACGGCTCCAACGAGGTCATCCAGCAGCTGCTGCAGACCTTCGGCGGGCCCGGCCGCACCGCGATCGGCTTCGAACCCTCGTACTCCATGCACGCGCTGATCTCCCGCGGCACCGGCACGGGCTGGATCTCCGGCCCGCGCCGCGAGGACTTCCGCCTCGACGTGGAGGCGGCCGAGCGGGCGATCGCCGAGCACGCCCCCGACATCGTCTTCATCACCTCGCCCAACAACCCCACGGGCACCGCGGTCGACGCGGAGACCGTCCTGGCCCTCTACGAGGCGGCCCAGGCGGCCAAGCCCTCCCTCGTCATCGTCGACGAGGCCTACGTGGAGTTCAGCCACCGGGACTCGCTGCTGCCCCTCATCGAGGGCCGCCCCAACATGGTGATCTCCCGGACCATGTCCAAGGCCTTCGGCGCGGCCGGCCTGCGCCTGGGCTACCTGGCCGCACACCCCGCCGTCGTCGACGCCGTACAGCTGGTGCGCCTGCCGTACCACCTGTCCGCCGTCACCCAGGCCACGGCACTCGCCGCCCTGGAGCACACCGACACCCTGCTCGGCTACGTCGAGCAGCTCAAGGCCGAGCGGGACCGCCTCGTCGCCGAACTGCGCGCCATCGGCTACGAGGTCACCGAGTCCGACGCGAACTTCATCCAGTTCGGGAAGTTCGAGGACGCGCACACCGCCTGGCAGAAGATCCTCGACCACGGGGTCCTGGTCCGGGACAACGGCGTACCCGGCCGGCTGCGGGTCACCGCCGGGACCCCGGCAGAGAACGACGCGTTCCTGGAAGCGGTTCGCGCACTGAAGAAGGAGCAGCACGCATGAGCCGCATCGGACGGGTCGAACGGACCACCAAGGAGACCTCCGTCGTCGTCGAGATAAACCTCGACGGAACCGGCCAGGTCGACGTCTCGACGGGCGTGGGCTTCTACGACCACATGCTCGACCAGCTCGGCCGCCACGGCCTCTTCGACCTCACCGTCAAGACCGACGGCGACCTGCACATCGACTCCCACCACACCATCGAGGACACCGCCCTCGCGCTCGGCGCCGCCTTCAAGCAGGCCCTCGGCGACAAGGTGGGCATCTACCGCTTCGGCAACTGCACCGTGCCGCTCGACGAGTCCCTCGCCCAGGTGACCGTCGACCTGTCCGGCCGCCCCTACATCGTCCACACCGAGCCCGAGAACATGGCGCCGATGATCGGCTCCTACGACACGACGATGACCCGCCACATCCTGGAGTCCTTCGTCGCGCAGGCCCAGATCGCCCTGCACGTCCACGTCCCGTACGGCCGCAACGCCCACCACATCGTGGAATGCCAGTTCAAGGCCCTCGCCCGCGCGCTGCGCTACGCCGCCGAGTTCGACCCGCGCGCCGCCGGCATCCTGCCCTCCACGAAGGGCGCCCTCTAGCAGTGAACGGGCTGAACACCATCCTGATCGTCCTCGGCCTGTTCCTGGCCGGGGGCGTCTACTCCTTCCAGAAGCAGCAGATGCCCAAATCGGTCGTGGTCCTGCTCGCCATCGCCTCCGCGATGTGCCTGGCGGCCGGAGTCCTGCGGATCCAAGGAATCTGGGAATGAGCACAGCACGCCCCACCAAGAAGGTCGTCGTCTTCGACTACGGCTTCGGCAACGTCCGCTCCGCCGAAAGGGCCCTCGCCCGCGTCGGCGCGGACGTCGAGATCACCCGCGACTACGACAAGGCCATGGACGCCGACGGACTCCTCGTCCCCGGCGTCGGCGCCTTCTCCGCATGCATGCAGGGCCTCAAGGACGTCCGCGGCGACTGGATCATCGGCCGCCGCCTCTCCGGAGGCCGCCCGGTCATGGGCATCTGCGTCGGCATGCAGATCCTCTTCGAGCGCGGCATCGAGCACGGCGTGGAGACCGAAGGACTCGACGAGTGGCCCGGCACGGTCGGCCCGCTCAAGGCCCCGGTCGTCCCCCACATGGGCTGGAACACCGTCGAGGCCCCCGCCGACAGCCAGGCCTTCGCCGGCCTGGACGCCGACGCCCGGTTCTACTTCGTGCACTCCTACGCGGCCAACGACTGGAGCCTGGAAGTCACCAACCCGCTGATCCGCGCCCCCAAGGTCACCTGGGCCACCCACGGCGAGCGCTTCGTCGCGGCGGTGGAGAACGGGGCCCTGTGGGCCACCCAGTTCCACCCCGAGAAGTCCGGCGACGCCGGCGCCCAGCTCCTCACCAACTGGATCGAGACCCTCTGATGAGCGCATCCGCACTCGAACTCCTTCCCGCGGTCGACGTGCGCGACGGCCAGGCCGTCCGCCTCGTCCACGGCGTCTCCGGAAGCGAGACGTCCTACGGCTCCCCCCTGCAGGCGGCCCTCGCCTGGCAGGCCGCCGGCGCCGAATGGCTCCACCTGGTCGACCTGGACGCCGCCTTCGGGACCGGCGACAACCGCGCCCTGGTCGCCGAGATCACCCGCGCCATGGACATCAAGGTCGAGCTGTCCGGCGGCATCCGCGACGACGCCTCGCTCGCCGCGGCCCTCGCCACCGGCTGCACCCGCGTCAACCTCGGCACCGCCGCCCTGGAGACCCCCGAGTGGGCCGCCAAGGCCATCGCCGAGCACGGCGACAAGATCGCCATCGGCCTCGACGTACGCGGAACCACCCTCAAGGGCCGCGGCTGGACCAGCGAGGGCGGCGACCTGTACGAGACCCTCGCCCGCCTCGACTCCGAGGGCTGCGCCCGCTACGTCGTCACCGACATCGGCAAGGACGGCACGCTGACCGGCCCCAACCTGGAGCTGCTGAAGAACGTCTGCGCCGCCACCGACCGGCCCGTCGTCGCCTCCGGCGGCATCTCCTCGCTCGACGACCTGCGGGCCCTGTCCGAGCTGGTCCCGCTGGGCGTCGAGGGCGCGATCGTCGGCAAGGCCCTGTACGCCAAGGCCTTCACCCTGGAAGAAGCCCTGAAGGTGGTCTCCGCATGAGTTCCGACGCCGTACGCCGCATCTCCTCCGGCGGCTCCTACGAGGACGTCATCGCGTACTCCCGCGCCGTGCAGCTGCCGAACGGGCTCGTGCTCGTCTCCGGCTGCACCGCGGCCGACGCCGGCGGCCCGTACGACCAGACCGTCGCCGCCTTCGGCGTCGCCTTCAAGGCCCTCGCCCAGGCCGGCCTCGGCCCCGAGGACGTCGTGCGCACCCGCATGTACCTCACGCACGCCCGTGACGTGGACGATGTGGGCCGCGCCCACAAGGAGCTCTTCGACGCGGTCCGCCCGGCCGCGACGATGCTCATCGTCTCCGGCTTCGTCGACTCGTCGATGGTCGTCGAGGTGGAGGTCGAGGCGTACAAGGCGGTGTCCGGATGAGCCTCTCCGTACGCGTGATCCCCTGCCTGGACGTGGACAACGGCCGGGTCGTCAAGGGCGTCAACTTCCAGAACCTGCGCGACGCGGGCGACCCGGTGGAGATGGCCAAGCTGTACGACGCCGAAGGCGCCGACGAGCTGACCTTCCTCGACATCACCGCGTCCTCCGGGAACCGCGAGACCACCTACGACGTGGTGCGGCGCACCGCAGAGCAGGTCTTCATCCCGCTGACCGTCGGCGGCGGCGTCCGTACGGCCGACGACGTCGACAAGCTGCTGCGCGCGGGAGCGGACAAGGTGGGCGTGAACACGGCCGCCATCGCCCGCCCCGAGCTGATCCAGGAGATCGCGGAGCGGTTCGGCCGGCAGGTCCTCGTGCTGTCCGTCGACGCGCGGCGCACGGAGACGGGCTCCTTCGAGGTCACCACCCACGGCGGCCGCCGGGGCGCCGGCATCGACGCCGTCGAATGGGCCCACCGGGCCGCGGAGCTGGGCGCCGGGGAAATCCTGCTGAACTCCATGGACGCCGACGGCACGAAGGACGGCTACGACACGGAGATGATCGCGGCGGTGCGCAAGCACGTCACGGTGCCGGTGATCGCCTCGGGCGGCGCGGGCCGCCTGGCCGATTTCGCCCCGGCGATCGCGGCGGGGGCGGATGCGGTGCTGGCGGCGTCGGTGTTCCACTTCGGCGATCTCCGCATCGCCGAAGTGAAGTCGGCCCTCCGCGAAGCGGGCCACCCGGTCCGCTGATCCCCTCCGGCTGCGGGCCGGTGGCCGCGCCTCAATCGCCGGCGGGGCTGGGGTGTGCCCCCCCCTGGCCGGGGGTGTGGCCCGTCGGGTAGGGCGGTGGCTTCGGGTGGGGTGGTGCCCCTCCGGGGGGTCTCCTCGGCTCGGCGCGTGCG